>JAVKDO010000115.1:0-9585 GCA_040222235.1 Cyclobacteriaceae bacterium
CCAAGACTGGCGGAGGTGGTAGCCCGTTCATGATGGGTGATATGCCCGAGATGCTTACTGTGACGGTCAACGCTAATCACAAGATGGTTCAAAGCATCATTAATGCTGAAGGGGAAGAGGAGAAGAAAAGGCTTGCCAACCAAGCTTATGATCTAGCACTACTTGCTCAGAACATGCTGAAAGGTGCGAGCCTTACCAACTTTATCAAAAGGAGCGTAGAGCTCAATTCGTAATAGATAATCCAAACCATGGATGGAAAGGCTGCATTTCAATAATGCAGCCTTTTTTTCGTTTTGTGCCAGTATGATTAACTTTCAATCTGTGAAGCAACATTCATTCATAGCGGTTTTTCTCATCTCATTGCTGATAAGTCTGGGGCTCTGCACTTCAGTTAAGGCTCAGGATGCCACTGATAATTGGTTTGAGGTAGACTATAGCACGCCACTGACTATCGACCTTGATGCAGAGGAGGATATCCTAGATAGTCTGGATCAACGCAAAGAAAAGAAGCCCAAGAAAAAAGTCTTTTACGGAATCAAGACCAAAAAAGGATTTACCAAGACCGGGTTTGGTGACAATGTGGTCGTCGAGCTATTCTACTATCTCAAGGAGCATGAAACTCCGGATCCCTATGTGCGAGATATCTATTGGTACAATTTCAAAAAGAAGAAAATAGTCAACTCGCGCAAGATAGATCTTGATAATGGAGCTATTCTACATGGACCTTACACGAAGATGCTGGGTGATCAGGTGCTGGAAGAGGGGATATTTTATAAGGGAACAAAGCACGCGCGATGGATGCGATACAACCGTCATGACATCCTCCAAGTCAAAGAAAAGTATTACAAAGGCTGGCCTAAAGAGTCACAAGTGGCCTACTGGAATAAGAAGACTCGGCAAATCCGCGAGATCATTCCTGTCCAGTTTGGGGAGAAAGAAGGGTACTACTACGCTTTTCACGAGAATGGCAGCTTAGCGGCAATGGGTGAATATCATTTCGATCATAAGGTGGGTATCTGGAGAGAGTTCTACCCTAGCAAAAATCGTCGCAAACGTGAAGTCCGATATCCGGAATATGCCTTCGATACAGTCAACCACCCATTTATAGTAAAGGAGTGGGATCTGAAAGGGAAAGTGATTTATGATCGTGAAAAGTACCAGCGCTCGCTTGGTCAATAGAAGGCATCCTCAAAATGTACCACCTCTTTTTCTGGTACGATAGCAATGATGTCAAATCGGATTGGTCCTTGCCAATCAACCTCCGAGACATACGCATTGGCCGTCTCAATAATCACTTCCTGTTGGCGCTCAGAAACAAACTGCTCAGGTGTTCCGAACTTTAGATTGTTACGGGTCTTTACTTCCACAAAGACCATCATAGTGTTCTTTTTGACGATGAGATCGATCTCCCCTCTTTTGTGACGATAATTCATTGCACAGATTTCATAGCCTTTGTCTAGTAAGAAGTCAGCGGCTTTCTGCTCACCTGAGTCACCAATACCTTTCCGATCAATAGCGCTCATCTTATATTTACCAAAAAACTAACCATGGGGCTATATCCACTGAAGTTCAAAACCATATTTAAAGATAAGCTATGGGGAGGTCAAAAGATCAAAACTGTCCTCGGCAAGGACTTTGGCGACTTACCTAACTGCGGCGAAACCTGGGAGATCTCAGGTGTGTCCGGTAATGTGTCTGTGGTCGCAGAAGGGAGCTTAGCAGAGCAGGATCTGAATCAGGTTATTGCTACTTACGGTGCTCAACTGCTCGGTAAAAAAGTGCATGAACGGTTTGGCAATGAGTTTCCGCTGTTAGTCAAGTTCATTGATGCCAATGACGATCTATCGATCCAGGTACATCCCGATGACAAGTTGGCAAAGGAAAGACACAACTCTTTTGGCAAGACTGAGATGTGGTACATCTTCCAGGCAGACCCTGGCAGTAAGCTGATCTCAGGTTTCAATCGCCCTTTGGCCAAGGAAGCATATCTGAAGTATTTCAATGAGGGTAAGTTGATGGACATTCTCAATCAGGAAGAAGTTCAGGCTGATGATGTGTTCTTTCTACCAGCGGGTCGCGTGCACACGATTGGCAAGGGCCTCCTCCTAGCGGAAATACAGCAAACCTCTGATGTCACCTATCGCATCTATGATTTTGATAGGACTGATGATCAAGGCAACACACGAGAACTCCATGTGGAAGAAGCCTTAGATGCCATCGATTACCAGCATTACCCTGAGTACAAAACCCTTTATGAAAACAGAAAAGATGAAGCTGTCTCACTAGTCGAGTGCGAGTACTTCACGACCAACAAACTCGATTTTGATAAGTCCACTTCTAGAGACTACACCGCACTAGATTCCTTCAAAATACTTGTCTGCATGGAGGGGGCTGCTGACATCAAAGTTGCAGGCTCGGCCTACCCTATCGGAAAAGGTGAAGCCATGCTCCTCCCTGCCACCATAAAATCGATTGAACTTGAAACGGAAGCTGGCTTTAAAATGTTGGAGTCCTACATCTCCTGATTTGTGAATCACCTTATTAATAAGCGAACACAATTTATTAACCTTGGCTTGATCGATTATCAGGCCGCATGGGATGAACAAGAGCGCTTATTTAGGGACACAGTACAGCTGAAAATCACGAATCGCAAGCTCCCGGAAGAGGAGCAGCTACCCACACCTAACTATTTGCTTTTCTGTTCCCATCCGCACGTTTACACCCTCGGTAAGAGTGGTAAACCTGAAAACCTACTACTCGATGAAAAAGGTCTGGCAGACAAAAATGCGCAATACTATAAGATCAATCGCGGGGGAGATATCACCTATCATGGGCCTGGCCAGCTAGTGGGTTATCCCATTCTTGATCTTGATAATTTCTTTACAGATATCCATAAGTACTTACGCTTCTTAGAGGAGGCGGTAATTCTCACTTTAGCAGAATATGACATAACTGCAGGTAGAATTGATGGCCTGACCGGGGTATGGCTTGATCACATAGCACAAGAGAATCCCAGGAAAATCTGCGCTCTAGGTGTCAAGTCGAGCCGCTGGGTGACCATGCATGGCTTTGCCTTCAATATCAATGCCGACCTGGACTACTTCAATAATATTATCCCCTGTGGGATAGATGACAAAGCTGTCACCTCCATGCAGAAGGAGCTAGGTCGTCAGCTTAATGAAGCTGAGGTAGGCCTAAAAGTGAAAGGGCATATTGGGGAGCTATTTGAGATGGGGTTGATCTAACTCATATTATCCGCGTACTTGTAGCCAGTACCTGTATTGAGCATAAGCACTTGCTCCTCACGATCAATGGTACTATCAGCGATCAAGGTCTTCAATGCAGCAACTAGTGCTCCACCTTCAGGTGCCACGAAGAGTCCCTCATTTCGCGCTAGCTGCTTGACGCCATCCATCATTTCCTGATCACTCACGGCCATGGCCAATCCGTGGGAGGTGTTGATAACGTCTTGGATCATAGACTCAGCAAATGCTGCTGGTACCACCAACCCATTAGCTATCGATATCTTGCCAGTGTAAGGATCTCCTAGCTGGCGTGCACCATTCATTAGGCTAACGATCGGCTGGCAGTTTTCTGCCTGTACGGCGATCATTCGCGGTAGCTTGCCTTCAATCCAACCCATTTTCTTCATCTCATGAAATGCCTTCCAAATGCCTAGTAATCCCGTACCACCACCTGTGGGGTACAGGATTACATCCGGCACTTGCCAATTGAGTTGTTCAGCTATCTCGTAACCCATTGTTTTCTTTCCTTCCAGTCTGAAAGGTTCCTTCATTGTACTCACATTGAAGCAGTTTCTTTCCTTGGCGATTTTGCCCGCTAGGGCACCACAGTCTGAGATGAATCCATCTATAAGAATGACCTCAGCACCGAAGTATTGGCACTCCATCTGAAATACTTTCGGCGTGAATCGAGGCATGATGACAGTGGCCTTAATACCAGCCTTCGCGCAATAGGCCGCCATCGCTCCACCTGCATTACCAGCCGTCGGGATGACGCATTCCTTTACGCCCAATTCATTGGCTTTGCTGATCGCGGCACTCAAGCCGCGTGCTTTAAATGACCCTGTAGGATTGCCCGATTCGTCCTTGATGAGTAGTGAGGTCAAGCCAAGTTCTTTTCCAAGGTTGTCACAGGTCAATAGCGGGGTGTCACCCTCTCCAAGGGTCACCAATTTAGCGTGATCAAAAACTGGCATCAAGCGATGGTAACGCCACATATCATTGCGCTCTACAATAATCTCTGATGGGTGACTGCCTATCGGTAAATCGTATTGAGCAATCAGTGGCCGTGCACATGAGGCACCTTCATCACAAGTGGCAAAGGCTTGTACCTCATCAAGCGGATAGACCTTCCCACAATGGTTGCAAGTCAGTTCTGAGTAGTAGCTTGTTTCCTTGATCACTGTTTCCATCACTTCAATTATTTGATGTTGAAGTTAGTGACAGACTATAGGTCAGATGAGCAGATATCTATGCCCTTTACTTATGAAGTATAATCGGAGGTTATCCCATTTAGCGCATGCTTGATGAAAGCCTCGCTAGTGGGTAGAGCATACTCCCCCTGTCGTGTAATAAAGAAGAATTGGCGCTCTATCTTGAGCCCGTTGACCGGTATGATGGCCAGCTCACCACGCACTACTTCTTTGCTGATCGCTTTCAATGGAAGGAAGGCAACCAAAGAATCCGACAAGACAAAGTTCTTCAAAGCCTCTGTGCCTCCAAGCTGTACTTCGACTTGCAGATTGTGAGAGGTGTGTCCAGCTTGCTTCAGTGCATATCTCACACTTTGGAGCGTACCTGAGCCAGGCTCTCTGGACGCCAGCTTTAAATGATAGAGCTGAGGGATCGTCAATGATCGACCATCTGAGAATGGACTCAGCTTGGAGCCAACCAGTACAATTTCATCTTTGGTAAATGGGGTATAGCTCATCTCCTTAAGTCGACTAAAGGCTTCTGCTATGCCCATGTCGATCTCCTTGCTTTGAAGCGCCTTGACAATGTTCTCAGAGTTGCGATTCACTACGGAGATGAACTGCTTCGGATAGTTTTTGCGGTAGCCAGAGAGAATTTTCGGTAGGATGTAAAGTGCCAAGGTGGTGCTAGCACCCAGTTTAAGATGACCGGCAGCATTTTGAGAGTCCAATAGTGAACTCATGTCAAACATGAGCCTCGCCTCCAGGTTTGTTCCCTCTTGCAGGTGATTCATCAGCACCTCCCCAGGTCTGGTAAGGAAAATGCTACTGCCTTTTCTCTCGAAAAGATTGACCTTTAGCTCTTGCTCGAGTGTCTTGATGTGTTTACTAATCGCAGGTTGGCTCATACTGAGTCGGTCAGCGGCTTTGGAAAAGCTCAAGTGTCGGGCTACCTCTAAAAAAACTTTGTAGCGAAAAGCGATCATGCCATTAGGGATAAAATCTGAATTTAAGGAATTGTGGTAGTGCAATCACTAGGATGTTGATGAAAGGGATTTTTATTTTGTGGTCGAATGATAATTTCCCGGTTTGGGTCATTATCATGAAGTGAATTGCAGATTGCACATGAAAAAAGATATCCCCTTTGAACCTGTCACCGGTGTATTAATTGCGATAGTGCCGCAAAATGACGCTAATCTCAAGCAGCCATGGGATGTGTACATCATCAATAAAAATCTGATTGAGTTAAATACCGTCATGGTGACTTCCAAAGGCTATGGAAGCATCAATGGCGAAAACAAGAAGACCTCTACACTTCGACATGTGATCGAGCAGCTCAACCAGGAAAGCTATGCCAAGATAGAGCCTATAGACCCATCAGTCTTTGCCCTCACCAATGAGTACTGGGTCAGTTATTACATCCTTGATCAAATTTTTGACAAGAAATTCATTTTTGTACCTGAGAGCATTCAGGAAACAAACCTCACCTATATCGAGGCACTCAATGCCAAGGGTATTCTGCATCCGTAGCATTTTTATTATCTTGAAGTCATGGACAGCAATGTACTGGTCATAGATATAGAGACTGTATCCGGGAAAAGCAGTTTCGAAGAACTCTCACCAGAGATGCAGGCACTCTGGGCAAAAAAAGCGGGGCAACTGAAAAACCCTGAAGAGCTAAGCCCTCAGGAGCTATTCTCTGACAAAGGTGCGATCTACGCTGAGTTCGGAAAGGTCGTGACCATTGCCTTTGGTATCTACTATATGCATGAGGAGAAGGGCTTGAGTTTGAGGGTCAAGGCGATAGCGGATGATAATGAGCGTGTCTTGTTGGGTGAGTTTAAGTCGCTTGTTGAGTCAAAATTTGATCAAAATAAATTGGCTTTCTGTGCTCACAATGGCCGTGAGTTCGACTATCCCTACCTCGGCAGAAGGATGCTCGTCAATGGTCTCGCACTTCCTTATGCACTACAACTCCATGGTAAGAAACCTTGGGAGGTCAATCACATTGATACGATGGAGCTATGGAAATTTGGTGACTGGAAGAGCTACACCTCCCTAGAGCTGCTCACCACCTTATTCGGGATACCGAGTAGCAAGGATGATATTGACGGTAGTATGGTCAATGAAGTCTATTATAAAGAAGGTGGACTGGCCAGAATCGCCAGATACTGCTGCAATGATGTGATCGCCACGGCACAACTGTATCTCAAATTGCAAGGCAAAGATCTGATCCCTGAAGAAAACATCCAGGTGATAACTCAGTAGCCTAAAGTGCATGGATAATTGAGATAACCCAACGGCTTATTTATTAGTTAGATTGGTGAGTGTAAGAAGCTCATAATCAAGAATTAACATTCAAACCGAAATCAGACGCTACAATTGCTATAACTTTGCACCTAATCACAAGGTGGTATCCACCCACAGACCCACCAAAGGACTTTGACTAAAATGATGAAACACCAATTTCACATTGTTAGGTCCACAATATTTTTCAATCTAAGGAGCACGCCTCCATTAACATGAGTAAAAGAAAAAAACATCACAGCCCCGCGAAGGGGAAAAAAGGGAGCCAACATCAACAGGAGCTCCAAAAACGAGTATTAAATCTGTTCAACGAAAACATTGACCAGACCTTCACAGTACGCCAAGTCATCAAAACACTTGGTATCCGAGACAAAATCAGTAAGGATATGATCCCTGACCTGCTCTTCACACTTGAGCGTCAGGAACAACTCCATAAGTCAAGAAATAACTTTAGCAGTACGAAAGACCCTGACGCCCTTCAAGGCAAAGTCGACCATGTCAATGCCAAATTCGCCTATGTGGTGATTCCCGGTAGGGATGAGGACGTATGGGTCAAGACCTCAGATCTCAAGGGTGCTGTCGACGGTGATACGGTCAGTATTAGCATCAAAGGCAAGCGCCATGGTGCACGGCCGGAAGGCATGGTGACTGAAGTAGTTGAGCGAAACAAGATCGAGTTCGTCGGTCGCGTGGAGCTATCGCAAAAGTTTGCATTCGTCATCCCGGACAACCGGAAAATATATTCGGACTTCTACGTCTACCCAGAGAAATTGAAAAACGCCAAAGCCAACGATAAGGTAATGGTGCGCATCAAGGATTGGGGTAATGAAAAGAAAAGCCCCACTGCCGAAGTGACGGCTATCTTGGGACAAGCCGGTGAGCATGAGGCAGAGATTCACTCTATCATGGCGGAGTTTGGGCTACCCTTCTCCTTCCTAAAGGAGGTTGAAGATGCCGCAGCTAATATTCCTGAAGAAATCACAAAGAAGGAGATCGGCTACCGCAAGGACTTTCGAAATATTACCACGTTCACCATCGACCCGGCGGATGCCAAGGACTTTGATGACGCGCTATCGCTGAAAACGCTGGACAATGGCAACTTCGAAGTAGGCGTCCACATTGCTGACGTCAGCCACTACGTACGACCCAATACTCTACTGGAGGAGGAAGCGCTTGACAGGGCCACCTCGGTATATTTAGTAGATCGTACGATTCCTATGCTACCGGAAAAGCTCTCTAACAACTTATGCTCACTTCGACCTAACGAGGATAAGCTGACCTTTTCAGCAGTGTTCGAGCTAACACCTGATGCTGAGATCAAGTCCCAGTGGTTTGGACGTACAGTCATTCATTCCGATAGGAGATTCAGCTATGAAGAGGCGCAAGAACGAATCGAATCAGGAGAGGGTGAGTATGCTGCTGAAATCAACCAAATGAATGCGCTGGCCAAAAAGCTCAAGGACTTCCGATTCAAGAATGGCGCAATAGCATTCGAGACAGTAGAAGTAAAGTTTAAGCTTGATGAGGCTGGTAAGCCGCTCGGCATCATCCAAAAAGTGCGGAAAGACGCGCATAAGATGATAGAGGAGTTTATGCTGCTAGCTAACAAGAAAGTGGCAGAGTTTATCCACTATAAGTCCAAGGAAGGCAAGGAGCATACATTTGTCTATCGAGCGCATGATAACCCGGATCCTGAGAAGCTCGACAACTTTGCCAAGTTCGCTACTCGATTTGGGCATAAGGTCAATTTCAACGGAGGAGCGCTCTCCACTGAGCTCAATACACTCATGACAGATATTGAGGGCAAGCCAGAGCAAAATGTACTGGAGTCCTTAGCGATTAGGTCCATGGCCAAGGCAAAATATACTACTGATCCTAAAGGGCATTTTGGTTTGGCTTTTGAGCATTACACGCACTTCACTTCGCCTATTCGTCGCTATCCTGATATGATGGTGCACCGACTGCTGCAGCACTATCTCGACAATGGCAAGCCAGCCGACAAGGATGATTTTGAAGAAAAATGTGTGCACTCTTCCGAAAGAGAGAAACGCGCCGCTGATGCTGAGCGTGCTTCCATCAAGTACAAGCAGGTAGAATTCATGTCTGATACCCAAGGAAAGGTGTTTGACGGTATCGTAACTGGTGTTACCGAATGGGGCATCTATGTGGAGATTGTTGAGACCAAGTGTGAAGGTATGGTGCGCATGGCTGACCTCACTGATGACTATTACGAGTTTGATGAGAAGAACTACTGCGTAGTGGGCAAGCGAAACAAGAAGATGATTACCCTAGGTGATAAAGTACAAGTGACTGTGGCCAAAACTGACATTGACCGCAGAACGATTGATTTAGAATTTGTTGATTCCGAGTAACTTTAGGGTATGCATTATCTGAAGCATATCAAGTTTGGGGCTTACAAGTCTTTCCAATCTCTGGATGTAGAGCTGAACAAGGGCCTGAATATTGTGATCGGGCCGAATGGAAGTGGGAAGTCTAATTTTTTGGAGATCCTAAGCCAAGTCATCTCTTTGATCCCAGAAGTACTTATTGATTCTCTTGACAAACTATATTACGAATTACATTTCGCTGATGATAGGGACGGAGTTCAAACAACTATTGAATTTAGATATTCGAAGAGTGATATAAATGAGCACTCAATAGTCAATCATTCTTACGTGCCGAATTTGGTTCAATATTCTCTTAAGTGTCATACATCAGGGTTATCATTGTTGAACATTCAAAAGAGTGGTGAAGTAAGTCTTGACTTACTTTCCTCACAATTAGCGATTGATTTGAACGAAGTAAAAATCCTAGTCCCTAAATCTCTAGACTTAGGTTTTAAC
>JAVKDO010000116.1:0-112020 GCA_040222235.1 Cyclobacteriaceae bacterium
CTTTTCGGATAGTTGCGCATAGGCCCTGAGTAGTTGCTCTTGGTTTTTCCTTCTGGAAATACAGCCGATGACAAATGCTCCCTCCGGCAAACCGTGCTTTTTTCGAAGTTGATCCGTCAGTTTGGGTGTGGCCAGGTTATACTTGGATCTAGGCGTGCCATTTTTGATAACCCTGATATGATTTGCCGGTAGGCCCAAGTCAATCAAAGCATCCTTCACCCCTTGACTCACGGCCACCATGCACTCCGTCGAAGCTTTGTAGTACCAATTCTGGATAAAAAGGCCTGTGCTCTTGGGAATTTGGCGTCTGGTATGAATCAGTACTATCGGCAGGCCGTACAGCCACTTAGCAAAGCCGCTTGTATATCGATCAAGGCTTGATTGTGCATTAATCAACTGAATACCATGATCCTGAACCGCCTGCTTGATCTGACGCATGTTGGTTAAGTCAAGCCTTCCACCAAACGTCATAGGAATGGCCTGAGCCTTGGAGTTTTGCAATAACTCATAGATAAGGGACTCTTGCCGGCAGCCTACAAACACCTTATGGCCTCTTTCCGCCAAACCGCTGGATAGATAAAAGATACTATTAGTAGATCCCGCCAAGTCGCCTTGATGTGTGAGAAATAATATCTTCATAAGGCAAAATTACCAATTCGGGACTTAAAGATTCCTTTTCTTTGATACAGTCAAAATATACCTGAACTTAGGTTTACAACCGTTATTATCAATGTCCACCTGGCAGCAACTTACCATCAAAGATTTTGAAGCCCTGCGGGTCGTAAAAGACCAGTTTCATCTAGGTGTGCAGAACGTGGCAGCCGTCGGTCGTAAGTTCTTGGAAGCTGACAAAAGGGATGAGAATGCCACGCTGGTCTGGATTCCAGAGTATGGCCGCATTGCAGGGAAGTGGATTGATGCGAAGATTATGTTCCGCTCGTCCATAGGGTTCAACGATTTTGCCGTGCACCTTGTGGATGAAAGTGTGACGTCCATCTCCTCGTTTGAGCTGCAAGGCAAGTCTCACGGGCAAGTAATGGTCTGGCTCGAGGAGCAGATTGCACTATTTGGCTTGGATACCTCTCAGCTGGTTTTGAACCTGCCCTACGACCTACCGGAATACCTTACTTCGGTTGGGAAGCCTTTTGCCATAGAGGACATGAGCCTCTCGCAAGAGCTCGGCAAGTATTTTCACAATGGTCAGCTCATCGCTGAAGAGGTAAAGACAGCCTTCAATTCGTCTGAGGTCAGGTGCTGGCCTCATCACTTTGACATTAGTACCCAGATCACTGTAAACAATACCGGCAACCCTGAGACCTCAAGTTATGTGAGCGTTGGGCTATCGCCAGGAGATGATGAATTTCCAGAACCCTACTTTTTTGCTTCTCCATGGCCCTATCCTCCAGTCGAAGAACTGCCAAAGCTAACACATGGCAAATGGGTCGATGAGAATTGGGTGGGGGCTGTACTTTCTGCTCCAGAACTCCTTGAAAAAGAAGATCAGTATAAGAGCGTCAGAAGATTCATGAGTGAAAGCTTCACTGTTTTCAGGAAGCTAATGACCTACTGAAGCCTTCGCGGTAGCGTGAACCCAAAATGATGCTCTAGCTTAGAGTAGAACTCATCCTGGTTTAAGAGCTGCGTTTCGGTTTCTTCTCCAAGATGAGTGGTTTTTAATAGCTGATCCGTAAGTGTGATCCTCCCTGCCTTCGTCGCTACCGTGATTAGTTTCTTTTTTCGAAAAGGTGATTCCGGATCGGTCTGTTGGTAATCGCACATGTCTAAAAACTGAATGTACTCGCGAGTATCTAGCGAGAACAAATACTTTCGCTCGTAATTGACCCCCTCCTTTGACATAAGCAAGATGTAGTTTTCATCAGGGTCTTGTTCAAACTTGAAGTAGCGATTGTAGTCGAGCATAGATTGATAGGGTTCTAGCCGCTTTGGTTCTATAAAGGAGTCACCAAACCCCACATCCACCAACCACTGCACTCCATCTATACGAACAATGATGGCCATATGATCGAACTCTGGGCCTAGGGACCCATCATCACGAAAGACCCTGGCTGAAATAAGCTTGCAGTCAAACTTAAGTTGGAGGAGTAAATGAAAAAACAGACCATTTAGCTCATAACAAAAGCCTCCTCTTTTCTTTTCAATTACCTTTTTGAAGGTGCGCTTTACATCGAGCATGATCTTTCGACCATGATGAATGTCCAAGTTTTCGAAAGGGATGGCAAAAAGATGCGATCTGTGAAGCTGCTTTAAGAAGGACAAAGTAGGCTGATAGCTCTGCCGGACATTGATCCTTTCCAGGTATTGCTCAACGTCTAGAACCGGTAGTTTTGGTCTAATCTCTTGGTGCTCTTGTTGGTTCATTTCGCTTGAGAGAGATAGTCTACCACCAGAACTGAGAGTGTCTTAACCCTGATCGAAAAGCCCCTGATATCAATATAGCACTGTGCGTTATGAAATGCGACAGTGCAGGGTTCAACCTTCTCTTCCTTTGAAGAGACTTTCTTTGTCAAATCCTCCTCAACTCTTGTCAAGTGGGTCAATAAAAAAAATATTGTTTTCACGTGCTACTTCTTGTTCATGTAATCAATCGTAAGTTGACTGAGTGTCTTTATTCCCAATAGCATACCGCTATCATCGACATAAAAATCCGGAGTGTGATGAGGTGCTGCGGTGGCTGGGTCCTGCCCCTTAGGCATACCACCGAGCATGAAGAAGAACCCTGGGACCTCTTTTTGGAAAAAGCTAAAGTCTTCTGCTCCAGTGATTGCCTTCATGACATGGACATTTTCTTCTCCGGCAGTGGCATGGAGAGTTGAGATCACACTGGCTGTCAACTGTGGATCATTGTAGGTGACCGGATAGCCAGGGTGGATGATTAGTTCTGCCTCAGCTCCATTGCTCTTTGCTGTAAACTCTACGATCTCTTGCATTCTTTTGAAGATTGTCTCTTGCATATCCATATCGAGTGCACGTATGGTACCTTCCATGTAGACTTCCTCAGGAATGATGTTACTTCTCACTCCGCCAGAAATACGGCCCACACTGACGACCGCCCCCTCGGTGGTTAATGGCAGGCTCCTACTTACGATGGTCTGAAGATTGTTTACAATCTGAGCGGCTGTAACCACTGGATCAATACCTGTCCACGGCGAAGAGCCATGTGTCTGCTTGCCTTTCACCCTAATCTCGAATGCATTGGCGGCCGCCAAAATCCCTCCTGGCTTGTAAGAGATCGAACCAACCTCAAAACCTGACCAAATGTGCAGACCAAAAATGGCGTCCACATCTGGTGACTTTAAGACACCTTCTTTGACCATAAGCTGCGCTCCCCCCTCTTCCCCTATAGGGGCTCCTTCTTCGGCAGGCTGGAATATAAATTTGACTGACCCTTTCAGCTCTGACTGTAGCTCAGTGAGCACTTCTGCAACACCCATCAAGATCGCCGTGTGCGTATCATGGCCGCAAGCATGCATCACACCTACGTCCAGATCATTGTACTTTGCCTTGACCTTTGAAGCCCACGGAAGATCCACGCGCTCCACTACAGGTAAAGCATCAATATCCGCTCGCAATGCAACCACTGGGCCAGGCTTACCGCCTTTCAGTAGTCCCACTACTCCTGTGTGAGCTACCCCGGTTTGCACTTCCATGCCTAAACTCTCAAGGTGAGCGGCTATTTTCTCTGCGGTCTTAAACTCGCGATTAGACAATTCAGGGTACTGATGAATGTCGTGACGCCACGCAATCACTTTTGGCTCTACTTTCTTAGCCAATTTCTCTATTTTGTCGTTGCTTTTGCCCTGTCCGATGACAGGCATTGCGATAGCTGAGCTCAACAAAAGGCTCAGTAGTGCTGTTCTTAAGTTCATATCTGATTTCATTGACCCATGAAAATACTAAAAACCCTGCTACTCCTACTAGGGATTCTTTCTTTTACACTTCTCATCGTTGGTTACTTCTATATCAGCAGTAAAGCACCCACCTACAAAGGAAACCTCGAACTCTCAGGACTAGATGCTCCTGTAGAGGTGATTTTTGATGACTATGGCATTCCACATATTTATGCTGACCAAGATAAAGATGGCTTCACGGCATTGGGGTACCTCCATGCGCAGGATAGACTTTGGCAAATGGAGTTGATCCGGCGAATTGCTCCTGGTAGGTTATCAGAAGTGTTCGGTAAAGACCTTGTGGAAACAGATAGGTTTTTTAAGACGCTAGGCATCAATCGATATAGTGCGAAGAGTGCCGAAGCACTTAGAAAAAGACAAAGCAAAGAACTGCTATATTCAGAGGCCTATATAGCGGGCATTAATCAGTTTATGGAATCCGGCTTCACTCCAGTCGAGTATGATCTGGTGGGCTTGGAGAAGGAACCCTTTACACTTCAAGACATGTACAACGTCATGGGCTACATGTCATTCAGTTTTGCGATAGCACATAAGACAGAGCCCGTTATCTCCTATATGCAGGCCCTACCGGAAGAATATTTAGCAGCTTTTCAACTTGAAGTGCCCCCTTCAAGCACCATTATTCAAACTAATCCAAGCGTGGACACCAGCTACGTGAGTATAGCCTCTGCGGTAATTAAAATATTCGAAAAACTGCCTTTGGCGCCTTTCATAGGTAGCAACAGCTGGGTGGTGTCACCTTCCAAATCTGCCTCTGGCAAAGCGGTCTTAAGCAATGATCCTCACATCGGGTTTTCTCAACCGTCCGTATGGTACGAGGCACATATTTCGAGTCCTTCTTTCAACTATTACGGCTACCATCTGGCCGGCACCCCATTCGCTACCTTGGTACACTCCGAGCATATCGCCACCGGCTTGACGATGTTTGAGAATGATGACCTGGACTTCTATCGCGAAAAAATCAATCCTGATAACTTGAATCAATATTGGGCGGTAGACCAATGGGTGGATTTTGAGACAAGGGAAGAGACCATCATGGTAAAAGATGGTGAAAACGTGAGCTTCACTGTACGTGACAGCCGACACGGCCCTATCATGAACGGTGCTGTCAAGACATTGGCCGAGGAGGTGCCTGTTGCGGCCTGGTGGACCTACTATCAATTCGAGAATTTTGTGTTTGAGGCTACTCACAAAATGTCAAGTGCAAAGAGTATCGATGATGTCCGTGAAGCAGCAAGCATGATTCATGCGCCTGGCCTCAACGTGATGTATGCGGATAAAGAAGGCAATATTGCCTGGTGGGCAGCCGGTCGATTGGTCAAGCGGCCTGATCATGTCAACCCAAAGGCGATATTGGATGGTGCCTCAGGGGAAGACGATCCTGTGGGTTATTATGATTTCTCAGAAAATCCACAGTCGGAAAACCCTCCTTGGGGCTATGTCTACAGTGCTAATAATCAATCCGAAATGAATATCGCGGATACGAGCATTCTTTACCCAGGCTACTACCTCCATGAGGGTAGAGCAAAGCGGATAGTGGATGTCATGGAGAGCAAAGAGAAATTTAGCAGGGAGGATTTAAAGACCCTGTTCATGGATAACTTCAATCCGATTGTAGCTGAACTAGCCCCAAAGATGGTGGATCTATTGGACGGGCGCGACCTAACGGAATCTCAAGAGTCATTTGCGGATGCGCTGAAGAACTGGGATGGAAAACATGAAAAGGAGAGCGTAGGTCCTCCACTGTACTATGCCTGGATCATGTACATGTTTGAGCATGCGATGAAAGATGAATTGGTGCAGCTCAACCCCGATCTTGGAGAAGATGTATTCACGGACTTTATGAGCACTCATTTCCGTAAGCGCAACATGTTCACGCTGCTCCAAAACGACTCCACGATCTGGTGGGATGATGTAAATACTGCGTCGGTAGAATCGAGGGCAGACGTTATGCACACTAGTTTTGTCGCGGCGGTAGATTACCTATCTGAAAGGTTTGGTCCGGATGCAGCAGAACTAAGTTGGGATAACTTCCATACGCTCGAGCATGGCCATGCGATGGGTCAGGTCGAGGCGCTGAGTCCCTACTTTAATGTTGGTCCTTTTCGTGTTAGCGGATCTGACGAAAACCTCAATAACCTTGGCTTTCCCTTAACAGAAGAGGGGCTTTTCAATGTGACCTTTGGGCCATCCACAAGGAGGATTGTAGACTTTGCTGATGTCGGTTCCTCAGAGAGCATTCTTCCTACCGGTCAATCCGGTAACATATTCAGTGATCACTATAAAGATCAAGCGGAAATGTACGCAGAGGGTGAGTGGAGACCTATGCTGTTTGATGAAGCAGATATAAGGAAGGATGGTTTCAGAAAGCTTATTCTGAGTCTAGGTCAAAATTAGAAGCAGTGACCTTCTTAAGGAGGATGCTTCTAAGAATAAGATAGGCAAGCAAACCGATTGGGCCGAGCATGAAGGTGAAGATTAGCGGTAGCACAATGTAGAGGTGCTTAATCCCATGCTTCCGTGCATTGAAGTTGATCCAAAGACCTACCATCAAATCAAAGGCGAGGTAGTGTATCCAGCCCACGAGTACTACCTCACGCTGCGAAAACATGCCAGCTACGCTATCCAGTGAGCTGAAGTCCATCCCGCTTTGGCTTGGGAACGAAAGCATGGCTATCAAATACGCCGCGCAGAGCAATGTGGGTATGAGTAACGTAAACAGCAGTTTTCTGGTAATGTGCCAATTGGGGGTAAAGAGCAATAGTGCCCAACCCAATGTGGCCAAACCGTTAGTCATGCCAAATACTTGATCAGGTGTTATTATATCTACCATCACATCTTCCGTTTAGAAGACGTAATCTATTCATACCTCAGCGATTCTACTGGGTTTTTCCTAGCGGCAACAAGAATGCGACCACTGCTGGTAAAGAGTAGAATACTTAGTATGAGCACTGCGGGAACTGCCATGGCCATCCAGGTGATGGGCTGATGGTAGGCGAAAACCTGAGCGATCAAGAAGTCGGTGACCATGAAGCCAAGACCCAAACCAATGACTACCCCCATTCCCAAAATCCAAGAAAAATCAAGATTTAGGAGTGTGACCAGCTCCGATATTTGAGCTCCGAGTACTTTCCTAACTCCTATCTCTTTCATTCTTCTTTGAATACTGAGAGAAACTAAAGTGAAAAGCCCTACCGAAGAAAGAAGTACTGCTAGCAATCCGAGAAAAGAGAAAATGATGACAATATTCTTATTGACCATTTGTTCCATCCTAAACCGATCCTCTTGATAAAAACCTCTGAAAGGTGTGGTGGGAAAGGTGGCTAGCCATGTGCTTTCCAAATAGTCGTAGGTATCCAGCGCTTTATTACTAGGTACTTTAGCGAGAACAAACTTTGCTTTTTCTTCATCGGCCACACGCATTGCAAGAGGAGTCACAGGATCCCAAAACCCATTTGAATAAAAATTTTCTGTCATTCCAATGACTGTAAGGCGAGTGGTGTCATTATAAGTGATTCTTTTACCGATAGGGTCATCCCAGCCTAGTTTCTCCGCCATCTTCTCATTAATAATGATCGCTGACTCTCTCTCACTCTCGACCAAGTCCGGGTTAAAAGTCCTTCCGGCAACAAGATCAATGTTCATGAACTCAAGATACCCAGGTGTAAACGTCATCATGAGCGTCTCCAATTCACGATCTTCGGTAATCAACGTGTGTGCATAGTTGGAGTAAGTGACGTGGTACGGAGAGGTCTGAATCTCTGTAATGTCTGGGTTTTGACTGATCACATTGACGAGTTGCTGTGCCTCAGCACCATCGGCAACTCTCACACCCAATAGATTGTCACGAACGAACCCGACATCCAAAGTTTGCTGATATTGAGCGTTTTGAATAAAGGACATACTAGTCACTAGCGTCATGAGTGTAAAAGCTACTTGGAGTGTCAACAATGCCTTGCTCAGCCTGCTCGTCTTGCCAAGACTTAGGCTCCCTCTCAATATCCTGACAGGCTCAAACTTGCTCACATAAATACTTGGGTAGGCTCCAGCGACTAATCCTGTGAATATCAGCAACCCAAAAAGGAAAGCAAAGATCTCAGGATCCTTGGCGAAGTTGAGCTCCAGCACCATCCCATCCCACAAGGCACCATAGGCCGGAACCATATAAATCGCAATAACCACTGACAGCAGTATCGCGATAAAGCAGATGAGCAGGTTTTCGAACATAAACTGCAGCATAAGCTGACTCCTGTTACCACCGATCACCTTGCGTATGCCTATCTCCTTGAGCCGCTTACCAGAAGTCGCAATGGCAGTATTGGTATAGTTGAAGCCTGCGATCAACAGCATCATCAGAGCGAGTACCAATGGGGCGTAGTACGAGACAGGGTCGGGTGTCGCACTTAGCCAATTGGAATATAAGTTGTGTGCTGTCTGTGCGAATGTGGCCAGTGGCTGAAGGTAGTAGTCAGCTACTTTCCAATCTGGGCGAGCTTCATTCTGAACGGCCACATAGTTCGTCAATAGTTTCTCCACATCTCGACTAGTCGATTCATCAGTAACCTGAATAAAGCTGGCCGCAATCAACTTAGTCCAGTCATTTCTCTCCTTGTCGTCAAGGGTCAAATAGTTGCTGAAGTTCATCAAAGCATCGAAGTTGAGGCTAGAGTTTTGGGGCTGATCTTCCAAAATGCCTGCTACAATAAAGCCTTGGCTTTTACCCTTTTTGTCAACTAAGGTGATGATTTCGCCGATAGGGTCTACATCTCCAAAGTAGACGCTTGCTGCTCTTTCTGAGAGCAGTACGGTTTTTTCGTCCTTAAAGGTCTCAAGCGTCCCGCTCTTCAAAGGAAGAGTAAACATTTCGAAAATCTCAGGGTCTGCAAAGGCTACTCTCTTCGTCAATACCTTATCCTCGTGTACCAGTACAAAACTCTCCGAATGATACTTTGTAGCGTTTTTAATACCAGATATATCGGCCTTCATCACCTCTACAAGTGGTAAAGGAGAAATCCCGTAGGGCGTAAACTCCCCCGAAGCTTCTTTTCGAATATGGACTTTGTAGATTTCCTTATAGTGCGCGTGATTGCGATCATAGTCCGCCGAGTACTTATAGTTGATAAATGCGACAATACAGCAAGCCATGGACAAAGCCAGCCCCGATACATTGATCAACACAAAGAGTTTATTGCGCATTAGGTTGCGCATTGTGATTTTAAAGAAGTTCTCTATCATAAGGTCGTGGTATTAATGGATAACAGTCACTAGACTACTTCTATAGGGCAGAGGTTGCATACAATCGTAGATAATTATTGATAGAAACCCAAGAAACCGCCATTTGCGACGTGGTATTAAGAAAATCACTTATATTAGGCTTTCAAATCAGCAGTTGGAAACCATAAAATCGCACCGAAACCAATTTAACCTATGGGTATTCTAATCCCCCTGATTCTTATTAGTATTTGTTGTTTAGTTATTTGGCGTGCTGGAGATGGTTTCATGACCGCCTCAGAATATATTGGTCGACACTTATCTGACGGTGTTCGCGGTGCAACCATCAATGCTATTGCCAGCTCAATGCCGGAAGTATTCACTTCCCTCTTCTTTCTCTTTATTTTAAATGACGCCAACGGATTCTCCGGAGGTATCGGTACGACTGCAGGTAGCGCCATCTTCAACGGTATGGTGATTCCAGCAGTTTCTATATTGGCGGTGATAGGAATGGGTATGGCCTCAAAAATTGAGGTCTCTAAGAAAGTCTTGAAGAGAGATGGTATTTCGCTAATTCTTGCAGAATTAATTTTCTTGATTCTAATAAGTGGATCAGAGTTAGACTGGTATCATGGCTTGCTGCTTATGATGGTCTATGTGGTTTATATCATCTACATGTTTTCTACCATGGATAAGTCCATGCGCGCAGAGATGCTTGCAGAACCTGACGTAGAAGAGGATTTTGAGTTGGATGACGATGTGAAAAATGAGCCTTTCCTCAAGGCGCTGTTTACTTTAGACCTTGAGCGGCTGTTTATTGGCAAAAATAAAATCACCAATGCCAACGCTTGGCCACTATTGATTACAGCCACACTCTCGATAGCAGCGGTTTGTTATCTACTAGTCGTTGCGTGTGAGTGGATGGGAGAAGAGACTTATCATGTACCCTATTTAGGTGAGTTCCACGGACTAGGTATCCCTGTCATGTTTGTCGCTTTGATTCTAGCAGCAGCTGCGAGTAGCTTCCCTGATACCATCATTTCTATCAAGGATGCTCAGAGAGGAAAATACGACGATGCGATTTCTAATGCCTTGGGTAGCAATATCTTTGATGTATGTTTTGCCTTAGGCTTTCCTTTGTTCCTATTCACCTTAATCAATGGCCCACTAACCATGCCTCCTGAAATTCAGGCGTTGAGTAGTGAATTACGTTTGTTGCTGCTCTTGTTGACCGTACTAGCTGTATTTATTTACACTACCGGAAAATACATGGGGAAAACCAAGGCACTGATGTTACTGTCCATCTACTTCCTTTTCGTACTCTATATTATCGGTAGAGGATCGGGCAATGAGTTTGCAGGCAGTATCGCTAATGTACTACGCGGGATTATTGACCTCTTTAATATAGGTTAGCGCCAAATCATAATTCCGTTTGCTCGGCACTGACCTGCCAGAGTCTATCCATAAGTTTTTCATCTTTAGCAAAGGCATTGGGTTCCTGTTGCTTACAGTTATCAAAGTATTTGCCGCTTGTAGCATTCAACTTAGGGTCTGATGCCAGGTAGATTGATGTGCGTGCTCCTTGCTCTTCTGTAATCATAAAAAGCTTGCCTATTTTCCAAACCAGCCCTACCCAACTATCGTTGTTCTTATCCCCAATGGCGGTTTTCACAACTCCTGGATGAAGGCTATTGGCCGTAACATTTGTGCCTTTCAGTTTTCTGGTAAGATCGTTAGCAAATAGGACGTTGGCTAGCTTAGATTGGGCATAGGCAGCAAGGCCAATGTACTTTTTGCTACGATTGAGATCCTTGAAGTACAAGAATCCCTTGTAGTGCCCTTTGGAGCTCACATTCACAATACGTCCCTGTTCTGATCTCTTAATGTTTTCAAGTAGAAGATTTGTCAGTAGAAATCCCGACAGGTGATTGACCTGCCACTGCCGCTCAAATCCGTCTTCCGTCTCTTCATAATCTGTGAAGAAGGCACCAGCATTATTGACCAGTACATCCAGCGTGGGGTATTTGGCCTGGACCTCTAGTGCAAGTGCCCGTACTGAAGCGAAAGATGCCAAATCTGCCTTCAGCACATCTACGGTATCACTCCCACTGGCGGCTTTGATTTCTTCAACAGCTGCTTCCCCCTTTTGTAAGTTTCTCGAAACGATGGACACCTGAGCCCCCTTCTTAGCCAAGCCAATGGCAGTATACTTGCCTATTCCTGCATTCCCGCCTGTGATCAGTACCGTTTTACCCTTCATAGCAACAATTATTCGTGACTTTAGTATTTTTATCAATCTAATTGATTGAATATGAAAACTGTAGCATACATCATTTGTTTCCTGGCATTGAGTTTACCACTATCCGCCCAGGACTTAGGTCTTGGAAAACTCGACTTTCCCAACTCTGGATCAGAAGCCGCTCAACCAGCCTTCGTAAGAGGCATGTTGCTGCTCCACAGCTTTGAGTTCGATGATGCCGGTGAAGCTTTCAGGGAGGCTCAAGAGATTGATTCCCATTTTGCGCTAGCCTACTGGGGTGAAGCCATGAGTTATAACCATCCGCTGTGGTTTAGACAGTTTAAAGATGATGCTATGAAGGCGCTCATGAGGCTGGCACCCTATGAAGAAAACAGAATTAATAAAGCAGCGCTTCCTGTGGAGAAGGACTTGATGCGGGCCATTCATGTATTGTATGCGGATGGTGAAAAGGAAGCTAACGACGATGCTTATGCCGCCTACATGGCGAAGTTGTCGGAGAAATACCCTGATCATCTGGAGATCACCTCTTTTTATGGGTTGGCACTAATGGGGACTAGTCATGAGGGCAGAGACTATGATACTTACCAGAAAGCAGGAGAGGTCATAGCAACAGTCTACGCCAAGAACCCACAGCACCCAGGGGCGCTTCACTATTACATTCACGCCTATGATGATCCTTACTCTGCTCCAAAAGCGCTAGAGGCTGCCAAAAGATATTCGAAGGTGGCCCCAGAAGCTTCTCATGCGCTACATATGCCCACTCACATTTTTGTGGCTATGGGAATGTGGGATGAAGTAGTAGCGGGGAACATAGATAGCTGGGAGGCTTCTGAGTCAAGAAGGTTGAGAAAGGATTTGACCCTTCAAGACCGTGGATATCATGCTTTTCATTGGTTGGAGTATGGGTTGCTTCAGCAGAGGGATTTTGATCAGGCGAGAGTGCTCCTGGATTCTATGGTTGCAGATACCGAAGTGCTCCCATCCAAGCGCCTCCGCCAGCATCTCGCGATGATGCAATCTGGATATATTATCGAATCAGAGCAATGGAAGTCGGACGTTTGTGATATTGAACTCGACTACACTTTAGTTGGAAAGGGTGTACGAGCCTCCAACAAGTTTGCTAAGGGAATGGCTGCCATCAAAAGAGGTGATGTAGAATTTGCACGTACAATGCTCAAGCAAATGATTGAGGAGCGTATCCTAGAGGAGCCTCTGAGGGTCGACGAAGATATGACCGTTTGTCATGCAGTCGGAGGCAAATATTTTGATCAACTTGAGCTGGACTCGAAAGTAGCGGCCATCATTGAGTCCGAATTGGAAGCTTTGATCCTCATGACCGAGAATCGTACAGAAGAGGCCTACGCATTGCTCGACCAAGCGACAGAGGCCGAGTCTCAGCTCCCTCTCGCTTACGGCCCGCCGGATATTGTCAAGCCTTCTCACGAACTATATGGTGAAATCCTCCTGCTGCAGGGTAATCCCGGCAAAGCTCAGGAAATGTTCGAAGAAGCATTGAAGCGAGCTCCAAACCGAAGACTCTCTGCACGTGGGCTTAAAATGAGCCAGAGCATGGTGAAGGATTCCGAGTAATCCTCTCAGATATGCAATAGAGCCCTCGTCCAAATGGGGGTTCAAAACTTCTCTGTTGTTTAAGCGAAATGAGTTCATTTTCGCTTTTTGAGGTATTTCTACTCTTAGGTATTGGCCAAGGTCTTTTTTTAGTCTTTGCCATCCCTGCTGTCCAAAATCCAAATAGGTCGGCAAATAGAGTGCTCCAGCTGATCATACTCTTTGCGACGGTTATGCTGCTAGGAAGGGTGTTTTCCTTTTTCCTTCAATACGAATGGGTGATCAGGTTTGCGCAGTTTGTAGATGCATGTATCTTCCTTTTTGGACCACTGATTTATCTCTACATTAGTAGGCTTTCTAACCCAACAGCGGCCAACAACCCTCTCTCTTTCTGGCATTTTCTTCCTGCACTAGCGCATCTCTCTTTCTCCATCTGGACTTCCTTCATGTCCATGACTGAGCTCAACGAGATGTACTGGACGGGTGGGTTAATGTACGTATTGCTTGGAGTCCAGGTGGGTGGCTTGACTTCTCTGATTGCGTATGGGTGTGCAGCTTATATTCTGGTAAGAAGAACAAGAAAAGAATCGGATGCTTCCCTAGCTGTCTACCTCAATGAAACTAGGCAATATGTTAATTCAATACTCCTATCTATCGCAGCTACGAGCCTCTTTTGGATGCTTAGTTTAGCTGGGACAGTATGGGAAATATGGCCGATAACATTAATTTCATATGAACTGCTCTGGGCAGTAACCCCTTTTTTCTTCTATTCGCTGGGTTATTACGGTCTACTCCAACCATCTATATTACGCATCCCCGTTCTCCCCAAAGCACAAAGAGACCGGCTGGACTTTTCTGAGGCACAGGCACTCAAAGCAAAGCTGGACTATCTGATGTATGAAGAACGACTCTTCGAGCAGTCTGATTTAACGCTTAAGACTTTGGCGGAGTACTTGGAGACATCTGCGAACAATTTATCCTGGCTCCTCAACAAGGTGCATCAAAAATCTTTCTACGATTATATCAATGAAGTCAGAATTAAGGAGTTCCAAGAAAAGGTCACCAATAATGAGCATCATGCCCAAACGCTGTTCGCGCTAGCCCTAGACGTTGGGTTCAATTCCAAGTCGACCTTCAACAAGTCTTTCAAATCAGTCATTGGTGAAACGCCTAGCGAGTATGTCAAAAAAATAACCCCAAAAGAGTACGAGGGTACCCAATAGGTCGATTGACATGCATTGAGGGCATAAGTTCGGTTTTTCAATAAACGATAAGAAAATATGAAGAATCGAAATTTTAATCCTTGGGGTCGCTTCCTGACATGCCTCACTTTATTACTCATTTGCTTTGTCACAATATCATGTGGAGATGACGAGGACAATGATCCTGTAGTAGAACCAGTAATAGTAGAACCCGAGCCTGTGGTCGCAACCTTCGACGGTCAATACATTGGAGGGTGGTGGTCCGATGCGGCCAACGGTAGCTCCTACAATAATATTCCCGCTTCTATGACGATCGCAGCGGGCAGTTCTGCCACCGAGTGGGTTGGCCAATTTTTCTACACCAGAAACCATACTTCTTGCTGTAGTAACAACCCTAATGACGGCACTATTAGCTTTACCATGATGGATTCAGTGATTACGAACTTCCAATACTTAGGAACAATACCTAACTGTGCCGGTAACTTCCAAGGTGAAGGTGTTCTTAACGCTCAAGGAACCATTATCATACAACTGACGGGTAACGACTGTGAAGGGGAGCACTCAGGTGCTAGAATAGAACTTTCCAAATAATCAAAATACGCTTTGTGTGGAAGTCTCTGTCTCAGTCTTGTAGTCAGGGGCTTTCTTTTTGTTATTGGTATCAGAGCAGTTTTCGCTCTCGCAAGTAGGCGAAAAACCCTTCTTTATAAGTATCACTTACAGGAATGACGTGATCGCCAATATGGATTTCGCCTTTTTCGATTAGGGTTATTCTGCCGATAGGCACCAGGTAACTCTTGTGAACTCTAAAGAACCCTTCACTCGGAAGCATCTCCTGTAGTTTTGAAAAACTCATCAGGGTCATGACAGGACCATCATCTGTATGGATTCTTAGATAGTCTTTCATTCCCTCCACATACTGGATAGCGTCTAGTTTTATCTGCTGGAGTTTATATTCTGTTTTTACGAAGATGAAACCCTCATTGGCCGTCGCGCTCTGGTGTGAGTCAGGGGTTTTTCCGCTAGGCGTGTGGGATGACTGATATACTTTAGTAACCGCCTTTAAAAAGCGCTCGAAGGATATCGGCTTGAGTAGATAGTCTGTTACTTCTAGTTCATAGCTCTCAAGCGCGTATTCACTGTAAGCTGTGGTAAGGATGACCTTCGGTTTCCTTTTAAGCACATTCAGTAGTTGTATGCCCGTTAGGCCGGGCATCTGTATATCGAGAAAGATGAGATCAACTTCCTCTTGCTGTAAGTATTCCATGACGGAAAGGCCATTATCGAAAGTCGCCTTGCACTCCAAAAAAGGCACTCTAGAGACATAATCGGCTATCTTTTCAGCTGCTAGGGGTTCATCATCGACTACAACGCAGGTGATCTTCATGGGTACAATCTCAGCTCCACCACAAATTGGTCATTTTCTCTGGTTATCTCCAAACTATGTCGATCAGGGTATAGGAGCTCTAGCCTTCTTCTAACATTGTTCAAACCAATGCCTCCAGCTTTATCCTTCTGGTCGACCTTCGTCGGATCAAAGTAGTTGGTGGCCATGAATATTAGCTCCTCACCCCGACTTGTCAAAGACACCTCTACCTTAAAAGTCTCCTCATGCCATTGGCCGTGCTTGAAAGCATTCTCCACAAAAGGAATGAAAAGCATCGGGGCTACCTTGACTTGATCAGTCTCGACATTGACTGACAAGTGAATGTCGTGGTTTTTGAGTCGCATCTTCTGCAAGTCCATAAAGCTTCGCAAGTGTTGCATCTCCTGACTTAGTCGCACCTCATCCGTATTCGCATCATAGAGCATGTACCGCATCAACTCGGATAGTTTGACGATAGCGTCAGAAGCTTGAGGAGCAACCTTATAAACCATGCTATCAATATTATTCAAGGTATTAAACAGAAAATGAGGGTTAACTTGATTGCGGAGTAGTGCTAACTCACTCTGAAGATTCTGAGACTCAAGTTCCATCTGTCGGCGATAGTTTCGAAACCAATCGACAGAAAAACGAACAAACACTGCCAATGGAATAAAGAAAAGAGGTGTGAAGAACCTTCTGAAATATTCTACTAGCCAAGTCACATATGGTGCAATGGCATGGTTTTCTTCGTGATCAACGTCAATGATGACAATGGCGATTGACTTTACCCCGATCAGACTATCCCAGCCATATTTAATTAATGGATAAAACAGAAGTAGCATAATTGTGCGCGTCCAGAAAACGTTGTTTTTCTTGCCCAAATAGTTAGGCACTACCTTATAATAATAACCATAGAATATACCCATATGCGCAGCTAGCGTCATGGGAAGCCACCTATAAAAGTCAAAGGAATCCACATCATCCCCTAGGCTATAGAGCAAGTGCATGATCAACACTTGGATCGTCCAAGGAATGACATGGAGCGCTACCTTTTTCCAATTCATATCTCAAACATCCGGCATTCTATCTTAATACCCCTCTCCTGCACCGACTATTATACATCACAGCCATTTCTATCGATCAACAGATCAATCACATCGATGACTTCCTTATCCAGAAAATTTCATGACTCATCTAGGTGATGTAACACTTGGTCTACTTCATTCATTTCCTATCGGAAAATCAACTTTATTCGGAGTGTAATAATTCAGGTAGAAATGATACTAATACAAAGTGCTGGTCACTAATCTGAAATCAAAAACTCAAACATCAATATGGAACTAATCATCAAAAACCTTTCGAAGACCTATGGCAATGGTGTCCATGCGCTTAAAGGCATAGATCTCAACATTGGCACAGGGATGTTCGGCCTACTAGGGCCCAATGGCGCAGGCAAGTCTAGTCTGATGCGTACCATAGCCACACTTCAAGAGCCTGACACTGGCAGTATCACCTTTGGAGATATCGATGTGCTCACACAAAAAGATGACGTGCGTCGGCTGCTAGGATATCTGCCGCAAGAATTCGGGGTTTACCCCAAAGTTCCAGCAGATGTCTTGCTAGATCACCTCGCGGTGCTCAAGGGCATTTCCAATAGGAAAGAACGCAAGGCACTAGTAGAGGCACTCCTGCACAAAACCAATCTCTGGGAGGCCAGAAAGAAAAACCTTGGCGGTTATTCGGGTGGCATGAAACAGCGATTTGGGATAGCGCAAGCTCTCCTTTCCGCTCCACAGCTGATCATCGTTGACGAACCTACCGCTGGCCTTGACCCTGCTGAGCGCAACCGTTTTCTCAACCTGCTATCGGAACTAGGAGAGAATACGGTCGTCATACTATCTACGCACATCGTAGAAGATGTGAAAGAGCTCTGCACAGATATGGCCATCATCAATAAAGGGGAGGTGGTACTCAAAGGGAACCCACTTGAAACCATCGATTCCATTCAGGGCAAAGTCTGGACTAAGACGATAGACAAAGCAGAGCTAGAGTCCTATAAGCAGGAATACGTGGTGATCTCAGAGCGACTCATTGCTGGTAAGCCTGAGATACATGTGTATGCCGAAAGCAGACCTGACGACAGTTTTTCTGACGTGCAGGCGGACCTGGAGGATGTTTACTTCTCCAAAATATTCGGTGTTCAGGAAATAGCAGCACTAGCTTAATCGGGAGGTATTATGTGGTATGAAATACTAAAATTCGAATTACAATACAGAAAGAAGCGACCTGCTACTTATCTGTACTTTTTAATCCTCTTCATGATTTCCTTTCTTGCTATCTCGACGGATACGGTAAGGATTGGAGGAGGTGCTGGACTAGTAAAAGAAAATGCGCCGACCACCATCGCTTTCATGATGGTCATTATTTCGGCCTTCTTTATGATGATCACCTCTGCCATTATGGGCGTGGGCGTACTTCGCGACTTTGAGTTCAAGACAGAGTCGATGATGTTCGTCAATCCTATATCCAAAAAGGACTATCTGCTTGGCCGGTTCTTGGGTTCATTAATCATTTTGATTTTTGCTTTCTCAGGTTCCTTATTTGGCTTCATCATGGGCGAGTTTATGCCGTGGCGTGATGCCGACAAGCTCCTTCCTTTCAACCTATGGAACTATCTCCAGCCCTTTTTAACTCTCGTCATTCCTAACCTTATTTTCAGCGGCATTATCTTTTTCATCTTGGGTGCGCTATCGCGAAAAATGGTGGTGGTCTACTCTAGTTGGATATTCCTGTTTGTCTTTTATCAGGTAGGTGTTAACATGACTTCCGAACTGGAGGATCAGACGATTGCCGCGATCATTGATCCATTTGCATTGAATACCGTGCAGATCACGACTCAGTACTGGACTGTCGCTGAGCAAAACAGCCAAGTTATTCCCCTATCGGGAAACATGCTGCTCAACAGGATCGTCTGGTTGGCGATAGGTCTGGTAGTTGCCATCATCGGCTACTTCTCATTTAGCTTCAATGTGGTGAGAAACACCTGGTTTAAAAAGAAAGCGTCAAAGACCAAGGAGGTCGCCGATACCCAAATTACCATCCCGAAAGCCGCGATGAGTTTTGGGCTGAGTACCTACCTGCGGCAGACGCGTATGCTGACACTCTTCTATTTCAGGCAAGTATTCAAGGGCGTGCCATTCCAGGCCATGGTGCTCTGTGGTATCGCATTGATGGTCGTCAACTCGATGTATGTAGGCGAAGTATTCGGCACATATACTTATCCCACCACCTACAGGATGCTGGAGCTGATCGGTGGCTTCAATCTTTTCTTTATGATTATACTGGTTTCCTACACAGGGGAGCTCATTTGGAAAGAGCGAGAGGCAAACATCAATTTGATTTTCGATGCTATGCCCATGCCAGATACAATCAGCTTGGTCTCTAAGTTTTTTGGGTTAGTTCTAGTGTATTTGGTGCTGCTAGCGGTGTTGATAATCACCGGCGTAGCAATCCAAGCAAGCAACGGCTATTTCAACTTTGAGTTTGGCGTCTACTTCAGCAACCTCTACACCGATACGCTCTTTTTCCTTATCCTCTATACATTATTGGCACTGTTCGTTCAGGTAATGGTCAACAATAAGTTCCTGGGATATGCGCTGATGGTGGTCTTCTTTGTCGCCATGGCGGCCTTAAGGAGCTGGGGTGTAGAGCACACCATGTTCAGCTTTGCGGCAGCTGACCTGGGCACCTATTCAGATATGAATGGGTTCGGCCATTATGTTCCTGGTTTCAGCTGGTTCAACCTCTATTGGTTCGGTCTGGCCATCTTGATGTTCGCTATCTCGGTGGTGTTCGCGGTTCGCGGTAGTGAAGCGGTCATGAAAGTGCGATGGAGTGTCGGCAAGCTCCGGCTCACTCGCCCTATGATCACATTCGCAATAGCTTCATTTATGATCTTCTCGCTATCCGGATGCTACATTTTCTACAACACCAACGTGCTCAATGCTTACCAGAATAGTGATGAGAGCAATGCCGACCAGGCCAGATATGAGAAGACCCTCAAAAAGTACGAATATCTAGCACAGCCCAAGATAAAGGACATCAACATGAGGGTAGATTTGATGCCGAAACAACGCGATTACTTGGCTGAAGGTGTCTACCTCATGAGAAATGAGCAAGACGAGCCTATCAAGGATATTCACATACAACTCAACCCGCAACCTAATTTCAGTTATGAATATGTGCGATTTGATCGTGAGTCAATTCTCAAGGAAGAGTTCGAGGACTTTGGCTACATGATCTATGAGCTAAAAGAGCCCCTAAAGCCAGGTGACTCCATCAACTTCGAATTCAAGACCATGTTTGAAACCAAGGGCTTTGAAGAAAGTGGTGGCAGCACCAATGTGGTGTACAATGGCACCTTTTTCAACAACTTCGACTTTCCGGGCATTGGATACAACTCTTCAGTAGAGCTTGGTTCTGATGACGATAGAGATGACAATGGGCTTGAGCCGAAGGACAGGCAACTGCCTCAAGACGACCCTCGCGGACTGGCCATGAATATTCTTGGGGATGACGCTATCGGAGGGGTGGGTTTCGAGATCGTAATGAGTACAGATGAAGATCAGATTGCGATAGCGCCAGGTTATCTCCAGCGTGAGTGGGTGGAAGATGGTCGAAAGTACTTCCACTATAAGATGGACGTACCCATGGAGCCGTTCTTCAACATAGTGTCTGCTAGGTATGAGGTAATTCGGGACAAGGTGACGGTGGAGATGGATAGCTCAAGTCAAGAAATTGATCTTGAGATCTATTATCACGCCGGGCATGAGTATAACCTAGAGAGTATGATGACCTCCATGAAGAAGTCATTCAACTACTTCGGCAATGCATTCAGCCCGTACCAATATCGTCAGATGCGCATCCTGGAGTTTCCAAGGTATTCTTCATTCGCTCAGTCATTTGCGAATACTGTTCCTTTCTCAGAAGGTATTGGTTTCATGCTCAAGATCGACGATGAAGACGATGTGGATGTGGCCTTCTATGTCACTGCACACGAGCTCGCACATCAGTGGTGGGCACATCAGATCATAGGTGCCAATGTGCAGGGGTCTACGATGCTGATTGAGTCTTTAGCGCAGTACTCTGCACTCATGGTCATGAAAGCTGAGTATCCTCAAGAACACATGCAGCGATTTTTAAAGCAAGAGCTCGACCGATATTTGTCCGGTCGGTCAACAGAACAGAAAAAAGAGCTCCCACTACAGTATGTAGAAAATCAGGCTTACATCCATTATGGTAAGGGGGCTGTCAATATGTTCGCTTTCCAGGACTACATCGGTGAGGATAGTGTCAATATTGCCTTGAGTAGGTTCATCGCGGATTGGAGAGACTATGACAACAATGGTCGTTACCCTACGTCAACCGACTTACTGGGCTACTTCAGAGTAGTCACGCCAGACAGTATGCAATACCTCGTCTCTGACCTTTTTGAAAAGATTGTGCTCTTCGAGAACAAGACTGACCTGGCCACTTATCAGGAAGTTGGTGATCAATATGTCGTAAGCATCGACGTAAGCGCCAAGAAGTTTGAGGCGGACAGTATCGGCAATGAGATCGAGGTTGATCTGGTCGACTGGGTGGATATCGGTATCTACACGGAAAGTTCAGAGGGAGAGGATAGTCTGATCTACCTTCAAAAGCACCAGATTGTAGAGAGCAAAACCTCGATTGAGGTAAAAGTAAACGCGCTACCAAGCAAAGCTGGAGTTGATCCAATCAACAAGCTTATAGATCGCAATCCTGATGATAATGTCAAGTCCGTGAGTCTTGCTGAAGAGTTAAGTTCATAACGATTATTTCAAGTTCAAATAGCAAAACCCCGAGGAAGTCACCTCGGGGTTTTCTGCTTTCTGAACTTGAGAGTTATACATGACCCTCAATTCTATCAGCGGTTGTTGTCCAAGTCTTATAATTGTCTATTTTCATAGCTTAAACCGACAAAGACATGAAGCGACTACTCTGTTTCCTCCTCGTGGCTGGCCATTTCGCGCTAGCGCAAAAAGACAAACAACAAATGATGGCAGGCATAGCCGCCAAAAAAGACAGATACGCAGAACGGGCCATGCAAATCTGGAACTGGTCTGAAGTAGGCTATCAAGAGGAAAAGAGCTCCAAGAGCCTTCAAGAACTTCTCAAAAGCGAAGGGTTTGATGTAGAGGCTGGTGTGGCTGGAATTCCCACCGCCTTTGTAGCCACGTATGGCACAGGTTCTCCGGTCATTGGAGTACTTGGTGAGTATGATGCACTACCAGGCCTGTCTCAAGCTGCCGTACCCGAAAAACAAGCCAGAGAAGAGGTCGATGCTGGTCATGCCTGTGGTCATCACCTATTTGGTGTGGGGTCTACCGCTGCAGCTATCGCAATGAAAGACTGGTTGCAGAAGAATAAGAAATCAGGAACAGTCAAGTTCTTTGGTACACCAGCTGAAGAAGGCGGTTCTGGTAAGGTATACATGGTGAGAGCAGGACTCTTCGATGATACGGATGTCGTCTTACAGTGGCACCCTGGGAGCGGAAATGGTACTGGCGCCACCTCCACACTAGCCAATAAGACCGGCAAGTTTAGGTTTTATGGCGTCTCCGCACACGCTGCACAAGCGCCACACCGAGGGCGTTCAGCACTGGATGGCGTTGAAGCAATGAACGATATGGTCAATATGATGCGCGAGCATGTTACCGATCCTACACGTATTCACTATGTGATCACACAAGGCGGCCGTGCTCCGAATGTCGTTCCTGACTTTGCTGAGGTGTACTACTACGTCCGTCACCCAGATGTGCAGGAAGTTAAAGATGTATGGGACAGACTTGTAAAGGCGGCAGATGGTGCTGCCATAGGTACCGAAACGCGATATGAATTGGAAGTCACTGGAGGTGTGTACAACATTCTACCTAATGAAGTGCTCTCCAAACAAATGCATGAGAACCTGAAGATTGTTGGTGGTATCAGCTATACTGATGAAGAAACCGCCTTTGCAGAGAAAATATCTGAATCACTTGGGCAATACAGCAAGCCATTATCCACTGCTGGCGAAATCATGCCCTACGTATCGGGCACTGTAGGTAGCGCCTCCACTGATGTGGGAGATGTCAGCTGGGCTGTTCCTACCGTAGGGATGCGAGCTGCTACTTGGGTTCCCGGGGTTGCTGCACATTCATGGCAGGCAGTCGCCTGTGGTGGCACGACCATCGGTATAAAGGGAATGATGGTGGCTGCTAAGTCGCTGGCTATCACGGGGCTTGATCTCTTGACCAACCCTAAGCTCATCGAAGAAGCAAAAGCAGAATGGGTTGCCAAGCGAGGCAGTGATTTTAAGTATGAGGCACTTGTAGGAGATCGGGCTCCTGCACTGGACTATCGCAAGTAGTATAGAATACTATTACAAACTGTAATTGAAGCCTGAAGGCCTGTATTCCCATGCAGGCCTTTCGTTTTTAAGATGAAAAATGGATTATTCTAAGAGGTATATAGGAGAAACTCCTATATTTTTAAAAGGTCGGACTAGGCTAGTTTTTGAAATCCTAGTAACTTAATGACGAAATGCCTTTATTGTAGTGCTAAACTTTTATAAACAATGACCTTTTTATCTACCCTGATCAAACCACACCAAAGCGTTTCTAAGATTTTGGGTATTGTACTTCTACTGAGTACGTATCTCGTCTTGCCAGGTGCAGCGCAGGAATCTGATCCTGCGGTCCTTTTCTTTAAGAATGGAGAAGGCTTTAGGGCACAGGGAGAGTATCGCGCAGCGATCACCGAATACGAGAAAGCATTGGCGATAGATAACACCCGTCCAATTATCTTCTACTGGAAGGGCATCTGCCACTATCAGCTGAAAGAGCATGATAAAGGCGTGGAAGACTTAGAACACGCCATTGATATCAATCCTAACTACAATCAGGCATACAAAGCGCTTCTTCAGGGCTACACTGAGGTATCCAATACAAACAAAGTAGTAGAGACACTATCCCGTATGGCTTTCGTCGAAGAGGATGTAATGAAGCGAATCGAGCATTATAAGCGCATTGCTCAAATATTGGTCAAGCAGCGGGAATATGTCAAAGCACTTCCACATATAGAAGATGGCCTCAAGGCAGACCCTAACAATCTTGATCTATTGTATGCCAAGGCACAGTCTTACAACGGTAGTGCGCAATATCAATCGACAATCAATACTGTAAAGCCGGTCTTACCGAAGCTTACGGCCAATGATCGAGACAATATCACAAGATTCAATTATGAGATTGGGTATGCCTATTACAAGCTCACCAATTATAAAGAGGCCAATGGCTATTTTGAACGGGCCTACTACGGTACATACCGTTCGCTTATATCAAAGTTGCAACCCAACCACTTCTACAATGTAGCCTACGGTTTCTCGATGATCTATGAATATGAGACGACAGAGTCGATGCTGGAAACAGCTTTGGCCATAGATCCTGCTTTCGCTAAGGCCTACGATCTATTGGCAGATATCGCTATCAAGCAAGAGCATCATCACAAGGGAATACTCTACTATGAGAAGGCTGTAACCGGTTTAGCCGAGCAGGATGAGTATTTGGAAGAGATCTACAACAATAAACTCATCCCAACCCTTATAAACGCCATGGAGTACAGGGAGGCCGTCCGAATATGCGATCAGGCATTGGGTAAGTTTCCAAGTAGCCGAAATATCAAATACCTGAAGGCCATAGCGCTGCACCATCAAGACATCAATGTGGATGCCATCGGCATTATGGAAAACATCATCTCAGAACCGGGCATACCGGCACTGGAGAAGAGCCTCTACAGCTTTGCTATGGGCATTATTTACAAGGCCAACAACCAAATAGAGGAAGCTAAAGAAAGCTTTAAGGCTGCTAGAAACGGCGCATTTACGAATGCTAGTTTGTACGCATATGAATTGATCCTTGAAGAAGAGATCTTAAGCAAGAATATGGCAGACTTCTAATAACCTGCCACCACCAACCGTTAGATAGCAACAAATATTAGGGTAGGATTAAACCTCTACCATGCGATTGACTCTTAGTGAGGACAATCCTATATTTAAATAAACGCTAGGTTGTGAGTGAATTCAGAATCAAAGTAGGTCAATATCGCCATAAGCAGGAACTTTATAGAAAAGTCATGCCGGCAGACATCAGTGCGGCACGATTGCAAAATGGCTCACCGACTGCTAGGAATCTCGACGTTGATGCTGGCTTAGCACCATACACAGGGGTGTTTGGCACAAATGAATTAGCACACCTTATAAAAAGAACCCAGTTTGGTTGTAGTCCTGAAGTGTTGAATAACTTCTCTGGAAAATCTCTTCAAGACGTACTTATCGAGATCTTAGTTCTTGATCCAACACCTTCACCACCTGTAAACGACTACAATGGTGTTGAAGATTTGGGTACTGATCCAGATATTCCGCTAGGCGAAACCTGGATTACGGCCGCTTTTAATGAAGACTTTGAAGGGCCAAGAAACCTTAGCCTTAAGTCGTGGTGGATCCGCCAAATGGCTGCTCAAAAACCCACCATTCATGAGAAGATGATCCTTTTCTGGCATAACCTACTTCCAATCCAGGTATGGGATATTTTCATTTCAAAAGCTTCCTTCCAGTATGTAGATATGCTCCGCACCCATGCCTTGGGCAATTTCAAGGAGCTTATTCGGGAGCTCACGCTCAACCCCGCCATGCTCATTTACCTCAATGGGGCATTCAACAATCGAGTCGCCCCAGATGAAAATTACGGTAGAGAACTTCAAGAGCTATTTTGCATTGGCAAGGGGCCGGGTTCTGCATATGCCGAGCTGGATGTACAGTCAGCTGCCAAAGTGCTAACTGGCTGGACCATCGAATGGGAAACGCTGGAGTTTGAAGGAACACCCACCTCCTACTTCGAACCTTGGCTGCACGATACTTCTGATAAGTCATTCTCAAGCTTTTATGATAATAAAATAATCACCGGAAAGGAAGAGCAAGCGGGGGCAGAAGAGCTCGATGAATTGCTTGACATGATATTCGTAAATGACGAATCTGCCATGCATCTGGCTCGGCGGCTTTATTCGTTCTTCGTATATAACAGTATCTCGGAAAGTACTGAGCAAAATGTGATTGCTCCACTAGCGCAAATCATAAGAGACAATGATTTTGATGTATTACCAGCCCTTCAGATGCTACTTGGTTCTGAGCATTTCTTTCATCTTGAAATCATTGGTGCGCAAATCAAAAATCCTGCAGATTTCACGTTAGGGTACTGGAAAGCAATGGATCTCCCAATGGACGAACCAGATAGTCCGGCAGCATTCACTGTGCAATCAGGGCTACTTTGGCAGATGAGCCAAATAGGAATGGAGATAGGAGATCCACCCAATGTTGCCGGCTGGCCTGCCTACTATCAAGCTCCACAATTTGATAAGTCCTGGATTACCACAGACAGTATCACCAATCGGGCCGTGCAGACAGATTCATTGATCTTTTGGGGGTTCTATGTTTCGGAGGATCGGCAAATCAATGTTGACCTGCTGGCATTTCTAGAGCAGCTAAACAGGCCCGACGACATTAATTTGATGCTTGCAGAAGTCAGTCAGCTATTGCTCGGCATACCGCTAACACAGGGCCAAATTGACACGCTCAAGGGCATCCTCCTCTCAGGTCAGCAAAATGATGACTATTGGAACACGGCCTGGATACTATACCAGCAGGACAAAAATAATGTCGAATACCAAAACGTACTGCTCAACAGGCTGAGACCGGCATTTCAGCAACTACTGCAACTTGGAGAAGCTCAACTGATGTAGCCCATGAAAAGAAGATCCTTTTTAAGACACGCTTCCCATAGTATCGCCATCCCCTCCCTGATTGGTGCGATGGGCTACCATCCGACCTCTGCACAGTCGCTTCAGAAGCTTCTCAACTTGAGCAATGAGACGGACAAAGTTCTCGTATTGATTTTTCTTGAAGGCGGTAATGACGGTCTGAATACTGTAGTGCCTCTTTCGAGTTATGGTGAGATGTCCAAGGTTCGCCCGCATGTTATCCTACCGGAAAACAGTGTACTCCCGGTAGAGGGTACTGATTTTGGTTTTCACCCATCCTTATCCGGTTTCAACAGCCTCTACAATGAGCAGCGGCTGCAGGTAATTCAATCTGTCGGCTATCCACAGCAAAATTTTTCTCACTTCCGGTCCACAGACATCTGGATGAGTGCCTCTGATGAAGATCAACTGGTCACATCAGGTTGGTCTGGTCGATATCTGGAAACACTGCACCCAGAATTTCCTGAAGGATATCCTAGTCCTGAAAACCCCGATCCTTTGGCCGTTGAGCTCGGTCGTGGGGCTTCACTTCTTTTCCAGGGCCAAGCTGCGTCCATGGGTATGGTTCTCAATGACGTGTCATCATTTTACGAACTCATACAGAATGAAGAAAGTGATGCCCCTGATACCCTAGCCGGTGATAAGCTTCGTCATGTAAGGCTCATTGCACGCCAATCTCAGAAATATGGTGATGCTGTCATCAATGCGGCAGAAAAAATCACAGATCAACGCCCATACCCAGAGGACAATCGACTTGCCCAACAGCTAAAAGTCGTTTCACGGCTTATCGCAGGTGACCTAAAGACGCCCATCTATATGGTGAGCCTTGGTGGCTTTGATACCCATGACGCACAAGTGATTAATAGTGACCACAGACAGGGCGAACATGCCGATCTCCTGAAAACCCTGAATGACGCGGTAATGGCCTTCATGCAGGATCTAGAGTATCTCGGTATTGATGATAGAGTGGTGGGCATGACCTTTTCAGAGTTTGGCCGACGCATTGTCTCTAACGCCAGCCTTGGTACCGATCATGGTTCCTCTGCACCGCTTTTCGTATTTGGAAATGGTGTGCGAGGAGGTACCATTGGTCAAACCGCCCAGGTTTCAGGGCAAGAGACTTATGAGGACAACCTGCCGATGGAGCATGACTTCAGACAGGTGTATTCTTCTGTACTTAGTCAGTGGTTTGAAACGGAGGAGACTACCGTAAATGAGGCCATGCTCCAGGAGTTCAATCAGCTCCCCATATTTGGAGATGCGGTCACTACTGCACTCAATGTCATCCCTGAGCAAACGTTGAGTCTTTACCCTAATCCAGTGCGTTCCCAAGCCACATTAGAATTCATGGCAGCAAGGAGTAGACTAAAAATCGGCCTCATCGATCTCTCAGGAAAGAAAATGGGCCAACTCTATCATCAAATGCACCCTGGAGGGAAGTTTTCCTTGGCGTTTGATGTTACCAGCTTGAAAACAGGCCGGTATATCATCACTATCGATGCAGATGGCCAGAAGAGCTTTAAGCATTTGATTAAGATTTGATAATGTTGTCTGATCTTCCAAGGTGTCAGACGGTTTAGAGCCGTCAGACTCCTATTGGGTCTCTTGTGCACAGTCCCACGCCACTACTACGCAAAGTTCTTTTTGATTTCGCTAAAGACTAAGGCCGACTCCTCATAAATAGCATTCAGAATCCCACTGAAGGAGGTATTGAAGCCTATAAAATACAGTCCTGGGTATTGACCAAGCCACGCTGAGGTAGGCGCGCCTCGATGGTCAAAATGAACCTCGTCTATTTTGACAAACTCAGGTAGGTTGGCTTTATAACCAGTGGCCAATATGATATCATCAAAGTTTTCCTCCTCTCCAGAGGTCAAAACCACACCATCCTGAGTAAAAGATTTGATGTCTCCTACAACTCGGATCTCACCATTCTTGATTTTATCCACAGTACCAAGGTCGATTACAGGAGTTTTGCCGTATTTTCTCAATTGGGCGGTCGGTGGATCCGTGGGCGTTTCAATGCCCCAGCGGCTTAGGTCGCCTACCGCAATCTTGCGCAACAGCACACCGACCTTATCTCCGAGCCAGATAGGCAGTTTTCTTAGCATCATGGCCGTCTTCTGGGTAGGCCTACCGTGAAAATCCCGTGGGACTATGTTGACCGGGCCTCTTATGCTGATTGAGGGAAAGACATCCTGCTCAGCAAGATCCAGGGCGATTTCTGCCCCTGTGTTGCCCATACCAATGATCAGCACCTTTTTGCCATGATAGGATTTCGCGTTGCGATAGTCCCTGCTATGAATAACTGAACCCTTGAACGTCTCCTGACCTGACCACTCCGGAATTACAGGCACTCGATTAAAGCCTGTACTGACTATCACTCGCTCTGCGATAAAATGCTCTCTAGAAGCGGTAGTTATCTTCCATTCATCGCCTTCAGCCATTATTTCAACAACTTTCTGATTAAAATTTACCGATAGGTCAAAGTAGGTGCTGTAGGAGTTCATGTGGTCTATCAGCTCATCTTTTGAGATGTACTGCGGCCAAGCTTCTGGTAAGGGTAAATGCGGGAGGTGAGAGTATTCCTTAATTGTATGAAGGTGCAATCTGTCATAATGGTTGGTCCATGAGCTCCCTATGGTGGAGGACTGCTCAAGAATATGGCTGTTGATCCCAGCGTTTTTAAGCCTGCCAGCAATTGCCAGTCCGGCCGGACCTGCCCCTATGATAATGATCTTATGCTGAGTATTACGCATCGATTCAATCTAAATATTTAACGGCCTATTGACAATAATCATACACCACATTTGACAATGCTCATTGCGTTCGCTCTTGCTATATGATACATTGTGAACAAATTAACAAGCCCAGAAAGGAGGCAGCCATGATTGAACGAAGGACAACTTCGCAGAATGTATTTCATAGAATTGGCAATAAGTTCAATAACTATTTCGATGGTCAACATTTTATGGGGCAGGATGCATTCAGCAGCTACAAAGTCAAGCACATGCCACCAGTGAACATAAAGCAGCAAAAGGACACTTATTTACTCGAAGTGGTGATGCCTGGGTTTAAGAAAGAAGAAATAGCTGTAACACAAGAAGGTGATCGAGTAAGGGTTAAGGCAGAGTTCGCCGAAGGTCGACTAAAAGACGAGTATCTAATAAAAGAGCTGCATTGGGAAAGCGTTGATCAGCTGCTCTGGCTCCCTAATAATGTAGAATTGGAAAACATAGACGCCTCTTATGAAGACGGTATATTAAGTATAAAGCTTCCGTATATACGGGAGGAAGAGCCCACCTCAATAGAAGTAGTTTAGGTTTTAGTTAGCCCCCTCCCCGGGGGCTTTTTTCTTGTCTGAGAAATCAAAAGAGGTACTAGTCCTGGCGATATATTTTGCCGCCTTTCATTACGAAGCTCACTTTTCGCAATGCGGAGATATCTGTGTCCGGAGTACCCTCCACGGCAATCAGATCTGCCAGCAAACCAGGTTGGACCGAGCCCAACTTATCTTCAATCTGAAGTAGGCGAGCATTGTCAGATGTCGCTGCTTTGAGAACTGCCGCTGTAGACATGCCATATTCGACCATCATCTCAAGCTCTCGCACATTGTCCCCATGCGGAAAAACACCCACGTCACCGCCAAAAACCATTTCCACACCTGCGTCCATAGCCATCTTGAAGCTTTTCTTTTTATTGACAATTCGCTCGGGATCAGGATCGACTCCTTTGTTCCAACCACGATATTGAGATATGGCATCTCCTGCAGCTAGCGTCGGGCAGAGCGCCACTCCCTTGGAAGCCATCAACTTGAACACTTCCTCTGTACCTCCGTCACCATGCTCTATAGTATACACTCCGGCGTTGACGGCTCTGCGCATACCTTCTGCTGTCGCGGCATGCGCCACTACATGCCTGCCACTGCTCGCAGCTACTTCTACGATCGTCCTGAGCTCCTCCTCACTGAAGGTCGGCATGGCCTGTCCTTCAGGTCCCCAGCGATAGTCTGCATAGACTTTAATGATGTCAGCGCCCTTTCCTATCTGGTCTCTCACGATTCTGATAAGATCATCATGCCCATCCGCTGGCTCTGCGCCCAGCGGTACAGTCACCCTATCGTGAAATCCCTTGGGGCCGTAGCTGCCAGTAGCCACAATAGCACGCCCTGCTACAATCAGTCTGGGGCCGGGCACTACGCCCTTTTCGATGGCCTGCTTCACTCCAACGTCTGCATAGTCTGCGCCTTCTGACCCGAGATCGCGCATTGTGGTAACACCCGCCATGAGTGATGCCTCACAGTGTACGACAGCACGAGCGACGCGCTCTGCCTCAGACTCTACAAGCACCTGGTCATTCCAATTCGCCTCATTGTACGGGTGGAGTAGTATGTGCGAATGCCCCTCTATCATCCCTGGCATGAGTGTGCGGCCGGACAGGTCGATTTCTGTAATTCCCTTTTGATTCTTATATTGACTTGATGGGCCTACCCAATCAATTTTATTCTCATTGACCACAACCCACCAACCGTCATTCATCTCAGTCCCATCGAAAACGCGATCGGGTTTCAATAGATACCGCTGCGCCATTGTTGAAAGAGTGACACCACACATGAGGAAAAGAACCAGAGAAAATGCTTTTGGGATAGTTGTAATGCAATATTTCATACTTGAAATCGACTTAATAATATCGAACTAAATGACCGGAATATACGTACTTATTGGACTTGCACCGTTATTTGTTGACATATGAGTGAAGAACTTCTACCCGCAGAATTTAGATTCCCTTTCCAAACGAGATTGAGTCTGAGCAATATCATTGGCTATTGGCAGGCCAAAACGAATGACCCTAACCTCTTCATCGCTGGCCATGCACGTGAGATCGTACAACAGCTCGAGCAGGCTCCAGAGCTGTTCCACCCCATTGAAGACCCTTCAATCCTTGACAATCATCGCGACTTAGTCAACATGTTGATGTCTGCGCTTGTCCCACAGGCACTTGTGGATGACAACCTGACTGCTGCGGTGGGACCTTTTGGGATGAATATGTTCTATGTCACTCCTCCCATGCAGGGGATCATGGAAAGGGCAGGATCATTTCTCGGAATGATCAAGAACATGGATCTCAAGGACATGTTCGAAAGCAAGACGATGTATGCTTATGCTACCATCATGGAGCAGTTCTATGGAGTGACACTCAACCTTGATCGTCCAATAGTCGCCGAAATAATAGATGAAAAAACAAGCCTCAAGAAGTATTATAAAGTAGAGATTAACTCGCGGTTTTGTGAAACCGCACTCATTGGTGACCTACCGGAATTGTCAGATCAGACCATAAAGTATCTTATCGACAATCTATTCAGTGTTTATGTTTGGCAAGAGTATTTGCCATCACATCTCTTCGAATTCCGAGGCTTTGTCATGTACAGCATGGTGGACGTCACTAGACAAGAAGTGGTGTCCTCAATAAAGGAGTTGCTGCTCAAAAGAGATAGCATCGTCAATCAGGAAATCTTTTTTGCGTTGGAAGAGAAGCTTCAGTCTTTACTTCAAATCAATAATCTGACCCTTGGTATTTCTGGTTACCAAAAGAACAAAAGATCCTTTATCAACTTCGGTAAAAAAGTCTGCCGCAGTATTGTGATGGATTCAGGTGAAGGCATGGTATGCGAAAATGCTCAGGGAGAAATGTATGATTACTTTTCTGCTAATAAGAAGGCCAGAATCATAGAAGACCTGTCAAAATCAGAAGACATGGATGGTTTTGAGCAGATACTCATGGCTGAGGGCATTATGAACCTTGTGCTTGCTCCACTTTTCTATGATAATGAATTCATCGGTATGCTCGAGCTAGGTAGCCCAACAGTCGGCGACCTGAATATGTTCGCAGTTTCCAAAGTGGAAGAGATTCTCCCTCTATTTGCGGTAGCAGTCAAGCGAAGTGCTGAAGAGCTAGAAAACAAGGTGCAGGCCGTAATCAAGGAAAAATATACTTCTATTCACCCTACCGTGGAATGGAAGTTCATCAACGCTGCTTACGACTATATAGAAAAAGAAGAACTGGGTGAGTCTCCTGAGCCCGCCCAGATAGTATTCGAAAATGTCTATCCCCTCTATGGCGCATCGGATATCCGCAACTCCAGCACGGAGCGGAATAAAGCCATTCTTTCTGATCTTAGAAAGCAGCTGCGATTGGCGAGAAAAGTCCTAGATAAGGGGTTTGAGGTCAATCAGCTTCCCGTGATCAACGAGGTGCAGTATCGACTAGATAAGCAAATTGCTAAAATCAAGAGAGGACTGTTGACCGGAGACGAAGTGGCAGCCCTAGAGTTTCTAAGGGAAGAGGTGGAACCCATTCTCCGAAACTTAGAGGATAATCATCCAGATTTCAAGGCAGTGACATCTGCCTATTGGAATGAGCTGGATCCAAAGCTCAATGTCGTATATGAATCAAGGAAAGCCTTTGAAGAGAGTCTGACTCAAATAAATGATGCTGTCGGAGCAATTATCGATAGAGAGGAAGAGGTAGCTCAGAGAATGCATCCCCACTTTTTTGAAAAGTACAAGACGGATGGGGTAGAGTATAATATCTATATCGGAGAGGCACTGGCAGAGACTCAGAAGTTCGACGAATTTTACCTAAGAAACTTACGTCTGTGGCAGCTCATCACCACATGCGAAGTAGCCAGGCAGACTTCCAGGATCATACCAGAGCTTAGCTTACCACTTGAAACTACGCACCTGATTCTTGTCCACAGTTCGCCACTGGCAATCAAATTTAGAATGGATGAGAAGCAGTTTGACGTGGATGGTGCGTACAACATTCGCTATGAAATCGTCAAAAAGCGAATTGACAAAGCGCTGATCAGGAATACCAACGAACGCTTGACCCAACCTGGCCAAATCGCCATCGTCTACAGCCACGAAAAGGATGCCGTGGAGTACACTCAGTATCTGGAATACCTACAAAACAAAGGCTATCTAGAGAGTGGGATAGAGCAGTTGGAACTGGAAGAGCTGCAAGGCGTGAGTGGGTTGAGAGCGCTTAGAGTGAAGGTCGTAGACTCTTCGAAAAGTGTAATTGGTGAACTCGAAAGGCTTATTCAGCAGGCTTAGCGTTTTCTGACCCATTGGACAAATTTATGTATTATAGGGTCACTCAATAGTTTGTCAAGGCTATTGAGCTCCCTTCCCAAGTGCTTCTCGCTGTATTGCTTGTGAATGAACAAGTGGCAATCGCGGCATATATTGACACCTTCATCAAACGCTGATCTTTCAAAGTTCTTTTTGAACCATTTATTCGTGCGAGTACTGCGCGGAATGAGATGGTGAAATGTCAAGGGTTTTTCCCTTTCACACATCGCGCATTCTCCAAATTTTTCCACTCCTCTGCCCATAGAAGACTAGAGTTCGTCCATGATCTGAAAGCGCACGAATAGTTCTTCGCTGTACCATTTTCGATCTCTTGTTTTGGTGATCACTTCTTTGTGCAGCCTACTTTTATAGGCATAGGCCTTCATATCGTCTAGGCTGTTCCAGATGCTAAAGGTCGCTTGTTGAACCAGAGGCCATTCACCAACTCCAACTGAAAGTCTAAGCCCCGGCTGATTTTCTATCGACTTACTCACTGATGGTACATGCCTCCAAAACTCCAATAACCTTCTAAAGCTGATGGTTGCTCTGGTCACCACAGCCCATTGCATCTCGCTTTCGATTGGCTCCTGGTAAATGAAAGGCTCCACCCCATCCCACAGACCATGACCGTGCACAGACCTTAGGAAGAAAACCTGTCGCTCTGAAGATCGATGAGCATACAGCGCTTGAAAGCTGTCTTCACTAAAAAAATCTCGGGCAGCAGTTTCGTCATGCCATACGCAAAGCATCGCATATTGCCCAAAGTTGGGATACGCGCTAAAGCCATTGCCAGCACCCGTACCCAGGATTTTGTGAAACCGCAGGCCTTTGACCTTAGCCAGCCCTCTATAGCCCAGTTGCATCTGTGTAAACGCCCAATACTTCTGCTGGGAGAATTTGTAGATCGCTACGGTTGTGATTTGAGTGGATGCTGTAGGCATTAATGATTAAGCGGATTACACCCGATTTGTTGGTAAATATTATGAAAACTTACGCCATGTATTCGTGGTGAGTGAGTTTGGTGAAATAATACCTGATGGCGGAAGAGATGTTATGGCTTGATCACTATCTTTAACTAAACGCTTTGAACATGGACAAGACGATAGATAAGGAGCTCATGGATCATCTTATAAGATTAGAAGCTGATCAGCAGGAAATGGTACTCGGCTATATCAAAAACCTCTTGTTGTCTGAAGAAATGAACAATAGGGCTGTATCCGCGGAGGAGGATATCAAGTCAGGAAGAACTAAGACTTTGCAGCAGTTTGATCAGGAATTTGAAGAATGGAAACTTCAAAAGAGAGCGAATTTGACGTAATAATTACTCGCCAAGCTGAGGTTAGTTACTATGAGATTATGGATTATCTATTCCAGAACCATCCATTTGATCAAGCGGAAAAAGTAGCTGAAGAGCTTCGAGAAAGAGCAAGGAGTCTAGCGACTTACCCAAGAAGAGGTTCTTTAGAGCCGACACTATCCGGAAGGGGTTTAGAACATCGATTTATTCTCTATCGTCGCACAAAGCGAGCCGATATCAAGATCATCTACTTCATTGAGAAGAAACAGGTATTTGTTACGGACTTTTTCCCGACTGAAAAGGATACTGAAAGCTTAAGGGAATGAAGAACGTCATCATCGCTTCCAAAAATCCTGTCAAGATTAACTGCGTCAAAGAAGTACTAACCGAAGCATTCCCTTCAGATGATTTCGATTTTCAAGGAGTGAGCGTCCCTTCAGAGGTGAGTGATCAGCCAATCACTGATGAAGAAACCCTACAAGGGGCAATCAATCGTTCGTTAAATGCCAAAAAAGAACACTCAGGTGATTTCCATATCGGAATCGAGGGTGGGATTTCCGATGATGGAATGGTAATGACCGCTTTTGCTTGGGTGGTGATATTATCGGGCGGCAAGGTAGGTAAGGCTCGGACTTCCACTTTCGAGCTACCGCAAAAGATTGCAGGACTGGTCAGAGAAGGTGTTGAGCTAGGGCATGCTGATGACCTGGTATTCAAACGGGAAAACTCTAAACAAAAGGATGGAGCAGTGGGGATTCTCACCAATGGAATTCTTGACCGAACGGAATACTATAAACAAGCGGTATTACTCGCCCTTATTCCTATGCTCAACACTGAGCTCTACTAACGCTGAGCAGCGGCGAGGTTATTGTCAATGTAGTTTTTCAAACCCTCCTGCCAAGTGGCTCCCGCATCCCATTCATCGCCTATGTATACATTGCCGCTGATCGTGTGCTGGATATAGTACTTGTGTACGGGCTGATCTGCTGCAAACTTCTTTGCGATAGGTTGACCATCTACGGTATGTATACTGATGTAGTGGGTCTCATTTCGCGATAGCTCATAGTCGAGCATCTTGCGGAGTGTTATACCACGAGCGTGCACGCCCATTAACAAAAACTGGAATCCATTAGAAAAATAGAACCTACCATCGTCACGGTAAGGGACAAGATCATACTTATAAGGATAAGTGGACATGAGCTGTCTCAGTTCACGATTACGGCTGGCCACTTTCATGTTGTATGCATTTATCTCTTTCAAGATATTTTGAGGGACAAGCTCGGGCTTCTTCACTTCGATAGAATCAAATAGCGGAACAGCAAGCTTCTCAATACGGATGTCTGTCGTATAGACTGGAAAGCGGCGCTTTGCCAGCAATTGCGTATCGTCAAAGAACTCTGGGAAATCGGCGATCAGGAAATTCTGGTAAGGCATATCTGCTCTGATAATGTCCTGGCTCAAGATGCGGACCATCTCTCGAAGCTCATGACCTTCGATCATCCATGCAGATTGGCCATCCGCAAAAAGGCTCTGTTCAGCGTCATAGGCGGTGATCTTAATGGCAAAATCCGTGGCTGCCGTATCCGGAAAGTAGTCGAAGAGTATCACATTCTGAATATTACGCTGATTCAGCATTTCGATGAAATTGGCGGTAGCCGTACGTCCGGCCTTGAAGTCCTGCCAGTAGAAATAGGCGACAGGATCCACTTTCACATTGACCAAAAATTGATGAAGCTCTATCGCTTTTTTTCGCCATTCTCCAGAAATTAGTTGTTCGGATCCGGTGTTGATCATAACTACCGACCGAGAAGAGATCAGTGTCTCAGGCAGCTGCTGGTCTCTTTGCAAATAGGAGCAGTCATACTCCTCCAAAAACACCATGTCCTGAGCTGAAAGCAGGATGGGGAAAAGTAAAAAAAGAAAAAGGCTTATTTTGGTAAATTGCGGGTGAGGCATATCCTTCGATGAACGAAAATCTCCATTATTTAAGTGTTTAAATTTATCAATAAATATTTCCTCCACGTCTTTAGCGTCCTGATTTTCATTGGTCTATACCCATGTAGTACTGCGCTAGCGCAAAGTGATTCGACAAGACTGCTTTCGACTCTTGAGCAACTATGCACCGAAATGGCAGAAGGGCGAAAGCCTGGTACAGAAGGCCATCAATGGGCACAAGACTTTATTCTTGAGCAATTTAGAAACATCGGCCTTCAACCTTTCGGAGATAGTTTTCTGCAAAGCTCACATGCCCCAAATGGGCTAAAGTTGCATAACATTCATGGGATGATTCGTGGTAAAACGGATCGTTGTATACTCGTCACCGCTCATTATGACCATTTAGGATTAACAGACGATGGACTGTACTACGGATGTGATGACAATGCCTCCGGTGTGGCGACCATGCTTGAAGTCGCTCGCTACTATGCGAATAATACTCCCGAGCATTCACTCATTTTCATCGCTTTTGATATGGAAGAACAGGGCTTGCTCGGCGCGAAACATTGGGTTGATCATTCGCCAGTGCCGCTTAAGAAAATCAGCTTGATCCTCAATATGGACATGGTGAGCAAAAATGATAAAAATGAAATTTTCGCTTCCGGTACTTCTCATCATCCGAAATTGAAGAGGCCTGTGCAGGAAGCAGCAAAGGCGTTCGGAAGCCTTTCGGTAAAGTTTGGACATGACAGACCTAATACGAGTGGTGAAGACTGGACTTACTCGTCTGATCATGGCCCGTTCTATTCCAAAGGTGTGCCTCATCTATATTTTGGGGTAGAGGATCATCCGCATTACCATCAGCCGACAGATACCTTCGAGCGCACTAGTTTCTCTTTTTATTGGCAGGTCACTAACTTCCTCATTGCGACTGTCGATCAACTTGATAAATACCTAATAAATGAGTGAGACAAAGCGATGTGGTTGGGTGGAGAATACTTTTGACCTCTACTACCAGTATCATGACCATGAATGGGGAGTACCCGTTCATGATGAAAAGAAACATTTTGAGTTTCTAATTCTCGAAGGTGCGCAAGCTGGTCTGAGCTGGAGCACCATTCTCAATAAAAGAGAAGGTTACCGTGAGGTGTTTGCCGATTTTGACCCAGTGGAGGTGGCTCAGTTTACAGAATCTCAAATTGAGGGTGCCCTGCTCAACCCACGGATTATTCGTAACAAGCTGAAAGTACGCTCTGCTGTCACCAACGCTCAGAAGTTTCTGGAGGTACAAAAGGAGTTTGGCAGCTTTGATACATACATCTGGTCTTTTGTGGACGGCAAGCCAATCATCAATCATTGGAGGTCTATGTCAGAGGTGCCTGTCACCACTTTCATTTCTGATAAGCTGAGTAAGGATCTAAAAAAACGAGGCTTCAAATTCGTGGGCAGTACCATCATTTACGCTCACATGCAGGCCATCGGCATGGTCAATGACCATACTATCGACTGCTTCAGACACAAAGAATTGCTGTGAAAGGGCTATTCGTTATCACAATGCTCATCTTGATGGCAGCCGGTTGCAAGAAGGAAGAAGCCGCTGATTGCATCGATCAAACCAAAGTGAACCCAACAGCCATCTGCACAATGGACTATACACCGGTGTGCGGATGTGATGGTAAAACTTACAGCAATGCGTGTGCTGCTGAGAATGCTGGTTTGACTTCCTGGACAGAGGGAGAATGTAAATGAGCGCTTAGGTTAGTGGTCAGACGACTTTTCTACTTGGAACTGTAAAAGCCATTGTCTTTCTACACGTAGAATCAATAGTCGTCCGACCACTTGATACTGATTCAGCCAAACGCTACATCTTCTTGACAATCCCTTCTACTGGTATTTTGATGCTCCACATGCCTCTCAGGTCGCCCATTTCATGGCCCAAGGCATTATCCCCCGGGTAGAGCTGCTGCAAAAGCGACAAGGTTTCTGGTAAGACCTGATCTTTAGTGCCATGGCAGTTGAGACACATACCATTGGTGATGGCGATAGGTTTGGTATAGAGTACGTACTTCCGCTGATCGTCGAGCTCCGCATTTTCCGATAGGGGCTGATCATTCTCTAGTCCATATTGGTACGCTTCTAGCATCTCACGTTCCCATGCTTCTGGGTCGTCCGCGGGGTTGCGAGTGTTTAGTGAGACTCGCTTGATGGAGGCATTATAGACGTTGGACAAAGAGTCAACCAAGGGATACGCTACGACATTGCAATAGGAGACCGCAGCTGGCACCCCCGATTCTTGTATAGTCTTCATGAGCGCTTGGCCCAAGAGTTTCTGAGCAGTATCTGCAATCATGGCAGCCTGCTGTTGTCCTGCATTAAGGATGTCCACATCTGCGAGCTTTCTCAACTCGCGGTTATCCATCTCTTTTTTCACCTCCGCGCGCTGATCCGCGTCTAGGTTTTTATTCTCGCATGCAGTGTTTAAGGCTACCGCAAAGAAGAAAAGGATCGGGAAGTAAGTGTTGGCTCGCATATCTTCTAAAGAACAACTGTTGAGCAGATTTGATTTCCGCATTTACTATTTTTGCAATCCTAATTTATCGAATATGATTGAGAAGCTGGAACAGATAAAGCATCGGTTTGAGGAAGTGAGTCAACTGATAGTGCAGCCTGATGCTATGTCTGACATGAAAAAATATGGGCAGCTCAGTAAAGAATACAAAGACCTGGAGAAGGTGGTCAAAAAGTACGAGGAGTACCAGCTCATTCGCGAGAACATCACCAATACCAAGCAAATCATCGATAAAGAAAAGGATCAGGAGTTTAGGGACATGGCCAAAATGGAGTTAGATGAGCTAGTTCCACAGGAGGAGGCCATTGAGGAAGAGCTTAAGCAAATGCTTATCCCAAAGGATCCTAATGACAGCAAGAACGTCATCCTTGAAATCCGAGCGGGTACTGGTGGAGATGAAGCGGCCATTTTTGCGGGTGACCTCTATAGGATGTATACACAGTTTGCGGAAAACGCCGGCTGGAAGATGTCACTCATGAACCTTACTGAAGGTACCGCTGGTGGCTACAAAGAGATCGTAACCGGAATCGAGGGGGAAGATGTATTCGCCAAGCTCAAGTTTGAGTCGGGTGTTCACCGGGTACAGCGTGTGCCGGCTACTGAGTCCCAGGGAAGGGTACACACTTCCGCTGCTACTGTGGCTGTCTTACCAGAAGCCGAAGAAGTGGACGTGGATCTCAATATGGGAGATATCCGTAAGGATACTTTCCGTGCGTCTGGTGCAGGTGGGCAGCACATCAACAAGACCGAATCTGCCGTACGATTGACGCACCATCCATCTGGTCTGGTAGTAGAATGTCAGGATGGTCGCTCACAGCATGCCAACTATGATCAGGCCCTCAAGGTGTTGAGGTCAAGGTTGTACGAAATAGAACTTAAGAAGCACAATGACGCTATTGCCGGCCAGAGAAAGTTGATGGTGGGAAGTGGTGATCGCTCAGATAAGATCAGGACATACAACTACCCACAAGGACGTGTCACCGATCATAGAATTGGCTACACAGTCTATAATCTTGGCAATGTCATGGATGGTGAAATCGGAGACTTCATCGAGCAGCTCAGGATCGCAGAGAACGCAGAAAAGATGAAAGATGGTACTGCGGAGTAATCTGTACCTAGCCATGACGTTGTAATCGATATGTTCTCAAAAAACACAATGGAGCATCTTTCAATTAACCTCTTCTGATTTGTATAAGGCGGTCTCCAAATTCCTTCTTTGTTGTTCAATTATAGCCTTGAGCCTTTGGAGCTGTACTCCCAATGACGAGGTGATCTCCACCGATCCTGGCATAGAAATCTCCTTTTCTACAGACACCATAAAGTTCGACACCATCCTCACTGAGGTGCAAAGCATCACACGGAGGGTGCGCCTATTTAACCCCAGCGAAAATGCGGTGATCATCAATCGCCTTGGGCTGGCCACTGCCAATAGTCCTTTTCTACTCACGGTGAATGGAGAGCAAGATGACAGTTTTCAGGATGTGCAATTGCTTGGTGGTGATAGCCTGTTGATACTTATTGAAGCCACCATCGATCAGCGGGATGAATCGAACCCCTACATCGTCAAAGACTCCATCGTCATTGATTACAACACACGCTCCAAAAACATCAAGGTGATTGCCTGGGGTCAGGATGCTAACTTTCTCGATGGCACTTTTATAGAAGAAAACACGACCTGGAGCTCTGGGAAGCCCTATGTAATAACCAGCATTGTTTTAGTTGACTCATTGGTCAATTTGAATATGGAGCCCGGTACAACAGTGCTCTTTGAACCGCAAGCGGGTTTGTATATTCAAGGTTCTTTGACAGCTCTAGGTACCGTTGAAGAGCCAATCACCTTTAGTAACACCCGCTTTGATGAGGATTTTGCAGATGCTCCTGGTCAGTGGGACGGCATTTACATTCTTGAAGGAAGTAAAGGAAATAAAGTGCAGCATGCTGTTGTCCGAAATGGCTCTATCGGCTTCCGGGTGGGGTCTCCAGATGATGATTTGGTGTTTGATCTAGTAATTGAGAATACAATTATTCAGAATATGTCGATCGCGGGCATACAGGCTTTTACCTCCGATATTTATGCTAAGAATACTTTGGTTCACAATTGCGGTGGGTTTCTAGTGGAGAATATTGCCGGTGGCAATTATGAATACGAGCATTGTACCTTTACCAATTTCCCATCATCGTTATTTCGGGAAGATCCCTCTGTGCGGTTTTCTGACATTGTGTATCTCGACAATAATGAAGCCCTCGTAGCGCCACTCTTTGTTAAAGTGGAAAACTCGATTATTTGGGGTAGCGAGCGAGAAGAGCTGTCGCTGAGCGATGAGGGAGGACAAGTGGTCTCCTTCAACCTTACGAACAACATCCTCAGGTCAACCGATCCTGCTTTTGATGTCAATGGAAATATTCTAAGTCAGGAGTCCAACTTCCCGGGCTTTATCGCTGAACTGAGTCGTGACTATCGACTTGACTCCCTTGCAAACGCCCGAGATATTGGGCTATCTTCTAATGTTCTGGTCGATTTGCTCACGAACGAACGCGACAGTCTCCCTGATATCGGGGCGTACGAGTGGATTCCTAATCAGCCATAGATGCATTTTCAAAAAGAAATTCGACTGCCTGCAGCTCGGCGAGGTTTTCATCTCATTACACAAGATGTAGTGGATGCCCTACCGGAAATCAAAAAGCTGCGGGTGGGTATGTTGCATGTCTTCATTAAACATACCTCCGCTTCTCTGACCATCAATGAAAATGCCGATCCTACAGTAAGGCAGGATTTTGAGTCGCACTTCAATGAAATGGTGCAAGAGAACCAGCCCTACTATATCCATACCTATGAAGGGCCGGATGATATGCCAGCCCATATCAAAGCAAGCCTACTCGGATCATCCGTAAGCATCCCAATCACCAACGGCCAACTCAACTTGGGTATCTGGCAAGGCGTCTATCTATGCGAGCACCGCGATCATGGAGGTTCCAGGAGTATTGTGATTACCGGCTGGGGGGAGTAAACTACCACATTTAAGAGTTTATTGGTCGGACGAGTGTATTACGAAAGATATGCTATGACTATTCTGAGCTGGTCTCAATTGCAATACTCGTCCGACCAATGCAACACAGCCTAAATCAATCAATTTTCTCAAACCTTTGAAATCCACACACTGTTGATTTGGTATGAAAAAAGGGTTGGTTTGGTTTCGAAATGATCTGAGGCTACACGATCAAGTAGCCCTGTCAAAGGCGTTGGGAGAATGTGACGAGGTACTACCTGTGTACTGCGTAGATTCGAGGCATTTTGGGAATACATCCCTTGGCTTCCCAAAAACTGGAATCTTCAGAGCGAAGTTCCTTCTAGAGGCATTAGATGACCTTAGAGTCAATTTGATTGAACTAGGTGGCAACTTGCTCGTCCTTCAGGGAAAGCCTGAAGAACTTATCCCCGAGCTCTGTAAAAAACATAATTGTCAGACGGTCTATGGGTCAAAAGAGGTGAGTCTAGAGGAGACATCTGTTGAGGACGCAATGGAGAAAGAGCTTTGGAAATCAAAAACCCAGCTCAATCTCGAATGGCAGTCGACGCTCTATCACATCGAGGACATCCCATGGCCAGTCGGCAATTTGCCCAATATCTTCACCAATTTCCGAAAGGCCTGTGAACGGGAAAGCCTTGTTAGACCAACATTAACAACTCCAGATGCTGTCCCTACAATCAAAGTAGAAGACTATGGGGAAATCCCCTGTTTGGCACAGCTTGGGCTCGAGTCTGTAAAAGTCGATACAAGAGCCGCCTTTTTTCCGGTAGGAGGAGAAAGTCCTGGTGTTGAAAGGTTACAACAGTACTTTTGGCAAAAGGACGAGCTGAAGAATTACAAGTACACCAGAAATGGCCTCCTTGGAGAGGACTATAGTTCCAAGTTTTCTCCCTGGCTAGCCTTGGGCTGCCTCTCTCCGAGATTTGTCTACGAGGAGGTTCTAAAATATGAGCAAACGGTCAAAAAAAATCAATCAACCTATTGGCTCGTTTTTGAGCTGATTTGGAGGGATTATTTTAGGTTGGTCGCCCGTAAGTTCGGTTCGAGGATCTTTCTGACAGGCGGCATCAAAGGCCAGCCTCCAGAAATGAAAAATGATCATGAAGCTTTTGAGCTGTGGCGAACCGGAAAGACTGGAGTGCCATTCATTGATGCGAACATGCGGGAACTACTCATCACGGGCTTCATGTCAAACAGGGGTCGGCAAAATGTAGCCAGCTTCCTGATCAAAGACTTGAAAGTTAACTGGACCTGGGGTGCAGAGTGGTTTGAGTCTCAGCTCATCGACTATGATGTGTGCAGCAACTGGTGCAACTGGATGTATGTGGCCGGGGTAGGCAATGATCCACGAGAAAATCGGTACTTCAATATTATGAGTCAAGCCATCAAGTACGATGCGAAAGGAGAGTATGTAAGGACTTGGGTACCAGAGCTGGCAGAAATTCCTGGATATAAAATCCACCATCCTGCGGAGCTTCCAGAGTATGAGTTAAAAAAATATGGTGTCCAAATTGGACACCATTATAACAGTTCTATTGTCGATATGTCAAAGTGGTTGGTCTAAACAACCGAAGCTTTTGTAGAGATGGAATTAACCCTCTGGGTTGTACTCTATACCTAACACGCGCTCCTCGACCATGCCCAACGCAATCTTGTCTTCACCAAGTGTATCGAATAACTCGATGCATTTCCTGGCGATATACTCCTCCTCGATCTGCTCAGTGACAAACCAACGCATGAATTCTTCAGTAGCAATATCACCTGCTTTTCTGCATTCTCTAACGATATCGTGAATCGCGTCGGTTACTGTAATTTCCATTTCTAGAGCTGTCTCAAAGACTGATCTCAAAGTAGAAAACTCATGCTGCGTCTCACCTACTGTTGGAGAAATCGCGGCGCACTCCATATCTACGAGATATCTGAAAAGTTTCAACTGGTGCTTACGCTCTTCCTCTGACTGAGTAAAGAAAAACTCAGAACTGTTGTCATAGCCTTCTTTATCGCACCATGCTGCCATCGCTAAATAAGCCGCTGACGAATGCGCTTCCATTTTGATTTGCTTGTTGATGATATCAACGATTTCCTGTTTCAGGACACTTTTGGATCTTAGTATATCTTTCATAACTTAAAATTTAAATCTTGTTTGTCATATAGATGAGCACTAATGTATCACTCCCATCGGCTTTCCAAACACTAAAAAAAGCGATTCACTGAACAAAGGCAGGATAAAATCCGAATTTGGATTCGGTCTAAATAAAACTATTGTCAACAGAACCCATGGTTGGCCAAGATCTTGTCAGCTCGAGCTTACGCAGGCAAAGGTCAAACTGGTCGGCGAACAATGTTCTTGTGAATGATACTGTTGAGTTCGAGCATGGCAAACGCCCCCGCCATTAATGCTTTAAGCTCAAGTACCATTCGGATGTCTAGCAAGAAGAACTTATCACATTGAATCAAATGAATAATCTCGATATCTGGCGTCTTATCGGATAGTAAGCCCACGATATCCACTTGTTCTATTTTTCGCTTCAAAGCAATCAACTCACATACCCGTAACTCTACCTGCTCACCACAAAAAGTGAATACGAATTTCTCCCGACTGTCAGACTGCACCAAACGGGTGTTTTCTGTCAGAAAGAGAAGCGTTTCGTCGCTAGAGGGTTCGTTGATTAGAGTCTCGGGCATTTTTTACAATGTCGTCCTTTTTTCTTGTACTTCTTGCAGCATTTCTTGAATACACATTCCTGCTGAGGCATCAGCCCTCGCTCATCCCAAGGGCGGCTACCTTCCCTTTCGCAAGCTTCAGTGAAAATATAATTGTTCATAACTATTTAGACTAATTCTAAATGATTGCAAATATGTTCAATTTCGACGAAACGAAAAGTGACTTTTGTCAACTTTTAGTCCTGCTACCGAAAATTTATGTTCGCCTCTCATCCTGTGAATAATGATCTGGCATTTTTTCTTACCTTCATTTACCATAAATCACCAGAACCATGCGCTTACTTCTCATATTAATCACATTTCTCACAAGTTCGCTATACGGTCAGATACCCCAAAAATGGCTCGATGACGGGTGGGAGTGGGAAAACCTTGGCCCCAACCGAGGTGGTAGATCTATTGCGGTAGCCGGACACAAAGACCGACCCAATGAATACTACTTTGGTGCGACTGGTGGCGGCATCTGGAAAACGAGCAGCGGAGGTAATCAATGGTCGCCAGTGTCTGATGGCCAACTAAACAGCTCTTCCGTCGGCGCAATAGCAATGGCCCCTTCTAATGGCGATGTAGTCTATGTCGGAATGGGAGAAGCGCAACTGCGCGGCAATGTGATGCAAGGAGATGGCATCTATCGATCCAGTGATGCAGGTAAGACCTGGGCACATATCGGGTTGGAGAATAGTAAGGCGATCAGCAAAATTGTTGTTCATCCAGACAATGATGATCTAGTTTATGTCGCCGCGCTTGGCAATCCCTATGCTCCAAATGATGAGCGTGGTGTTTTCAAAACTAAAGATGGGGGTCAGTCCTGGGAAAAAGTTCTTTTCAAAGATGACAAGACCGGCGCGATTGATCTGGTGCTCGACCCCTCCGATCCCGAGATCATCTACGCCAGCTTTTGGGAGGTCTATCGAAAGCCATGGAAGCTATGGAGTGGAGGGCCTGGATCCTCACTCTACAAATCCACCGATGGAGGCACATCTTGGGTTGAACTTACCAGAAATGAAGGCCTACCGGATGGCATTCTTGGTAAAATGACACTTACCGTCTCTCCCGCCAACAGCAATAGAGTCTATGCCAATATTGAAGCTGAGAAAGGCGGCCTCTATCGCTCAGATGATGCAGGCGACACCTGGCTGCTAGTCAACGATCATCGCGACCTATGGCAGAGGTCTTTTTACTTCATGCGGATCGAGGCTGATCCCAAGGATGAAGATGTGGTCTATATTATGAATTTTGTGTTGATGAAGTCCTCTGATGCCGGGAAGACTTTCAAGTACATCCGCACACCACACGCAGATCATCATGGTCTATGGATTGATCCTGAGAATCCGAAAAGGATGATTGTCGCAAATGATGGGGGTGGCAGTGTCTCTGTGGATGGTGGAAATAACTGGACCACCGAAGATTTCTCAACAGCACAGATTTATCGACTGTTTGTGACTGAAGACTTTCCCTATCATGCCTGCGGCTCACAGCAGGACAATACGACAGTCTGTGTTGCATCAGATGGTGGATTCTATCATAATCCACGTGAGCCCGATGGCGATTGGATGTATGCTGTGGGTGGTGGAGAAAATGCCTATATCGCAACCAAGCCAGGTCAGCCGGACATTTTTTACTCAGCGGCAACCAATGTGCTCACCAGGTACGACAGAAAAACTGGGAAGACAACCTTGCGCAATCCCTATCCATTCATGGTAATGGGCGAGCCGGCGATAGTCATGCCTGAGCGCTGGAATTGGATCTATCCGATGGCCTTTTCCAAAGCGGCACCCCACCGGTTTTATGTTGGGTCGCAGCATCTCTGGGAGTCGGAAGATGAAGGCCTAAACTGGAAAAAAATCAGTCCTGATCTCACCAGAGCAGAGCCAGGCACGCTAGATGACTCTGGGGGGCCAATCATCCGAGACCAAGATGGCCCGGAAATCTACGGCACCTTATTCGCGATAGCACCCTCACCACATGATGCGAATACGATATACACAGGATCCGATGATGGGCTCGTCTACCTTACCAGAAATCGAGGGGAAGACTGGCGAGACGTTACGCCAAAAGAACTCCCTGCTCACTCGCGAATAGGCAAAATAGTAGTCTCTCAACACGATCAAGCCACGGTTTATTTTGCCGCCAGAAGGTATGAAATGGATGACCGTCAGCCTTATCTGTTTAAGTCAACAGACTATGGGAACACTTGGTCAACAATTATCTCAGGTATCAGAGAAGATGATTTCACCCATGTCATTGCGGAAGACCCTATGAAACAAGGGCTACTCTATGCTGGATCTGAGCATGGTGTATATGTGAGTTTTAGTGATGGTGAGCTGTGGCAGCCGCTTCAGGCTAACCTACCCGACACACATGTCTCTGGAATTGAGGCCTTAGAGCGAGACTTGGTTATTTCTACCCACGGTCGGGGTTTTTGGACGCTGAGCAATATCGAGCCCTTGCGGCAAATGACGGTGGCGAGAGGGTCTAAGACTCAATTGTTCACGCCTGGTAAAGCCATACGTGGTGCCTATGATGGTGCAATCTACTATCAGCTCGCTAACCAAGCAGAGCATGTGAGCATCACCATACGTGACAGTGAAGAGCGTGTAGTAAAGCAGTTTGAGAAAAAAGATGTCGAGGCAGGCATCAATAAGTTGACGTGGAACCTGAGATATCCCGGAGCGACGGTCTTTCAGGGAATCATACTGGAGGGTCCGGTACCCGCCTATGGCCCAATGGCCGTTCCTGGAGAATATGAAATAGAGCTCAATGCCAACGGCAAAAGCTTCACAGAACATATGATCGTCGAAAAAGACCCTCGCTCTGAAGAGGTAAGTCAGGAAGACCTGCAAGCACAATTTGAGCTGGCCATAGAAGTCAGAGACCTCACTTCATTAGCCAATCAAGATGTCATCGATATTCGAAATATCAACAGTCAGATCGAAGAACTAATGCCCGAATTATCTGGGAGTCCGTTGGATCAAGTCGAGCGGGCAGCAGCTAAGTTGCGAGCCATTGAGTCTCTTCTCTATCAGGTCAAGAACCAAAGCCCTAAGGACAAAATAGCCTTCCCAATAAAGCTCAACAATCGCTTATCTGGACTCTATGGTTTTATCAATGTGGGTGATCAGCGACCGCCAGTATCTATGTATGAAATGAAGGAGCTATTAGAAGCAGAGTTGAAGAGCGTTCATGCTAGTTATCAGTTAATACTCAAAAGAGAACTTGCGGCCATTAACGAAACATTAGAGAATCAATCCCTTCCCATAATCAGTTACTAGCACTATGAAAATCATCGAATCACCAGCACTACCACGTGCCAATGGGCATTACTCTCAAGCCATCTCACACAATGGGGTACTCTACATTAGTGGTCAATTGCCGATTGATCCTGCAACTAAGCAGCCTCCAAAAGGGATAAAGCAACAGTCTCAGCTAGTTCTCTCAAAGCTAAAGACCGTGGTAGAAGCTGGAGGCAGTCAACTTGATCAGGTCATCCAGGTGAGAATCTATGTCTCAGACATCAGTCTTTGGGATGCTGTTAACCATGTCTACACGGAATTCTTTGGGGATCATAAGCCTGTAAGGGCAATTGTTCCAACAAGAGAGTTACACTTTGGCTGTTTGATTGAGGTTGAGGCACTTGCCACTGTTAACGATAATTGATTGGTTTGGACAATTCTGCAATCCAATTGCAGATTTGTCCAAAATATGTAGCTTTGCGTTATGATTGATCGTGCTCTGAGTGGTAAAATAAATGCTCTGAGAAAAAAATACCCTGTACTTACGCTTACAGGTCCGAGACAAACAGGTAAGACCACTTTGCTCAAAGCGTTGTATAAAGATCTTCCCTATGTCAGCTTGGAAGACCTTGACAACCGCTCAGCTGCATCCACAGACCCAAGGGGGTTTTTGAGTAATTTTCCAATAGGCGCTGTGATCGATGAAATCCAGCAAGTGCCTTCATTATTGTCGTACATCCAGACAGTTGTAGATTCAAAAGATGTCCACTTTGCCCTATCCGGTTCACATAACTTCCAATTGCTTCAAAGCATCACACAGTCCCTGGCTGGGCGCACAGCAATTTTGAAACTCCTGCCATTTAGCTACACCGAGCTGGTCTTAGGAGGGTTTAAATTTGATAACTATGAGCAAATCGTTTTTCGGGGAGCCTACCCCAGGATTTATGATAAAGGGATTGAGCCCATCGATTTCTACCCCAGTTACACTAACACCTACATAGAGCGAGATGTTCGGCAGATAAAAAACATCGAAGATTTAAATGCTTTCAGCCTCTTTTTACGACTCTGTGCTGGTCGCATAGGCCAAGTCCTCAATATTCAGTCACTCGCAACTGATGCTGGTATCAGTCCCAATACTGCAAAATCTTGGCTATCAGTATTGGAGGCAAGCTATATTATCTATTTGCACAAACCTCATTTCCAGAATTTCAATAAGCGCTTAGTCAAATCCCCAAAGCTCTATTTTTATGATACCGGGCTGGCCTGTTCGCTGCTCCACATCAACGCCTTAGACCAACTAGCCACACATTACCTCAAAGGTGGGTTATTCGAAAATTATGTGATCAATGAGGTAATGAAGGCTTATTTGAATTTAGGGATGAACCCTCCACTGTATTTCTGGCAGAGCAAGGATAAGAAAGAAGTTGACATAATTATCGATAGCCCGAGTGGACCAATCCCCTATGAAATTAAATCATCCAAGACACGTATGAACAACCTATTCGGCAATTTGATTTACTGGCAGAAGCTTACAAATGCCAGAACTCAAAGCCTGCAGGTGATTTATGGGGGAGATGAGGATTTCAATACATCAATGGGCAGATTTATTAGTTGGGGAAACATCTCTCAACATCTCCCAATCAAATAGGTGTAGATAAGCACATCTAGTGAAAATCCCCGATCTTGATGCCGAAGAAGAAAGTCCTCGGACGGTTGGGCCCGTAGACATAATCTGAATCACGCGTCGGGCCAGTATCGAAATCATCCTGATAGCTGTTGAACACATTTTGAACGCCTCCACTGAGCTCTAGGTGAAAATGATCTGAGACCTGAAAGTGACGGGTCAGCTTGATATTCATATCCAGAAAAGGGTTGGATTCAAGTAAATCCAGGAATCCCGTCTCGCTGACCACTCTCGGTACAATCATACTTCCTGTATATGTTCCTGTTAAGTCTATCTGAAACTTCTCTGTCGCAGACCAATTGGTCGCGAAGTAACCATAGACATTGGGCGTCCGGGTAAATTCATTTACTACAATGTTCGATTCGGCTTCATTCGGGTTTTCAGCCTCGAATAGCACTTGCCCATTGCGGTAGAGGGATCGCTGTAGTGTACCTCCCGCTTGAAAGTACCAGCGTGCAGAGGGCGCTGCGGTGAACTCAAAGTTTGCTCCCGTCACATATGCCCCGTCTCCGTTACGTACTTCTTCCAGGATAGAGCCATTAGGCAGTGTCGGTCCTGCGCTCACTATCGTAAATGGGTTTCGAAGCTCCGTGTAAAAACCCTCCACCAGGAAATTGAATTGGGTCTTCCCAAGATCTTTGACATAATTGACGGAACCGGTGAAGGAGTCAGAGAGTTCCTTATCAAGATCCTCCCCCATGATGACAAATAGTGGCTCACCTCCAACTGAAGAAATATGCAGGTCTTCATTGAAGGCTTGTGGTGCTCGGAATCCTCTCGCATATCCGCCTCTAATCTGTAGCGATCGGGACGGCTTATACAGCAAAGTCAGTCTTGGACTAAGTACACCCAGTTCAACATTAGACGCTCGGCTCACATCTCCAACCTGGTATTGACCATTCACGGTAGTGTGATCATAGCGTGCTCCAAGCAGCGTGGTGAATTTGGCGCTCGGCTTCCACTCTAGCTGGCTAAACAGCCCAATCGTGCTAACATGCTGATCAATCAGTTTGTTGTAGCCTGGAATCTTATCTTCAACATCCGCTAGCTGGTGCTCCACTCCAGCGGTAACCGCGCCAAGCTCGCCAAGGCTCCTCATGTACTGAATGCCCGAAACAAGCGCCAAGTCATCGGTGGTGCCATAAGCGTTCAAGGCCAACGCACTGTCAGCAGCTGTTCTTCCTCCACCAAGGCCACCGTAGAAACTGCCTCTCTTGGTCGATTGCGAGGAAACATAACCGGAGTATTTGTTAAGATTATCGGAGCTGAACTGATCAAAGGTCACCCCTGTCATGACGGTATTGTGATCCAGTTCTTCCGTGATATCGGTGAAATGAGAGGCTAGGTCGAGGTGATCACCACCTCGGCGGTATTCTTTTATTGCATTAAAGTCCAGCGTTAGTCGATTGTTTTGGCCTGGCTCAACAAAAGTCTTGATACCAAAAGTGTTGTTTTCCAATGCGGTGGTCTCCGTAAAGCCATCGTCATTAGCATCATAGCTCTCACGGTCGCGATAGAGGCCATAGAGCGTCACCCCACTTCGCAAATCCTTGCTTACCACTGTGCCGTTGTAGTTGACCGATTGATCCAAGCTCTGTCCGTCAATGAGGGAAAGATTGCTACCGACTTGCCATGAGTTGTCCACAGGCTCTTTGGTGATGATATTGATGGTACCCCCAATGGCGTTGGAGCCGTAGAGTGCCGAACCTCCACCGCGAACCACTTCTACTCGCTCCACAATGTTGGCCGGAATCTGATCAAGGCCATAGACTCCATTCAAGGCACTGAATACTGCTCTGCTATTCACCAGTATCTGAGAATAAGCTCCATCTAGACCATTGAGGCGCACTTGGGTGAAGCCGCAGTTTTGGCAATTGTTTTCGACTCTCAGACCAGGCTGGAAGTTCAGCCCTTCCGATAGGGAAGTAGACTGCACAGCAGCAAATATCTTGGGATTGAGTACACCCACCACCACTGGGGACTCCCTACGATCAAGTGCATAGCGGGTACCACTGACCACCACTTCATCAAGGCTCAATCGATCCACAGATAAGTCAATATTCAAGGCCACTTTACTATTCTCATTGAGTTCGACTATCTGCTCATTCGTGCGAAAGCCAACTGATCTAATCACAAGGGCATAAGAGCCCGCCTGCAACTTGGTAAATGCAAAATTTCCATTTTCATCAGTGTAAGCACCTTGAGTCTTGTTTTCTCCAATTAACTCAACGGTCGCACAACTAATTGGCTCATTTTCAGTAGCTGCTTTGCCTGCTATACTTGCTGATTGGGCACAAGTGTTGAGCCATGTGGTCAAGAAGAATATAGCGAACAAGAGAATGCGCATAGAGTTGCCTTAGTTTTGCAACTCAAAACAAATTATTAGAATCGACAAAAACAAAATTTAGCCTTGTCTAAATTTTGTTTTTAGCAATCTATAAGCGCACATCTTTCGTCCTGGGTTTCGAAAGCAATGGTGAGATGATGGATTGACTCCTTTTTGAGTTTTTCTTCGATTCTTTGTTTGAGGTCTGCCTGTTGGCTCAGTCTGTAATCTTTATCCAATACAAGGTGGATGGTTAATACATTGTACTGCCCATCCATTGACCAGGCATGGCAATCATGAATGCCGACCACTTCGGTGATCTCTCGCAGTTTCAGTCTGACCTCCTCGATATCCACTTCCTCCGGTGTACCCTGCAAGATGATGACCAGGCTCTTTTTGAGACTTTTGTACACATTGTACAGCATGAAAAGGGAGATCATTACCGATAGGAGTGGGTCAATAAAAGGCAAGTCATAGAAGATCATCAAAACACTACCAATGATCACGGCCACCCAGCCCAGTACATCTTCTATGAGATGAAGTGAAACTACTTTTTCATTCAATGATTCTCCTTTTCTCAGACGAAGTACCGCCGCACCGTTCACAATGACACCAATTACAGCTAATACAAGCATGCCTTGTGCGTTTGTTTGTTCTGTGTTGAACAGTCGAGGAATGGCGTGCACCAATATGACCACCGACCCTGCCACCAACACCAAGGCATTAATCACAGCACCAAGTAGAGAAAATCGCTTATACCCATAGGAGAAGGTGTCTGTTCTCCCCTTAGCAGAAAGCTTTTGAAAATACCAAGACAGACCCAGACTGAGGCTGTCACCCAAATCATGAACTGCATCTGATAAAATCGCCAGGCTGTTGGTCAGCAGACCACCGATGATCTCTATTATCGTAAAGGCCAAATTGAGAAAGAAGGCTACTTTGATGTTGCCTGTGGCATGGTGGTGGTTATGATGATGTCCCATGTTTCAAAATTACTCAATGAAGAATGCAACCTGTTTGCAATCACTTAAGAGCAGTTGACACAGACACCATGATAGACCATTGAGGCTTCTCTGGCCTTAAACCCCATCGGAATAGGCATAACTGGAATCTTGGCTTGAGTCAGGCAGTAGGTTTCATCGCATTTTTCGCAATGAAAATGCACATGCTGATCTTGCGGGTTGCATTCACAATCTTCCTCACAGAGGGCATAGACCATGGAGCCCGTTCCATCCTCTACTCCATGAATCAGCTTCTTTTCTTGAAAAGTCTTGAGTGTACGGTAGAGGGTGGCTTTGTAAGCTTGATCAAATTTTGCTTCCAGCTTTTTGAGGCTAATAGCAGTCTCGGCATCTAATAGCTCCTTGAGCACTAGCAACCGCATGGTCGTGGGTTTGATATCCCTATTTTCCAGCTTTTCTTCGAGCACGACATAAAGCTAGTGAGGAATCATCGATTTGAAATAGGTCTGAAGATACAGCCTGCCTTCCTCTTTGAGGATAATTGATAATAGATCAGTCAGCAACCGATCGACGGTTGCCAACTAGTTGTCAGAATACTATCGAAGTAATATCTGCCAAGAGATGTCAATGTCTGTATCTCCATTAGATGAGGATGATGTGGTCGTCTTGATACCGTCAGGCTGATGCTTCAGAATCACCCTGAAACTACCGGAAGCCGGAGGGCCTGTAGACCAAGAAGTAGTCAAACCAAGGGGTAGTCCGTTGATGTCTGTATCACCATAGTTCACAGCATCGAATCTCGTGTCAATATTCCCGTTCCCGACAGGGTTGCTAAACAAGCCGTCCGTCCAGCTGAAAAAGAACATGTGCTCATCCGCTTCTTCTCTAATCTCGTCAGTAATATCTTCAATGTCGGCGGGGTTCTCCGCATTGGTCAATTCAAGGGTCAACTCATAATTAGAAGCTGACTGCAATGTAATATCTCCTATTACCTGTAAAGGCAATGGCCCTTCACCATCCGAGTCTTGTGCTCTAGCGGTGACCGTAGCTCCTCCTTCCTGTGGCGTAAAAGTAAGTAACACATCCGTAATCACTTCTTCTGCATTTTCCTCCGGGGGAGCCGCAGGTTCGTCATCATCTCCGCAGCTGATAAAGCTAAAGGCTAACAGTAATGCAAGTAGGGTTTGTAAGATTTTCATGATACCTAATTTTGTTTTTGCAACATTATTGCAAAAAGGAGAAAAACACAATTTATTGTAGTTCAAAATAGAGCCATTTATACAAACGGCCAGTATATACTTTCCGATAGGTCAAAGCTGATAGGAGAGTCCAAGTACGAAATTTCTACCTAAGTCGTCCGCAAAATATCTGAGGCGGTCTGTGTAATTGCGATAGCGCGTATTGAAAAAATTCTTAACCTGAAACTGCATCCCAAATCGCTTGATGTTGGATGTCCACGTCAAATTAACAAGAAAATAGCCGTCTGGGGGTGGGAGAATATCAAAGTCGCTTTGGTCCGTAAACAGATCATCGCCGGGGTTGGCATCAATCAACTCCTGCACAGTAATCACCTTGGGCGCCTGAAACTGGCGAAACGTGTAACCCACGAAAAGAGTGACCTCCGACGTGCTAAATGGTCGGATGGTCGGACGATACGTAAAGTCATATCGAATATTGGCCGGGGGCTGTCCGGCAAAAAAGTCCTTGGAGTCGAGCTGAAAGGAGGAGAGATAGCTGGCATTGATACGAGACGCCATCTTAGCTGAATGTGGAACATACGCACTCACATCAACCCCCCAGAAAAGCGCGTCTGTCTGATCGTAAATGAAATAGGGCGCAGTGCCACGAACCGTAGTGGTTACACCTGCTGGCTTAGTAAAAATGTAGTTCTTGATATAGTTCACATAGCCGACCACTTCCAACTGAAGGTTCGCTTTTTTGATCTCAATTGAGTTTATCCATTTATACCCTTGCTCCGATGGCACAGGTCGGTCTTCATCAGTCAAGACATTGGCTGTGGTGATTTGTCCGTCCTCATCGATATCGTATCGCCAAAGTCCATACTCGATGAAGGTAAGGTGGCGGCCAAAACGATAAAGCTCCGCAATATTGGGAGGTCGCCAGGCCGTTCCTAAATTGGATCGGAATGTATAGCCTTCTTTAATTTTTCGCTGGAAGCCAATGGTGGCTGTTGCATTCTGGAAACTAAGTGCGTTTCGATAGAGGTTGTTCTGTCTGTCTCTACCAACAATGTCGGATGTCTGGGTATCGTATCGGAGACCGAACTCAAACGTGTTGTCACCAGAGGTGATGGATTCGATCAAGTAATAGCCCAAGCGTGTTGTTTGAAAGTTGGGTACAAAAGGGATAGTATTCGTACCTGGAATATTTTGGTTGTCCTGGGTCAGCCATTGCAGACCTACTTTGCCTGTCAACTTCCCGACCTTGGGATGCACCCAATCCAAATCGACCGACTGGCTCTTCAGCTCTAGGTTGATATTGGCAATCTCCAGGTCATTGCCTCTACGGACATCAAATTCCCGGCGGTGGTTGAACTGGTAGCCGTACTGCACTGAGATCGACTGGTGACCATCATTATAGGTTGCATCAGCGCGCACCATATCATGGCTGATTTTCTGCTTGGGCGTATTGATATCATAGCTAAATGGCTTGGTCTCATTGGGAACATTACTTTCCAAAGCCAATAGCAAATCGTCCAAGTTGCCATTCACACCTCCTCTGAAGATGCCCAACTCTTGATTAAAATGTGAATAGTGCGCAGTGATATCCAGAAAGTGAAATGGGTGAACTCGAACTCCCGCCGCATAGCTGAGTTCTTCTTTTCCTGTATTTGTCAGGCTGTAGTCCGGCGCGTGCAAATCTCCCTGCTTTATCCAAGAGCCTTCACCCATGACACCAAAATGCTTGAATCCTTTTTGAAGCTTCAAAGTGCTTTCACCAGATCGCCCATTCGATTTTCCCGTTAGGCCTATCTCCCCGTGTAGGTGACTAGAAAGCTCTATCGGTGCGGGGTTGATTAATATCACGCCTCCCAATGCCTCCGGGCCATAGGGAACAGCAGCGGCCCCTTTCACCACCTCGATATTGTCGATCAGCGATGGATCAATCTCAGGTGCGTGATCACTACCCCAGTTCTGAAACTCATGCCGCACGCCATTATTGACAATCAATATACGGTTGCTATGCAACCCATGAATCACGGGCTTCACCACATTCTGACCTGCGCTAATCGTATTTACACCAGCGATCTGACTGAGCAGGCCACCCAGAGATTCACTGCGTCCAGTGGCAAGATCTTTTTGGGATAGTTCTGTTGAAGAAATCGTCTCGAGGTTGCTAGTTGCCGCTTCGCCCTCTACCGTAATGCTCTCCAACATCTGCTCATCAGTTGCCAGGTAGATAATGGGATCCTCGTGCGAGGGATCGTGGTGGTGCGTAGACTTTTTGTAGCCGAGATGAGTGACTTCAAGCACAAAATCTTCATCGCAGATCCCCGTGATCAAGAATTCTCCTGATTCCTCACTGATCGCTCCTTTCGTAGTATCGAGTATTCTCACCGACGCAAATGGGATCGGTGCTTGAGTGACCGCATCTACGACTTTACCTTGCACCTGATACTGGCAGTTGGGCTGGGCGCATACGGTATGAACCATTGCCAACGAAAATATCAATAAGAAAAACTTTCTGTAATTGCTGGGCATGCAGGGTTTCTAAGCAGCTAGAAAGCAAGGTTAGGCTAAATGCAAATGTGTTGCAAAAGATATTTGATGATCAGTTAATTGACTATCCAGACAATGGAATCAATCTCTAGGGATATAAGGTCTTACCAACTCTATCGATGTGTTCTTTCAACTTAGGATTATCAATCTTATCATAGTCGATACAGTCCACCTTATAGAGCAGATCAAGATCATCAATCTCAAGTTGTAAGTGGATCATATCATCGAAGCTGAAATCATCCGCTATGATTGCCAAGTCAATATCCGATCCTTTTCTATAATTGCCTTTGGCTCGACTTCCAAAAACAAGTGCTTTCTTAATTTTCGAATCTTTAAGGAAAACAGCGCTGAATAGATCTATTATCTCCTCAGAGAGCCCAAAGTCAATTTTTTTGGTTGTACTCATCAGTTAATTTTTCGAAGAGTTGGTTCATGAGTAGTTCATATTCTTCATGTATTTGCCGACTTATTAAATCGGCCGTAGCTTGATCATAGGTGTGGGAGGTAAGGTTTCGAGACTTCATCATGCTCCTCCAACCATCGTGATCATCAACCCACCCAGCATTAAGTGCATATTGCAAAACTTGTCGAGGACTATTAACCCCCTCGGAGGGTGTGCCGTTGTAAATCAGTAAATCCCTTAACGTATTGATGAATAGCTCGTAGGTATATTCGAATCTTTGAACAATTCCTTCTCTCATCAAGTCTAATTCATTGAGGTCGGTAATCTGGTCATCGCCGAGTATGTTGTTTTCTTCTTTTACTCGAAGCTCTGTATACCGCTGATAATCGAACCCTTTTATAGCCTGACTTAATCTCTGAAAGGCCTTTGCCAGATTATCATATCGTTGCTTCCATCGGATATCTTCCATTACTTTAAATATCGTGATTTTCTTATAAAGGCTTGTAAGCCGCACTTAAACAATATCTATTGCGAAAACACTCGATATGGGCTATCTCTGTTGCTTAATTCTTCAAACTATGACCCAAAGATTCCTTCTGATCGCCGTTGCGGCGATCCTTTTCGCATCATCCTCTTTTGCGCAACTGCAAAGCCCCGAACAGTTTCATGGCTATGGGCTTGGTGATCAGTTTACACGACACCATCAAGTTGTGGACTATTACAACCACGTCGCTGAGCAGGTTCCTCATATTCAACTCATGGAGTATGGCCGAACTTATGAAGACAGACCGTTGCTATTGGCTGTGCTTTCATCTCCTGAGAACATGCAGAATATCGAGACGATCAGAGAAGATAATTTGAAGCGAGCAGGAATGATGGACGGTGAGCCTACCACCAACATTCCCATTATCTGGTTGAGTTACAATGTTCATGGCAATGAGTCTGTATCTACAGAGGCTTCTATGGCCACCATCTACGAACTGCTAACCAACAGACAAGACTGGTTGGAAAATGCCGTCGTGATGATCGATCCATGTATCAACCCAGATGGTCGAGAGCGCTATGTCAACTACTACTGGCAATATGGAAATCAACCTTACAGCCCAGACCCTCAAGCCATGGAGCTCAATGAGGTCTGGCCAAGAGGCAGGGCTAATCATTATCTTTTTGACCTCAACCGTGATTGGGCGTGGCAGTCGCAAATCGAGAGCCAAGAGCGCATCAAGCAATACAATCAGTGGCTACCGCAAATTCATGTCGACTTCCATGAGCAGGGTGTCAACAACCCTTACTATTTCGCGCCTGCGGCAAGACCCTATCACGAGTTGATCACGCAATGGCAGAGAGACTTTCAAGTCACCATCGGAAAAAACCATGCAAAATACTTCGATAAGGAGAATTGGTTCTATTTCACCAAGCAGCGGTTTGACCTACTGTATCCAAGCTATGGTGATACCTACCCCACCTACAGCGGTGCGATTGGCATGACGTATGAGCAGGGCGGGTCTGGTCGGGCCGGTCTTGGTGTCATCACACAGGAGGGAGACACACTCACCCTCAAGGACCGTATTGCTCATCATTATACCACCGGTATTTCCACCGTTGAGACAGCAGTTGCTAATCGCGACCAGATGCTCTCCGAATTCAAGAAGTTTTATGATAATGGAGTCAATAGCCCTACCGGGAAATATAAAACCTTCGTCATCAAGGCTGGCACTGACGAAACAAGAACAACAGAACTCAAGACTTGGCTGGATATACAAGGAATCCAATATGGCACAGCTACAGCGAGTAAAGGGCTTTCTGGCTATGAATATTCTACGAAACGCAATCAGAGCTTTTCGATTGAACCTAAAGATATCGTCATCAGTGCGTATCAGCCCAAATCAGTCCTAGCGCAGATCCTGATGGAGCCGCAGACAATGGTGGAGGATTCACTGACTTATGATATCACAGCATGGTCTATCCCCTATGCTTTTGGACTTGAGGCCTATGCCACCAAGACAAGGCTTACTGTTAGTTCTGGAAGAGAAGCTTCTCCTTTTGAGCCCTATACAGTTCCGGGTAATGCCTATGCTTTCTTGATTGATTGGAAAAACTTGAAGGATGCGCGCCTGTTGTCTGCTCTACTTCAGGCTGATGTAAAAACGCGCTTCTCTGAGCAGCCTTTTAGTTATTCTGGTAAATCCTACCAACCCGGAACGGTGGTGGTTGCAAAAAGGGACAATGCTCACCTAGCTACAAATTTTGAAAAATTGGTAGTTGATCTAGCCAACGAACATCAACGGAGGCTCAATATCATTCAAACCGGTTTTGCAGATGCAGGACCTGATCTCGGCTCTAGCGATATCGCTTACCTCCAAAAACCAAAGGTGGCGTTGTTGGGCGGTGATGGTTCTAGTTCGCTGGACTTTGGAGCGACCTGGCATTTCTTCGAGCAGCAATTGGGGTACCCGGTAACAGTGCTGGGCACTCACTACTTCGGACGTGTAGACCTTGATCAATACAATGTGCTGGTCATGCAAAGTGGCGACTATGGAACTATCGGAGATAAGGGCATGAAGAAAATTCAGACCTGGGTCGAGAACGGCGGTAAGTTGATCGCTGTGCAAGACGCAGTGAAGACACTACAAGGCACAGACTTTACTTCTCTCAGTGGGCATGGTAACGATGAGGAAAAGAGCGAGTTAGATAAGATGAAGGAGGAAATCTCCGAAAAACGCCAAACACTCAAATACGGAAATCGGGAAAAGGAAAATGCTAAAAAAATAGTGCCTGGAGCAATATTCAGAGTGACGCTAGATAATACCCACCCTTTGGCATTCGGGTACGGCGACAGCTATTTCTCTCTAAAGACAGACAACCATCGGTTTGGCTATCTCGATAAAGGTTGGAATGTAGGTGTCATCGACGGCAGTGATGATCACATGGCTGGCTTTGCCGGGCACTATGTAAAAAGGGCAGCCACCAACTCGATGGTTTTCGGTACTGAGTCAGTTGGCAAAGGCGAAATCGTATATATGGTAGACAACCCACTCTTCAGGGCTTTTTGGTATGACGGGAAGTTGCTATTTTGTAATGCCGTCTTTTTTGTCGGTCAATAAAACCTAACGAACTCATGTAATGAGCGTAAACTATGGTCCTTGACAGTTTCTGCAGGGTGAGCAGGTTTGTGCAAACTACATGCGGACTTAAAACAGATTAAACACATGAAAAAACTACTTGTATTATTAGCATTCGCGGTAGCGTGCAGTGCTCCTCCCAAGGAAAACACTCCTGTCCTCAAAGCGCAGACCGGCGACACAGATGTGGAATCCAAGCTAAAAGAACTCGGTATCGAATTGATGGAGACACCTCCTCCGATGGCCAATTATGTGAATGCCGTACGCACAGGCAATTTGATCTTCCTAGCGGGAAAAGGTCCACGAAAAGCAGACGGCACCTACATCACCGGGAAGCTTGGAAGTGACCTGACTGTGGAAGAAGGCTATGAAGCAGCTAGGCTTGTGGCGATCGCCCAACTGTCCGTCCTCAAAACAGAACTAGGTGACCTCAATAAAGTGAAACGCATCGTAAAGGTGCTCGGCATGGTCAACTCTGATCCCGATTTCATAGAGCAGCCTGCAGTGGTCAATGGCTTTTCTGATTTAATGGTTGAAGTTTTCGGAGAGAAAGGAAAGCATGCGAGAGCGGCAGTAGGCATGGGTTCACTCCCTAGCGGAATAGCAGTAGAGATTGAGGCAATCGTAGAAGTCGAGGAATAGCTGAAAGCTGAAAGTGGGCAGATAACAGTTCCCTTCTACACTCATAGCTTTATCCATAATAGGATTCCTTGCTCATTTCTTGGATGTTCTAATTGTGGATTGCTATGACTATGTGCGTATTGAGCATCTGACCTATATGAGTTCGGTGATTTTTTGATCACATAAAAGCATTGTTCTAAAGAATACACCCCATCTTGTCGGTCAGCTAAATGCACCTATGGTGCAACCCTACGTTATGTATAAGATGAGAATAGTATTCCTAGTAATTTTCGCGTGCTTCACACGGCTTACCCTTATGGGTCAGGATAACCTCAAAGGGTATACTGACCTGACTGAAGCTCTCCAAAACCCTGACAATGTAGAGATGCTCACGTTGAGCAACCAGGGACTAACTAGTTTCCCAAATCAGGTTTTTGAATTCAAGAATTTGAAATATCTGGAACTCTCGGGGAATCAGATCATGGAGATTCCTGAAAACATCGAATTGCTCTCTAAGCTTTATTACCTCAATTTATCTGGCAATAAACTCTCAAAGCTACCAGATAGCTTTGCTAAGCTAACGGCTTTGAGCGACCTGTTCATTGACTATGGAACGCCTGAAAACCTTGAAAAGGATTTCACTTTACTTTCAAAACTGCCTGAGCTAAGTGTACTAGAAGTTGGAGGACCAAATATCAACGCACTACCCGCTGAAATAGGCCTACTTCAGAACCTGGAGTACTTTGAGTTATTGAACAGCCAGGTCGAGGAGTTGCCTGCTGAGTTTTCAAATCTTAAGAAGCTTCAAGTATTGTATATCAACAACGATAATAGATTCCATTTGAAAGAGAGCTTAGGCATACTGAGTCAGCTTCCTAGATTATCCGAACTGCACCTTGAAGGGGATTACTTCACGGAGCTTCCTCCTGAAATAAGAACGCTTCAGAGCATAGAGTACCTCTTTCTCAACAACAATAAACTCAAAGAGTTGCCATCAGAAATATCTCAACTTAGAAATTTGAAATTCATAGATGTCAGTAACAATGAGATTCCAAACTACCTGCTACACCAGTATAATGACAAATATGCGCCGACCATCAGGATTAGGCTCAGATAGACTCCTCCTTCAAGAAAAAGTGTGGTCGGGCATTACTCCCCCGCGAAATATGAAATGGGCGATAAATATTTGCTCAATCTCGTCCGCCATCATCCCTGTTGCTAAAGCACTCCTTGCCGTCTTGTTTAGTGCGACAATCGTCTCTTGTTCTAATGAAATGCAGATTGAAGAGTTGGCGCCAGTGCCAATGGCGATTACCAACCACGCGATTGCAGCGGCCAAGGTTGATGGTAGGGATTATGTCTACACTTTCGGTGGTCTTGGGGAGGGCAAGACACATGAAGACATCACACTTCGATCTTTCAAGTATGATGTGACCGCCAACATTTGGAGTGAGATTGGAGCCTTACCTGATACAATGGGGAAGGTCGCTGCGGCAGCCTCTACTGTAAATGGCAAAATCTATATTATCGGTGGCTATCATGTTTTCCCTGATGGTCATGAAAAGTCTTCCGCAAAAGTCCATGTATACGATCCGGCAACAGATCAGTTTCTCCCTGACGCTACAGATATCCCCATCCCCATCGATGACCAGGTACAAGTCGTTTGGCAGGATAAGCTGATCTATGTCATCAGCGGATGGTGTGACAGCCTGAACATCAACAAAGTGCAAGTCTTCGATCCGGCAAAGAATCAGTGGCAGCAAGGCAATGATCTTCCTCTAACCCCAGAGTTTTCTGTTTTTGGTTCGACTGGTGTGTGCATCGGGGATCAAATCTATTTTGCCGGAGGTGCTGGGAATCGAAAAGATGGAAATTTTCCATTACAGTCATTTCTGAGAATCGGATCGATCAACCCTGACAACCCTACTCAGGTCACATGGTCTTCATCAGAAAACAAAAGTGCCAGACTCTATCGTCCTGCAGTTGGAATCATTAATGGTCAGCCTCTCTGGATTGGTGGAGCGGCTCAGTCTTACAACTACAACGGAATTGCGTACGTTGGCAATCCAGTCGAGCCCTTAGAAGCATTAAGGTCTTTTGATCCCTCATCAGGTTCATGGGCAGACCAACCTATTGCACTGAAGGTGATGGACCTGCGAGGGTCAGCACAGATTGGCAACAAGGATATCATTATCGCTGGGGGTATGGGTGCCAATCAAATCGTTTCTAATAAAACAGTCCGACTGACTTTCTGATCCTTTCCGATAGACTTACGTAAGTAATGGTATTACACCAACTCAACGGTCTATTTTATGAGCTCAATAGGTAACATCCTGTGGTTTTTTCTTGGCGGCTTTCTTACGGCCCTATTTTATCTCTTCGGTAGTTTTATTCTCATCATTACCATTATTGGAATACCCTTTGGCATTCAGACGCTCAAATTGGCTGGCTTTGCCCTCGCCCCTTTCGGTAATGAAGTATCGACTGATACGAGCAGTGGATTATTGAGTCTTATCCTCAACATTATCTGGATTCTATTTGCGGGAATCGAATTGGCTATTATCCATCTTGTACTTGCGTTGATTTTCGGCATCACTATCATTGGGATACCCTTCGCGGTACAGCATTTGAAAATGGCCAACCTAGCGTTGGTCCCATTTGGCCGCCATGCAAAAGCCGGTCTCTAGTTTCTCATATTGGCGAGTTTCGGCACATCCACTAAAGTGATGTTACTCGCCTTGATAGAAATCAGGCCTTCTTCTTTGAAATCTGACAATGTCCTAATGACCGACTCTGGTGAGGTACCTACAATATTGGCTAGGTCTTCACGGCTTATGCTGATATTGAAGTTTCCGTCGCTATCCTCTTCAAATTTATCCTTTAAAAAAATCAAGGCTTCAGCCACCCTCTTACGCACTGAGTTGTAAGCGAGCTTAAGTAGACGCTCTTCAATCTCGATCAGGTTGTTGGACATCATCTTGATGAAGCGGTTGGAAACATCTCGATTACTATTGATCAGTTTGAAAAAATCCTGCTTAGGGATCATGCAGATTTCGGACTCCTCCATCGCCATGGCAGACTCGGTATAGTTCGTATCCTCCAATAGCGCCATATAGCCGATGAAGTCACCTGCTTTGAAAAGGCCGGTGATATATTCCTTGCCGTCATTGTTAGTCTTGTAGGTTTTGACCTTACCAGAATTGATGAAGAAAAGTCCGTGCGGCAGATTACTCTCATAAAATATCACTTCCTTCTTTTTGAATCGGCGGACAGTGCGGTCTGATGAAAGCTGGTTGAGCTCATTTAGCCCACGTGCATCATCAATGAACTCATTCAATCCAATGAGGTCTGGACTAAACTCTTTCTTCGCAATACTGTGCTTTTTAAGTCTCAGCTCTATGGCATCCAGCAGCTCTACATCATCGAAAGGCTTGGTGAGATAGTCATCAGCACCCATCCGCATTCCCTTTCGGAAATCCTCCTTCTCCGTTTTGGCGGTAAGAAAGATGAATGGAATATTCGATGTGTTGGGCAACTTGCTCAACACTCTAAGGACTCCATAGCCATCAAGCTCCGGCATCATAATATCACATATGATCAAATCTGGATATTCTTTCTTTGCCGCTTCGATACCCTGCTTACCATTAGAAGCAGTAATTACTTCGTAGTTAGACAACTCAAGAATCTCGGCTGTATTCTCGCGCATCTCTATATTATCTTCGACTAACAGGATCTTCTTCATCTTGAGCTTTTATTAAGAGGTAATTTTACAAAAAATTCCGTGCCCTTTCCTTCCTCACTGGTAAATTCTATTTCACCGTTCATGAGCTCGGCATACCTTTTCACGATATTGAGGCCCAGTCCAGTACCCTGAATATTCACTGCATTGTGAGCACGGAAGAATCTTTCAAAAATATGCTGAACATCCGCCTTGGGAATACCTATTCCCTCATCTTTTACGTGAATGGCCAGTTCATCTTGCGTACAACGTGTCGTTAGCGTAATGGTGCAGTCCTCTTCTGAATACTTAATCGCATTGGAGAGTAAGTTAATCATAATGTTGAGCGACATCTGCTTATCCAAGTACAGTAACGGATCTCCGCAATCATGGATATAATCAATTTTCTGACCTGGTTTCAATAGGGGGCGAACACCCGATATGGCTTCTCCGGCCAGTAGCTCAATATCAAATTGAGAGAATTCACTAGAAATTCTGCCTTCTTCCAACCGACCCATTGACAAGAAGTCATTGAGAATCTGGTTGAGGTTATTGACCGAAGACTTGATACGTTGAATATGTTTTCCCGTCTTGGTCTTGTCAAAATTATCTCCATCAATATATCTTCCCAGCAGGGACACAGAAGAAAGAATCGTACTCAAGGGTGTTCTGAATTCATGAGATGCAGTCGTCACGAAACGCGACTTCAGTTCTCCCAGCTGCTTCTCTTTTTCGAGCGACTTACGGATTTCCTTCTCTGCTATTTTCTGATGAGTAATATTTTTGGACACAACCAACACTTGATTGATTGTCCCATCATCTTCATGTAAGGGTACAGCACTCAGTTCGTAATGCAAGTTATTGGCGGTAGCGTACTCAAGTGTAATGCTTTCTCCATCAAATGAGCGCTGTAGGTTCTTAGTCAGTAAGTCAAGCTGAGCACCACTGATCACATCTGATATATTCTTGCCCACCAGTTCCTCAGTGCTAAAGCCGAGTAACTCCAAATCCTTTCCATCAACAAACACGTAGTTTAGCTCTCGATCAAAAACGTTGATAATTCCATCTGGGAAGTTTCTGGCAATAGTAATGTAAAGCCGTTGGCTCTCTTTCAGCGCTTCATTGGTGACGGCCAGTGCTTTTGTTCTCTCTGCTACACGCTCCTCCAGTTTTTCATTGAGTTGACGGATCTGCTCTAGGGTTCGCATGTGCTGGATACCATATCGAATGGATCGCTCAAGGTCACTTGGATTAATCACCCCCTTTACCACATAATCAACAGCACCGGCTTTTCGTGCTTGTTCGTCGATTTCTTGGTCGCCTTGACCGGTCAACAAGATGAAGGGTTTGGAAGATCCTTCATCCATTGCCGTTTTGACTAGTTCTAAACCGCTATCTGGTCCAAGACGATAATCTACCAAGTAGACATCATACTTGTCCTTTTTTATTTCTTCAGATGCCTCGGCATAGTTATCAATCCAGTCAAGTCCATATTTCCGATTCGGAAAATCATTGATGAGATCTCTAGTGATGAGATAGTCTTCCTCATCATCATCCACCAGCAGTATTTTGACTTTATCCACCAATTAGTTGAGGTTGGCATCTAGTGGTGGTAACTCTACGATCTCAAACCAATATTTGCTCAGTGTTCTCATTATTTCCACAAGAGCATCAAAGGTGACGGGCTTTGTAATGAAAGAATTCACACCCAAATTATAAGATCTCACAACATCCTCTTCTGCCTTTGATGTTGTTAGTATCACAATAGGAATTAGCCGTAAGCTTTCATCAAGCTTGATTTCCTTTAATGCCTCACGGCCATCCTTCTTTGGCATATTGAGATCAAGTAGGATCAAGCCCGGACGAGGATATTTTTCAGAATCGGAAAAGCGATTTTTATTCTTAAGGTAATCGAGTAGCTCCTCACCATCTTCGACAAACTGCAGGTCGTTTGTCAACCTGTTTTCCTCTAGCGCATCCTTGGCCAGCATCCTGTCCTCAGGATCATCGTCCGCTATGAGGATGACCACCGCACTTTTCTTACTAGTCATGATTCTGGGTTTTTTCTGGTGTTTGCTGCTTCGATAACGTGATAACAAAAGTGGCTCCTTGGCCAACTTCACTGTTGGCTGTAATCATTCCGCCATGTCGGTTAGCAATCTTCTTACATATCGCCAACCCAATGCCGCTTCCTTCATATTTATGTCCTGAGAGTCTCTGGAAAATGTGAAAGATGCGATCAAGATACTTTGTGTCAAACCCAATTCCATTATCCGAAATAGAAACTTCTATCATCTCGTCCCCTGGAGTTGATGAAAGGTGTTTAGTCTTATTGAATTCGCGCGCGGTAATGTCAAGCTGCGGCTTCACATCCTCCTTTGAAAACTTGAGCGCGTTGTGAATTAGGTTTTGAAAAAGCTGTCTGATTTGGGTGTCGTCTCCTTCAATGGTGGGAAGATGGGATACATTGATGGTGGCCTCTTTCTGTTCTATCAAAATCTCCAAATCCGATAGTACTTCAGCAACAGTTACATTCAAATCTATTGGTTGAAAAGGTCTGGCTTTTGTGGTAACCCTAGAAAAGGACAGAAGGTCGTTGATCAACGTCTGCATTCTTGAAGAAGCATTTAGCATTCTTTGCAAATACTCTTGACCTTGCTCAGATAGCTTATCGTTTTCCTTTCTAAGGATACGATCACCAAATGCCTGAATCTTGCGAAGCGGCTCTTGAAGATCATGTGAACTCACGTACGCAAAATCTTGAAGTTCGCGATTACTTCTTTCCAATTCCGCAGCGTACCTCCGAAGTTTTTCTTGTGATAATTTGAGCTCTGAGATATCATGTATAACACCAACGAAAATGGTCTCCCCTTGAAGTTCAACCTCTGTTACCCCGAGATAGAACGGGAACTTTGAACCATCCTTTCTCTTGCCCGTCACTTCTCTACCAATGCCAATGATTTTTGGATCACGGGTATGTTTATAATTGTTGATGTAGGAGTCGTGACGTGATTTATCCGGCTCTGGCATGAGGAGACTAACATTTTGATTGAGCATCTCCGCCTCTTCATAGCCAAACAGCCGAATCGCAGATGGGTTCGCCGATTCTATTAGTCCATGATCATTAATCGTAATTACTCCATCAATGGCACTATCAATGATTGCCTGTAGTCTCTGCTCGTTACTCGAATGTGCGGTCGCCATAAGTATTGCCCGTTATCTTCATTGGTGACTTTACTAGCATTGAAGATAACGGAAAAGTAGTTTCAGGTTCAAAAGTACCGTGAGGTTTTCTGCAAGATCATGGTCGTTTTCACCAACTGATATGATCATTGATCCTTTTGCAAGGTAGTAGATTCCGACAAATCTGTTCAACAAAAAAGGCTTCCGAAGAAGCCTTTATCAAATCTGATTTCTAAAATCGTTAGTTAAGGAATTCATAAATTCCGGCAACTCCTTGACCGCCACCGACACATGCAGTCACCATCCCATATTTCTGTTTTCTTCTTCTCATCTCATTGAAGAGTTGAATTGAAAGTTTAGCGCCTGTACATCCGAGTGGATGGCCTAACGCAACCGCTCCACCATTGACATTGACCAATTCTGGATTTACATCCAAGCCTTTCATGACAGCCAATGATTGTGCTGCAAAAGCTTCATTCAATTCGATCTGCTCTATATCTGCCAATTTCAGTCCGGCCTGCTTCAGCGCTTTCGGCACAGCGGCTACAGGTCCGATACCCATGATCCTCGGATCTACACCAGCAGCACTGTAGGACACCATTCTCGCGATTGGCTTTAGCCCATACTTGTTGACCATTTTCTCTGACATGACCATGACGAAGGCTGCTCCGTCAGAAGTCTGCGAAGAGTTGCCGGCTGTAACTTGACCACCAGCTCTGAATACTGGTCGCAATCTTCCGAGCACATCTTTGGATGTATCTGCTCTTGGCCCTTCATCGGTATCTACTACAAATTCACGAGTCGCTTTTTTGCCCTGCTCATTGACATACGTTTCGGATACGGTGATAGGTACAATCTCGTCTTTGAATCTGCCGGCTTCAATGGCGGCTATTGCTTTCTGATGTGAGTTGTAGGAAAACTCATCAGCGTCTTCTCGCTTGATGTCATAATCCTTCGCCAATTCTTCAGCCGTTAGTCCCATACCCAGATAATACTCCGGATGGGAATGAGCTATCTTCCAGTTGAGTGCGGTCTTGTATCCCATAGTCGGCACCATCGACATGGATTCTGCTCCTCCTGCTATTATACAATCAGCCGTACCCGAATGAATTCGAGCACTTGCCAAGTGGATCGCTTCTATACCTGATCCGCAATATCTGTTAATGATCATACCGGGTACTTCTTGAGGTAGTGAAAGCAATGAAATCATTCTACCCATCTGCATGCCTTGCTCCGCTTCCGGCACAGCATTACCCACAATCAAGTCATCGACTTCCTTGGCGTCAAAATTCTCGATAGATCCAGTCAAGTGTTGTATCACTTCAGCAGCCAGATCATCTGGACGTGTAAATCTAAAACCTCCACGATTGGCCTTGCCAACCGCTGTTCTATATCCTTTTACAATATATGCATCCATAATTTTCTTCTTATTCGGTTAATAACAACAACTAGTTTCTCAATGGTTTCCCTTTGAAAAGAATACTGTGAATTCGCTCGAGTGTTTTTTGCTCTCCTGTCAAACTCAAGAACGCTTCGCGCTCAAGATCAAGGAGATATTGCTCGGATACCATTGTCGGATAAGAGAGGTCTCCGCCATTCATTACCCATGAGATTTTCTGAGCAATCTTCATATCATGGTCACTGATATAATGACCAAATTTCATTCCTGCGATTCCCGCTTCGAAGATGGCCAAGCCAGCTTTGCCTTGCACTTTGATATCTGTCCGCTGTATTGGCTGGCTATAACCTGCAGCGACCAGATCAAGTACAGTCTTTTTGGCATCCGCCAATAACCTTGCACGGTTAAGTGTGAACTGATCCTCCGACCTAAGGAAATTGAGGTCTTGTGCTTCCATAGCTGAAGTCGACACTTTCGCGGTAGCAATATTCATAAAGAATTCCTGCAAAATATTAAGCTCAGGGTCTCCCTTTTGATACATATCAGAAGCGCGGAGGGTAAGTTCTTTGGTACCACCTCCGCCGGGGAGCAATCCAACGCCGACTTCCACAAGACCCATGTAAGTCTCCGTGTGTGCCTGGATCCTATCGCAATGCATAGAAAGCTCACAACCACCACCCAATGCCATGCCTGAAGTAGCCGCAACTACCGGAATTGAACTAAAGCGTGCACGCATCATCGTATCTTGGAATTGACGAATCATCAATTCTACTTCGTCAAACTCCTGATCACCAGCATACATGAAGAGCATGGCTAGATTCGCACCCGCAGAGAAGTTTTGTCCTTCATTGCCAATAACCAATCCGCTGAAATCTTTCTCCGCCATGCTGATGGCAGTGTTGATGCCTTCTACCACTTCCGCTCCCAGTGAATTCATCTTGGTGTGGAACTCAAGGTTGAGGACTCCATCTCCAATGTCATACAATGTGGTGCCAGCATTTTGCCATACGACATTGTTTTCTTTGAATGCGTCGAGTAGGATCAGGCCTTCCGTACCCGGAATGGTCTTGTAGCTCTTTGATGGAATATCGTAGTACTGTCGCTGGCCTTTCTCGAATTTGTAGAAATTGGTGTGTCCAGCAGCTAGCATTTCCTGAACCCATGATGCTGGTGTATGTCCAGCAGCTTTCATTTTTTCGGCAGTATCTGCTACCCCGAGCACATCCCAAACCTCGAATGGGCCCAGTTCCCATCCAAAGCCGGATGATACAGCCTGATCAATTCGGTATAACTCATCTGATATCTCGGGCATGCGCTTCGAGCAATACCTGAACATATCGTAGAATGTAGCTCTGTAGAATTCTCCAGACTTATCATCGAAGTTGACCAACACAGGGATACGCTCCTTGAGGTTGTCAATGCTTTTAGCTGCTTCGAGGGACATAAAGAATGGCTTTTTCATCGGGCCATACTCGTAGGTCTTGAGATCAAGCTCGAGTATTTCTTTCTTACCAGAAGCATCTACCGTCTTCTTGAAGTAGCCCTGTTTAGTTTTATCTCCCCACCATTTTCGGTCGTACAATTCTTGCACGATTCCTGGCAGTTTGAATTTATCCCTTGACTCATCTTTTGGCAGGCCTTCGTACAGGTTAGTCGATACTTTTACGGTAGTGTCAAGGCCCACAACATCCATTGTACGGAAAGTAGCCGACTTGGCTCGACCAATTAGCGGTCCTGTCAATTTATCCACTTCGCTCACCGTCATACCCATCGACTCGATCGTGTGCATGGCAGACATGATGGCGTAGATACCGATTCGGTTGGCAATGAATGCAGGCGTGTCTTTGCAAAGCACGGTCTCCTTACCAAGGAAGAGATCTCCGTAGTGCATCAAAAAGTCGACGACTTTCTGATCTGTTTTCGGTGTAGGAATAATCTCCAACAAACGCAGATATCTTGGAGGGTTGAAGAAGTGCGTACCACAGAAGTGCCTCTGGAAATCTTCGCTTCTGCCATCATTCATCAAATGAATGGGGATACCCGAAGTATTGGAAGTGATGAGTGTACCTGGAGTCCTGTATTTTTCAACCTGCTCAAATACGATCTTCTTGATATCCAAGTTTTCAACGACCACCTCGATTACCCAGTCACAATCCTTGATCTTAGGCATGTCGTCATCGAAATTCCCCAAGGAAACTCTTGAGGCGTATGACTTGCGGTACAACGACGCGGGTTTTGCTTTGAGCGTACCCTGAAAGGCATCATTCACGATTCGGTTGCGGACCAATTTGCTATCTAGCGTAAGGCCCTTCTTCGTCTCCGCTTCGGATAATTCTCTAGGTACGATATCGAGTAGCAATACCTCCACACCAATGTTGGCGAAGTGGCATGCAATACGCGATCCCATAATACCTGAGCCTAATACGGCGACTTTCTTGATGGGTCTATTCATGATTTTTCCAGTGTATTAATTGTGGTTTCTAATTCTTGATAAATATTGCTTTGATCTATTATCAAATTGATTTGGCGTATAACGTTGAAAAATACGTCTAGCTGATCTTCAGGAATCTGAGCACGTATTTTCTTGTTGAAATCTTTGACCACACGGCGTGATACTTCTTTTTTGTATTTGCCCGATTCCGTTAGGAAGATTCTAACCGATCGACGATCGTTAGGGTCTTGTTGCTTGTAGATGAGCCCTTTTTCTTCCAGAGATTTGAGCATTCTGGTAAGCGATCGTGCTTCTAAGCCGAGTAGTGGAGCAATCTTGGTCGCAGGCGTGCCATTTTCAGAGTCTATGTTGATGAGTACAAATCCTGTGGATGCGGTGATATCAAAAGGTAGTCCTTGCTGATTGTACATCCTGGAAATGGCGTGCCAGGTGATCTTCACGTTGTAGTCAACAGTTTCTTCTTTCTTCATAAGTCACTACTTTGACCTCACACTGAGGTGGAATCAAAGATATACAAAATTTGTTATGCATGCATACTAATTCCGATGACCAGTAGGCGCATTATGCACTCAAGTTTGTACTAGTTAATGAAGTCTCCGCGGAGTTGGCGGAAGCGTAATCTTGCCTCAGCAATGAACTTGCTGCCGGGGTGTATTTTGAGAAATTCTTGATAGAGCTCCATCGCTTTCTGGTTTTGGCGAAGCTGATCTTCATAAATAGTCGCCATCAAGAAATAGGCATCATCACTCAAGATATCGTATTCGTATTCAGATACGATTTTATCTAGATAAGTTATTGCTTCTTCAAATTCTCCAAGCTGTTTGTTGACATTGGCTAGTGTCCACCAGATCTCATCGGTCAGACTATGACCCGGATACTTTTCGAGCATTACCATCAAATCTTGTTTTGCGGCTTCATATTGGTTTTGAAAAAGCAGTAAATCAATCCGCGCATATTCTTTCATGACATAGTCAGAAGTGTCAAGCGCTGTGTTGTCCTGGATCAATACGCCCAATGCAATGGCGTCATTGGCTATCTGGCGACTTGTAGCCAATTTCAAAATGTCAAGATGGCCCTTAGCTAGTTCAAAATCTCCTTTGTAATAATTTAACTTCGCATTTTTTAGTTTCGCTTTGTAGCCTGTAGGTGTATCCTTGTTGGCTTTTTCGACTTGAGAGTATAGCAGCGTGGATTCCCACGGCTCTCCGATCAGTATGTAGATATCTCCAAGGTCCAGTTTGCAGTTGGCCTGGAGTTGGCGATCTATTCTTGGCGTATTGATCACGTCCTGCAGTATTTCGGTAGCCAAGTCCTTTTCGTCTAGATAAAATGCATGCAATAATGCCTTATTACGTAGTGCCTCGAGGGTATTCTTGTTTATACCCATGTCATCCACAAGCTGTTGATAATCGCTTACGAGCTTTCGAATTTCAATTGGATTGACGGGAAAGGTGTTTTTCACAATCCCCTCTCGGGCATTAATGGTCAGCTTGCGTGAGAGAATGTAGTTGATGGTACCCTCGTACTCTTTGGTGATGTAGGTAAAAATTTCTACGGCATCATCATAGGCTTTATTGTCCAATGCGATCATCCCAATGTCCAGCAATTTGCCACCGTCTCCTTTGGTTCGCTTTTCCAAAGCTCGTGCTTGCAGAAAGGCCCCATAGAAATTCTTCCTTTGCAAGTTGACCCAGATCAGCAGCTCACTATAGATCGACTCATTAGGTCTCTTCTGCACTTTATCAATTAATATGGTTTCAAGACTTTCCAGGTCGTCATGTTCTGTTAATAGATTCTGCAATATGTTTTTGACGTAGTTGAGGTTGGAAGGATTCGCGCTAGCGAAATTGAGATATTCCTCCACCATCAAATCTTTGTTGCCCATCACGCGATGGATGTTGGCCAGCTCTAGTGCGTAAGCAAAGCTTTGGTTATTGCTTCTGCGCCCAACCATGTAGGTCTGCATTGCATAACTGTACAGCTGCTTACTCAAAAAATATTGTGCTGTAACTCTGAGCTTATATTGATCTTCCTTCGCCAATTCAATGACGTTATTGAATTGTTGGATTGCTTCTTCTTCCTCAAATTGCTCACTTAGCAGAATACCGTAATCAACCTGGTAGTAGATATTATTCGGGTAGGTCTTATTCAGTCGCTGAATATACTTTTTAGCAGATTTGAAATCTTTTGTAGAAAGTAGTAGCCCGAAGTAGTTGGTATGAATTAAAGGTATCGCCCTAAGATCATTGGATAATTCGCCATAGATATCCAAGGCCTTATCCGCGTCACCTTGCATATAGTATTCATTGGCCAATTGAATTTTTTGATTGTCCTGACCTACAGCCATGTGACTAAGCACGAGTGCTACTACTATTAACAGATTTTTCATTCTAGACTCCTTTGTCCACATCCTAATAACTAATAGTAAAGTATTAATAATCTTATTATTTAATATTAAGAGTGTGGATATGTTGATAAGCTATATCAAACGTAAAATAGAAAAGTTGTTGTGGATAAATTAGGGTTATGAAGGTGATTTGATAACTGGTATTAACTTCTATATTCATGAGAATGAATGAATTAACAATTAGGCCAGAATTGTGGATAGGTTAGTGTTGATAGATTAGACAATTCGGATTGCTCAAGTTGTATGTTGATGAATGCTGGTTTGAACGACTTTGTTGGGTAATAGCTGATATGTTGATAGGTAGTGTTGAGAACTGCAGAGTTATTAGTTATCGAAACCAGATTAGTCCTCAGGTTATCCACAGCTTTAGAAGGAGAGATCAATACCTTCTAGCTCCCAGTTAGCACGAACATCAAAGAACTCTTCCATATAAAAAACTGGTTCCGGGGCGGTGTGTTTCCTGATATTTCCATAGGACCATTGTCCATCCTCATTCTTATCAATCTTAACTCTTAGGCGATACTTACCAGGTTGTACATTCTTGAATTCATAGGTTTCCCTAGGATTATTGAGTGTGGTGATAGTACGACCGTCCTTGTCTATTAGTTCTATAAAGTATGATTTCTCTGTGGTGTATATGGATCCACGGACAAGACCAACATCAGCGACGGTGGGTGTGGTCATGTTGATGGATGAGGACTCTGCAGAATCCTTCTCTATGGATATGAGCCAGCCTTCTCCAAAGCGAAGCTCGTATCTGTCACGCGGCAGTTTCTCATAATATTTAACCTGTTCGGCAAATACCGAATCCTGATTAATTCGCGTCGTATCACTGGTCATTATAGAAGTTAATGTATCCAAGTATTGTGAAACCATAGAGAAGAGCTTAGGAACTTTAAAAGTTAACTCTGTCTTTAGTCTGTTGGTAGTATATGATATGGAATCATCTAGTAGAAACGGAATTTTCACAGAATCTACAGTAAATGAGATGAGCGTCGGGTCAAAGAGTTTTATGGGCTTATTCGCCGTTACTCTATAAATTACTGTATCTGTACTGCCATTAAGTTGCTCTAATCTTAGTGTTGCTTCAAAGACTTCCAGGCGAGCGTTGTTCCCTTCAAATTTCACTGATAGTGTATCACTGATGGTTGTACCGAGACTGTCCATTGTAGTGATGTAATATCCTGTACTATCAGCATTCGATAACTTTGATGGATAGAACCTGATTACTTCGTTGTTCTCAACAAGATTGCGATCTAGGTCTGTCTTAGAAGAGTCAATAAGGACAATCTGAAAGTCGTGTATGTATTTAGAATATCGTACATCAAACCTATTGGCTTGTGATCGTTCTCTAACTAAAGTGAGATTAGATGCATCCTGAAGAATAACAGGTATTTCTAGCTGTATAGATGCAGTGTCAAGATTGAGGGTATCAGCAAGTAGTCCGTGTTTTTCCGTAGTGGATTCTAGTATGAGGTTTTTATTCTCGTCATCAAAGGTATAAACATGATAGGCTCCACTTTTTATATTTTCGATAGTGAATAGCCCTTCCTTATCGGCATACGCAAAATAGGTGGGCTTATGTTCAAATACTGAGGAGGTGTCCTGGTCATATAATGATATCAAGTAGTTCTCGGCAGGTTCATTGGTCATCAAATCGTATATGTAACCCGAAACGGTGAGTGAGTCGATAAAGGATCCTGTACTGAAAGCATATTTCAGATTGACCACAGCATTGTTTTCGTTGAGATCACCAATACCATCCGCAAAGTTTAAGATGAAGGTGGTTGAGTCAGGAAAGGGCTTTTCAAACTCGATCAGAATAGTCTGCTTTTTCTCTACGTATTTGTATTCGTTCTCAAAGAAGGGTGTGATAATCAATTCCTGTTTGAGCTTCGAAGCATTGATGTCTTCTGAAAAGATTAACTCGACCGTAGTTCCGCGGAAGTTAATTTTCCCATTAGGAGGATTAGCTTCTAGAAGCACTGGAGGAATGGTGTCTTGAGGACCACCGTTAATCGTAGAGGGGCTCGCACAGCTATGGAATAGTTGATTGAGTATGCAGACACAAATGATTGCAAGTAAGATGGATCTCATTTCTTGCGTAGCACGTAAATCAAACTAGAATAGTTGTTATCATTTTGGGAGGCCCATCGATTTGATTGTAGACCTTTGAGCATACCTTTTAAGAAAGATGATCCACTCTTAAGATATTTCTCACTGAGCATAGACACATAAAATGCATCAAAGTACTGGGGAACCGTTCTTATATAAGACAACTTCAACTCTTTGCATAAATATTTGATATTCAATGGATTGAAGTGAAAAAGATGCCTGGGTACATCATATGCCGCCCAATGTTCTTTGTAGTTGCTAGCGTCAAATGAGTCTCTATTAGGTACAGCTATTATTAGGTATCCGCCTGTATTCAAGTGCTTTCTTAGACGTTTGAGTGTTTCTTTAGGATTAGGCACATGCTCCAAGACATGCCACATGGTGATGATGTCTACTTTCTCGTTCTTGGGGAGATTATCGAGATCGGGATGTACAGCAGTATTAGTCTGTGCGATAGCTTGTTGCCTGGCAATATCATTGGGTTCGATTCCTGAGATCTCAAAACCTTTACGCTGACATGCCGCCAAGAAATCGCCAGTACCGCAACCGTAATCAATGAGCTTTCCTGATGAAACGAAGCTTTTAATCAACTTTGTTTTTTGGTACATCGTGTAAGTGCGCACCATTTTATAGATGACATTGACCAAACTATTTCCCTTGTTGGAATGAGAAATGTAGGTATCAGATTCATAGTATTTACCAAGATTCTCTTTAGTGGGTCTTGGTGAGGTAATCCATAAGTTACATTGGTTACACGACACGATGACAAAGCTTTCTCCCGTGACAGTATGGTCATCACATATAATCTGATTGGTGAACTCTGTCCCCGAACATGCCGGGCATTGATCTACTTTTTCGTACATATGCTATTTACTCATGTAGACCATTAAGATCGAAATGTCTGAGGGATTAACGCCACTGATTCGTGATGCTTGTCCTAAAGTCGCTGGTTTTATGTTTAATAGCTTCTCAGTGGCTTCTGACGAAAGAGATGAAATTTTACTATAGTCAAAATTGGGATCAATACGTTGATCGTCGAGCTGTGTCATTTTTTCAGCTATCTGCTTTTCCTTGCTGATATAGGTATCATATTTTATCTGAATCTCTGCTTGATCAAGAATTTCTCTTGAGTATTTTTTCAAGTAATCGCGCAGTTCAGTATCAAACTCCATTAGATGATTGATGCTGATTTCAGGTCTTTTGAGCAGCTTATGTACAGCTACTTTTTCTTTTATAGTGGCAGTATTGAAACTACTCAATGTGTCATTGATTTCGTCTGGCACGACCTTTTTCTGCATTAGATCATTGATAAGCTTGGCAGTGTCTTGCTTCTTGTCTATCATATTTTCAAGACGCTGATCTGATGCAAGACCAAGTCTATGGCCAATTTCCGTTAGGCGTAGATCGGCATTGTCTTGTCTTAGCAGAATCCTGAATTCTGCTCGTGATGTAAACATACGGTAAGGTTCATCAGTGCCTTTATTAATCAGATCATCAATGAGTACCCCGATGTAGGCTTCCGACCTACTAAGAATGAATGGATCCTTTTCTGCTACTTTGAGATGTGCATTGATACCAGCCATAAGACCTTGACATCCAGCTTCTTCATAACCAGTAGTGCCATTGATTTGACCCGCGAAATAGAGATTTTCTATAAGCTTTGTCTCTAAGGTATGGTGCAGTTGTGTAGGTGGAAAGTAGTCGTATTCGATGGCATAGCCAGGCCGGAACATCTTTGCTTTTTCAAAGCCCGGAATTTTGACCATGGCTTTATGCTGAATGTCTTCAGGTAAAGAGGTAGAAAAGCCGTTGACATATACTTCGACGGTGTTCCAGCCTTCTGGTTCTACGAAGATCTGATGTCTATCTCTTTCTGCGAAACGATTGATCTTATCCTCTATGGATGGACAGTATCGTGGGCCTATTCCTTTGATTCTACCATTAAACATTGGCGACTTATCAAAACCTGTCTCCAGTGTAGAGTGTACGTCTGGGTTGGTGTAGGTAATAAAACAGCTTCTTTGATTGGTTAATTGTTGTGTATCACTGTAGGAGAATTTGCTAGGGTTTTCATCACCTTTCTGTTCCTCCATTATACTGTAGTCCAGAGATCTACCATCTACTCTAGGGGGTGTCCCTGTTTTCATTCGGCCAGACTCAAAGCCAAGAGAGACGAGTTGTTCAGTAATGCCTCTAGCTGCACTTTCTCCAGTTCTCCCACCGCCAAACTTTTTCTCGCCTATATGAATGATGCCATTTAGAAATGTACCATTGGTAAGCACCACTGATTTTGCCATTATCTCTAGACCAAGGCTTGTCTTTACTCCTACTACTCTTTGGTCTTTGACGATGATGGAGGTAGCCATCTCTTGCCAGAAGTCTACATTCTTTGTGTGTTCGAGGGTAAGTCTCCACTCTTCAGCGAAGCGCATTCGATCACTCTGTGCCCTGGGACTCCACATCGCAGGCCCCTTGGACTTATTGAGCATGCGAAATTGGATCATGGTCTTATCGGTAATGATACCCGACATACCACCAAGCGCATCTATTTCTCGAACTATCTGACCTTTAGCAACACCACCCATTGCTGGGTTGCATGACATTTGAGCAATAGTATTCATATTCATGGTAATCAAGAGAACGCTTGATCCCATGTTGGCCGCTGCTGCTGCTGCTTCACATCCGGCATGCCCCGCACCCACAACGATTACATCGTATTCTTTGAACATATCTGAAACGTTCCACGTGGAACACTAACTGATTAAAAGAAAAAAGTGTTCCACGTGAAACACTTAGTTTGTTATTGAAAGCAAAGATAAGCAAGCGTCTTCTTTTTCCGTCATCCTCTTTTTGTCGTCAGGAGATTTGTCCTCCCAACCGAGTAGGTGAAGAACTCCATGGATCATTACACGATGAAGCTCTTTGTCGAAGGAGATATTGAATTCAGCGGCATTCTCTCTTACTCTATCTACGCTGATATAAATATCGGACTCTACCAAAGACTCTTCGGAGGAGTTATCAAAGGTGATGATGTCCGTGTAGGTATCGTGATTGAGGTATTGCTTATTGATACCTAGCAAGTACTCGTCAGAGCAGAAGATGTAGTTGACCTCTTCGATTTGACACTCGTTTGATGAAATGATATCAGTAATCCATTCGGAAATGGTGGGCTGGTCTTTCAGAGAGAACTCAATATCCTCCGAGAAATAATGAATGTTGTGCATTAACTGAGATAGAAGCACAGCTCAACGGACTGTCCATCGTTTATGAAGTTGACTTCATCACAAAGATGCTTCATCAGGAAGATCCCTCTGCCGTTTACTTTACTCACGTTTTCAGGAGCTGTTGGGTCAGGTAGGTTCTGGTAGTCAAACCCGGCTCCTTCATCTTTAACGACGAACTTGATCATAGAATCAGAGAGATCAAGCGTGAGCTTAACATTCTTACTCTTATCACTTTTATTTCCATGACGAATTGCGTTGTTCACAGATTCTGTGACAGCTATCATGATGTTGCCGTAGATATCATCGTTCAGATTATACTGCTCTTTGGTATTATCTATGAAACTCTCCACTATTCGGATGTTGTCATTGAGAGAGGGTATTTCGATTGTCATGGAGTTCATCTTTCCGAGCTACAATTGTGGTTGATTACCAAGTCGTCTAAAATACTCATTAACTTCCTTTTTGTAATAAGGATTCAGCTGCAAAGGTATAGTTTTCAATAATTCGATTTCTTTTTCCTTCGCCTTGATATATTCTTCATAAGCGGGAGGTACTTCACGAGCAAGTTCCTTGGCTGTTTTTCCTTCGCGTTCATCATCGAGCTCCCGCTCTCGCATGGAATCTTCCGCCTTCAGTAGCCTTGTTAGAATATCCTCTTGTCGACGCTGCATCTGTTCTGTAAGCCGTTTGTTTACCAAGTCAGTTTCAGTCTCTTCCATTTTTTTAAGGAGTTGCTCCAAGTTGCCACCTGCACCTTTTCCACCATTCTCTTCCATCATCTCATTCATTTCGTTGAGTTGCTGACGGATCATTTCTTGTTCTGCCGCTAGTTTGGCAAGGTCTTCAGAAAGTTCTCGGCCAGACTTGCCACTTTTCTTGAGATCATCGATCTTTTGATTCAGTTCTTTCTGCATCTCACTCACTCCAGGCATTTGCTGTTTTTTACCTTTCTTGCCCCCCTTACCCATTCCTTTGGCATCAGCCATGGCTTGTTGCATTTGCTGCATCACATCGTCTAGGAGTAAGGCAAGGTTATTCATAGAAGTCATTGTAAACTGTTCTTTGCTTACGGCTAGTGGCTTGTTACGCTCTTTTAGGGCATCAATGCTTTCGTCCATGTAGTCATTCATCGCATCGACTTCCCTAGTGACAAAGGACTTGATTTGGAACACTCTATTGGCTAATGCCAATAAACTGTCTTCGATCACAGCGGCATCATCTTTCAGTTGAAGCTGATCTTGCGAAAGTTTGATAAAGCGAGGATCACTTTGGTTCACACGCTTGAAGTCATTCATGATGCCTTCCTGATCAAAAGATAGCTTCACCAGATTATCCAGAATGTCACGTAGATGGTCAAGATTCTCTTCCATCATGGTCATTTCCATGGACTGCTGCATGTTCATCATTTTCTGCTTTAGTGCATCCATCTTTTGAGCTGCGCCCTTTTGGCTTTCACTGGCTTTCTTCTTTTTGTTGTTTTCGAGGTTTTCTTTGGCCTCATCCATTTTCTCTTCTACTGCGGACTGTTCATCACCAGTATCCTCCAGTGGCGTAGGCTCCTCAAGAGTCTGATTGATTTCTTCTAGTTCCTCAATAGACTCTTTGATTTCCTCAAACTGTTCCTTCAGTTCTTCTTGCTTTGCCTGAGCCTCATCGCTTTCTGATTTACCTTCTTCGGTCTCTTGAGCGAGTTCCTTTTGCTTTTCGATGGTTTCATCAAGGTCTTGGACTATTTCCTCGAGTTTATAGTCGAGTTTCATCCTTTTGAAGAGTTCTAAGGCGCGCTCGAGCTCTTTCTCCATATTCTCTTCCTTATTATCGATCTTATCCACCATTTCCTGGACCTCATCGATATTGCCCTTTTCTTCTAGCAACTTCTTCAGCTCTTCGTAGAGCTTCTTCGTTTCTTCATCGAGCAATTCGTTCATTAACTCTTGAAGCTTTTCTACCTTTTCCTTTATTTGAGGAGACTGCTCATTGAACCTTTCGTTCTTATCAGAAAGCTGCTGATTTTGCTCTTGAAGCTTCTTTATCTCTTCTTCAAGTTTTTCTCTCTTGTTTACTAGTTCTTCAAGCAGCTTTTCATCCTGCCAGTCAATCTCTTTCTTACTTTTGAGCTTTTCGTCAATTTCTTCAAGCTGCTTTCGTAGTTCTTCCGCTTTCTCCACGGACTTATCAATCTGATTTTCAGCAGCTTGTGATTCCTTTTCGAGTTGATCTTTGATTTCGGTTCTGGTGGGTACCTTGATCGTATAGGTTCCTGACTTAGCAGACTTCCAGCCATTTACCCCATCATTGTCCCATACTTGTACGTAATATTCTAGACCCTCACCTTCAGCTAGCGCAAATGAGTCTAGTTTCCAATTGTGGAAGTAACTCTGGCTGTTTTGATTGCTGGCAAAAGTCAAGTTGAGACTCTGAAAATTGTCCTCATCAAGTTTCTTGTATTTGAGCTGAAGTTGTGAGATCCCATAATCATCGCTTATCGACCCGCCAAGGATAATATAATTATACATTGTGGTGTCCTGAAACGGCTCCAATGTGATTTGCGGTAGCTGGTCTTTGAGCACTGTGATGTTGAAGCCGATGTTCTCTTTATTAGCTGCGTACTCATTCTTAAGCTTGATTTCATAAAAGTCATCTTCAAGCACTCTCTTTTTAATTTGAAACAGCTGATTATCAACACTTTCCGCGGAAAGTATTTCTTCTGTAGTGGAGAAAGTGATATCGACTCCATCGGTATGAAGGGTTCCGAACTGCCAGGTGACATTAGTACCTTCTGGAACATTTAGGTTTCCAGAATTGGCGAGATTGTCATTAGGTCGCTTAGTGTAGGCGGGGTAATCAAGAAGAACATTGTAGTTTCTCAGATTAGGCCGGCTTAATACTTCCACCTCGTAACTGTCAGAGGCAAACCCTGAGGCTTCAAGGAAGAAACTTGTGCTCTGTTGGATTTTCTGAAAGTTGTAAGTGAATTTTCCAGGACCTGCGGGATCCAGCTTGATTTTTCTACCCTTGATTACAGCAAAAGCTTGATTCGGCTGAGCATTGCCTTCTGTGCTGACCTTCAATACGAAATCTTCATTTCTAAAGGCCGTCAGTGAGCTGTTATCCACCTGAAAAGTAAATGGAGCTTCTGGTACGAACTCAGTCTGAAACTTGATGATTCTACCTGTACTTTCTGTTATGAGTTGCGGTAGTATGAGCGCGATGAGCGCAATCACTACTACCGGAATGGCCAGGTATTTTAGGTATACTTTGTTCTTGGAGAGGTCAATTGCCTTTGGAAAGGGTATGACTGACATATGGCTCGTGCGTTGAGCAATACTGGCCATGATAAGTGAGGAATCTCCAGCCCCACTTTTTTGTAACTGAATGGTATTCAGCAACTTATCGCTAATCTCCGGGAAATGGGCTCCAATTTGTAAGGCAGCCTCTTCGTCCGACAGCTGTTTTTGCGGTAGCAATAGCCTAACCAAAGGATCACCTATCCACTTGTAGCCCACATATATAAGTAGGACAATGAAGCTGAATAGAAGAATGGTACGGCCAAGGGAATCCAGCCTAAAAGCATACTCAACGGAGGCAATGATGAGATAGTAGCTTAACAGGAGTGTTGCAAAAATCAATATGCCACGCAACAGCTTATTAACGTAGTACTTTCTCTTGTAGTCGCTAAGGTTTTTCTTGATTCCCTCTATACCCGTCATCTCACTCCAGTTTAATAGGCCGCTTAAAATAAACAGATTTAAGATCAATCATGCTTCTATCTGTTTGATCTTCAGATTTTAAGTAATACTGGTAAACGGCTAAGCCGCTCCAGGAGTTAAGAATTATTAGATAATCGGCTGTATTGACTGCTTCTGATGGTGCTTCAAGTAGTGGCATTCCATCATTTCCGAGCTCTCCTGTTGTTAAATAAATGGCTTTTTGATCACTGAGCGCACTGTCGACTACATTCAGTGGAATCCCTTCTTTGATGAGGCTTTCGACGGTAAGCTGGCTAAATGTAGAATTATCAGAATCTATTGCAATGCTCGCTTTAATCTTGGCCTTCGACAAGTTTGGAAATTTAAGCCGCCTTGGCTTATTATACATCTCAAATACCTCCGGTTGATTATTCAAGGCCTTTCCTAGCTGATAGGCTTCAAGTGAATCCATATTATAAACCAAAGCAAAGCTATAGGTCTTCTGACCTGTTGGAGTAATCTGGTAATTTGGATGATTGTCGAGTGAAAGGACATTTTCAAACTGTAGCCGTTGCAGTGGGTTTAACCTTATAAGGTCAAGTGACCCATTGATGAACTCTTCTACTTCCGTATCTTTTGTCTTGATCATTCTTACTTCTATGGCATCCAGATACGGCAGAGCGGGATTATGGTAGTTGAGGTTCTTCTTCAGATCAATAGAGATATCCTCATTAATCGATTGGAGAGCAAATGGTCCTGTACCTACCGGAATACCACTCTCCACAGCGAAAAGACAATTCTCTCTTTGGCTAAGCCGTGCATTGGCCTCCTCAATATTGGTGTCGAAAACGGCTAAACTCTTGGATGATTGCTGATAATTACAATTTAAGCCATTGACTTTCAACTGATTAACCCATTCGCTTATCGATAGTGAGTCGAGTTGGCTGCCATTTGAAAAAACTATCTCTGATTGAAACTGATATTGGATTGTATCTGGATGAATTTGACGGATGGACTTTACTAAGCTACTATTCGGAGTTATTACGTCAGAGTCCATTTTCACAATGGTCTCATACATCTGGCTGGCAATGAACCATTCCGAGTCGTTCGAAACCTCATTTGGAACGAGGGAATAAATATTATCTGGAACATTGATGTGTGCAGTTCCACCGTAGCGATCATCAGATTGTAAGCCGTTTTCTTCTGCATCTTTGCAAGAAACAAGAACTAGAAAAACCAGTATTATTCCAATGAGTCTACTCACAATTGAATTTCGTTTTCGAAATATTCAATAGCCTGCATCTTTAGTAGTTTTTCCTGCTCCAGAAGATCGAAGTGTGGAAGTTTTCGCACCAGTTTCCAATGCGGCCAGCCGTTTTCATCGAGCCCCTCGAGCTCATAATAACCTGATAGGCTCATCAGTTTGCAAATAGCGATATGCATCAAGTCTTGTTTTTCTTCTTTTGAGAAGTTCTTGGGACCCTTCCCTAATTCTTGGACACCAATAAGAAAGAGCACGGCATTGAGGTCAGTCGGCTTTTTTCCGAGTACCCTTCCTATTTTGGCTAGCAGTTGCTGCCAGTCTCTCTCTAAATCCAGGTCTTTTTTAAGCATTTTTCGCTTCTAACTCATCCCAAAACTCCACAGCTCTTCTCAAATGGGGAATCACAATAGTGCCTCCAATAAGTGTGGCAATTGAAAATACCTCCTCTACCTCTGCACGGCTGGCTCCTAAGTCATGACATTTCCCCAAGTGATATTTTACACAATCGTCACACCTTAATACCATGCTCGTAGAAAGACCAATCAATTCTTTTGTCTTGATAGGCAATGCCCCTGATTCAAAGACATTTGTATCCAGGTTGAAAATTCTTTTTATTATCTTATTATTTGAAGCAAGTATTCGTTCATTCATCTTGCTTCTATAGTTGTTGAACTCTTCTATTAGGCTCATCGCGTTACATTTTCATTAAAAGTAATCATGTGGGAAGAATTTGTAAGCTTATTTTATCCGAGGGTATGCTTATCCTGTGATAGGTCGCTCAATAGTGTGGAAGAATACATTTGCCTTCCTTGTAGATTGAGTCTTCCACTTACTAATTATCATAAGAATCGAGGAAACCCGATTGCACAGAAACTACGATACACCTGCAATGTTAATCATGCATTTGCCTACCTCAAGTACTATCGTAAAGGAATAGCACAGAAAATTCTCAGAGAGCTGAAATACAATGGAAATAGTGAGGTGGGAACCTTGGTTGGCAAATGGTTTGGTGAAGAGTTATCGATTGCCGGTATGGATAATACCTTTGATATAATCATCCCAATTCCACTGCATCCGCTTAAACTCAAAAGACGGGGCTATAATCAAAGTGAGAAAATTACTGAGGGTCTCGCAGAAGCCCTTCGAATAGAGCATCTACCAAATTTGCTAAAAAGAACCGTCTACACGCAGACCCAAACTCAGAAGGGTATGTCGGAAAGGTGGACAAGTACGGAACAAATATTTGAGATAGGCGACACGAATGACCTATCGGAAAAGCACATATTAATATTAGATGATGTGATCACTACAGGAGCAACTGTAGAGTCAGCTGTCAACTGCCTCTGGAAAGCTAAACCAAAGGCAATCAGTGTTTGTGCTTTGGCGTCTGGCCAATAAAAAAGGCTACTCATTGAGTAGCCTTCCTATAATTTCAACGAAAATTTCTTTTCTAGTAGTTAGTTCCAGCTTGGATCATGGCGCATCTGAAACCAATCGTCGCTGTAGCAGAATCCTGCTCTATAAACCTTCTAGTACCAGGAGACATCCAGTAGGCTACATCTTTCCAAGAACCACCTTTGTATACTCTAATTGAGTTTGTGATCAATGAATTAAAACCTTCAGCATCATAACCTCTTTCCGAATCAAGAAAATCATTAACTCTTACCGGGTTTAGATCTTCAAAGTCTTGGAAGGAAAGTGGTCTGTATAAATCCTGAACCCACTCGTTGACGTTTCCTGCCATATTGTAAAGTCCGAAATCATTTGGTGGATAATCGTAGATGTAGGTGGTGATCATTGCACCATCATTCAACTTGCCAGCGATACCAGCATAGTCACCACGACCTCTTTTGAAGTTAGCCAAGAAGTAGCCCATTTTCTTTCCGTAAGGATTTCTTAATGCGTGACCATCCCAAGGATAAAGTCTTCTGTGCGTCTGATTTTCATCAAGCCATTGTGTTCCGATCAATGCTTGCGCGGCGTATTCCCACTCAGCCTCAGTAGGCAGTCTATAATTAGGAAGCACTACTCCTGTCTCTAGTGGGATTCTCTGATTTCCACTTTCAGCAAGCGAATATTCCTCAAGACCAGCATCTTCCGCCAATTTTAAGTTTACCGTAGTAGTTCTCCAGTTAGAGTAGTCATTAGCTTGTAACCAGTTGACACCAACTACAGGATAGAACCTAAAACCAGGGTATCTAAGATAGTGATCAACATATGGAGTGTTATATGCTAGCTCCTTCGCCCATACCGTGCTATCTGGAATAGCGCTTTGATAGAATTCTTCAGAACTATCTAATTGTACATAGTACAAGTACTCAAGCCAGTGAATATTAGCTACTTCAGTTTCATCCATATAAAATGAAGCAACAGTCACGGTTCTTTCGATATTGTCATGCGTCTGCATCACATCTTCTTCGAAACTACCTAAGACTGTACGTCCACCTTCTATGTATACTAAGTTGGGACCTTCGGGCTGACCTCTATAGTCATTCACCTCAAAACCTCCCTCTTCATTGTACTCAAGACCAGTAGAAGTACTAGACTTACCTGGTGTCGAGCTTGTAGGTTGACCGGATCCACCTCCGAGAAGCCCACAAGAATAAACGAGTGTAGAAAGGGCAACCCCCATCACAGCAGCGTTTAATGATCTCACAAAATTTTTCATAACCTGTTCAAATTTTAAATCGGATTACACCGTCATTTCATTCATTCTGCCCCAAGATGGACATTCAAATTAAATTTATCAACCCCTAAAAATAAAACTTTGCACTGTAAATCAAATAAGAGGTACCTTATTAATTGAATATCAGGCCTTTTATTGTGTTGTGACCTCAGATTCTTTGCTGATCATTTCCAGCTCTTTTATGCCTGAATCGATCTCCTCAATATCGCTTATGATAAGAATAAGGCGATTTTTTATGTCCTTCATTCTGCATTTTTTGGCATGTAGTTGTACATAGGTGAGAATGTGGCCAAACATGTCTGATTTGAAATAGTCTTCTCTTTCTGATGGAGGGAAGTAGCATTTTAGCGCATCCCTCTTTAGAGAAATCCGCTCGAAACCTAGTTGAATTCCTAACCATCTCAGCCTAACTGACTTGATGAGATCAACAACGCTTTCAGGTATAGGACCAAATCTATCAGTAATGGATTTTTCAAAAGCAGCTAGCTCTTCCTCATTTTTGATATTATCAAGTTGGGTGTACAGGCTTAGTCTTTCTGAAATATTGGCGACATAGTCATTGGGAATCAGTATTTCCAAATCAGTTTCAATACTACAGTCCGTGACGAGCGCCTTTACTTTCTTTTTGAAGTCATTCTCAAACAGGTCTTTGAACTCGGTTTCCTTCAATTCCTGAATGGCCTCATCCAATACTTTGTGATACATCTCGAACCCGAGATCGTTGATAAACCCACTTTGCTCGCCACCGAGCAGGTTGCCCGCACCGCGAATATCTAAATCTCTCATGGCCACCTTAAAGCCATCCCCTAAGTCGGTAAACTCTTCGAGGGTAGAAAGCCTCTTCCTTGCATCACTCGTAAGACTTGCTGTGGGTTGACTAAGCAGGTAGCAAAAAGCCTTTTTATTGGATCTCCCTACTCGCCCACGCATTTGATGAAGATCAGAAAGCCCAAACATGTGTGCTCTATTGATGATAATAGTGTTGGCATTGGGAATGTCAAGCCCAGACTCGATGATATTAGTACTTACTAGAACGTCATATTCACCTTCGATGAACTTAAGCATGACTTTCTCAAGCTTCTCACCCTCCATCTGTCCATGAGCAATGCCGATGCGGGCATCTGGTACAAGCTTATGGACGATATTGGCGATCTCCTCAATATTTTGAACTCTGTTGTGTACGAAGAAGACCTGTCCTCCGCGACGAAGCTCATATGATATGGCATCTCTTAGGGTTTCTTCATTGAAAGTGTGCAGCTCAGTAGTCACTGGCTGACGGTTAGGTGGTGGAGTTGCAATTACACTCAGATCGCGAGCACCCATTAGCGAAAAGTGGAGTGTTCTTGGAATCGGGGTGGCTGTCAATGTTAACGTGTCAACATTGACTTTGTATTCTCGAAGCTTCTCTTTGACCTTTACTCCAAACTTTTGTTCTTCATCTATCACGAGTAACCCAAGGTCTTTGAAGTGTACATCCTTATTGACAATGCGGTGAGTGCCGATGAGGATATTGACCTCTCCTGCCTCCAGTCTTTTGAGCGTTTCTTTGATGGCTTTTGTAGATCGGAAGCGGTTGATGTACTCAATCTCTACCGGAAATTGTGAAAGTCTCTCTTTGAAAGTGCGCTGATGCTGCATCGCCAGGATAGTCGTGGGTACCAGGATCGCAACTTGTTTTCCCTGAGCAACAGCTTTAAAAGCGGCTCTAATGGCGACTTCTGTTTTACCAAAGCCCACGTCACCACAAACAAGGCGATCCATTGGGTGAGGTTGCTCCATATCATTTTTGACATCCTGGGTAGCGGTTGCTTGATCTGGAGTATCCTGGTAGATAAACGAGGATTCCAACTCCGCCTGAAGAAACCCATCGGGATCGAAGGCTAAACCTCTTGCTGCCTTTCGCTTTGCGTACAAGCCAATCAACTCCTTAGCAATATCCTTGACCTTCTTTTTTACCTTCTTCTTCTTGTTTTCCCAATCCTGCGAGCCCAGCTTGTTGACCACAGGAGGAGAACCTTCCTTACCTGTATATTTTGAGATTTTATGCAGTGAGTGCACGCTTACATAAAGAAGATCATCATCTCTGTAGACGAGCCTCATGACTTCCTGAAGCCGACCATTGTTATCGACAGTATCTAATCCCGCAAAGCGACCTACGCCATAATCCACATGCACCACAAAGTCTCCAACTTGAAGGTTGCGCAATTCTTTTAGCGTTAGCGCTTTGGACTTACTTTGCTTGGACTTGGTCTGATATCTGTGAAAGCGATCAAAAAGCTGATGGTCAGTATAGCAAAGCAAGCCAAGGTTTTGATCAATAAATCCTCCTCTGAGGTCAGCATTGAGGTCTGAAAACTTGAGGAAAGGATCGAGTTCCTCGAATATTGTTTGTAAACGCGACAACTGTTTGACGCTATCAGCAGAAATGACCAAGTCATGGCCTTTGTCTTGATTTTCATTCAAATCTTTGACGATGAGCTCAAAGTTTTTTTGAAAAGAAGGTTGAGGGCTACATGTATACTCAATGGTGTGATCCGGGTTGCTGTAAAATCGATTACCAAAATGCACCTGGGCAAAACCTCCTACGTTCTCCGAAAAGGATGTGGCGGTTTCAAACAATGCAGATGGATCCAGCACAATCTGCGTATTTCCGCTAGCGCGAAGAATTTCATCAAAACTTCCTTCGGCGCGCTCGTAATATTTGTCGATTACATCCAAGGTAAGCTGCTCGTCTTTGAACCAAATCTTGGTGTTTTTCGGTATGAATTGTAGAAATGACTGACGCCTCTCTTCTAATAACTTGGTCTGAATATTTGGGATAATATTGATTGACTTGAGCTCATTGATGGAGAGCTGGTTCGAAGGATCGAAAGATCGGATACTCTCAATCTCATCACCGAACAGCTCGACCCGGTATGGCAGATCACTTGCAAAAGAGTAGATGTCCAAAATACCACCTCTCACCGCGAACTGACCAGGCTCATAGACAAAGTCGGCTTTTTCAAAATCATACTCGGTCAGGAGTTCCGTTAGGAAGTTGATATCAAGAGACTCTCCCTTAGAAGCCGAAAATGTGTTTTTGAGCAAAGACGATTTGTTAATGACTTTCTCAGTGAGTGCTTCAGGATAGGTAACGATCAGCTCTCCACTGGACGACTTGTGATTGATCGTATTGAGGATTTCCGCGCGCATCAGCACATTAGCATTTTCTATTTCCTCAAACTGATAAGGTCGCTTATAGCTAGAGGGAAATAAAAAGACATCTTTTCCCGGTAGGAGGTTTTGAAGATCATTGGCAAAGTAGGCGGCTTCTTCTTTTTCATGAAGAATGAAAAGATGGTTTTGATGCTGCTTGCTATATACAGCCGCAGCGATAACCGCATCTAAGCTGCCAGTGCAACCTTTCAGATGAATCTTGTTGCCCTCATTGGGCTTGATATATTCCGCTAGGCTGGAGACAATAGCGTCTTCCTTATAGATTTTGATTAAATCGCTCGCTTTCAATGTCTGTCACTTCAATATTGGAGGAACGCAAAAGTACCTGTTAATTGGTACATGGCGCATATGGCTTAGTTGCTATCCCAAATAATAGGGCTTTGTCTAATTTGGATTGTTAATTGAAACCTGAAGGCTAAAAAATGGTTATCAACTAGTATGGAATATTTTGAAGGAGGACGGGAGAGTAAATACTTAGATAGGAAGGATAAGCCACAATCCACCATGGAGCGGATTGAAAAGCTACATCCCTACCAGTTGATTCTTTATTTATCTCTTATGGGTAGTGGGGTAATATTCTTATTTCTTTTGATTGCAAACTTTGCAACCAGACCGGCTGACATAGCACTCGAAAACTTCAAGCTACCAAAGCAGTTTGTAGTGAGCACCGTGATCATCTTGCTATCGAGTTATGTAATGAGCTCAGTCACCAAGCTCTTCCGTGAAGAGCAGCTCATCACCCTCAGAAATAATTTGGGTATCGGATTAGTCCTTTCCCTTGCTTTTACTATTAGCCAATATGCGGGCTGGCTCTCCATGGTTGATCAAGGCATACTCTTCGAAGGTAGAACGGGTGGTGTCTATCTATATATTTTGAGTGGTCTACACTTGATCCATATGATTGGCGGCATCTTTTTCTTACTAATGATCTTTATCGAAATCGCCAAGATGAGTAAAGATCCCATCAAGAGCCTGGTAGGTACAACCAACCCATATCACAAATTAAAAATGAATTTGCTGGTCACCTACTGGCACTATCTCGACATCACCTGGGTGCTCTTATTTTTCTATTTTCTTTTCAGCTACTAGCAACAAGCCATAATAATACTAAACCCAACTCGTTGATTTATCGTATTTAAGAGAGGTATACTTTGAATGTTTTCAAGTATTAAAGATTAGGTTAGGTTGGTGATTTAGCGCGTTCCGGTTTCCGGGCGCGCTTTTTCTTTGTCCTTGATTTATCGGACACTACCGCAAATAACAACCCTGCTTGTTACATGCCCGTTTTCAATATGGTCAGGCTTCACTATTTTTGGAATAAAAAAGATGGCGAAGCGACTCCTCCTTTCTCTGATATTAGTGCTGATCATTCACTGCAATGGCCTGACCTGGGGCAAGACAGGTCACAGAATAGTCGGGCAAATAGCAGAAAATCACCTATCGAAGAAAGCAAAGAAACAAATCGACATCATTTTGCAAGGTGAAAGCTTGGCCATATCAGCCAACTTCATGGATTGGATAAAGGCAGAGCGCTCTTACAATCATATGAATCCGTGGCACTACTGTACCATACCCGACGGTCAGACTTACGAAGAGGTCGGTGCTCCAGAGGAAGGAGACGCTATTCAAACCATCAATCGCCTCATCTCAGAATTGAAGAGCAAGAAATTTACTGATGAAGATGAAGCCTTTGCACTGAAATGTCTGGTACACCTCATCGGCGATATTCACCAGCCACTGCATGTGGGGAATGGTGAAGACAAGGGCGGTAATGATGTCAAACTAAAATTTTTCAGAGAAGACCGCAACCTTCACAGCATCTGGGATAGTGGTATGATTGATCATGAGCAGTTGAGTTACACCGAATACACGGCTGATATTGACAATCTATCTGATGCCAGAGTAGCACTGCTTCAGAGCAGCACCCTAATGGTATGGATCAATGAGTCCAAAGACCTTAGGCCAGAAGTCTATGATTATTCTGAAAATGGCAACCTCTCCTGGAGATATATCTACGACCACAAATATATCGTAGATAGAAGGCTTGTAGAAGCCGGTGTGCGATTGGCTGGTGTTCTCAACGAGATCTATGGCTAGCACGATAGACTTCATTCGGGTACGACAAACAATAGTGCTTGATATGCGCTTATACCACCATGTCGATCTCTAAGTGGCTCTACCTTTATCTTATTATCATCTCTACAGGATGCGCACAAAGAGAGATTTGGCTTCCTGATTCATCACTAACACCGGAGGAGGCTGTAGAAATACAACTCAAGGCCTTTCTGGATAATCCGTTTCCAGCAAGTGATTTTGGAATTAAGACCGCTTGGGAGTTTGCTTCACCCGCTAACAAGACCATTACAGGCCCCTTTGACAGGTTTCAGGAGATGCTCTTATCAGAAAGGTATTATCCTTTGCTGACCACACAGGCTTATTCTGTTGAAGAACACTTTCAGGAGAAAGCCTATGCTCAGTATTTTGCTGTGATCAAGACCAAGGATGACCAACGTGTTCACTACGTTTTTGATCTTTCTTTTCAGACTGACAATGACTGCTGGATGGTAGATGCTGTCTTACTAATGCCTGAGCGCTTTCAACAAAACCCAAACTCTGTCGCGATGATCGAAGGATTTCGATCTGCACCCTTCTGATTAATCCATCCCGCGTGTTACCTTTAGGGCTTTCAAAGCTCAGAGGATGTATATCAATTTATCAGGTCTGAATGTGCTCGTGACTGGAGCAAGTAGGGGAATAGGAAAAGCAATCGCGTCCAAACTGGCGGAAGCGGGCGCTACCATCGCCGTACATTACAATAAGAATGTCCGGGAGGCAGAGAATCTGGCTCATGTATTGGGTAATGAATCAAAGCCATTTCAAGCTGACCTGACCAGTCCTGATGAGGTGGCTTCTCTTTTTGATAGAGTCGCACTGCAGTTTGGTTCGATAGAGATACTTGTCAATAATGCCGGAACTGCGATTCCTACGCCTATCGAGACAGGAGATGACCAGTGGATTGCCGAATGGAACGAGACCATGATGGTCAACTTGACTGCTACCGGGATATTATGTAAAAAGGCAATAGAGCACATCATCAAGCGAAACAGTACCGGCAGGATAATCAATATCACCTCCAGAGCAGCTTTCCGTGGAGATACCGCGGACTATATGGCTTATGCTGCGAGTAAAGCAGGAGTGGTAGCTCTGACAAGATCTATCGCCAGGGCCTATGGAAAAGACGGCATCAAAGCATTCAACATTGCGCCTGGTTTTGTACGAACAGATATGGCCCGTGAGTTTATTGAGAAGTACGGTGAGCAGTACGCCACAAGCGATATAGCATTGGAGCGCCTAACGGAACCGAAGGATATCGCACCCATGGTGACTTTCCTAGCTAGTGGGATGGCAGATCATGCCACGGGCTGCACCATTGACATCAACGCTGCGAGTTACGTGCATTAAAGCAATCAATTACTTTGCAAAGAGTTGACTCTGGTCTTTGAAGACTTTGAACTCCAGCGCATTTCCGCTAGGATCTAAAAAGAACATGGTGGCCTGCTCACAAACCTCACCCTCATACCGAATCTGAGGTTCGATGATAAAATCAATGCCGTGCGATTTGAGTTTATTGGCAAGGTCTTGCCACTGCTGCCGTTCAAGAATAGCTCCGAAATGGCTGACCGGCACCTTTTTCCCATCCACATCGTTGGTTTGAGTGTTTTTGAGTTCGTCAGACGTGACGTGGGCACTCAGGTGGTGACCAAAAAAGTTGAAATCAATCCAACGATCCGTGGATCGACCAATCTCACAACTCAATAAATCACCGAAGAAATTTCGGGTGGCTTCAATATCTTTGACAGGAAATGCCAGGTGAAAAGGAGTACTCATAGCTCTTGATGTTTGGTCTAAATTAAACAATTACGGAACGGCGGCATTTCCATTCGTATAACTTGAGGACATGGCAAATCGAAAGAAAATAGCGCTGGTACTATCTAGTGGAGGAGCTCGCGGCTTGGCGCACATCGGTGTGATCGAGCGGCTGGAAGAAGAGGGCTTTGAGATTGCAGCCATCGCCGGATCATCTATTGGGGCTGTGATCGGGGCTTTCTATGCCTGCGGACAGCTGGATACGTACAAAAAATGGGTACTCAACCTTGATAGACTAGATTTATTCAACCTGTTTGATTTTACCATTAGCACGAAGGCGTTTATCAAAGGAGATAAGCTATTCCGCTCGTTGGAGGAGTTGATCGATGATCGACCTTTGGAGCGTTTGCGCATTCCTTTTGCAGCGATAGCCACGGATATCGTCAATCAAAAGGAGGTCGTCTTTGAGTCAGGTAGTATGTATGCAGCATTGCGAGCATCTACAGCCATACCTACTGTCATTCGTCCGGTGGTCAGAGAAGGGGTAGAGTTAATTGATGGTGGAGTCATCAACCCTATGCCGATGGATAGGGTGAAGAGATCGGTAGGAGACCTGATGGTGGTAGTCAACATCAACGCCAATATCGAATACCAACGCCCGGCATTGGAAGTGGAAAAACAAAAAAAGGTGGATAAGGACTACACAGACAAGCTTAACAGCTTTGTGAAGAAATGGAGTTCGAAAGTGCCGTCGACAAACACAAGCACCAAAAATCTCGGATTCCTGGAGCTAATTAATAGATCGCTCGATTTGATGCAGGATCAATTGACCATCGCCAAGATTTCACAGCACCAACCGGATCTGGTTGTCAACTTTTCAAAAAAGGCCTGCACGACCTTTGAGTTTTATAAGGCTAAAGAAATGATCCAAGGAGGTCGTGATGCCTTAGATCGAGAGCTTGATAAGCTAAAGGAGCTGGCCTAACTACCAGGAGCCACTAGCACCACCACCGCCGAAGCTTCCACCACCAAATCCACCAAAGCTTCCACTACCGCTGGAAAAACTGTCAAAGCCTCTACCTCGATTGCTGTTGAGTCCGCCCAACATCCACATGGACGTCATAGTATTTATAGGTCTGGAGCCATAGCTTCGTTTTCCTCTCCTGCTCATGCGAGAAATATTCCAGAATAGCCAGATGATAAACACCACGACCAAGAATGGGCGGCCTAGAGATTTTTGCTCGCTGGGGTCAGCCTGGAACTCTCCGCTGGCCATGGCCATCAGTATGCTGGTGGTTTGATCCATGCCATCAAAATATTGACCATTTCGGAAGTTGGGCAAGATGTAGTTATCAATCAGTCGCTTTGAGTCCGCATCTGTAATGACCGGCTCCAGGCCATATCCTGTACTGATGCTGACTTTTCGATCATCCATAGCGACCAGCAGCAGCACGCCATTATCCTTTTTGGCTTTGCCGATTTTCCATTCCTCCGCCAGCTCAGCACCATATTGACTGATGTCATATGGCCCTGTAGATCCTATGATCACTACCGCAATTTCGTTGGACGTACTATCATTGTAATTGCGAAGCTTATTTTCTAATAGACCAAGCTGCTGAGGACTGAGCGCTTGAGCAAAATCATTAACCAACCTTGGAGGATTCATAGGCTGTGGAAAGTCCTGTGCAAAGACATTCACAGTTGTGATTAGCAGTAGAAGTAAAAAAAGTCGCGTCATCTAATTGTTTCCGTAGGAGATTTCATCTGTGATTTCATTTTCATCATTGACAAGCGCTGGAAAATTATCCTTGAGGGTCTGACCAGTCATTTTGATGCCTTCACAAAGGCCAAGGATCATAGCATCAGCCTTGAACCGCGCCATCATATGTTCTTTGATATCTCCCCAGTAGTGATCCTCTACTTTCTGATTGATACCTGCATCTCCGATGATTGCAAACTTGTGATCTTCTACCGCCAAATAGAAAAGCACACCGTTGCGGAGCTTGGTTTTGTGCATACTGAGGAGGCTAAATACCTCAGCAGCCCGATCCAAGACGTCTCCTTTACATTTGTTCTCTACATGAAGACGGATCTCACCAGAGGTAGCTCTCTCGGCCTCTTGGATAGCATCGACGATTGCTCTGCCCTCTACATCACTGAATAACTCTTTCGCCATAGTCTAAAACTTTACTTCAGGAGCTTTATCAGCACCTTGGTCTGCCTCGAAGTAGCCCTTTTTCTCAAAATTAAACCACCCAGCAACAAAATTCTGTGGGAACTTTCGGATGTAGGTATTGTAGCCCTGGACCGTATCGTTGAATTTTTTTCTTTCTACCGCAATTCTGTTTTCCGTGCCCTCGAGTTGTGCCTGTAAGTCCCGGAAATTTTGATTGGCTTTGAGATCAGGATAGCGCTCTACGACTACCATCAGCTTTGATAAGGCAGAGCCTAGTCCGTTTTGCGCCTGCTGAAATTGGGCAAGGCTCTCTGGGCTTAAGTTATCGGCAGAGATCGTAGTACTGGTCGCTTTCGCCCTGGCCTCTATGACCTGGGTCAAGGTCTCCTGCTCAAAGTCAGCATACCCTTTTACCGTATTGACCAAATTGGGAATAAGGTCAGCACGTCGTTGGTAGACATTTTCTACCTGCGCCCACTGTCCGCTGATTGCCTCTTCACGAGACACCATTTCATTGTATCCGCAAGATGAAAGTTGTGCTGCTAATGCAAACAGGAAAATATTAATCGATAGTCTTTTCATTTCTTATTGTATTCTAGAACAAATCTACGCACCTATTTTAGCTTAGTAAACTCTTACTCTACAATTCTGGTTTCATCAATATTATGTACATCAACAAAGCAATTTTATTTCTGGTAAGTCTAACACTCCTGGCATGCCAGGCTGATAAGCCAGAAGCGATTTCGTTAGAGGACATTGACTTTATGACGAATGACGCTTCTGAAATATTTTTTAAGAACGTGAGACAGTCCTATTATGATAAACAGGAGATAGCTGCTGCGGGGATGGATGTCTTCCGAATGTCGGATCGCAACCTTGAAGCGGACTACCCCTTGATTCATTTGGCGATAGCCTACAACTGGAGAAATGACCAAGCCTTCCTGATGGTAGAGCCCAACGCTAGTATTACGAACCCTGAAGAATTTGAACTGTGGAGTATCAAACCAACAAGCCAAGACACTACGGTCATTCCCTACACAATGGGTAATATGAAAGATCAGGTCACCTTCGCACATCGTATTTTTCAGGCATTGAGCGCTGAGAGCCAATTATATTTTTATGATGGACAAGCGGCTAGACCAATTTTCGATAAATTCGAGGATAGAGAAGTACTGCGAAAGACGGTACTGGATTATTATAAACTTATTGATTTGATACGTTAGCACGAATGTCAACTTACTGACAACCTGCCCACCCGGGACGTCCAAATAAAAACATCCACCGTATTACGATCTAACAAGCTTTTGGAATATGAAAAGAATCAAACTAATAGTACTAATACTTTCCCTGATTGGGGTAAGCGCTGCGCAAGCACAACATAAATATAGCTGCTCAGCAGATGAGAAAGCATTTGGCGGAAACGATCTTGTGGCCTATTTCGCTGGGACTGCTCAGCCAGGCTTGGATGAGTTTAAGCTTGAATATGACGGACTGCAGTTGTATTTCGCAAATGCTGAGAACAGAGCAACCTTCCAGGAAAACCCTGAAGAGTATATTCCAGCTTACGGCGGATGGTGCGCCACGGCGGTTTCGTCGGATGTATATGTGACCCCAGATTACAATATGTTCAAGATTCAGGATGGCGAACTCTTCTTTTTTGAGGTAAAGGCCTTTTACAACGGAAAGACCCAGTGGGAAAAGGATCCAGATATTCATGAAATCTCTGCCACAAAAAATTATCGAGAGAAATTCGAGATTAACGAAGAACAGTAGCCGTTCAGGTGGATTCTGCTATAGCAGATCGACATAGCAGAACCACTTTCAATAGAGTAGGATTAATAGTATTCTTTCTTTGCTTTGAACTTTTTTGGCGCTTTAGGTTTATTAGAGGAGGCAGTGGGCTTGATGATTCGAGCGTTCTCCTTCCCAAACCGTAAGCGCATTGAAGAAGACCCTGATAATATTTGCTCACCCTCGCTTCGAGGAATCAAGAGTCAATAGAGCACTCATCGAAACAGCCCAAGCAGTCGATGATGTGACCATTAGAGACTTGTATGAGCTATATCCAGATTTCAACATTGATATACAGGCTGAGCAGATAGAGCTGCTTCAGCATGATACGATCATCTGGCACCACCCCTTCTACTGGTACAGTTGTCCCCCGCTGTTGAAGCACTGGATTGACTTGGTGCTTGAGTACAATTGGGCGTACGGGCCTAACGGAATCCTTCTTTCTGGAAAGACCGCCCTCAACGTGCTCACTGCTGGCGGCTCCAGAGAGGTGTACTGCGCTGACGGCAGCAACCGCTACACGATTTCTCAATTCTTGAGACCTTTTGAGCAGACGGCTGTCCTTTGCGGCATGGAATACTTACCACCTTTTGCGGTACTAGGGACGGCCAGGTTGACTCGCCAGGGTATCCTTGATCACCAGACAGAGTATGCTAACCTTCTTGAATTATTGCACCAAGGAGAACGGGGCTTGAAAGCCAAAGACGCGTGTCAGTTTCTCAACGATCTGCCAGAGATCAAAAACACAAAGGACCAATGAGCGGTAGTTTCTTATTTCAGGCCGTCATTTATCTTACCGCAGCGGTGATTTGTGTACCCTTGACAAAGCGGGTTGGTCTTAGCTCAGTATTGGGCTACTTGCTCGCGGGGATTCTCATCGGCCCCTATGTATTCGGTTTCATTGGAGAGGAGGGCGAGGACATCATGCACTTCGCCGAATTCGGTGTGGTGATGATGCTCTTTCTCATAGGCCTGGAGATAGAGCCGAAGACCTTTTGGAGAATGCGACAGTCGATCCTCGGCATGGGAGGTCTACAGGTAGGGTTGACGATGCTCGTTGTGTTTGCCATATTATTCTTAGCAGGAATGGCATGGACCACAGCTTTGGCGATAGCGATGGCCTTCTCACTTTCGTCCACGGCTATCGTACTACAGACACTCAAGGAAAAAGGACTGATGGATACCTCCTATGGTCAGTCATCATTTTCAGTTCTGTTATTTCAAGACATAGCTGTCATCCCGATGCTGGCGTTGCTGCCACTCTTTACCAAGGATATACCAGAGGTGGCCAGTGGCCATGAGTCTTTATTGGGAAACCTGCCTATTGGCTTGCAGACATTGGCTGTTCTTCTGTCCGTCGGACTGGTGATCTTGGCTGGTCGATATTTCTTCGTTCCGATCTTGAGATTGGTTGCCAAGACCCGGCTGAGAGAGCTATTTTCTGCATCGGCCCTGCTCATTGTGATGGCCATTGCCTATTTGATGGAGTTGGTCGGTCTGAGCCCAGCACTTGGTGCCTTCCTGGGAGGAGTGGTGCTTGCCAACAGTGAATTTAAGCATGAGCTTGAAAGCAACCTTGAGCCTTTTAAAGGCTTATTGCTCGGGCTCTTTTTTATTGCGGTAGGAGCTTCGATCAATTTCCTAATCATCGGAGAGTCGCCGGACTTGGTAGTGGGACTAGTTTTAGGCGTGATTGCCATCAAAGCAATCATATTGTTTGCTGTGGGTAAATCTTTCAAACTCAGTACTGACCAAAACCTACTTTTTAGCATAGGGCTAAGCCAGGTTGGAGAGTTTGCATTCGTACTGTTGAGTTTTGCCAATCAGCTGAGCATTATTGATCAGAGCCTGCTGGACTTGCTCCTCGTGGTTACTGCGATTAGTATGACTGTCTCACCCATTCTTGCGATAGTGAATGAGCGATTCATCTTACCAAGGGTGGGCACGAAAGAGGCGGAAGAAAAGCCCGCTGATGCTATAGAAAAGAAGAACAAAATCATCCTGGTGGGCTTTGGCCATTTCGGGAGCACAGTCGGGAGGTTTCTCAGAGCCAACGGAGTAGAGCCGACGATACTTGATCACGACTCCAGTCGTGTGGATTTACTTCGAAAAATGGGGTTTGAGGTGTACTATGGTGACGCGACGCGGGTTGACTTGTTGGAGTCTGCTGGGGCGGAACAAGCGGAAATATTGATTTCAGCTATAGACAACCCGGAGGCTAATATTAGCCTAGTCAAAACCTTAAGGAAGCACTTTCCAGACCTGCAGCTTGTGATGAGGGCAAAAAGCCGAGTGGACGCCTATGAGCTGCTCAAGCTCGGTGTAGACCATATCTATCGTGAATCGATTGACACTTCCGTGCGCCTAGCATCGGATGTGCTACAGATGCTTGGTAAGCGTCGATATACGTTGCTGCGGCAGGCCCAGCAGTTCATCAAGTATGATGAGGAGAGCATGAGAAGGCTTGTAGAACAAAGCCTAAATAGCGAAGAGTACATTTCAAGAGCACGAATTGAAATTGCTCAGCAAGAGGCGCTACTTTCAGCAGATCGTAAGTCTGGGCATTTGGAAGAGGATGACCATCTCTGGGATGGCTCCAAAACCCAAAAGGACGACAATTAAACCTAAAAGATTAACGAGCCACTTGCTTGAGGCGCTTGTATCGAGAAGTCAGCTCCTGGATGGTCTCTTTTGAAAGCTCCATGTAGATTCTGAAACTCTCATCAGCTCGAAGCTCTTCGTCGATCAGCATCTTGAAGGCTTTATGTTGAGAGTCCTTGAGTCTTTTTATTCTTTGCGCTACCTCACTCGTTTTATTCAGACTCGAAAGCTCATTCTTGATATCCATGATGTCTTGATAAAAGATATCCACTCGGTCTTTCTTACGCTGTGCTTGCCATTTGGACAAATAGAGCCCACTAGAAATCAGTGTGACTAGGATCGAAAAGACAACACCCATCAGTTCAGCGTAGCGCTCGAAAATGCTAGGCTCGTCTCTATCAAGGTATATTCTTGCCCCATTGTGAAGGGGGAAGTTGAGCCTTGTTCGCTCAAAGTCCTCTTTAAGATCCAGATAGATCAAAGGGCTAATAGATGTGAACCGCTCCTTGTGTTGAAAAATGGTCTTGGTGATATTGTAGGTCACATCATCAGGCAGGTCTCCACGTGCCACCAACACCGCATCTGTGGCGATCGTTACCACGGCTTCCTCAGTCAGCGAGCCGTAAGTTCGCTGAGGGATAATAAATGGCTTCATTTGTGGAAACTTCAAACTGATCGCTTCTGCTAAGGAACCCCTGCCGAACTGCTCAATATTATCAAAGCTGAAGAGTCGATATCCCATAAGTCCGGCTAGATACTCTTCATTCATAATATCCGTGAAACCGCAGAAAACTTCGTTTTCGAAGATGTTTTGAGTAACCTCAAATTTTGAAGTATCAACATCGAGGATATGAAAGAGCTCCATTAAGAATTCATAGCTCGCTGATCCAGGTTGGCCAATAAATACTTTCTTACCATAAAAAAGCTCTTCCACTGTATTAGCCTTTTCTTCAGCCTGATAAAAGATGTGGAGCACTTGAGGATAGAAGGGCACCAGTGCGTTGATACCACGCTCTGATTGATATGAGATGCTATTTTCCACGATAGTAATGTCCGCCGTACCGGCCTCAAGGCTATCGATATTACTATGAGAGCCATCTCCAATAACTAGCTCTATATCATAGCCGAGGGATTTTTCCATTTGAGCCTCGAAAACCTTTACTATTTCACCGATAGGCTCATCTACAGTGTAAATAACTTTGAGCTTCTGCTGTTCCTCGCAGCTAATGAAAACTAGAGCAGTTAGTAGGGGATAAATTATGTTTCTTAATTGCATTGAAATTAGGTCGATTGAAGACTGTCACGCATTTGCTGAGGACATGGATGTATGTACTGTACTCTGTGTCAATTAGATGACAATGGTTCATATGGCAAAAAGAGCGTAAATTGCAGCTAACAAAATAGCCGAATAGCTAGTCTAAGGTATTATTAATATTCTAATATCTATTTATATCCCTTTAGGCTACTATTTTTGTTGTACTCCAAATAAACTTTTCAACCTGAATGAAAAAGGTTCCTTTTAATGTCCGGGCAAAATATCAGTTTGACAATTTCATTGCCAGGGGTAGTGCGTCTCTGATTTCCTGGCTTGGTATTCTATCAATAATCGTGATTGTAATTTTCGCGGTTTTTGTTTGGATGGTTGGGCTTAGCCCAGACCCACAAGAGTCTTTTATTTCTACCGTATGGGTGAACACCATTCACATGCTTGACCCTGGTGTTATAGGTGCAGCAGAACAGTATTGGGGTTATCGCGTCTTTATGCTCTTTGTGACTTTGATAGGTATTGTGGTGATGTCAACCCTGATTGGTTTGATATCTAACGGTATCATGGATAAGATTGATGAACTGAGAAAGGGTCGTTCATTTGTCTTGGAAGATAATCATGTGATCATTTTGGGGTGGTCTTCAAAGATCTTCACGATTATCCCTGAGATCGTGATTGCTAACGAAAATCAGAAATACGGAAGTATTGTGATCTTGGCCGATAAGGACAAGGTGGACATGGAAGACGAGATAAGAGATAAGATTGGAGATACCGGAAACACCAAAGTGATTTGTAGAACGGGTAATCCTATAGATGTGGATGATATCAACATCACCAACCTGCACGACTCTAAGTCAATTATCATTGTAGACAAGGATAATGAGAACTCTGACTCTCAGATCATCAAGACAATAGTGGCCATCGTTACCAATCCTAAGAGACGGGCAAAGCCATACCATATCACAGCGGAAATTGAGAGTAAGAAAAACTACGATGTAGCCAAGATGGTAGGTAAGGATGAGGTCGAGCTTATTCTTTCGGACGACTTTGTATCCAAAATAATGGTGCAGACCAGTCGCCAGCCAGGCCTTAGTGTGGTATACATTGAACTCATGGACTTTGGTGGTGACGAGATTTACTTCGTAGAAGAAAAAACGCTTGTAGGTAAAACCTTCCGTGAGGTAATCTTTGCTTTCGAAGACTCTGCCATTATGGGCATTCAGTATGCTGACAATACTGTGGAAGTCAACCCTCCCATGGATACGATAATGCAGGAAGGAGACCGGGTCATTGGTATTACTGAGGATGATGATACGCTGGTAGCTAACGCAAAAACGCAACTGGAGATCCATGAGCATAGAATTCAGGCCTCACCTCCGACCAAGTTTGAGAAAGAGAAAATATTGCTTGTCGGCTGGAATGCTCGAGCACGTCATATCATTCGAGAGCTGGACAACTATGTGGCACCAGGATCAATTGTCAGGGTGGTTTCTAAGTTTGAAGATGCCAAACACGTACTTAGAAGAGTAGCGGACTCACTTCAGAATATCTCAATTGAGTTTGAAGTAACGGACACTACCGATCGAGATACTCTGGAAGCGATGAACATGCCACAGTATGACTATATCATATTGCTGTGCTACCAAGAGTATTTCCCGATTCAGGAAGCAGATGCTCAGACTTTGATCACCCTTCTTCACTTGAGGAGCATTTCTGATAAGACCAGACGTCTCAAGATCGTAAGTGAGATGCTTGATATGAGAAATAGACAGCTTGCAGATATCACAAGTGCAGATGACTTTATCGTAAGTGATAAGCTGTTGAGTTTGTTGATGAGCCAGGTGTCTGAGAACAAATACCTCATGCGTGTATTTGAGGACTTGTTTGATGCAGACGGATCGGAGATTTACATCAAGCCAGTGGAGAACTATGTGACACTTGGACAACCGGTCAACTTCTATACCATACTAGAGTCCGCCGCTAGAAAGCAGGAAGTAGCCATTGGCTATAGGATCATAGCAGACGCAAAGAATGCAGAAGAAGGCTATGGCGTGGTAGTGAACCCTAAGAAAACAAAAACGGTAGAGTTCTCAGCGGGAGATATGATTATTGTCCTTTCTGAGGATTAACCTAACTACCTCATTTTTTCAAGAGCCTGTCTGATTTCTCTCATGGCCTCCCGTCGATAATGCTCTTTTCTGGGTATGATTCGCTTTGGGACAAGTGATGAGATGAAGTTCATTACTACTTGCTTCTCTTGTTCATCGAGATAGGCGATAGAGTTCTGTAATTCTTGTGTCATGACGTTTATATTTGCGCATCTAATTAAACGTCCTAATGTGACATTATGATTATTATAAAATTGTTAAATCATGATGTTTGATCTTGGCTATAGGGAAAGTCAGCTTGAACGGGTCGACGACCAGGGTAGCGAGCGAGCGAAACTCCCGCGTATCCGCGAACCGCGAAGCATCTACGCTATTCACGCCAAGTTTACCAAATGATCCGCTTCCTGACCCTACGAACTTAGTGAAGTAGTAGCTACCCTTCCAATCTTGATAGAGCGGTATGGGTATGAGTTTTGTGGTAACAGGGAACGTAAGGCTTCCGTGTGCGATGGAGGCATCAAACAAGGACTTTCCCCCTATAGAAGCAACCATCTCTATTTTCTTTCCACGCTTCTCGATATTGATATCCGCCAGTTCCTTTGGGATACCCCAATTGGACTGTCCACTGACGACACTGTCGATACTATCCACGTAGATTTTACTAATGAAGAAGGAAGTTTTTCCATCTAATTTGTGCCTACCGGGAATGTACAAGAGCTCGTTGTAAGGGCCGACTGGGCTATGATCATACCGAGCAATGATGAATCCACCAACCCCAGAGACCTCTTCTCCACTAAATGGATCAATTCTCTTGGGACCCCAAAAGAAATGCATAATGCCCATGCCGTTGAGATCCCAAGGGGCGGGACTGATTTCCCCCTTCATTATTTGCTGATCATCCTGTCGATGCTATATTGTCCAGCACCTCTTAAGGTGTAGAATATTCCAATGGCAGCATAGAGCAACGCTTTTTCCTTACTTGAGAACGGGTCATCACCATGATGGATGAGCCCTGCGTAGAGCATGGTCATGGTCATGAATAGTGCGGCAAGACGTGTCGTGAAGCCAAGAGCTAAAAACAAGCCACCAAGAAATTCTGATAAGCCAGCGGCCCACGCGAATAAAAAAGCCATAGGCAAACCCTGGCCATCTAGGTTATTGATAAAACCTTCTGATGGAGGCACTTTTCCCAATCCGTGCCCAAAAGCCATTGATAACCCGGCAAACAAACGAAGGGCCAAATCCGCGAGTTGGTTTTGCGAATAACCCATTATCCATTTCTTAATCCCCATAGTCAGAGTGTTATATTTATTTCAAGGAAAGGAAATTAATGGTTTTGAAGGAAACCTGACAGCTTTTTTATGTTAGTAGATGATCGTTTAGAGGTTAATGGTCTCTTCCGAAGATAGATTTGTCTCTTTGGTCAATTCGAATCTATATTTGTGCTCAATCTAAATCTGACCGACTATGATCATGCTTGGCCTTATTATCGTACTTTTTATTGCAGCTATCGTATGTGCCTACGTAGTGCCTAACAGTGCGGTGAGCAATCACCAAAAAGACAGTGAAGTCTAGTCAACCCAGAACGAGGGAGGCATCTGCAGCGATGGCAGTATTCTGTTGTGCTTGATGCCATACCCCTGCAACTGCGTCAGGATATAATCTAGTGTACTAATTGTTTGGGTCATAAATGGCCCCTTATTGAGCATTACGCATTCAGCACGCTGACTTGCTGACACGTCCGTGATCTCTGCTCTACTCGGAAGTCCTCTTTTAGCAAGACCTTCTAATACCTGGGTAGCCCAAATGACTGGAATGTGGGCCGCTTCGCAAATTCGTCGAATTTCTTCTTGTACTTCTGCCAGTTGCTGCCAGCCACATTCTACCGCTAAATCCCCTCTTGCTATCATCACCCCTACCGGATAATGCTCCATCGCTCTTAATAAGAGGGTTGGCAGATTAAGGAATCCACGGCGCGTTTCGATTTTGAGGATGAGCCCAAACCGCTTGGGTTTGTCTAACTCCTCAAGAACGCTAAAGAACTTTTCCAAGTCCGATACATCGTTGACAAAAGAGAGATTGACCATATCCGCATGCTGTACAACGAATATTAGATCTTCTTCATCTTTAGCAGTGAGTCCAGAGAAGGAGAACTGTGATTTTGGAAAGTTGATGCCTTTGTCTGCCTTTAGCTTAGCTCCACCAGGGCTGGCAAAGGTGATTTCTACGGTAGCATGATCCTGGCCTACCTCTCGAACTACCCCGCCTATTTTACCGTCATCGAAAAGGACGGGTTCGTCCACTTTTATCTCATCAATTACCTTAGGCAAGGTACACGACACGAATGCGGTATTAACCAGCTTACCATTTTCATCGTGTTCCGCATTACCTCCGGGGTGATCTGTTCGCGTCAATTTAAGGAAGTCACCATGATCCAAAGCTAAAGAGCTTTCTAATGAAGGCAGCCCTTCGATACTAACCTTACCGAGCTTTTCATCAAGACGGTAGGCCTTGAAAGTAGCCATATCCTCCAAGTAGGTTGTTCGATTGGTTTGAAGTACATAGCTATGATTATCGATAGGCGTAATCTGAACGACCCTCTTTTTGCCGCGAGTGTCTCTAAGCTTAAGGTCTGTTGCGGTAGACAAGTCCACATCTCCCGTCAACCTTGGCAGATCACTATTTGGATCGGTGGATACAACCAGCTCTCCTGGTGTCAAAACTTCACCGCGCTCATTTCGAGAAGGCTTGAGCTTTATGACTTTAGGGCCGGGCTTGATTTGTCCTGTTCTGATTTTTGGACCCGCTAAGTCCATGGTTATTTTGCACGGTAGGCCAAGCTCTTTGCTCTGACGCCTTATAATCTCAATCATAGCAGCCCAAACCTTGGGATTGTCATGTGCGCAGTTGACCCTGGCGACATTCATACCAGCCTTGAGAAAGTCAGTAATGATGGACTCATCCGTAGCGGCTTCCGTAGGTATAGTCACCATGATGCGGACATAGCGCTGCTTTTTAGTCCTACCAAAGAGTGTTTCCGTATTGGCTTTAATCGTGGACTTGCCATCCCCTAGCACCTTCACAGATTGAGTAAGAGGTAAGCTTTGATTATCCCTCAATGCATATAGTATCCTAAGTAAAGCATGAATAGAGGGAAGTACATGACTCTCGGCCCTGGCAAGGCGTGATACCCCTATACTCCCAAGATACTGCTGGAGCTTGCGAATGTCTTTGCGCCGAAGCGCCATATATGCGAGGAGGTTTTTGGCACTTGACTTGGCGGTAGGTTGAACACGCTTCAGTTCTTGATCGAACTTTCCCTCATATTTGGCCGCTCGAGCCACGATCTTCTCGAGCGTCTCGATACTCTTATGAAGTTCACTTACTGGTTCTCTATGTTGGGTTGTACCCATAACTTAAAGGTATCGAGGTTGAGACAAAGAAGGTTCGCTTGTCCTTCTCGATTTTTGTACACACACCCATTGTCTAGTGGGATTATATCTGAGCGATTTCGAATGGCTGCCTGAATCTCGCCTAAGCTGTGAGGATAGTGACCGTGGACAATTCTTTTGCTATTCGCCTTTTTTTGATCGTATTCAAACTCTCGTATGTTGAGCATAGAGCTCAAATCGTCAAATGGATCGGAACGACTGAAGTCAAACCCAGCATGTACTAGCAAAAAATCTCCGGTCACATAAAAGCCTGCCAACTGGACAAGAAAGCCCCTGTACTTTTCGAATTCATGAATTTGGTCCCTGATAAACCCTGGACCATTGAGCTCGGTCAGTTTATCGGCTAGTGCTTCACCTCTAGTTTCCAGATATTGAAACATCATAAGGTCATGATTGCCCATTAGGGGAAACACGTTGTACCCTTGATCAATGAGGCCCTGAAGGCAATTAAGAACCCCGAGGCTATCAGAGCCTTTGTTGATATAATCGCCTAAAAAGAAAAGTTGATCTGAAAAGGTAAGATCGAGCTGCTGTATAAGAGCATCAAGTGTTTTGGCACATCCGTGAATATCGGAAATTACCAACCTTCTTCCGGTAGGTAATGGAACATGCGCATCTACGTCATAGCTCATGATGAACTAGTGGTAGGAGGTATAAATCTATCTAATGGAAGACTACTCGTCGTTATCCGCGTTGGTATTGCGAAAATCTACGAACGAAAGTGCACCTACAAAGCTGATGAGGATCACTACGATCCACACAAATAAAGAAACTCCGTCGGTCATTGCAGGGTTAAACATGCTTCTATTGTTTTAATGCTAAGGCGAATATAATGTAAAAGAGCGGCTGTTGTCTAGCAAGGCCAAAAATATCAATCAACTTTTGACCTCTACTCCGCCGAACACCACCAGCCCTTTGACGATCAGCTTTTTGCTTCCTTCTGGGCTAACAGCACTGCCTCGCTTGTCTTCAAAACCGCCTAAAATGGGAGTGACGTTAGACTGCACCACCCAATCATTAGAGACCAGAATCTCTGTGCCACCAAACATCGTAAAAACATCTACTACTGCTTCATTCCCCGCCAGTTCTGCATTGCGAAGGTCTATCTTTGTACCACCGAACATTGTAGTCGACTTTCCACCTTCGAACTTTTTGCTTGTTACCGCCTTTTCGTTAGCTCCAAAAAGCGTGAGATCATCAAAAGCGATGGCATCAGATACGGAGGAGCTCGACGTATGCCTGTTTCTAAGAAAGAACGAGACCCCAATGAAAATCAAGAGCAGTGGCCAATAATCTCGTATTTCGAAATCAAGGAATTCCGGTAGGAAAAAGAAGATACCGATACTGAATAGAATCAGAGCGGCCTTGCGATTGCCAGTTAGGAGATTAAAAAAGCCCAGACCAATCAAGAGCATCTGCCAGGTGAAAAAGTACCAGGGAAGGTGAATGTCGATAACGTCGAGGTTTTCCAGTAGGAAATAGATACCCAGTATGATGAGCACCACGCCAAAGATTGATTTTCTGTTTGTCTCCATAGTCGTATTTGTCAAAAAGGGCCAATTGACCCTTGATATTCATATCTAGTTAAACCACCCAAATAGGAATGATAGTCCTACCGCAGGGCTGTTAAAAGCATTTTTATCGAATAAGTCGGTATCCACACCGACGGTGTACTGATAGCCGACACCAGCGTTGAGCTTAAACCAATTCGTAATATTCAATTCTCCTTCGATCATCGGAGTGATGGCAAAAGTGTTGTCTGTGTAATTGGGACCAACAAACTGCGAGAAGTTGCGAAGGTTAGCCTGACCCCAACCGAGCTTTGTAGAGAACGCCCAATGGGCCAATTTTTCTGGAGCAAAGATGTAGCCCATATAAAAGCCGCCATGACCATAGTCCAGGTTGTAACTGGCTCCTTCAACATCTACCTTCACATCACTTGAGAGCCCTAAGCCATATCCACCAAAGTAGAATTGGCGATTGAACAGCACTGCCCCACCTCCACCAGTAAATACAGCTGCGTCTCCGTCTATAGATGAAAACTGTAGCATCATGCCGCCAAAACCGGAGACTGACTCTACGCCATTGCCGACCAAAGTCTGAGGAGGATCATCTCGCTGCGCAAGTAGTGATGAAGCAGAAAGTAAAACTGTGATGAGTACGAATAAAAAATGTTTCATAAGATCTAAATGTTTGAGTTTTGATCTCACAGCAATTTACGCATCTGCCTGATGTGCCGCAACCCATGGAGACGAAGTGTTGCGGAAGCATGACCAATGTTGACATTACCATGATGAATTGATTTAGTCTGCCTTTGCACAAGCTTCGGCAAACAATAAAGCCCTGAATTGCCTAAAGGAAGAAAAGACCATTTTGATGATTTCAAACACTGCCTTTTGGCAATTCAGTGTCAAAATGACAATTAGTAATGTCGATGGTTGCCATTATGACGTAAAAAAATGAAAGAAAGCGCTTGGTCTGGTAATTGCCTGAATGGCAACACTAGAAAGGATCAAAAATGAAAGACCTAAGAAAATTTGCACAGGCAGCCAATGTAGCGAATACGCTCAACGGAGGCATGACCAAGCCGAAGGTTACTTTTACAAAAGAGGAAGACCACTACCACATCACGCTTCGTGTTGCAGGTACTGGCGAAGGGTCATTTAAAGTAGAAATAATCAATCAGGCAGTCTATATATTTCTCTTCCTGGGGCAAGGTGAACCGGATATCCATGCAATGAAGTTTCCTGTGGAGGTGCTTCCTATTCCTTCGGATGTTGACTTTCACAATATCAGCGCGTACTTTGAAGGCAACATACTGAACGTAGTAATGCCGTTCAATGAACTGGCCAACGGCTACCGTCAGGGCATTGAGATTATGAGATAGTATCGGGGTGCGAGACTAATAAGGAAGCTAGTACTTCAGCGGAACGCTCCGGCTTCCATTTGCTGATAATTTTACCAATTTCTGCCAACTTTTTTTCTGCCGATTCCATTTCCATGGCTCTGGCAAGTTTCTTTTTTTCCACTGTGGTAAGGCTTACAGTGGCGATGGAAGCTGTTTTTGAGTGGGGTTTATCCCCGTCCCCCTTCGTGAGGCCATATAGTTCTATCTCGTCCTTGGCATTTTCTAGAAGTTCTCTTCCCATGAGCTTGCTAGTAGTCACAGGATCATATTTTGCGGTAGCATCACGCAGTGCCCAGCTACTATAGTCGACCTTCAAGGCCTTAATCTGTGCTATTGAGGCATGACTTGCCCCAAAGAGCATTTCCAGCAGAGATTGAGCACCACTCTTCCATGCCTCTAGGTTGAATGGATCAGCATCAAGTTTCTGTATCTGCTTGTCTAAGAGTTGAAGGGCTTTTTTAGAAGGAGTCATTTGTCGTCAGTTTTGTAGGCGTTGAGTACTTGTAAGTTAGTATCAAGCATGGTAACCAAGCCGTCTTGCTCCGGATATAGCCTTCTATTCACCTGCACACCACTCCATAGAGTGACCAAATGCAGCCCCACCTGCTGCGTTGGTGTTTGCGGATCGATCTGCCCTTTCTGCTTAGCAATGTTGAGGTGTTTGATAAAGAGCTCTTGCACGTTTCTTAGCTTGTGAGCAGCCATCTCTTTAAGCGAAGGATTGATAAATGAAAGCTCCGAAACGCTATTAACCAGTAGGCAGCCCTTATTGATACTTTCTTGTTCGTCAACTGTGATCAAGGCGTGGAAAATCTGTTGAATAGATTCGATTGGCTTCTCTGAAAAGCGCAACTCTCCCTCTAGGTAGTCCAGTAACTGCTGGCTGTAGAGCTCCAGTACCCTAATGAACAACTCCTTTTTGCTGCCAAAGCTATAATAGAGACTGCCCTTGTTGAGCCCCATTGCTTTTAGAAGCTTTTGCATAGAAGCGCCTTCGTATCCGTACTTCCAGAACACCTCCATGGCTTGCCCGAGAGCAACTTCTTCTTTGAATATTTTTTTTCTTCCGGCCATTCTTTACTTATAGGTCAATTTTTAAAACGGCTTTATTCCTTTAGTGTTTCTGCTTTTTTGTGAAATTTACATGCGAGCGCAATTTAAAAACCCCAATTCTTACATCTAAGATATTAATTTTGACCTATTAATACCTTGACGGCTTGCCTCCTAGGTAGTTGATCACTTCATTTTAGTTAGAGCATCATGCGGCAAAGATTATTAAGAGCGGGAGCAGACGAATTGTCCTACGAGATTCGTGG
>JAVKDO010000117.1:0-39034 GCA_040222235.1 Cyclobacteriaceae bacterium
GTGGGAGAGTAGGTCGTCGCCAGCTTTTATTTTATTTGCTGAAGCTTATAGCGCAAGCGAATTAAAGGTCTTTAACAGTTTGTTAAAGACCTTTTTTTATGCCCTAAAACCAAAGAAAACTACCGGCTATTTCAAACTCTGCCCCCCTACTGATAGAGAGCTCGCCGGAGTGGAACCTCCATTGTACTGGCTTTGACTCAATACCTCATGCCTCCTGCAATAGCCCTAGAAACAAGTGTACCTTAGTTCACCGATAGGTGAGACGAAACTTCCAAGTCGATTGGGCTAAATATCAGAATAGTTCAACGAATTTTATTTCAGTGCTTGACACTGGTCATGACTATACTGCGAGGAGTATAAACTAATGATCTCCTGTGGGTTTACCTGATTCGAACTTTTCTTTTCTTAGTTTGACCAGATCAATCTCTTCATCACCTACTTTGTGATTTATATAATAGATAATCAGATTCATCATCTCATCTTTTGTACCCCAGCCATAGGTTACATCCCTAGGTGGTATATATGGATTAAGAGGATTAGACATTGTATTATCAAATGACGCATGAGCTATGATCGTAGAACCTGCTGGAACTTTTACTAAGGATTTGAATTGATAAGTAGTCTGCCAATTGAAGTCCCATTTAGGTATTTTTATAAGAGGGATTTCTGTGCTGTCAGGCGTAATAGCATAGGCTTGAAATGACTGACCTAAAAAGTGCATATGTGGCTGTACTGATATTAAGGATATATCCGAATCAACCTTGTACTCAATCCTAAATGAAGGCCGTGTATTGGCCTTGATGAGGAAGAACTTATCAACAATGTGGCGCTCGACTAAACCCAAAGTGTACACTTCTCTCTCAACTTTATCCTTATTGAAATAGAAATTGATTGTCGATTGATCAGTAGTATCAATTGACGATGGCGCATAATGCATGTTGAGTATAATGTCTGTATTCGCATAAAGCTTTTTGCCGGTGCCAGGAGGATAAAACACTGGAAAATTACCTGGAACCCAGCCATACATGAATTCATCAGATAGAGGTTTGGTTTGATAGTCATAAACCTTGGGGTCAGTTTCTGATAAGCCATCAATGCCGCGAATCTCGTTAGTAGTATCAGCCATTACACGGCTATGGTGTACATACCTCTTGTTGCCAGGAATGAACTCGATGGCCTCTACATAGGTGTCTTCCGGTAGGTTGGTGGGGATATTAAAAAACCTAAACTCCTCAGTTTGATCTCCAGGTATATCAAAAGGTTTAGTCATACTAAAAGAAGCGTCTGGCTTTCGGTAGGGGTTAGGGCCGAAAGAAACTGGGGCACTCTGATTTGACTTCTTTTCAACCCCTTCAAGCATTCCGTCCGCAATCCAAGTATAGAGCTTTTCCAACTCTTCCTCTGGGACTATACGTTCATTAAGGAAGGTCTGGTAGGTGGGGTCTGCCTGCCAAGGAGGCATGTAATTGATGGCGGTGACGTAAGAAATGAAATCAGCTCTTTTTGCTACATCCTCATAAGTAATCAGATCGAATGGGCCTGAGCGACCAGGCTGATGACAAGGGGTACAGTGTGTGTGGATAATGGGTCGTATATCGCCAAAAAAAGTAAGAACATCTTCTTGATCCTGTCCGAGGCTTGATAGGCTTACGCATGAGAAAGACAGAATTAAACCTAGAGTGATTTTGCTGATGATTGTCAATTCGTTTGGTAGCTAGTCATGTTGATGAAACAACCGATAGGGTCTGTCTCCTTTACTGTAATCTCGCTTCCTTCAAGATAGGAGTGCAGTGCATCTTGAAGATAGTACTCAGTTGTAACTCTACGATATTTACCAAGGGCATAAAACCAATTGTCAATCATGCCTCGGTAAATCTGAGTCCCTTTATTGTCAACTACTACTATCTCAGGAGTTACAGTGGCTCCAAACACATCAGTTAAAACCCTTTGTTTATCCGATAGGACGGGGAATTCGAAATCATACAGAGCAGCGTATTCGGCGATAGTGGGCAATTCGACATCTCTCAATGGAACGATCCCTATCAGATCAATATTTTGTTCTTTGAACTGCTGATAGAAAGTGCGCAGCTTATGTCCATATTTCTGACAAATAGGACATTGATGTCCAAGGAAAATGTAGACGGTAAGCTGTTTATTCCGGTAGGTATCAAGACGGAAAATAGTACTGTCATGATTGAAGAGACTTATCTCATCGAGTGCCGAAGCATAGTTGGGCTTGATGTCATCAAGAATTAGCTGCGACTGTGCGTTGAACACCACAGAAAAAGCTACTAGAGACACAATGATGAGGAATCGACTCATAGTACAAATCTAACGAATGCTAGGCTGATTTAATTCTGATAGTTGTCATAGAAGGCTTTTGAGTCCGCTAATAAAGAATTTCGAACAGCTAAATAAATGATGCGTTTAATATGGTCAGCTTACTTAGTTTTACCACTCATGAATTTCTTTTATCCGGCTTTTTTGTGGGCTTTAACCGCCTTGGCCATTCCAATAATCATTCATCTTTTTAATTTCAGACAGCCTAAGAAGGTTTTCTTCTCGAATGTTAGGTTTCTGGATTCGGTAAACAAGAAAAGTAGTTCGAAAATCAGACTGAAGCATTTACTCGCATTAGCGGCAAGGCTTCTTATGATCTTTTTCCTGGTGATGGCTTTTGCTCAACCGTACCTATCGGAAAACAGTGCGGGGCTGAATACCCGTCAGGTTTACTTCTACATGGATAACTCTCAGAGTATGTCTACACCAGTTTTGGGAAATGCGACAGCTTTTGATGAGGCCTACAGTATGATCAATCAAATTGTAGACTTGTATCCAAGAGAGACACAGTACAAGTTACTGACCAACGACTTTGCTGAGTTCAGCAATAACTTGAAGAGCAGGGATGAAATTAAGGAACTCACAACGGAGTTGACGCTTTCTGATAAGTCCAGATCCTTGTCTGAAATAGTCAGCAGAATGGAAATAGAGCAAATTGGCCAAGATGCTTCTGACGTGTTCGTTATCTCAGACTTTCAAAGATCCACACTTGGGGAATACTCCTCGAATTTCTCAGCAGACACCCTAAATAATTACCGTATTCTACCAATTTCTGCTAATGGTATCACCAACCTTTTCGTGGACACTGTCTACTTAGAAAAACCTTTTCTCTTTAATAACGAGGATAACAAACTGCTAGTGACTATCCGAAATGGGGGGCAAGAAGATGGGCTTGGAATATTAGTCAAATTCTTCATAGCGGACAACCAATACTCGTCAGCCACGGTGGACGTTGTGGCGGGTGGATCAACCACTTTGACTTTTGATCTGAGTGGAAATTTTGCTCCATCCAATAACTGCAAGATAACTATCGAGGATTATCCAGTGGTGTTTGATAATGAGCACTACTTCGTATTGAAATTGGCTAATAGAGTGGATGTTGTAGAAATCGGTAATGCCATTACCTCGCCATTTCAGGCTGTGTTTGCTAATGGTCAGCTATTCAGGTATCAATATTTTGATGTTGGTAATGTTGACTACAGTGCGGCTGCTAGCTCACAACTATTAATTTTCAACGGAGTAGATCGCTTTAATTCAGCGCTTGAGCCATTGTGCACCGAGTTGCTCCGAAAGGGCTCATCCATGATGATTGTCCCATCTAGCACCGCTGACTCACTTTCATACAATAGGGTTATCCAGATGCCTGTCCAGGTGAACAACTCTGCAAAGGTGACTCCTCTGTCAACCGTGGATGTGACCAACCCGTTCTTTGAGAATATATTCGAAGAAATTGAGGGTCGGTATGATACACCAAAAGGTACTGCCTTACTCAACTGGCCTACGAGAGGGATCGATCTTCTAGAGTTTCGTAATGGGGATCCGTTTCTATCTTCAATAAATAGAGGCCGAGGGTCAATGTACATCTTAGCCAGTCCGCTATCTTTAGATTTCTCTGACTTTTCAAGACATGCCCTTTTTGTTCCGGTGATGTATAAGATTGCTCTTAGTAGTGCTCAGACTGGAGGTCAACTGAGCTTTTCTATAGATGACGGGCTCATAAGTCTCGAACTTGATTCTCTTGTCTATGAGACAGTTTACCAGTTAAAAAATGAGACTGTAGAGCTTATTCCAGATCAGCGTATTGTTAATAATAAGCTGATTATGGAATTGCAATCAGACGAATCGAGTGTTGGCTATTATGATATAATGCAGAGTCAGCAGAAAGTTTCTTCAATAGCTTTAAACCACAACAAAAGGGAGTCATTGATAGGATCTTTTACCAATCAAGAATTGGCGGTAGCCTATGGAGAACAAGACAATATAGAAGTCAGTGAGGTGACCTCATCTGAGCAGTACACTCAGGAACTCAGACAGCAATATGATGGTAAAAACTTATGGAAATATGCGCTAGTTTTGTCATTGATTTTTTTGCTAGCTGAAGTGCTGATCTTACGATTCCTATAGAAGAAAATGTCAATACTACTCAAAGGAGCTACTGTTCTCATACCTCATTCCGATAGGCATAAGCAACAAGTAGATGTATTGATAGGCGAAGACGGTCTTATCAAGGAGATTGACAAGACCATCTCTTCAAGCGCCGAAGAAGTGCTGGACTGTAAAGGTCAATATATCACTCTTGGTTGGTTTGATATGAGGGCTCATTTCAATGATCCTGGCCATGAGTTCAAGGAGGATATACAATCGGGAGCTCGACTAGCTCAGGCTTCTGGTTTCACGGATGTCGCCATATTGCCTAACACGCAACCCGTGCTCCAGACGAAAAACGACCTAGCGTATGTGATCAGCCGAACTGCTGATATGGTGTGCCGGGTTCACCCTATGGCTGCCGTTACCAAAGACGCTAAGGGTGAGGAGCTGACAGAAATGATGGATCTACATCACAGCGGAGCACTGGCTTTTACCGACGGGGATCAGCCCCTATGGCACACTGATATACTGCTAAAGTCATTGCAGTATCTACAACCTTTCGGAGGAACCCTTATCAATCTGCCTCAGGACAAATGGCTTTCCATGTTTGGGACTATGAACGAGGGCATGACCAGTGTAATGCTTGGAATGAAGGGTATCCCTGCGATGGCAGAAGAAATAATGATCGAAAGAGATCTGAAGTTGCTAGAGTATGCCGGTGGCAAAATTCATTTTGCCTGTATCAGCACTTCTGGCTCTGTTGACCTTATCAGAAATGCGAAAGCAAAGGGTTTAAAGGTGACATGTGATGTCGCGATTTATCATTTGATATACGACGACACTGCAGTACAGGACTATGATACAAACTTTCGCCTGAGCCCACCTCTCAGAGGCAAGGAGGATAAAAAAGCCTTGATCGCAGGGCTTATTGATGGTACTATCGACTGTATAGTGTCTAATCATACTCCTCAGGATGAAGAGTCGAAGAAACTTGAATTTGACTTGGCGGATAATGGCATGATCTCACTTCAGACGTTCTGGCCATGGCTGGTATCATTGGATGAAAGACTACCCCTAGATATCACCATCAATAAAATCACGATAGCACCACGGCAAATTCTAGGTCAATCAACGCCAGAGTTTAAAGTTGGAGAGAAGGCTTGCTTAACTGTTGCCAACCCAGATCAGAAGTGGTCTTACAACAAGAGAAGCAATCTATCCAAATCTCAGAATTCACCACTGATAGGCGAAGAGCTTACTGGGAAGATAACGGCTGTAATAAGAGGATCTCAATTGGTAAGGAATATTTGATGATGAACAACCAACTCATCGCCGTGCCGGTTCGATTCGGATCTATTGCAGGGGCACTTACAATAGTCCTTTTCTTAGTATTGTACTCCATGGAAGTCAATCCGTTGGTCGAGGCTAGAGTAGTTGATCTGGTATTGATTCCAATGTTCTTATACTTTGGACTCAAGGATTTTAGAGACTACCGCAATGGTGGCATCTTGCATTACTGGCAAGGAATGACGGCCGGAGTTATTATTTATCTACTCATGGCATTGATGTCCTCCATATGGATTATAACATTTTTGGAGTTCATCGATCCGGACTTGTTGAGTAACTATATTCTTGATAGAGCAGAGCTGCTGGATGGTAGTAAACTTCAGATAGTAGAACAAATGGGCGAGCAGACCTTCTTGGAGTCGAAGGACGAGATACAGAGAATCACATCATTTGACTTAGCACTTGATGACTTTCTTAAGAAATCCATAATCGGCCTCATGTTGACTATTATGATTTCGGTAATTTTGAGAAAAAAACCAGCCTAAGATGTCAGAAGAAAATGATCAGGTGTCAAGCCAGCTGACCCACGCAGCACGAAATGGTCTCTTGATGGGATTTGTAAGCATTGTGCTTACATTGTTGATTTACATGGTGGATATCAGTATCATGGTGGAGTGGACTTTTTCACTATTGAGTTTCCTTCTTTTCGCGATATTGACCGTCATTTTTGGAAGAGGCTATCGCGCGCAAGTTGGGGGCTTCTTAGGCTATGGCGAATCATTTCAGTATGCTTTTGTAGTCATCGTAGTTTCTGGGCTAATAGGGCTCATGTTTAATATTATATTGTTCAATATCATAGACCCTGAGTTGCCAGAGACCATGGCTAGACTCATAATGGAAGCTCAAGAAAAGATGCTCATGAATTTTGGTGCCTCTGATGATATGATAGATGAAACACTTGAGACCATGGAAAGGGACTTGCCAGCGCAGTATACGCCAATGGGGCAACTGAAATCCTCATGGGCGGTTGTCTTAGGAGCAGCAATATTAGGGTCAATCACAGCTATCTTTATCAAGAAAAAGCGACCGGAATTCTCTGCTGATGATTGAAAAAGCGACCAAAGACCTGTCAATAGTAATACCACTTCTCAACGAAGAAGAGTCCATTCCCGAACTATGTGCGTGGATCGAAAGAGTGGTGACTCCACTGCAATACGATTATGAAATTATAATGATCGATGATGGGAGCACTGATGAGAGTTGGGAACGAATAGAGGACTTATCTAAAGCGAATAAGGCCATTAAGGGCATCAGATTCAATAGAAACTACGGCAAATCAGCAGCCTTAGATATTGGCTTCAGAAATACCAAAGGCAAGGTGGTTATTACAATGGACGCTGATCTCCAAGACAGTCCAGATGAGATACCTGAACTCTACAATTTAATTGAGAAAGAAGGTTTTGACTTGGTGTCAGGATGGAAGCAAAAACGCCATGATCCGATCTCCAAAACGATTCCCTCCAAGTTTTTCAATTTCATCACGAGTTGGTTCTCAGGAATCCAACTGCACGACTTCAACTGTGGCTTGAAGTCGTACAATTACAAAGTGGTCAAAAGCATAGAAGTCTATGGGGAAATGCACCGCTACATTCCGTTCATAGCCAAAGGTCAGGGATTTGGAAAAATCACTGAGAAGGTGGTCGAACACCGTGCTCGAAAGTACGGAGTTACCAAGTTTGGCTGGGAGCGTTTTATCAATGGGTTTCTTGATCTGCTTTCAATCTCATTTGTATCTAAGTTTCGAAAGCGACCGATGCATTTCTTTGGTAGCCTGGGTACCCTATCCTTCCTGACGGGCAGTGCTATCACCATCTGGCTCGTATTTGAAAAAGTCTACAAGATATACAAAGAGCTGCCAGTAAGAGATGTAGTCGACCAGCCGCTGTTCTTTATTGCGCTAGCGGCGATACTCGTTGGAGTACAGTTGTTTTTGGGCGGTTTCTTAGCAGAAATGTCTGTTAGGCAGACTTCAAGAGAAAGCGACTACCTTATCTCTGAAGAGATAAATCTGGATGCCTAAGTATTCACTGATAGTACCGGTTTACAATAGACCTGAAGAAGTTGAAGAACTACTTCAGTCTTTGGTTACTCAAAAGTTCAAAGATTTTGAGGTGCTTATCGTAGAGGATGGTTCCAGCAATAAAGCTGATGGTGTAGCTCAAAGCTTTCAAAATCAGCTGAATCTAAAGTACCATTTCAAAGAAAATGAAGGGCAGGGATTTGCACGCAATTATGGTTTTGAGCGTGCGGAGGGTGAGTACTTCATAGTACTGGATTCTGACTGCATTATTCCTTCAAGTTATTTATCCTCGATTGACGAATATCTTGCTAGGAATGATATCGATGCATTCGGTGGCCCAGATACCGATGATTCATCGTTTACGATAGTACAGCGTACAATTAATCTTACCATGACTTCTCTGCTCACCACCGGAGGCATAAGAGGTAATAAGCTAAATGTCAGCGACTACCACCCGAGAAGCTTCAATATGGGCTTCAAGAGGGAGGTATATGAAGCCACAGGCGGCTACATTATACCATTCATGGGAGAGGATATTGAGTTTAGTGTGAGATTGTTAAAAATGGGTTTTACCACAGCATTGATCCCCGAAGCTGTAGTAATACACAAGCGAAGAACTAGTCTTATCAAGTTTTTTAAACAAATGAGATATTTTGGGAGAGCAAGAATAAATCTTTCCCGATTTCATAAAGGACAAATTAAAATCACCTTCCTGTTTCCCTCTGTCTTCACTTTCGGCTTTCTACTTACCCTTGCGCTATTGCTGCTTAATCACACGCTGGGCTATGTTGGATTAACTCTATACGGTTTTTATTTCTTTTTAATTCTATTGAACGGCTTAATAACAGCTCGATCTCTAAGCGTCGCGTTCTTAGCACCTTTTGTCGCACTCCTTCAGCTCTCTGGCTATGGCTTGGGGCTCGTTTATGAGTGGATACGTAAACTCAAGGGTATAAACCCTAATGCAAAGTACATAGACCTCTATTGAGAAGAACCTGAGCTCTTCTAGACTACCAACCACCTTTAGGGTAAGCGTGGTTATGTTTTAAGCAGGCTTAGAGACTACAAAAACCTCTTCGTCCATCGGTAGAGCAAATCTCTTCGATTTTTCTGCTGGTAATTCAGTCACGTACTGGTCAACCTTTACATGGAAGCCCGCCGTTTTGAGCCTCTCGGGATAATCCTTACCATAAAGTCGTACATGATCGGATTGGCCAAACCGCCGCTCTCGCTCATTGGGATCAGTAATGGAAGTATCCTCATCGGTCACCTCTGGTACAGGATGAAAAATAGGAATCTGTATAATACCCCAACCGCCTGGTTTCAGAACCCTCTTGAGCTCACTCATTGATCTGATGTCATCTGTGACATGCTCCATGACGTGGTTGCAAAAGACTACATCAAAAGTATTCTCCTCGAAGGGGATATCATGAATATCCATCTTCACTTTTGCCAGTGGAGACTCGATATCAGCGGTGATGTAGTCAAGGTTTTTCATAGCTTCAAACCGCTCAATAAAGCACGCCTCAGGTGCTACATGTAATACCTTCAGATCAGCCTGGAAGAAGTCAGTCTTTTCTTTGAGATAGAGATACATCAGCCTGTGCCTTTCCAGTGCTAGGCAATTTGGGCAAAGTGCGTTAGCACGGGACACACGACCATAAGGTAAAAACTTCTTGAAGGTCTTGCTGCAAACTGGGCATTCCACAGCATTGCCGCCATAAATCAGACCCAGGAGTTTCAAAAAAGGAGGGCTGATAACTTGTAAGTATTTCCTGGGAATTCGCCTGATCAGCAGGCTAATGATCTTTTTCACAATCGATGGGAATGAATTTTTGCAAAGATAGCATTGCAATGGCGATTCATTTAATTTGGTGCTAAATTCCTGATATGAGGCCTATTGATTCTTGGCATTTCTGTCTTCTTACGATGTTGATGATCAGCCTAGCTAGTATAGAATGTCTGGCTCAGGAGTCGGATGAGATCAAGAAAGAACTACCGACCGAGAAGATAGCCTTCAAGGTCGAGGACGATAGCAAGGCCAACCGACCCCAAAAGAAGAAAATAAGATATATCATCAAGAATGGCACATCGGGGATACTTTATGGTAATCCATGCGTACTGCAGGTGACACGAAGGATGGGGTTTGAGTATGCCGTACAGACACCTCTATTGCCCGGGAGCACCATCGAACCCAGAAGACTTTGGAATAATTTCAAAGTAAAACTTGTCTTAGCACTTAAATACAGCCCTTTTTGGAAGATATCGCTAAACAAGCGACTCAAGGAATGCGGTATTAAGAGTGGAGACCGTGTTGGCTAGCTACCGCAATCCTTCTGGTAAGATACCGATATAGTTAAATGGTGTTATCGCTCTGAGTTCCTCTTTAATGGTCTCATCCAAGTCTAGCGTATCTACAAATTCTGAGAGTGTTGACTGAGTCACTTTAGCATTGGTGCGTGTGAGACCTTTCAATGCCTCATAAGGATTGGGGTATCCCTCTCTTCTGAGGATGGTCTGGATCGCTTCAGACACTACTGCCCAGTTGGCTTCTAGATCCGCTTCTATAGCAGAAGGATTAAGCTCTAGTTTGTTGAGTCCTTTCTCGATGGACTGAAGTGCTATGAAGGAATGGGCAATTGGCAAACCGACATTGCGAAGGACAGTACTATCTGTAAGGTCGCGCTGTAGCCTAGAGATGGGCAACTTTTCTGATAAGAAAGAGAATACAGCATTCGCCATGCCGAGGTTGCCTTCAGCGTTCTCAAAGTCAATGGGATTAACCTTGTGAGGCATGGCGGATGAGCCGACTTCTCCGGCCTTAATTTTTTGCTTGAAATAGTTCATCGACACGTACTGCCAGATGTCCCGACACATGTCAATCAAAATGGTATTGATTCGTCTCAAGTTGTCAAAGAGCGCCGAGAGATGATCGTAATGCTCGATTTGAGTTGTCGGACTACTTCTAGTTAGGCCTAAATAGTCACTCACAAAATCATTGGCAAACTGCTCCCATTGAATCTCAGGATAGGCTACATAGTGTGCATTGAAGTTGCCAGTGGCACCTCCGAATTTGGCTGCAAACGGAATTGTCTTGAGCAACTCCATTTGTTGCTCTAAGCGCTCACAAAAGACAAAAACCTCCTTACCCAAGCTCGTGGGTGAGGCTGGCTGTCCATGGGTCTTTGCTAGCATAGGTATGTCTCTCCAAGACTTGGCAAGATTGGTCAGCAGCTGTAGCATCTCCTCGAGCTTTGGATAGTATTCTCTTTCAAGGGCTTCTTTGACTTGAAGAGGGACTGAGGTATTGTTGATGTCTTGAGATGTCAGGCCAAAGTGGATAAACTCTTTGTATTCCGATAGGCCAAGCCCGTCAAACTTGTCCTTCAAAAAATATTCTACCGCTTTGACATCATGATTAGTGACTTTCTCCTTGTCTTTGATGACTTGAGCGTCTGTCTCACTAAAGTCGATGGTAATCTGTCTTAGTTTTGGGAAGATGCTACTGTCAAAACCCTCGAGTTGCGGTAGTGGTAGCTCGCACAGTGCAATGAAGTACTCAACCTCAACGAAAACGCGATAATTGATTAGCCCAAACTCCGAGAAATAAGGCATCAAGGGCGCTGTGTTTTTGAGGTATCGCCCATCTACAGGGCTAATCGCGGTAAGTGCTGACAAGTTCATGGCGTGTAATTAAGCCGCAAAAGTAAACTATAAAGCGCATTCCAACTGACTGCAATCAGTTAAAACCGTCCATGGAATAATCCTATAAAAAGCATCTATCGCGAAACTCAACCGTATTCTCGATAGTTACATTTGCGTCCGAATTTACACATCAACAGAATTACATTGAAATATTTGATAATCATTGGGTTAAGCCTGCTCAGCAGTTTTTTGCTTAAAGCAAATGATAAAGACAAGTCTAAAGATAAATCCGGGCCATTTGCGGCCTACCAATTAGGGGTTTCGCAGATAGATGAGGAGATAAAGTTAGATGGTATTCTAGATGAGGCTATCTGGAAATCAGCAGACAGAGCTGATGGATTTATGCTGAATTTCCCTAATGATACCATGGCGGCAAGTGCTAAAACTGAGGTGATGGTAGCTTATGATGATCAGAACCTCTACATCACTGCGGTGCTCTATGATGATCGCATGGATGAGGACTTTATCAACACATCCCTGCGTAGGGACTATGATTTTGGGCAAAATGATCTTTTTGTAGTTTACATCGATCCATTCAATGATGCGACTAACGGCTTCACATTCAACGTGACCCCCTACAATGTACAGCGAGAAGGACTAGTTTTTAATGGTCAAAGAGTCGATTCAGACTGGGACAACATTTGGTATAGTGAAACTAAGATTTATGAAGATCGGTGGGTCGTGGAGATGAGCGTGCCTTTTAAGACGTTTCGGTTTAAGGATGGTGCTGATTTTTGGAAAGTTAACTTTGGAAGAAATGACCTGAAGCGCAACGAACGCTCCTCATGGATACCAGTACCTATCAACTTCTGGATTTCTTCTTTGAATTTCACGGGATCGATGAATTTTGATCAACCACTCAAGAAAAACGGCCCTAATGTAACTGTCATACCCTATGTAGCTGGCAATGCTACTCGGGATTATGAAAATGGTGTACCCACTGACGTCAACGGTGCAGCTGGTTTTGATGCCAAAATAGGAGTCACCTCCTCTCTCAACTTGGACCTTACGGTGAACCCAGACTTTTCCCAAGTGGAAGTAGATCAGCAGCAAACTAACCTCAATCGTTTTGAGCTGTTTTTTCCTGAGCGGAGGCAGTTTTTCCTAGAAAATAGAGACCTATTCGCTGAGTTTGGCTTCAGTCGAGCCAACCCCTTCTTTTCAAGAAGGATTGGTATCGCTGAAGATACTGCTGGCAATACTGTCAGCAACCGCATACTAGCAGGAGCACGACTGAGTGGTAAGATCAATCAAAACTGGAGGGTAGGATTACTGAATATGCAGACCGAGCAGGATGAGGCTATTGGGGTACCAGGTCAAAACTTCACAGTAGCTACCGTACAGCGACAGGTATTTGGGCGATCAAATGTCGGATTCATCTTCGTCAACAGGGAGACAACTAGTGAGGCCAGTTTTGAGAACGTGGATGAAGAAGATGAGCTGAGCGAGTACAATAGGGTTGCAGGTCTTGATTTCAACCTCGCTTCAAACGACAATAAGTGGAGAGGTAAAGCCTTCTATCACCAATCTTTTTCACCAGACAATCAAGCTGAAACAGCCTCTCACGGTTCTTTCCTATCCTACAACTCAAGGAATCTGAGCATAGAGGGGGGACATCAATATATAGGAGAAAACTTCAATGCCGAAGTAGGTTTTGTGCCAAGGAAGGACATTTGGAGAACTAACCCTGAGATAGAATATAGGTTCTACACAAGGGGCACGAGACTTATTAGCCACGGCCCGAGTGTTCAGTTTGAGTGGATCACGGATAGAGACTTTAACCTAACGGATCAGCGCCAGCGCCTACGATATAGCTTTCAATTCGCCAATACTTCACAGCTGTCATTCATTGGATTCGATGAGTACGTGAAATTGAGGAGTAGTTTTGATCCTACGAATTCTGATGGATTAGAACTAGAGGAAGGTCAAGAATTTGATTACATCCGATACGGTGTTTCTTATGATTCAGATAGGCGTAGCTTGATATCGTACTCGCTGGATGTATTCAATGGTGGATTTTTTAATGGGGATAGATTCTTTTTGCGTGGAGAGCTGAGATATCGCTTCCAGCCATTTGGAAGTATTTCAGCCAATTTCCAGTATAACAAAGTGACCCTCCCAACTCCATACAACTCTGCAGACTTGTATCTGGTAGGTCCGAGACTAGAAATATCTTTTACGGATAAGCTCTTCTGGAGCACTTTTATCCAATACAATAATCAGATTGACAATATTAATCTTAATACCAGACTGCAATATCGCTTCAAGCCCGTGTCGGATTTCTTCATAGTATATACAGATAACTACCTACCGGAAACTTTAGGATCTAAGAACCGTGCGCTTGTATTGAAGCTGTCGTATTGGTTAAATATCTGATCCTCCTTTCTTAACTTTGCAGCCGCAACAAATTCGTCTAATGGACGGTTTATTACCATAATTATTTTCATTCATGGCATTTGGGTTATTTAAGAGAAAGAAGAAAGAGGTCAAAAATACCAAGGACAAATACCTCCACCTCACGGTTAAAGAGGTCATCAAGGAGACTGATAAGGCAGTGAGTATTGTCTTTGATACAGACACGGCTAACATGCCTTACGAGGCTGGTCAATTTGTGACTCTAATAGAGACTATCAATGGTCAAAAGATAAGAAGAGCATATTCACTTTGTACTTCACCCTTTACCGACGAATTCCCTGCTGTTACTGTGAAAAGAGTGGCCGGTGGAGCCATGTCTAATCATGTGAATGACACGCTGCTCGCTGGGGCCCAAATAGAGGTGATGGAGCCGATGGGTCAATTTACGACTGATTATAAGGCAGATCGTAAGAGGCATCTTATATTGTTCGGTGGAGGTAGTGGCATCACTCCTCTAATGGCTATTACCAAGTCTGTACTATTCGAGGAGCCTCAGACTTTCGTTTCGCTGGTATACGCTAATGAGTCTGAAGAAGACATTATCTTCAAAGATGCCTTAGCAGAATTGCAAAAGCGCTACGATGGACGACTCAATGTGGTACACGTGCTCAACAATCCTCCTGAGCACTGGAATGGACATAAAGGCTGGATTTCTGTCGACAAAGTCAATTCGATCATTGAAGAATTGCCTAAACTAGATGCAGCAAGCACTGAATTCTTTACCTGTGGCCCTGCCCCTATGATGGATATTGTCGTCGAAGGATTGGAGGCTATTGGGGTACCAAAAGATCATATCAAGTTAGAAAGCTTCGAGGCAGGTAAAACTTCTCCTAAGGAAATCTTGGGTGATGAGATCGCATCAAATTCGGCCAGACCTGTAAAAATTATTATTGAAGACGAAGAGTTTTCATTCTCCGTACCTGCTGATAAGACTATACTTGAGCAAGGGCTCCAAGAAAGTGTAGATATGCCTTACTCATGTCAAAGCGGCCTCTGTACGGCATGCCGTGGAAAGCTTCTCAGCGGTAAAGTCAAGATGATTGAATACGATGGGTTATCACAAAGTGAGCTTGATGACAACTACGTGCTCTGCTGCCAGGCACATCCTGAGACGGATGACGTGGTTATTGAGATAGGATAAGGCAGGAAATAGCTTCGGTAAGCTTCCCGAATATCAGATCAGGACTGTTTCAGTATGGATAACCATTTGAACAGTCCCGATAAAAAGCCTAAGAATGTCAACTGCTTATGAGTCAAATTTTGATCCATCCCATTTAACGCCGGGAGGAAATAATGCTGCTTTTCTTTTTCGCATTTCGGATGCGATTGGGCTACTGCTCCCTCCTTTTTCCTCAAGTTTAGAGATAATGTTAGAATAACTTTTCTCATCTCTGTTCTGGCTGAGTTTAAATACGTTTTCTAATTTTTCTGCTTTTATTTCAAAGCCTACGATGGCTGGCATCATCTTGTCCAAAAAGGTATGAGGTAGATTGTCATAGTAGGTTGGTGATTTTTCTTTTTCCGTTTCCCATTTCAACGTCAGTTTGCGCATAAAGGCGATCAATTCATCATTTGTCATAAAATTGACTTGCCCCGTGACATGAACGCTCATATAGTTCCAAGTTGAACCAATTTGCGGATTGCTATACCAAGAAGCACTCACATAGCAGCTCGGGCCTGTGAATACGAGTAGAGCGTATGGATTTTCAACGAAAGCCTTATGATGGTCTGTTTTTCGCATGATGTGTCCTTGTAAATACAACTCGCCATTTTTTTCTTTAAGCAGGATAGGTATTTGAGTTGCCACCAGCGCTCCCGATAAGAAACTACCTGTCATAAGAGCAAATGGGTATTCTTCCATGAAATCTAAAATGGTCTGTTGCTCTCTTTCTTTGAAGTATGAAAAATTGTACATGTTACTTGATGTTTATTAGTTGATTGTCGTGATATCCTAGTGGACGCTATTTCCGAATAAATCTTCGAGTGATGTTTCGATCGGCTCCCAGTACCAGATAGTATATGCCATTGGGAAGTTTACTTACATCAATTGGATTTCCATTAAAGATCTGCTTTTCGATTGCTTGTCCTGAACTGTTGAGTATGCTGATTGCTATTGGAAGATCAAGATTTCCTCCCATCTGGATATAGTCAGATGTTGGATTAGGTTGGATGATGAGCTTATTTCCGGTAGGCTGGTGAAAGGCAAATACAATTTCTGAGTACTCATAGGCACCATCAAAGTCCACCTGCTTAAGTCTGTAATAATTGGTGCCAACCAAAGGCTGTTGATCGTTGAAACTATAGTATTGCTGGGTATTGACTGTGCCGGACCCTTCTACTTTTCCGATAGGTGACCAGTCTCCCAACTCACCTTTGCGCTCGACTATGAAGTGCTCATTATTTAGCTCGCTGAAGGTCGTCCAAGAGAGCTCATGGTGAAGTGGGTTGACCGCTACATCAAAACGACCCAGCTCCACGGGAAGTACGACCGCATCGGCAACTGCAGGAGCAGCCCAAGCGACCGCATTTCTGATCATCTGACCAAAAGCACTGCTCACCGAGTAGTTGTCTCTGTTTTCTCCGGGCTGGAGATAGACCACTCTTCCTACCGAACCGTCATCCGTCAGGTCAAAGAGACGTGAAAAGCCTGAGACATTGGACTGAGGGTTGGTATTAACGTCATTAGAAAGTAGCGGAGTGATTTCGTTGGTGCCATACCCAAATGCTACGCCTGGCTGGAATGTCATATTGGTGTAGATCTCCTCGAATACTGGCAGTGCAGAATAGTAAGACAGGCTGCTATTAGTGGACGACAGTGGTGCTGCACTCGACCAAGTCATAGCCTGTGGATAGTCAATACCGTGTGTGGTGATGAAATGACCATAGTTGGTGGCTACCAGATTGTAGTTAGTACGATTGGCGCCCCACCCACTTGAGTTGGATTGTGCACCAAATAGCTGGTTGACAAGTATGTCTTTTCCCGGGCCGTAAAAATGATCATTGTACAAACCGTGATGCAGCGAAACAACTCCACCACCATTATCCGCGTAATTCACCAAAGCATTTTGCAAGGCATCATTCATGTTCGTCGACCAGTGCTTGTAGTAGATCACTACGTCATAGTTGTCAAGGTGGCCAAGTATGTCATTCTCATCGTTCGGGTTGTAGGGAAGAGCTCCTGAGATATTTAGATCGCTGACGGTGTATAAGTAGTTGTCTATCGACGAATTAGCCGTTAGCAGATCGGCCAGATCTTCGTAATCGGCGGGTAGGTCAGCACCAGTACCGTAGTTGCAAGGAACATCATTCGCCGAGTTGGCTGCCGAGCAGTTAGATTCATCAATTGATCCTCCGTGTAATATGAGTACAGACCTATTGCTCGTCATACTAGCCGGGGAGGGATATGACCCAAGTATATTTAGCAATGCCCTTGTGCCATAGGCGACCGTTTGAGGATACCAGTCGCGGGTAGTAATGATCTTGTATTGGGCATCTATACCGGCATTGAGATCTGGATGAGGGCTCGAGATGGTGACTCGGTCGTCTACTTTGTGAGTGATGTCGAGATCACTTAGAGCAGCTCCAGTCGCTGGTTCGGGATAGCCCGTGGCAAAGCCATCTTTGAGTATACTATACCCGATGGCTTCTTCACCAGGGCCGGATGTGCCAGGTATACGCCAGTAAGCTGGTAGACTGGCACCATGGCACTGCGCCATTACCGGTTTCCCCTTCATTAGCGCGTCAATAGCCAATTCATTTAGTTTTTCTGCCACAGCCTGTACTGTAGCGGCAGATATTAGTCGTCCACCAGCGCCTTGGCTCGCATAGCTGCCATCTACGCGATAGGCTTGTGCTCCAGTACCTCCAGGCATGACCAGTGCATCGTAGTTAGACATATCTATGACATCCAGAATAGAACCATCAACACTAATAGTCCCTGGAGTAGGATTGACACTCGCGTCCCATGCTGCACCAAACATGTCTTGAAACTGCGACATAAATTCACCGTAACTACTGCCGCTAAGTGTATTGGCGGTAGCCTCAATGTCCGTGCCTCCCGGGATCATGTAGCTGCTGGCATCCATTGCGGTAGCAGAGCGCACATCCAGTGTGTAGCCCTGAGCGGTTAATGCCTCAACCATTACGATGTACTCTGAATGGTAGGTCTCCTCATGTGAAACGAATACCAGGATGTTGTTCGTCTGCGCCTTCGCGCTTCCAGCGAGCATGATGATGCCAAGCAGCACTAGTATCTTGACAAAATAGATGAAGGTAGGATCGTCAGTACTTACCTCGTTGTTTTCTGTATTGGTCATAGCATTACAAATCAGTTGGCAAAACTGACCTGATATGGCTCTCAGACCTATTTTGGCGCGTCTACATAGCGTCTACAGCGGTGGGTTTTTAGTTGAGAGATTGTAAATATTCACCCAAATCAAGCTCTTCTGATATGGCGAGCTTCTTCTTCAGCCGATACTTGGCCATGCGCACACTCTTGGCCTCTATGTTGAGGATGGTGGCAATCTCGTGGTTCGAGAGCCGCATTTTGAGCAAGGCACACATGCGTAGCTCGTTGTTAGATAGGTCTCTGGAAGTCTGTGTTAGCTGATCCAGGAAGCCGGTGTTCACCCGATTGAAGTAGGTAGTGAAGTTCTCCCATTCCTTGTCGAGGGCTTTATTGACGTTGATTTTGGAGATCACCTTCGAGACCCTACCGGAATCATCCAAGGAGTTGAGCGACTTGATATCTTGCTCTACCTGATCCAGCCCGTTGTTCATATGGATCATATGGAGCGTCTGACGGGTCAGTTGGTCCCTCGCTTGCTGCATGTCAGCTTCGAGCAGCTGTATTCTTTGCTGCTGACGCTTTCTGCGATAGACGAGAACAACAATAATGGTAAGTGCCAACAGGCCAGCACATAGGCTACCCATGATCAGGTTTCTGGTCTGTAGTTCATTGACCTTTTTGTCCGCTTCCAAAATGGCAATTTCTTTCTCCTTTTCAGTGGTTTCAAGCTTTATTCTGAGCTGGGTGTATTCGTTGTTCTTCTTTTCACCATAGATAGAATCCTTGAACGCATGGTAAAGTCCCAAATAATGCAATGCCGAATCTTTATTCCCCAGATCTAAATACTGAGTGTAGAGCCCTTGGTAGACCTCCATTAATGTTTCGTTGATTCCTGCTTCTTGCGCCATTGACATGGCCTTATAGCTGTAGTGGAGTGCACTGTCTGAGTTTTCCATGGCATTGTAGTTTTTGGCCATCATTCGGAATATTGCCTCGGTAGGTGAGATCGGATAGGGAATCGAGACTAACCTCAATGCTTGCTCCAGGAGATCCAGAGATGTTTGGTACTGATCCTGTACATGGTAGATCTCTGCTTGGTTGAGCAGCCCGATACTTTCAGACTGTACTTCATTCGCCCAGCGTGCCCATTGTATTGCCAATCCATAATAGTGTAATGCACTGTCGTTTTGATCCTTGTAAGTATAAATCCCGCCTATGGTATTGTAGGTCTTGGTAATACCGACCGTATCACCTACCGCCATATCATTCGCTAATACCAATTGAGCGTATTCCAAAGCTTTATCATGTTCTCCCATCCTGTTATACACCATCGCGATGTTGATCAATTCCGCGGTGTACTGTTGAAAGGGAAGCTCAGCAGCCGCCTTGATCTCGTAAGACTGGACGAAGTAGTCCAGAGCTGCGGGATAGTTGCCTTGCATTCCTTGCGTCACACCAAGGTCAGACAGGATGGTTCCCTCAAGGTAGGGTTTGTCAATGCCTTCGATTGCCTTCAGAGCTTTCTCATAAATAAGGTCCGCTTCACTGAAATCCCGCCTTCTACGATAGACCCTTCCCAGGTACAAATATGCCAGCCCAAACTCTTCGATGGGTTGTGCTTCGTATTCGCCTGCCAGGCACTTTTCGAGTAGTGCCTGAGCGGTATCCAGCTGATTGGCATTGTATAGATAGTTTGCCGAAATGATCTTGGCCCATAGCTGCCCTTTGTCATAATCGATTGACAAACTCTGCGTGTAAGTCTCCTGTGCCTTGTCGAAGGCCAGCTGCCGATTGGTGCGTAGCAGCTCGTAGGCGACTCGATTCCGCTCGTCTATAGCTTCTCTCTCCGGTGATTGTGCGTAGAGCACTACCGTAAACAGGAAGCATAACAGCGAGAATGGATATTTCATCTTTTGTCCGGCATCCATTTGAGTTCAACCATTCTTTTCAATCCATTTCTGAAAGCTTCGCTTTTCTATAGCTACCGCAATCGATCTAAATATCGGGAAAATTCGATTGACTATAAAAGCTGCTCGAAAAAGCAGTGAGGGGTAAATGGCCTTTTTTTTGGAGTGGATGCCTTTCATTATTGCGCTAGCCACTTGCTCGGCTGATTGTGTCATCAGTGGTTTTGGGCTTTGATTGGCTCGATCAAAAAACGGCGTACGCGTACCAATAGGATAGACCAACTGCAGATGCTGGTCCTGTGTTAGCTCATGCCTATACGCTACCGCAAATGAATGTAATGCTGCCTTTGTGCTGCCATACTGCGCATATCCGGGTAAAGGCCAATGTGACATTGCACTGGCTGTGATGATTACTTGAAAAGGTCTATCGCCATGGAGTTGCTTCATCTTTTGGGCGGTGTAGATTGGCGAAATTGTATTCACTTTAAAGATTCGCTCGGTTCTTGACCAAGCAGCTACCTCAGTTTTCTCATAATAAGCAAACCCAGCATTGGCGATGAAAACATCTACCCTTCCGAACTGCTGAATGGTGAATTCGAAAAGTTGATCTATTTGCTGTACGTCGCTTACATCACAGCTGAAGCTGCGATATTCTGAATTTTCCGGTAGGGTGGATATATCGCTAGCCACGACATGACAGCCATCCGAAATGAGGAGAGGTAAGAGCGCGGCACCTATGCCAGAGGCTGCCCCCGTAAGGATAACTACTGGCCTACCGCTCATTAAGATCAAGGATGAGAAAATGATCATCCATCACATTACCTACGAATACTTTGCCTTGATAATATGGTGCCACAGTAGCAGCCGCCATGTTGGATCCATCATCCAGGTATAAGGTCGTCTGGGTGTAGTCACCAGTACCTCGATAGTCGATCTTGATGACTTCCGAAGCGGAATAAGGTTTCTTGCCAGCAGCATACGAAGTGAAGGAGAGTAGGCTGGGATGGCAACCGATCCATAGCTCACCTTCCTTATCAAACTCAATATTATCGACCCCTGTGCCCGCATCGATATTCTCAATAAATTTTAAATCACCGTTTTCTCCTCGCTCATAAACCTTCACAAGGAAATCTCTAGGTGAAGCCACAAACATCAGCGACCGTGCTGGGTCGTAGTTGATGCCATTGGCATATGCGATATCTTCTGCGACTACACGATAAGATCCGTTTTTGACATGCACAACGTTGGAAGCTCTGACTCCCAGATAGTTTTCTGCTAAGACACCTAGCTTGGAGGTGTTACCATGATCATTGGTATAGTAAAGTTCGTTTTCTGATAAGGCCACCACATCATTAGGACTGATCATGAGTTTGTCCTGCAACGTTTCAACATAAACCAAGCTATCACTATAGTATAGATCGAATACTTCGATAGTATGCTTTCCTTCAACATGATTAATTGCCCAGACTCTATGTTTGCTTTCCTCGACCTTGAGCATGCTGATGCCATGTGGGTAGAAGGTCTCGTTAAAATTTTGCGATAGCAAAACTGGTGCAGCAGTGAGCTCATCTAACCTCATCAGGTAAAGACCACCCTGACTTGGCTTACCATCTCTACGACCAGCACGATCATCCGATGAGAGTATAATGAACTTGTCTTCGCGATCAATGGCTATGTCCTCTACACCCGGCAGAGTCACCTTCTGGATAATGTTTTCTACGCCAATGTGGGTGATCGTGCGGAAAAAACCTGTGGAGTAAAAGGTGTACCCTACAAAACCGACAACCGCTACTACGATCACAAGTACGATGAGCAAAGCTTTCTTCATACATCCAATATAAGCAAATCGAGAATATCTCCTCATGGTCAGATTATAGTCCATTTATCATATCGTAGGACTATTCATCATTAGCCATGAAAATCACTTCAGACTATTTCCTAACTTCAGTGAGTATCCAACTAATTGACACTATGAAAAAACTTATTCCGATAGGAGCACTCCTATCACTACTCGTGTTTGCTCAATGTCAGGCACCTAGCGGTGGAGATAGTGCCTCCCCATTGACCATCTCTGTGACCTATGATGAATCACTTGGCGCAGAGGGATTTGACGGCCGCATGCTACTTTTGATCTCGGACAATGATGACCGTGAGCCTCGCTTTCAGATCAATGACAATGATAATACACAGCAAATCTTTGGCTTGGATGTGGAAGGATTGAAGCCAGGTCAGGCCGCTGTATTCACGGCTGGTGAAATTGGCTATCCGATAAAGAGTGTGACTGATCTACCCGCAGGGGAGTATTATGTGCAGGCACTACTGCATAAGTATGAGACATTCAATCTTTCTACTGGCTATACGGTAAAGTTACCAATGGATCAAGGCGAGGGACAGCACTGGAACATCTCACCTAAGAATATCTACAGCACTCCTAAGAAAGTGCGTATTGACCCTTCAAAAAATGAGGTGATCGAGATTAGGATTGATCAGGAAATACCGGCCATTGAGCCTATAGCTGATAGCGAGTATATCAAGCATATCAGGATTCAGAGTGATATGTTGACCGAGTTTTGGGGTCGTCCAATGTATTTGCAAGCGAATGTATTGGTGCCTCATGGTTTTGACAAGGATGCCGATACCGAGTATCCGTTGATGGTCTTCCACGGTCACTTCCCTGATACATTTGGTGGCTTCCGAACTGAAGCTCCCACAGCTGAGGAGGATGATGGCGTGTTTACCGCTAGATTTGGAATCACTGGGTATAAGTACATCCAGGAAAAAGAGGCCTATGATCTCTACCAAAAGTGGACGAGCGATGACTTTCCAAGGTTTATCGCTATTGAAATCCAGCACCAGAATCCTTATTACGATGATAGCTATGCTGTCAACTCAGCCAACATTGGACCTTATGGTGATGCGATTACCTATGAGTTGATTCCACATGTGGAAGAGATGTTTAATGGTGCTGGTGAAGGCTGGAGTAGATTCCTTTATGGTGGCAGTACTGGTGGCTGGGAAGCATTGGCAGTGCAGGTATTCTATCCGGAAGAGTACAATGGCTGCTTTGCCGCTTGTCCTGACCCAATTGACTTCAGAGCTTATACTCAAGTGAATCTATATGAGGATGAGAATGCTTACTATACCGAAGGCACATTTAGGAAAACAGCAAGACCTGGAAGAAGAGATAATAAAGGTCGTCTATTTGCTACCCTTGAGATGATGAATCATCGAGAGATGGCGCTTGGATCAAAAGGAAGATCTGGTGATCAATGGGATATCTGGCAAGCTGTCTACTCTCCTGCGGGTGATGATGGCTATCCAAAGCCGATTTGGGATAAAATGACGGGTGAGATAGATCCTGAAGTTGCTAACTACTGGAAGGAGAACTTTGATCTGCGCTACATCATGGAGCGTGATTGGGCAGAGATCGGTAAGAGCCTGGAAGGTAAGGTCAACATCTACTGCGGTGATATGGATAACTACTATCTCAATAATGCTGTGGTACTCACTGAGCAGTTCCTTGAGAGAACCACTGATCCTTACTATGGTGGTGAAGTTGACTATGGTGATATGGCCGAGCACTGCTGGAATGGTGATCAGGAGAATCCTAACTATATATCTCGCTTGAGATATAACACAATGTACCTACCGAAAATCGCGGATCGACTGAAAGCAACAGCTCCGAAGGGACATAAGCTTCAGAACTGGGGTATCTAATAAGATAATGGCCTAACTGTTGGAAGGCCAATTCACTTTGGTGGATTGGCCTTTTTATATGGCTTGTTACAAGGGAAACAGGGGTTTGAATCTGGTAAAAGGCGAGATCTAATCGAGCTTCTTCAACCTTGACTTGACCTCTGCGATCCAGTCAGTAGCATATGGAAGCTCAATGTCTGGGCTGATACCGATCTGATCTATTGGGCTCTCGGGAAGCCTGTTAGACTTTGAGGTAGCATAAAAGAGCTTGTAGGGGATCTCTTTCATATCCACCGACCGCATATTGGCATAGTCGAGTACGCCGGCCGTAGATTCACCAAAAACAGTGACCTTATCACTCTGCTTGGCCGCAAGGATGAACTGCTCAGTGGAGCTGGCACAAGACTTATCTACGATGATACCGATCTTTTGAGGGTTGGCGTATACAGTATCGTGCCTTACTTCCTCCCCAGGCACTTCTACATATCCATTGAGATTGGACTTCATCTTATCGACCAACTCTCGAATTCTTACTTTAATGACAAGTGAAAACTTTGGATCTTCAAGTAGCACTTCCCAACTCCTAATGTTGTCCTCGGATGCATAGATGGATACGCCAGCCGTGAAGATCGGATGTGTATAGAGTATGGGTACAATCGGCGCATAGCAGAAATCACTGCCACCGGGATTTCCTCTAAGATCAATAATCAAGCTCTCAGATGAAGTAATATCCGTCATGTGCGTGTAAATAAGCGAATCAATGACTGATGCATGTTGACCTCCGAAGGAGGGTAATGTCAATAGAGCCGTGAGGTTGTCGAGTTTGCTAAATGAGGGTACTACAGGCTGATTGTTCTTTGCAAAATAATCTGGATCAACGGTCATTCCAGCCGATTCCTTCACTGCTGGGTATTGCTTTTTCCATTGCGATATACCCGCAAACTCAACCACTTCATCTCCATAAAGACTAACTTCTACGAGTTCTGGGTGATGATCTCTGTAATAGTAGTCAGCCATTAATTTTCCATCAGTTTCTGTTACCTCTACTTTGATATGACCCGGCATCCAATAGACACTGTCGGCTTTCAACACTATGCCCATAAAATCCGAAGTTGAATTAGGATTGGATGACCTGATGATGGCTGTCCTGTAGCTTCCAGAAGTATTTTGCCAAATGCCCTCAATAGGATGGAGTTCCTTCTTATCTAAGTATTTTTTGATTTTTTTCTCGGACCATTTTTTTTCGGATTGAGTAGACGCAAACATTGTCCTAATCTCGTCTTCCGAAAGATCACCCAGATTTGGGCGGTCGTGGTTGAGCTGGATATGGCCGTCTTTAAAGTAGGCTAGCCATTTTCTGATAAGGGCAGCACAGGCATAGCGATCCTCCATGGACTGGGCTCGCTTTATGATTTCATCTGAAAACCCTTCATAAGCCGCTCGATTGGTTTCATTAACCTTATCCTTGAAGCCGGCATAGTTGCTTTCAATCTTTTCCTTGGCAAAGATCAGTTCTTCATAGCAGTCACATGACTGGGCTTCAGCTTCAAGCACCAGGGCCAAAGGCAAGAGTAGAATGACTAGCTGTTTGAGTATCCGAATGATCACTTTAGTAAGTTGAAGAATATTATCCTTGCTGTCTAGCGAGAATTGATAATCGGTTTGAATACTTTGTCAATCAAGAATGCATACGATTGCATTTATGAATTTGGGAAACATTCTTTCTCTGATCGGCGCACTATTTAGAATATTTTATTCTAAAGCTCTGTAATTCAATAATATAAAGTCCGCCTGTAACTGTAGCAATAGTATTATCTAGGTTATATCGACTTGATTGATGATGTGTACTAGATTAGCATCAATAGTCTGAGAGATATGATTTGGAAGTTTTCTTACCAGAATGGGGAGCAGTATTACAACAGGCTTCACCTGTACTTTAATGGTTTGGTTGCCATTACCCTTTTTCCCTTTGCGATAGTCTATCTCGAATTGGATCGCGGTACAGCAAAGGCAAGAGTCCTCGGAGAAACGATTAGCACCGTGCTAAGCTATATTGTACCCATTGTCGCCGGAGCACTGATGGTTTATGCATTCAAGACCTTCCGCAAAAGTCTTGCAAGTGCTCCTGAACTCCTGACACTTAGATCCAAACTCGATCTTTACTATCAATCAGCGTTGAAAAAATACTTAGTGCTAGGTGCGGCGGCATTGATTACGATCCTTTGTTTCTATGGCACCCAAGCATCCATTTTCATAGTGGTCTATGTGTTTGTGCTCATCGCTTTCTCACTTGGCCGTCCTACGATCAAGATCATTGGTGAGGACTGCAAGTTGGGTAAGGAGGAAATGAAGATCCTTCAGGATAAGCTGCCTATTGAGTAGTTCTGCCCTGCCCCCACGAAAATAAAAAAACCACCCTATATTCTAGACATAGGGTGGTTTGCAATTAGCAATATATTCTGCTATTCTTTCTTTTTGGTAGTCTTAGAACCTCCTTTTGACGGCTTAGTACCAGCGATTGATTCTCTCATATCTGTGTCCGCCTGGATATTTTGAAATTTGTAATAGTCCATGACACCCAAGTTTCCACTGCGGAACGATTCTGCCAACGCTAAAGGTACTTCGGCCTCAGCTTCGATTACTTTTGCCCGTGCTTCTTGTGCCTTAGCTACCATTTCCTGCTCTTCGGCCACAGCCATCGCTCTTCGCTCTTCTGCTTTAGCTTCCGCTACTTTCAAGTCGGCGCTGGCCTGATCAGTTTGCAGCTTTGCTCCAATATTAGCTCCCACATCTACGTCAGCGATATCGATCGAGAGGATCTCAAATGCAGTACCTGCGTCCAAACCTCTTTGAAGAACGAGCTTTGATATTTTATCTGGATTCTCCAGTACATCCTTATGAGAAGCAGCTGAGCCGATTGATGTAACGATACCCTCGCCTACACGGGCAAGGATGGTATCCTCTCCGGCACCACCTACAAGTTGTTGGATGTTAGCGCGAACAGTCACTCTAGCTTTAGCAACCAACTGAATGCCGTCAGCAGCAACTGCAGCTACTGAGGGAGTATTGATCACCTTAGGGTTTACGGATATCTGCACTGCCTCAAACACATCTCTACCAGCAAGGTCGATAGCGGTAGCTTGCTTAAAAGTCAGGTTGATGTTAGCCTTATCTGCGGAGATTAGTGCCTTGATCACCTGAGGCACATTACCACCTGCTAAGTAGTGCGTTTCCAGATCTGAAGGTTTCAGACTTCTTTTTGGAGTATCCAGATCGTCGGTAAGGGTCAACCCAGCTTTAGTTGCTGTAATCAACGAGTTGACGATAATCGACGGGGGTACTTTTCGTATACGCATGAAGACAAGCTCGAAAAGGCCAATTTTGACACCTGAGAAGATTGCTGTAATCCACAGGTTGACCGGTACAAAATAGAGAAACACGAAAAACGCGATAATCGCCGCGAAAATTATGAAAATAGGTCCTAAGGCAGACATGACTTTAGTTTAGTGGTTCAACAAATATTTTGCGGCCGTCCACACGGATAACCTTAATTTTATTGCTTTCACGAATATAGTCACCATTAGTACGTACTTCCATGACTTGATCCCTGAATATTCCTTTTCCGATAGGCTTGAGGGACGAAACGCTCTCGCCAATGTCGCCTACCTCAATGTCAACTTGATAGTCATCATTGACCCTACCATCCATACTCTCCTTCAGTGAGAACCGATCCCATGCTCCGGACTTGAACGCTCCTACGATGGCTATTGTGGTAGCTAAAAAACCTCCTGCGAAAATAAAGTGACCGGTGGGTGTGCCGAAGTATTCATAGCCGAGATAAACACCGTAGATGCTGATGATAAAGCCTAATATGCCCACGATTGTCGTACCCGGAATGAAGATCACTTCCACGATGATGATACCGATCCCCAGTAGTATTAACCCAAGTACAAATAGCCATTCCATTAACATACAATTTACAGGATATTGCTTAGACTTGAGGTTCTTATGAACAACAAATCAATTAGTACGCACGGGCAAAAACAACGCGCTGTGTCGATGGCTTACCAGTCAAAATGCAACTGCCTTCTTCCTGGGGGTTCTCCAACGGAATACATCGAATAGTAGCCTTAGTCTCCTCCTTTATGCGCTCCTCAGTTTCGGCTGTGCCGTCCCAGTGAGCATAGACGAACCCACCTTTCGTGTCTAGTAATTCTTTGAAGTCATCATATGAGTCAGCTGAGCTGGTCATTTCGCTTTTGAACTTGTGCGCCTTAGCATAAATGTTCTTTTGCATGTCCTCTATGAGGTCAGCAATCTTTTGAGGAAGCTCGTCATCTAAAGTATAGGTCTGCTTCTCGAGCGTATCTCTTCTGGCTATCTCGACTGTCCCGTTCTCCAGATCTTTAGGGCCTATCGCAATGCGGATCGGATAGCCCTTGAGCTCGTACTCAGCGAATTTCCAACCCGGCTTGTGGGTATTGCGATCATCATATTTCCAGGTGAGCCCCTTCTTTTTCAAGTCAGCACAAAGATCATTCGCTACTTTGCTGATAGCCTCTAATTGCTCGTCACCTTTATAAATAGGTACAATCACCACTTGGGTCGGTGCTAAATTAGGAGGAAGCACTAGTCCTTTGTCGTCTGAGTGTGCCATGATCAGAGCACCCATCAAGCGGGTACTTACACCCCATGAGGTGCCCCATACATACTCTAATTTTCCTTCCTTATCAGAAAACTTGACATCAAAAGCCTTTGCAAAATTCTGTCCTAAGAAGTGTGAAGTACCTGCTTGCAGCGCCTTACCATCTTGCATCATAGCTTCTATGCAATAGGTCTCCAGCGCTCCCGCAAATCTTTCACTCGGTGTTTTGACACCTTTTAGCACAGGTAGAGCCATGTATTGCTCTACGAACTCAGCATAGACACCAAGCATCTTTTCTGCTTCGATCTCTGCTTCCTGCCTCGTAGCATGGGCGGTATGACCTTCCTGCCATAGGAACTCCGCGGTACGCAGGAATAGCCTTGTACGCATTTCCCACCTTACTACGTTAGCCCATTGATTTATCAACAATGGCAAGTCACGATAAGACTGTACCCAGTTTTTGAAACTATTCCAGATCACGGTTTCTGAAGTCGGACGCACAATAAGCTCCTCTTCCAGTTTAGCTTCAGGATCGACTATTACGCCTTTCCCATTCTCATCATTTTTCAAACGATAGTGGGTGACTACAGCGCATTCTTTGGCAAAACCCTCTACATGATCGGCTTCTTTACTTAGGTAGGATTTAGGGATGAACAAAGGAAAGTAAGCATTTTGATGGCCTGTCTCTTTGAACATAATGTCTAACTGAGCCTGCATCTTTTCCCAGATGGCAAAACCATATGGCTTGATGACCATACAGCCCCTCACCGCAGAGTTTTCTGCTAGGTCAGCTTTTTTGACCAATTCATTATACCATGCCGAATAATCTTCTTCTCTGGTAGGTAGCCCTTTACTCATCTTAGTTTTTTTGGTACGGATATTGCTTAATCACAGTCGAAAGCAGGAGACAAATATAGTTGAATGCGATTGATTAAATTTGGATACAAAGCAAGAAAGGAGCCCAAGATGAAAGCGTTGAAAACTATGATGGTAATGGCGATTGTAAGCTTAACAGCAGTCGCGGGGTATGGACAGGAGTATGACGATATGTACTTTACTCCTCAGGATCGGCAACAGATAAAATACGCGAAGAACCTGAGTGCTAGCAATGCGGCTACCACAACTTATCAGTCGTATGCTAACAATACTTACAACAGCAGTTATTCGGCTAAGCAAGTCAACCCTGAATTGATCGAGAAATATAGCCTCGATAGCCGCGCAGCTGTGGCGCAAGAAGCCTTATACTACGAGCAGGACAATCAAAATCCGGCCTATAGTAGCACTGATTACTATCAGGATGACTTCAATGAGCCATTATATAATAGAGATGAACCTACAGTAGTGAATAACTACTATGGAGGCTCGAATTTTAATAATCCAATGTGGAGTCAAACTCGTTTCAATGTGGGAATGGCTACAGGCTTTAATCCTTGGGGCGGATGGAACTCTGGGTTTAGTATCGGGATAGGTTTCGGCTTTGGTGACCCATTCTTCAGTCCTTGGGGCTGGGGTGGTGGCTCTGCTTTCTATGATCCATGGTTCAATCCTGGCTGGGGATGGAACGATCCTTGGGCCTACAGACCTGGATGGACTTATGGACGTCCATGGGGCTGGGGCGGCAACAGATGGGCTTATAACAGAGGCTTCAATGACGGCCTATGGTATGGTGGATCGAACATCTGCTATGTGAACCCAAGAAATGTGGCTCGCGGTGGAAGAACAACGCGTGGCTCAGGACAGTACTACAATGGAGTAGCTAGTAGAAACACGAGATATCGTAATTCTGAAGTTTCATCTAGTAGAAGAGCAGCAAGTGCTAATACCTCCGCTACGAGAACATCGGCTAATACTAACGCACGTACAAGAGACTACAGTGCTACTCAAAATGAGTACTACAACAGGTCAAGACGAGCCTCGACTACAAACAGTAGAGTTGCGGCAACCACGCCAAGCAGAGCGACTAGAACAGGAACTGCTACATCGACAAATAGTCGTGTAAATAGCACCTCACGCAGTAGGACCAACACACCTGAGTATAACAGTCGTACTAGATCTAGCTCTACGACAAATAGATCTAATGTGGAACGCTCAGCAACGAATACACAGCGGAGATATACAAGTGGATCGTCAAATAGTCGATACAGCCAACCCCAATCAGGCAGTAGAAGCTCTTCTAGATCGAGCACCTATAATAGAAGCGGTGGATCTAATAACAACAGCCGTACCTATTCGCCGAGCCGCGGTAGTGGTTCCAGATCGGGTTCATATACTCCAAGCCGTAGCTCAGGAGGCGGATCACGCTCAACTGGAGGATCCAGAAGTAGTGGAAGTAGCTCAAGTAGATCTCGTAGAGGCAACTAGTAAATAGGAGGTTCTGATGAAAACACTGATAAAAGTTGGATTGCTTTTAACGGGAATGGTTTGTCCATTCCTGTTAAGTGCGCAAGTCGCTCCAGGGGCATTTGGCTACTACGAAGATGCATTAAGATTCAGTTCGACTAATCCCGGAGGATCGGCTAGAATTCAGGCCATGGGAGGCGCGCAGACTGCTCTAGGGGGGGATGTAAGCTCAGCCTACTCAAACCCAGCAGGCCTGGGCTTCTTTAACCAGTCGACCTTTGTAGGTACGCCTGGCATCAACTTCCAAACAGCCAATTCAAATTTTTTAGACCAATCGAATCGAAGCACGAGATCTTCATTCAATATCAATAATCTCGGAGTGGTCATAGAGAAGACCAAAGGGCCGTATGCTGAAGATAAGTTCAAGGGGGGCTCATTCGGCTTTTCATTGACAAGAACCAATGATTTTCAGTACAACTATGGCTATGAAGGATTTAATGACTTCAACTCCATTGTTGATTTCTTTTTGCAACAGTCAGACGGCATCCCAGAAAGCAACATTGACAATAGAGGTGCAGTTTCACTAGCTTATTACAACTACCTCATCAACCCGGTACCTGATGAAGTAGGTCGCTATGATTCTTTTGTGATTGGGTTTCCCAGACAAGCTGAAGTCATAGAGTCTAGAGGTTCGCAGTACCAGATGAGCGCCTCCTATGGTGCCAACTATGATGATAAGATATACTTCGGCGCAGGTGTTGGTATTCCGGTGCTTGGACAGACCATCAACAAGATTTACATAGAGGATTCATTTGAATTTTTTGATGAAGAATCCGGAGAATGGGTGGCCGATGACGCCATCAATGACATCATACTGGAGGAATCGATCCGATCCAACGGTATCGGTATCAATGGTACTTTCGGGGTGATTTATCGACCGGTCAATCTCTTTCGTGTCGGTTTGAGTTATACTACTCCCACCATCATGAGTATGAATGATGAAAGCACCTCCACCTTATTTACCAATTACAATGAGTACTACTTTGCTCCTGAAGATACAGTGCTTGGAAGCTTGTTTTCTGAGGGTGAAATCATCGTGTCCAACTATACACTGACTACTCCTGGCAGACTCAACGCAGGTGTGGCGCTTTTCTTAGGCAAGAACGGATTCATTACTGGAGACGTAGAGTTTGTCAACTATGGAGGAGCGAGCCTTAGCAGCAATGATTTCTCAACTGCCGGTGATAATGAGACTATCGAAAACCTCTACACCAATGTGATTAACTATCGGTTGGGTGCAGAACTTCGTTTTGATGCCGTCAGGTTAAGGGGCGGTTATAGTTATATGGCAGATCCTGTGGCCAATAGTACTTTCGACACTTCGGTGAGCAGCTACAGTGCAGGATTGGGGTACCGTACTCAGGACTACTTCGTAGACCTTGCCTTTGTCAATCGCAGCAACAATCAGCTGTATGCACCCTATGCATTAGCAGATGGGAGTCAGCCAGTGGCTGAAATCTCCAACAGGGTTTCGTCCTTCTTACTGAGTGTAGGATTTAACTTTTAACCAACGCAAGAATAGCTTCAGGCGTCTGCTTATCAGTAGTATAAGTTGCCTTCTGATAATAGGGCAACCGATCCGCATAGACTTGAGTCATCTCCTCTCTAAGCTCATCGATATTGTCGGACACGATCAGCGGGCGATCTTCATTAGCATGAATACGGCTGACGATTTTGTCCATTGGAGTATCTAAAAAGACTGAGACTGCTCTCGCATTGATCAGATCCATATTATCATGAAACCGAGGAGTGCCGCCACCTGTAGCCATCACCATTCTAGGATTTCTGCCAAGTGTACTCGCTAGCGCAAAATGCTCAATCATCCTAAACTGATCTTCACCTGAGTGGCGGAAAATATCTTTGATCAAACTATTCTCTTGTTTTTCAATTACCTCGTCGAGATCTACGAAAGGACAACTTAGTAGTGCGGCCAATCGCTTGCCCAAGGTGGATTTTCCACTTCCGGGCATGCCGACAAGTATGATTTGCTGTGGTAAGGCCATATCTAAAGTAGGTTGAGCACTTCGTCTGCTGATGGAACATCGTTATAATGCCACTTGCCTTTGACCGTGCCATCTTTCATCAACCATAGGCCTGGGTTGGACCTTACGATAGTTTTCAGAACGGTGGCATCAGCATAGTAGTATGGAATGGCCAACTGCACCTCATGTCTGAAAGCTTCAAAGCTTGCATAATCAGATGCTGTCAATACTGCTACCTCTACCCGACCCCCAAGTGAAGCGGAGAGTTGGTTAATGGCTTCAATCTCGTCGGCATCAGCCTTTTTAACATTATAGATTATGATATAGAGCTTGTTCCCTTCAAAACTTGCTTCTGTATACTCACCTTCATCATTCCAGATGCTGTAGTCCGTTATTTTTGGCTGTACTTCAGGGTTCAATACTAAGAGCTCCTTAAACTCGTATGACTTGTCCGTAGGGTATTGGTCAAAAGAAAATTCATCGCCATCTTTCTCCATTATGTAGGCGTACTTCAATTCTCCCGAAGGCTGCATTGCGCTAGGGATGTGCGTGCCGATTTTGTAGGCTCTGAAGTCAATAAACGGCAAGTGCTGTATAGCGATGATGGCGATAGCCAAGTTGATCACAGTGACACCCACGATGATCATGTCATTCGATCTGGCAGCTATGAAAGCTTCGAATTTGTCCTTTCTCATAAAAATGAAACCAATAAGCACGACTAGGATAATATCCTTGGTAAAGGATTCCCACGGGGTGAGCTTGATGGCATCACCAAAACATCCACAGTCAGTCACTTTATTGAAGTAGGCGGAGTAGAAAGTCAAGAAGGTGAAGAATACGATCATTAGCAGCAGCACCCATGACGTCAACTTCATCCTGTAGTTGAATAGTACAGCCACGCCGAGTACCACCTCCAGGACACAGAGGAATACCGATAAGGGGAGTGCGACAGGAACAAAAACCTCAAAGAAAGGGGCAAAATCTGCAGCAAATACTTGGAAGTACTCCTCCAGCTTAATCGCTGTGCCTACTGGGTCATTAACCTTAATTAGGCCTGAGAAAATGAACAGGCCACCAACTAAAAATCTCGAAATCTCACTAATCCACTTCATTGCTGGTGAAATTAAGTTTTATAAGACAAAAAACGGCATAGTTGATCATATCCTGATAGTTGGCTTTTACGCCTTCAGAAATGATCGTCTTTCCAGCATTATCTTCAATTTGCTTGACCCGATAAAGCTTCATGAGAATGATGTCAGTAATCGAACTCACTCGCATGTCTCTCCAGGCCTCACCATAGTCGTGATTTTTGTCTTTCAATAGATCAAGGGTTTCTTGAACTGCTAAATCATACTTTGGCTCTAGTTCAGAATATTCAATTTCAGTGGGATCATTTTCTGATAAGTCAAGCTGCATTATCGCGATCAGGCAGTAGTTGATAATACCTACAAACTCTGAAGTAATATTCTCTTCAATCTTTTGTAATCCCTTGTCTTGGATGGATCGAATTCGCTGTGCTTTAATGAATATTTGATCCGTAATCGAGGGTACCCTCAATATCCTCCAAGCCGTACCATAATCAAGCGTCTTCTTTTCGAATATGTCTTTACAAGCCTTCACAACTTGCGTATATTCGCTTACTGTTTTGTCTATCAATTCCTTCGAATTTTCGTTCCAGAGCAATAAAACTAACCAAAATTGGAGTTAAAAAAGTCCAAATCTAATTCTAAAAGATCGCTCAACCTGCGCGGTAAGCTGATGGATCTCTCCAGTCCATTGATCATGGGAATACTGAATGTGACTCCTGACTCATTTTACACCGGAAGCAGAGTGCAGTCGCGTGGACTTATTCTCTCCCTAGCGGGAAAAATGCTGGAAGATGGAGCGGATATACTCGATGTAGGAGGATATTCTACCCGACCCGGTGCTAGCAATGTTCCTGTTAAGGAAGAAGTAGAACGAGTAGTCGAAGCGATCAATGTGATCAAACAAGAATATCCGACGGCCGTCATCTCCATTGACACCTTTAGAAGCGAGGTAGGGAGGAAAGCCATTGAGGCTGGCGCTGACATTATCAATGATGTCTCGGGAGGACAGTTTGACCCTGGAATGTTTTCAGCAGTAGCTGAATTGCGAGTGCCTTATATACTCATGCATATGAGAGGAACTCCCGAGAACATGACGAGTCTCGTGGACTATGACCATTTGCTAAATGATCTTGTTGACTATTTTCAAAAGAAGCTTGACACACTACGAGCTTTTGGAGTAGCCGATGTAGTTATTGATCCTGGAATTGGGTTTGCTAAGACTCCCGAGCAAGGATTCGAAGTACTTCGTTATCTAGACTATTTGCAAGTGCTAGAGACTCCTGTGCTGATAGGTGTCTCGAGGAAGTCACTGATCTATAAGAGTCTCAATATCACTGCTGAGGAGGCGCTTAATGGTACAACCGCGCTACATATGCATGCGTTAATGAATGGAGCGCGGATATTGAGGGTGCATGATGTCAAAGAAGCCACTGAGACAGTGAAATTGTATAACTTACTAGGTGCGTGACGCTTCTATTTAAAATAGGATTTTTGGACATTAGTTATGTCGATATATTCGACATACTACTGGTAAGTGTACTCTTGTACAATGTGTACAAACTCATGCGAGGTAGTGTGGCGATCAGGGTGTTTCTGGGATTCCTATCTATTTATCTTATCTACCTGGTAGTTCGTGCTGTCGAGATGGAGTTGCTCAGCAACATCCTAGGACAGTTCATGCAAGTGGGTGTGATCGCAGTGATCATTCTGTTTCAGCAAGAGATCAGAAAATTCCTGCTCATTATCGGTAAGATCACAGTCTTCGATGAAGGTAACTTCATCACTAGCTTAAAAAACATTTTCGTCCGTCAAGAGGATGTCCACTGGAAGAATATTACGCCAATTATTGAGGCGATGAAAACTCTTGGTGGCTCCAATACCGGAGCTTTGATAGTACTTTCCAAGAATTCAGAACTTAAGTTCTACGCTGAGTCGGGTGATCGTATGGACGCGCTGATCTCTAAGCGGCTGCTGATTTCGGTATTCAACAAGTACAGCCCATTGCATGATGGTGCTGTGATCATTTATGAAGGTAAGATCATTGCTGCTAGGTGTATCCTACCGGTAACTGAGAAAGATGATTTACCTGCTCAGTTTGGTTTGCGTCATAGAGCTGCCATTGGTATGTCAGATGTCACGGATTCATTAGTCCTAGTGGTGTCTGAGGAGACAGGTCAGTTGTCCAGTGTCCGAAATGGACACATCTATCACAATCAGTCGACGCAGGAAATGCGAAAGACAATCAACCGCTACTTGTCTGAAGACGAAGATAATGGCAAGGAAGTCGAGTCGGCCCCACAAGAATCTGTTTTGACGAAAGTCAAAGAAGAAGCTAAGTCAGCAGTATAGCTTTCTTGGCTCTCTTTTGCTATTTGATTACCCCAAGCTCTATTCCAACTTTCACAAAGGCATTGATGGCTTTATCCAGATGCGCTTGCTCATGAACTGCTGAGATTTGCACTCTGATACGTGCCTGCCCCTTAGGCACTACGGGATAATAAAACCCAATGACATAGATGCCTTCATCCAGAAGCTGAGCGGCCATCTTTTGCGATAGCACCGCATCATATAGCATGATCGGCACGATAGCGTGCTCCCCTGGCTTAATGTCAAAACCGGCAGCAGTTATCTTCTCACGGAAGTACTTCGTGTTGTTTTCAAGCTTATCGCGCAACTCAGTGGTCTCACTTAGCATGTCGATCACAGCGATACTTGCTCCTGTGATACTTGGTGCCAGCGTATTGGAGAATAGATACGGGCGTGACCTCTGACGTAGTAGCTCGATGATTTCCTTGCGACCACTGGTAAATCCACCAGACGCCCCACCCATCGCTTTGCCAAGCGTACCTGTGATGATATCTACCCGACCCATCACATTTCTGTACTCATGCACCCCACGACCAGTCTTACCCATGAAGCCCGTTGAGTGACACTCATCAGTCATGACCATTGCATCATATTTTTCCGCTAGGTCACAGATATTGTCAAGCTGAGCGATAGTCCCATCCATAGAGAAGACGCCATCAGTCACGATGATTTTTGATCTGGCGCTTGACGCTTCCTGCAGCTTAGCCTCGAGATCTGCCATATCATTATGATTGTAGCGGAAGCGCTGTGCTTTGCAGAGCCTTACCCCATCGATGATCGAGGCATGATTGAGGGCGTCCGAGATGATGGCATCCTCAGGGCCAAGTATCGGCTCGAACACACCACCGTTCGCATCAAATGCCGCAGCATATAATATGGTGTCTTCTGTACCCAGAAACTCCGAAAGCTTACGCTCCAGTGTCTTATGTATGTCTTGTGTGCCACAGATAAAGCGAACGGAGGACATGCCAAAGCCATGGGTGTCGATACTCTCCTTGGCCGCTTCGAGTACTTTAGGGTGAGAGGACAGGCCGAGGTAGTTATTAGCACAGAAGTTGATCACCTCACGACCGTCATCGGTCTTGATATCAGCTCCTTGAGGTGTAGTGATTATTCGTTCTTGCTTGAATAATCCAGCCTCTGTGATCTCCTCAATTTCTTTTAGGAGCCTTTTTTGGGTAGTTGTGTACATATTTCTATTCCTTTTTGGGTAATGCCATTTTCGGCCTTGGCCGGGCTTTTTTCGCAGGGGCAGCATCCTCTATTGTCTCTTTTCCTACCGGAAATTTCCTCCGAATCTCATTGATCAGAAAGAGCTTTTGTGCGGTGAAGCTATTGGGATGCATTTGGTCAAAGAGAAATTTGAATTCGCCAAACCTGTTGGGATCAGCTTTTGAGAACGCTCGACCGTCAATTTTTTTTTGGTTCAAATACTCTTCGAAATCCATAACGCAAATATACGTTGGTCGTGGCAAAATGAGGTGATCTATTGTTTTGACGGATGGTCGCTCATGGCAAATTGAAGTCCCTATATTTACTGTCTAAACAACATCACCCATGACAAAAGTCTTAGTGATCGGAGCGAATGGCCAATTGGGGTCTGAGCTTACGGCTGAATTAAGGCGATTGCACGGCCAGGATCGTGTGATAGCCTCGGATATTAGGGAGTTACCTGACAATACTGATGAGTACTCCATGTTGCTGGATGCTACCGACAGCCAGGCTCTTTTTGAAACTATAAAAAATGAGGAGATCACAGAGGTCTATCACCTCGCTGCAATTCTATCCGCTAAAGGAGAGAGTGACCCGTTGTTTGCCTGGGATCTGAATATGAAAAGCTTGCTCAATGTCTTGGAGCTGGCTAGAGAAGGTCACCTCAAGAAAATTTATTGGCCGAGTTCCATAGCCGTTTTTGGCCCTGATACACCTAAAGTACATACTCCGCAGCGCACGATCATGAATCCTAATACGGTCTATGGTATTAGTAAGCTGGCTGGAGAAAAATGGTGCGAGTATTACCATCAAAAATATGGTGTAGACGTGCGTAGCTTACGCTATCCTGGACTGATTGGCTATAAGGCTCAGCCAGGCGGAGGTACTACAGATTATGCAGTAGATATATTCTTCAAGGCGGCAAATAAAGAGCATTTTAAGTGCTTCCTAGGGGCGCATAGTATGCTGCCTATGATGTATATGGATGATGCTATTCGGGCTACCATAGAGCTAATGACCGCCAACCCAGAGGTCATATTAGTGCGAAATAGCTATAATCTAAGCGCGATGAGTTTTACGCCTTCTGATATCTACCGCGAAGTAGCAAAATACGCTCCTGACTTCACGATCTCCTATGAGCCAGACTTCCGGCAGGCGATAGCAGACTCATGGCCTCAGATTGTTGATGATGCACCTGCACGCAAGGATTGGGGTTGGCAGGAGAAGTTCAATCTAGAGGCGATGGTCAAAGAAATAATGAGTCAGCTTACCAAATGAGCAAAAAAATAACTGCAAGCCTCTGACTTGCAGTTATCTGTACCTCTCCATCGAGCTGGTTTGCTCTTATTCTCCCTGACCTAGTGAGTAGCCAGTCACACCATCGAAGGTGTATAAGTTCTCAGTCTTAATAAAGTCAAAATCACTGCTCTGCACTTTACCTAATAGATCAATGATCTGCGAATTAGTAAGCATCTCACCATTATTCACAAATCGGCATCTCCAGTGATCGGTACAGAATGTTTCAGCATTCCCT
>JAVKDO010000118.1:0-22670 GCA_040222235.1 Cyclobacteriaceae bacterium
AGGGTCAAATGTATCGTCCAAAACCGACTCTGTCAGGGCTGAGTACAGACAGAAATGACCCAAAAGAGTAAAGAACCAATCAAGCCACCAGATAGCAACCCCTCAAAACATTGAAAATAATTGTTCTGCGGATTTTAGGAAGTTTATTTTCAATAAATGCGGAATCTATTGAAAATTAACTAATCACAGGAAGGTTGAATAGAATAGGGATAAGATAAAAATCCTTTAGTTGTGATCCTATTTCAGCTCTTAGTTCTTTCAATGCCCTGTACATATGCTTCCTTGCGGTCTCCACTTTGACGTCAAGTACTTCTGCAATTTCCGAATATTTCATACCCTCATAGAAATATAAAAAGATGATCTCGCGCTGACTAATAGGAAGCTGATTGACCTTCTGAAAAACCAGTCTAAAATCAGCCTCTTTCAAATCATTAAAAATAGCATGAGACTGCTTTTCGTAGCTAAACAAAAAACCGTCATCAACTAACTCTTCCCGCTTAGTGCGGCGCATATCTCTCAATATCTTCCTTTTGAGTGAGGCGAATAGGTATCCCTTGATGGACTTCACGTTAGAAAGCCTTTCGCGCTTATCGGTCAATTCAAAAAACAGCTCCTGAATAAAATCTTCAAGTAAATGCGCTTGCCTACAAAACTGGCCGCCGTAAGTGTAGAGTTTATCAATGTACGTCTTGTATATGTAGACTAGACTTTCCTCATCTCCGGTTAAGAAACTCAACCAAATAGCCTCCTCATCAACATTTGCTGGATTGACAAGACTGCTTCCTGCACCAAAAGGGAGCAACTCTTTGTCCGTTGTTCGATATGTCCAATCAACTTTTTTCAAAGTGTAAAATGGTCTTACATTGAGGAATAAATATAGATAAGAAGAAACTTATAAGAAAAACTCACATAAAATGATAGGCGAAATAGTGTGTATAGTTTCTTATTGAAACTCAAATTGGTCCAATCACGAAAATTACTCACCACGTGATCAACTAGTAGAGTTTTGTTCTTTACTTTTTGCGAGTAATGCTAGATTGGTGAGTAAAGGTCGTCAACAGCAAACGCTCTTATCTTCTTCAACAATATTATGCTCATATAAGAGCACATGACTTGCGATAACCCCGTGCAAGCCACTAACAAAAGTGTTTTTCTTAGCTCTCCTAAAAAACAAAGACTCGCTAAATCCCCTTAGGAAAGTGAAAATACAACTGCCTACCATCACCAATTGCTACTTCCGTCCAACTATCTGCCTCAAACTCAATCCCCACAACTCCACAAGTCGGAATGTTGTCTATATAATGGTCTGTTAACTGGTTCGCAAAATCGGTAAAGCCAGGGTTGTGTCCAAATATCATCAAATGGTCTGCGGTCTCTGACTGTCTCTGCACTACTCTTAGAATAGCAGATGCTGAAGCATGATAAAGTGGGTGTTCCTCAATGAGTTCAGGCTTAGATGAGGTTTGATACTCCTGTATGGTACGTGCGGTAGTAATGGCTCGATTAGCCGGGCTGGAAACAATCAGATCTGCATGGATACTCTGTTCTGCTAGGTAACTTCCCATCCTTGGAGCATCGCGTTTTCCTCGACCATTGAGTGGTCGATCGAAATCTGACAAATGAGGATAATCCCAGCTTGACTTTGCATGTCGTATTAATATCAGCGTCTTCATTATCTACGGTAGCCAAAAATCAAACACTACATCATTCATACACTTGAAGTGACCCAGAGGACACTCTCCATGACCTATCTTGGAGCACGGCCTGCAGCCCAGCTTCTTATTCTCAAATATACTAAACTGCGTCTTGTAAGGGTACATGCCAAATTCGGGTACGGTATTACCCCAGATGCTAAAGATCTGCTTCTTAAGCGCCGCTGCGATATGCATCAAGCCCGTATCATGCGTAAAGACAGCTCCGGATTGTTTGAGCAATGAAGCTGACTGGTTCAAGTTGAATTTGCCACATGCATTGAAAAGGACTGCTCTCTTGTTGAGCCCTTCCCTGAGCTCCTCTTCATATGGAGAGGAACTATCCGTTCGTTCAAAAAATTTAACTATACGCTCTCCAAGAGCTTGATCCTCCTTACCTCCCAACAGAACGATGGGCTTGTTGATCCGATCACACAGCTCGATTAGCCTTTTTTCAGGGAGTCGCTTAGTGGCAAATTTGGCACCCACCACTACAGCATAGTAGCCTTGACGATGGGTTTCAGGTAGCCAACTCATATCTACTTCATCTTTTTCAGGTATGAAATAGTCCAGCCCTAGCGCATCGGGCTTGACCCCTAGCGGAATCGCAGCATCCATGTAGCGATCCACGATATGACGGTTGGGCATTCGGTTGATCTTAAGATTGACGAACAGCCACTTCTGCCAATTCTTCTTGTCAAAACTTCTGGATTTTACCCCTAAGCGGGATTTTATCATTCGGGTACGAAGATTATTATGCAAGTCGATGATGAAATCAAATTGCTCAGCTTTGAGCGTGGCGACTAACTCATCCAGACTATCCTTGAGCAGGTGTACTTTATCGATATAAGGATTATCGACCAACAAGCCCTCATGAGCTGCCTTGGTTGCATAATGTAGCTCACAGTCTGATACTTGCGTCTTGACCGTCCTCACGACGGGTGACGTCAAGACAATATCACCGATACTAGAAAATCTGAGGATGAGAACCTTCATCTATGTGCTTCTAAGTTTTATCATTGCTAAACTACCCGAAAAACCCATAGAGGAATCTGATTGTTAATCGAACGGCGTATTTTTATACCAAACAAGAAATAGCATGAGATATTGGCTAATCAAATCCGAACCTGGAACCTACTCGTGGGATGATTTTGTGAAACTCGGCAGAGATCACTGGGATGGAGTGAGAAACTACCAAGCGCGCAATAACATGAAAGAAATGAAAGTGGGCGATCTGGCCTTGTTCTACCACAGCGTGAAAGAAAAATCTGTTGTCGGCATAGCCGAGGTAGTGAGAGAGCACTATCCTGATCCGACGATTGATGATGATCGCTGGGTGGTGGTTGATTTTGTGCCTGTCGAAAAATTAATAACTCCTGTGACCCTAGATCGGGTCAAGGCAGATGAGCGGTTGAGTCAGATGGTGCTGGTCAACAACAGTAGACTGAGTGTGCAGCCTGTAGCAAAGGAAGAATTTGATATTGTCATCGGTATGGGGCAATAGGGGGTTCATCCCTACAAGAAGTTATCACGTATAAAGCTCTATGGTTAGGTTCATTTTTATTTCGATTCTTTTAGTCTGTTCCCTATCGGGAATGGCGCAAGATCCCGAGTTGGGTGATCTTGCAAATGAGGAAGAGGAGTCATTCCTGATTCAGCCTAATCGAATAGAGTTTGAGATCGAGGAGAAAGATGGTGACTTCACCATCATTCCTGCACAAGAGTATGGCTTGATGGTGGTTACTGATACTCGCAATAAGACGAAGGAAGGCTATATGTGGAAGTTTCACATGCTGGATACCGCACTCAATCAGGTCTGGAAAAAAGAAATGCCGATTGCCTTTGGTGCAAATTTCAGAGGGTACGATCATAGTCTTGGCAACACCTTCCTCATCTTTGAGACCTCCTCCTATAAGCGCGAGGATATGAAGCTCCTACAGTTCGAGCATCTGACAGGAGACACCACTTGGTATGACATCAGCACGGTGTTCCCTATTGATCTTACTTTCTTTGAAGTAGTAGATCATACGGTCATCATGAGTGGCTTTGCCAATGATCGACCAGTCGTACTTCTCTACAATATCACCGAACAAAAGCCTAAAGTGCTCCCTGGGTACTATGGTAACAACAGCGAAATACTTGATATTGTCACTAACGACCTTACGCGAACATTCACGGTAGTGAGATCAGAAAAGCTTCCTACCAGGAACTACACCGTAGTGACCAATACCTACGATGATCAGGGAAATGAACTACTTGATATCAAACTAGATCCCGGAGAAGACAAGAGCTTTATCACTGGCGAGTCTACCACACTAGAGGGTGGCCAGCAGTATATCGCAGGTACTTATGCGAGAAGGAAATCTGAGTACTCCAGAGGGCTTTACTTGGCCAAGATTGTCAATGGTCGCCAGCAATTGGTGCAGTATCACAACTACGCAGATCTTACTAATTTTTTCTCCTATATGCGCGCCAAGCGCGAGACCAGGATTAAGGAGCGCATCGAACGAAGAAAAATCGAGGACAAGAAAATCAAGTTCAACTATCGGCTGCTGGTGCATGATATCATCGATAAAGGTGATGAGTATATTTTGGTAGGTGAGGCTTACTATCCAAAGTATAGTAATACGGGAGTGGCCAACCCTTTCATTGGTTCTACTTGGGATGCCCAAAGACAAAACTGGTACAACCCGGGCTTTCTTGGTTACAAATACACTCACGCAGTAGTGGTCAGCTTTGACAAATCTGGTGAGGTGAAGTGGGACAACAGCTTCGAAATCAATGATATCCTGAGTTATGACTTGAAAGATTATGTACAGGTGAACGTCGAAGATGATCAGGTTGTACTTCTATATATCTATGAAGGATTGATCAGGACTAAGATCGTCAGTGGCAATGAAGTGGTTGAAGGCAAGTCCTTTGATCCTGTCAGGCTTTCATTCGAGTATGATGTCCTGCAAGACTCCAAGAAAGAACTCGAAGGCCTAGATCGGTGGTATGGGAAGTCCTTCTACGCGTATGGCGTTCAGGAGATTCGTAATATGAAGGATAAAAATGTCAAGCTTGACCGTAAGATCTTCTACATCAACAAAATCAATTATTAATAGCAGATAGACTTCATGCTATTTTCATGTTGGTAGGATCATTCTATATTTGCTGATAAGCCATGCAAAAACGTCTTCTATTCGATAGCCATCACCTCGACATCACTATCAAAAGACTTTGTCAGCAATTAATAGAGAACCACGACCAATTTCAGGATACGGTATTACTAGGCATGCAGCCAAGAGGTGTATTTTTCGCAAGTCGTATTGCCAATGAGCTGAGAGATAAGGTGACTACTCAAATTCATCTTGGTCGGCTGGATACCACTTTCTACAGAGATGACTTTAGGAGAAGAGATGTTCCGCTCAAGCCCAATGCCACCCAAGTTGACTTCATCATAGAAGACAAAAAAGTCATTCTCATAGATGATGTATTATTCACCGGTAGGTCAGTAAGAGCAGCTATGGATGCCATGATTGCCTTTGGAAGACCTGCGAAGGTAGAATTGTTGGTCCTTATTGATCGAATGTATAGTCGGGACATCCCAGTAGAGCCCACTTATACCGGGATGCAGGTGAATACCATCGAGACGCAAAAAATACTCGTCGAAATAAAGGAACAGGATAGTGCGGAAGACAAGATCTGGATCATTGATAATGAAACTATCGCATGAGCGAACTCAGAAGTAAGCACCTACTAGGTATCAAAGACCTTACTGCTGAGGAGATAGAACTCATCTTCGAGACTGCCGACAACTTCAAGGACGTCATTAATCGTCCCATTAAAAAGGTGCCTTCTCTTCGCGACATCACGATTGCCAATGTTTTTTTCGAAAACAGCACACGTACCAAGTTGTCTTTTGAGCTCGCTGAGAAGCGACTATCTGCTGATGTGATCAACTTCTCATCTTCAGGCAGTTCTGTCAAGAAGGGTGAGACATTACTCGACACTGTCAATAATATTCTGGCGATGAAGGTCGATATGATCGTCATGCGACATGCTAGTCCAGGTGCTCCTCATTTTCTATCTAGACATATTGACGCCAATATCGTGAATGCCGGGGACGGGACTCATGAGCATCCGACTCAGGCATTGCTCGATACTTACTCCATAAGACAAAAGCACGGCAGTGTCGCTGGCAAAAAAGTAGTGATCATTGGCGATATCCTACACTCACGTGTAGCATTAAGCAATATCTTTGCCTTGCAAAAACTGGGGGCTGAAGTGATGGTTTGTGGGCCTCCGACGCTCATTCCAAAGTACATTGAAGGACTGGGCATAAAGGTTGGGCATGATGTTAAGAAGGCACTGGCTTGGTGCGACATTGCCAACATTCTACGCATACAACTCGAAAGACAGCACATCAAGTATTTCCCCTCGCTCAGAGAGTATTCTCTTTATTTTGGGGTCAACAAGGAGCTACTTGATAGTCTGGGTAAAGAAATTACAATCATGCATCCCGGCCCTATCAATCGCGGTGTGGAAATAAACAGCGACGTGGCAGATAGTGAGCACTCCATCATCCTCAACCAAGTCGAAAATGGTGTGGCCATTAGAATGGCTATTCTATATCTACTGGCCGGAAGGGCATAAACCCTTCATCAATTCAACAAAGACCTGAATATTAGACATAAAAAAACCACCCGAAGGTGGTTTCAATATCTAGTATTTCTACTTCGCTTAGTTGCCCAAGTTGTTCTTGATAATAAAGCCTTCATAGAGATCCTGGAAGTCTTGTACATCAGGAGCCAACGTAATTGCCTCCTCATACTTAGTCAAAGCATCTAGCAATAAGTTGTTATCCTCATAGTAAGAAGCTTCAATCAACTTGCTCAATGGAGAATCTTCAGGTACTTCAGCTCTCAAAGCTTCAATATCATTGGTGACGGTAGCTGCATCAGCTCCAGCCATACGCTTAATACCATAGTCACCTGACGCTATATCATCATCTCCTGTCACTTGTACATTAAGGATTACCAATCTCTCTTTGGCTAGCACATCGCTGTTGAAGTCAAGCTTCATCATAGATTTGTCCGTCTCTTCGCGCATGACCACTTCATCAAAAATGTTCTTCAATGTCACGGTATAGCCCTCAGCTCCTTCTATCTCTTTCCATCTCACGATGGCGTCAGAGTTATATACATCAATAGAGTTAGGCAACAATACCTGAATGGCCGAGCTGCTTGTCGCTCGTTCAACAGCTCCCGTCACAGCCATATTCTGTCTGTAGTTAGTACTACCATCGCTTTCATTCATCTTAGCCATGATGTAGTTAGCATATCTGCTTGCCGAAGATGAAGCACCAGTATTCATTTTATTTTCAAGCTCAGTTACGGCGTAAGAGCCGGCTTGCTTGACTTCATAAGTCTTTCCTGTCTTATGCATTAGACCGATATACGAGCCTTCTACCGCTACGATCTCGTCTCCTGAAAAAAGCGAAGAGCCTGTTTTTAGAGCTTCCATTTGCCCGTTCCTTTTGACTTGGTTTTCTCCTTTGTTGGCCAGTACCCTAAATGAAAAGGACTGTCCATAAGAAACCGTTGCTGCCAGCATCAAAGCCGACACTAATAGTGATGAAAAAAGAGGTCTCATAGTTTTGTGATTAAATTGTATAATACTGTTCCGTGCACCTTATATGCACATTTAATGCCGAAAATTGTGTTCTTATAATAAATTGAATATCAAATTGTTATATTCTAATATCTGCAAATTTACAACTTCTTTATTTTAGTCAATTCTTTTCTTCCTTGTTTAGACAGCAAGTTCTTGATTACACCATAATAAACTTCCAATGCATCACCAGAAATGGCGACCGCAATAATGGCAAATGTCAGATCTAGTTCGTAGTTAAGTGAATCAAAAATCTGGATAGTCAAATACATTAATACCAACACTTCTATAATCTGTATCAGTTTCGTAGAACCATCATACCACGTGGGTATCGTTTTATAGATTAACGAGAATAGAACTACATTCAGAAAAAGAATCAATACTGCGGTCAGGTTACTCTGAAATTCGGACATACGATCTACATAATCCTCGTTCAGAATCATTGCCACTATGTTGGCATGAATCACTCCTCCAAACATATCTGCGTCTGATTTACCTGCATATTTAGCATTGATAGGTGTATAGTATTTGTCTTCTGTCGAAAGACGGTCACCTAGTTGACTACCCATAAAGCACAAAATGACGATCTTATCCTTGATTACACTGGGATCGAAATTTTCCATGAAGACATCTGAGAAATCCAGCGCAAAAAAGGTGGTACCATATCGTGTCGCACCAAAGTCCATAACATTACCTCGATAGTTTATGACCTCTACATCATTACCACGGGCAATGAATTTTTCAGCCTTTTCAGGAGCATATTTCTCAACCAACTTTACTCCAAAGGCCTCATAAGTATCACCTGCCGCTTTCTCCTGTACCGCAAATTCTCTAGTATTTTTTAAGTCGTCCTGACCTTGAGCACCAGGAGCGATTAAGTTGGCAAAACCAATATCTGCATACTGGGTATACCTCGATAACGTCACATCCAACGAATCAAATTCATCCGTACTAGGATTGTAAAGCAGTTTGTTAACCAACACCAAGTTTTCCACTTTGGAAAACGCCTCTTCTAGCATAGCATCACCCAAAGAGTCTTTGTCTACCCTAAAAAATGTATCCACACCTATGACCTTGGGGTCATGCTTATTGATAATATTAATAACCTCCCCTAGCCCAGCTCTAGGAAGTAGGCCAATATTGACTAGTAAAATATCCTCCTGAACGGGAAGTGGCTCTCTTATTTGAGAGTAAACTAAATCCGTCAATTTAACATCGCTCAGTGCTTCCCCAATGGGATCAAACATCTCAAAAATCTTAAGCTGAGTAATGTTGTTTAAGAAGCCCATAAGCCCCAAAATGAAAAGTGTACCTAAGATGGTGTCTAACCAGAATTTTCTGAACATATGATCGCTGCGTTAAGGATTTTCGAAAACCAACTAAATAGTTCTTCAAATAAGTAAAATCCCTAATCTTTAAAGATTAAAAGTAGCAAATTTATGCTCATTATAAAATTAAATCAATTTCATATTCTAAAAATGCAATTTTGAGTTTTAGCACTCGAAAATCCCGTCTTTCAAAAGACGTCTATGTCAACGGTATCAACCAAGGCAACCGGGTGATACTGAGCAAAGCTATCACATTGATTGAAAGCAAGTTACCTGAAGATAATGCGCTTGCAGACGAGATCATAAAGGAACTTATCGCGCCGTTAAGTGACACTTATAGAGTAGGTATTACAGGTGTACCTGGTGTTGGAAAAAGCACATTTATAGAAGCCGTCGGGAATCACATCATTGCAGATGGCCACAAAGTGGCTATACTGGCGATAGACCCTAGTAGCCAGAAGACCAAAGGCAGTATTCTCGGTGACAAGACCCGTATGGAATCTTTGTCGAATAATTCTTCAGCTTTTATTAGGCCTTCGCCTACCGGATCGGCCTTAGGCGGGGTGGCAAATAAGACACGTGAAACCATGATACTCTGCGAGGCAGCTGGATTTGATGTGATACTCATCGAAACTGTCGGCGTTGGTCAATCGGAAGTAGCCGTTCATGGCATGGTCGATTTCTTCCTGCTGTTAGCCTTGGCAGGCGCGGGTGATGAATTGCAAGGTATCAAGAAGGGTATCATGGAAATGGCGGATGCTATAGTCGTCAACAAAGCAGATGGGGACAATCTCGCTTCGGCCAAAAAAGCCAAGGCTGAGTTGAGTGGGGCATTGCATCTGTTTGCTCCACCCGAAAATGAATGGTTTCCGAAGGTCATGACCTGTTCGTCGCTTGAATCTACAGGTGTGGATGAAGTCTGGAATACTTTGAAAGCGTTCAAATCGCAAATGACTAAATCAGGTCATCTGATAGACCGAAGAAGATTACAAAACCTCGAATGGTTTAACAGTCAAATCAACTTTGACCTGAATCAAAGGCTAATGAGTCACCCTCAGATCAAGGAACAACTCCCTATTTTGAGATCTCAGATACTTGACGGACAGCTCCACCCTAAGAAGGCTGCCCATCAAATAACTGAGCTATTCTATATCAAGGAGTAAATACAAAGCTGTTGGGGCCTATACCTGCACCAAACTCATCAACTTCTACTCCATCCACAGTCAGTCGTACAACTTTACCTTCCCCACCAAAGCCAACAGCATCACTCACATAGATCAGCTCATCATCCTCATGATAGCCTATCCCGTAGATCCCTACGAAATCAGTCATCTCTGCTAAGATACTTGGGTCAGTACCTCTGGAGGAAAATTGATAAATCGTATTGCCCTGATAAAAGTAGAGCAGGTTACTCGCATCGTTTGGAACTAATTTATTCGCTGGATTTAACCCCAAGTTCACCCGTCTCTCTATGCTGAAGTTAGTAGTGTTTATACATGTCAATGCCCCGTCATTGCCTGCAAAATTTCCTTGCGAGATGACCCAGAGGTTTTCATCAGCATCTACCGCAAATTGTCCAGGGCTCTGCGCGAGCTCAGTCGTCCCCAGCAATTCGTAAGAATCCATATCAAAGGCTTGAACTGTATTGGTAAAACTATTGGCCACAAACAGTTTACCCTCAAAAATGAAAATATGCTCCACACCATCATTCGTATTGATCTTGGTGCTTAGACTATTGTCTGCTAAGTCCACTACCCCAATGAATGACTGATCAAGCTGAAAATTTTCATCAAAGTTGCCCCAGTTGCTGATGAAAGCTCTATCTCCATCGACCGCTAGGTAGCGTGGGTTAGCAAGCCCGTCGGTGATGGTCCCTGTAGACTCAAAAGTACCATAGTTCACAATCTCTACTTTGGTACTGTTGTTCAATATTATGTAGGCCTCCTCACCCGAGAGAGACATGGATTGAGCTACATCACCAAGGGCACCTCCGTTTACTGAAGAAAACATGCCTTTTGATACTGTGCCGTTCTCCAAGTCAAAATGACTAATGGAAGCATTACCACCACCGAAGTTACCCTCGTTGACTACAAAGACACCACTAGCATATTCGCCAGCTGGGCTGGTCGGACCTTCATCATCTCCGCAGGACGAGAAAACAAGGGAAACAATGGATAATAGATAGAAATAGAGATGCCTTTTCATAGATTTTTAGTTGAAATCGAAATTATGTTGAATCGTTATTTGATAGTTGCGACCTGGCATGGGCCTATTGAGTACCAATTGATAATCTTGATTAGTAAGGTTGTTAGCACGAATACTGAATGACCATGCGGATCCAGCTTGAGCACTAGCATGCAAGCCTACCATAAAGAATGGATCGAGCGAGCCGCTGTTGTCAGCATTGGTAAAGCGCTGGCTCGTCCATTGCCCATCACCGCCTATAGACCACCAATGCTGCTGATAGGTCAGGCTAGATTTGATTTGGTGTATTGGGACATAAGGCAGTTGCTTGCCTTCGAAGGAGTCGGTAGCTCCAGCAGTACGAATCGATCTATTGTAAGCATAAGAGGCGTTCACTTTAAGCTGCTTAGTCACCTTCCAGGCACTTTCATACTCGACTCCAAATATCTCTACCTCATCGATGTTTTCTGGAGCCCAGTACCCCTCTTGCGGTAGCCATACGATCCATTCGGAAACATCTCCGTAGTAGATCGAAAGTTGGTGCTTCAGCTTTGAGCGGGTAATTTCCACACCTGTCTCAGCGTGATAGCCGCTTTCGGGCCTTAGATCCAGGTTACCGCCAGGCCTCCAGTAGCGATCATTGAGGGTCGGTACTCGATATGAGCGAGAGAGATTGCCTGTCCAGGTTAGCCAGCTACTGGCTAGATATCTCCAACCCAGCGATGGCGTCAGCGACGGATCAAATCCTTCAACCAACGACTGTCTCAGATTGGCAGAAAGGTTGAGCTTCGGCATGGGGTACCAGCCCAGTGAAACAAAGAGGTCTTGACGATTTTCGGAGATATCAGTTTCGTAGGCGTCTATGTCGGCCGAGAGCACTTGCCAATTCACCCCTCCTCTCAGACTCCAGTTGTCACTCCCAACATATTCATACTCATAGGACAAATAAGTTCGAGGCATGACCGACACATCTCCATTGAAGTCTATTCGATCCTGAAGTTGGGCGACTTTCAGAGTACCGTTATGATCACCATAGTCTGCAGACCACTGGATGAGCGCTCTCATCGTCTGATCATCCTGATTATCACGCTGAGAAGTATTCAGTCCAGGTTGAATCTGTCGATCCATCGATTGATACCAGAGATGCGCGCTGATCTGATGTCTGGTATTAATCTCATACCATACATCTTGCGATAGCCCCCATTGCTCAAAAGCAGCATGATCCATCTTTTCATTGGGGTTCCCAACGGCAGCAATATTCTGATAAGGAAAGTCATTCTCGCTAGTCTGATAGAGTACCCTGGTAGCAGCGCTCCACTTCCTACCGTAATACCGTGCTTTAGCCCGGCCTCCCCAGAGCCCAAAGCTCCCCTGCGTCAAGGCCAGGGCAAGCTCACTGGTTTGCCTAGGTGTTACCGCTAGGTGTACGCTACCGCCAATAACATCACTGCCGAGCAATGAGCTACCCGCGCCATACTGCAAACTCACATCATCCACTAAAGCCATGGGAGTCAGCGAAAAGTCTGAGAGGCCCAAGGAGGTTATATTACTGTTGATGCCATTCCAAAAAATCGAATTTTGACTGGCGCCTGTACCACGTATATTCAGCGTAGAAAGCTGGCCATTTCCATAGGTCTTGAGATAGGCCAGCGCGCTAGATTGGAGTAGATCGGCAAGGCTCTGGCTTGCGGTAGCACTATCTGGGTCAAGTCTGGTGACTTTTATCCCGGTGGCGTAGCTCGTCCACTTCTGCCCCAGGATGGTCACATCATCGAGAACGAGCGTGTCTGTCTGCGCAACGGCGGCCATTGCACAAAGCGATAATAATACTGTAGATACAAGTCGGCGCATGAATTAAACTAAGTCCACTTAATTTAATCCAAAGACTGACTGTGAATAATCAGGAAAAATCTAGGTATGCGCTCACACGCATCTAAACCTTCTCTGCCTTTCACCCGAAAGCTTTGAATTCTAGTTTCAATAGGCAGGTCTCCTGGCTTACCCGAAAGTTGACAACCTTCCCATTCCGATAGGCGGAACAGTGGCATTAGTGGGATCAACTTTCATGAATCGGCGTTTCCGATTCGGGTTTACAGTTGCGGGGACAGCTCCGGATTGGTATTGCTACGCACCGGATTCCCTTTTAATCCTCTTTGGCTTTGCTTACCAAAGACAAACCAATTGAAGGTTAAAGGTAGAAAAACAAATGAATATTGTAACCAAATGCTATCATCTGAGTAACATAGATCGTAAAATTGTAACCTAACCACGCAATCTGCGTGATATTGATCTAGGTCAAACTCAAATCATCAACAATGGGATTATTCGATAAAGTCTTTAAAAAGAAAGCCAAAAAAGCAGTAGCAGCTTGCTCTATTTGCAAAGCGCATATGGAAGAAGGTGAGGGTTTTGCGCTCTCTACTGCACAAGTCGTGTCTTCAAAGGCCTACTGGGATCATAAAATGGTAGAACCAGAAACCATGTCCTACACGCATGCACACTTCAAAACCAAAGACGAAAACGCTACTAAAATGCGCGGTATCATCTTTCAAAAAACTGCAGAAAAAGACCAGTCATGGTTAACCTGCGAAAGCTGTATCAGGCATTTTGAGGTAGACGAGAAAGTAGCCAAGGAGCATGTGGCGCAATGGTGGGAAACCAAGGGTCAGTTTGATTTACCCGATGGAGGCACAGCCGAAAAATCACTGGGTGCTGAGACTTTTGAGGAAGTAAAGCAGTATGCAACCATGGAAGCGGGCGCTCAAAGCATGAAGTACGCATAAGCGAATCAGAAAATATCAGATCAAAGGCTTACCCTTCCGGTAGGCCTTTTTTTATGCTAGACTTGCAAGATGAGGATTGTCCTAATCATGTTGTTTACCGCAATTATCGTCTCTTGCAAACAGGAAACAAAGCCTGTGGACACTAGTGATTCCCTGGGCCAGACCATCGATGTGAAGTATGCTAAAGGATTCAAAATCCATGACTTTGAAACGCACATCGTCATTACTCTAACACAACCTTACCCTGGAGCCAAGTCACCCTTGACCTACCGACTCAACAGAAATCAGATCAATGAAGACGGTATTTCAATACCTATTGACCGAATCGTCTGCACCTCTACCACTCACCTGCCAGCACTTTCGATGTTGGAGGTAGCTCCGACGTTAGTTGGGTTCCCCAGTATAGAATACATCTCAGATACCACCCAGTGGCGCAGAGCACAAATTGGGGAATTAGTAGAACTCGGCACCAGTAATCAGCTCGATGTGGAGCGGCTCGTCGAACTCGAACCTGATGCGGTGATGGCCTTCAGTATGGGTGGCGAGACACAGCAGCTAGACAAATTAGAAGAGCTTGGAATCAAGGTGATCTACAATTCAGACTATCTGGAAGAATCCATTCTGGGTAGAGCCGAATGGATCAAGGTAATGGGCGCGCTCTACGATAGACTAGAGCAGGCAGACTCCATATTTAGCCAGATCGAGCGTCAGTACATATCGCTACAGTCTCGATTGACTGACACAGTCGATCAACCTACCGTAATGAGTGGCTTGATGTACGGAGATGCTTGGTACATGCCAGGGGGAAATAACTGGGGAGCGAAAGTGATCCAAGATGCGGGAGGTCGATATCTATGGGAAAACGACTCATCAAGTGGCTGGATAGAAATAGGTTTTGAAGGGGTAATAGAGCGAGCTCAAGATGCTGATCTTTGGATTGGGTTGGCACATTTAGAGACTTTGGAGGCATTGCGTCAGGCGGATATCCGCTATCGGCAATTTGCACCTTTTGCTAGTGGTGAAGTTTATACTTATGGGGCAAAAAAAGGGCCTGGTGGAGGGGTCTCCTATCTCGAATTAGGCTATGCTCGACCAGACCTGGTGCTGGCAGATATGATCAAGATCATTCACCCAGAGGTGCTTCCCAATTACGATCTGTATTTTTACGGCCAATTGAAGTAACATGCAATCCGCAACTCATGTGCACAAAAAGACTTGGTCAAGACAGCTTCTGCTGCTAGTCGTACTGCTTTTCTTTTTCTTGATTCTGGATCTTTCTGTCGGCTCTGTCAGCATTCCCATCAGCGCCATTTTTGATGATCTCTTGGGCAATGATATTAAAGGATCATGGCATCAAATCCTTATCAATTTTCGCCTTCCTAAGACCATCACGGCGACCCTTGTAGGTATGGGCCTTGGCGTTACAGGCATGCACATGCAGACCTTCTTTCGAAATCCGTTGGCAGGTCCGTTTGTTCTGGGAATCAGCTCGGGCGCCAGTCTCGGGGTAGCGTTATTAATCATGGCTGGCACTGCATTTGGATTTGCCCAGAGTGCAGGCCTCACAGCGCTGGCAGCCGCAATTGGAGCCTCCGCAGTGATGATTTTGGTTGTGATCACAGCTATCAGATTAAGAGATAACATGTCACTGCTGATAGTGGGTCTCATGTTTGGAAGCGCAACGGGAGCCATTGTCAGCATACTGCAGTTCTTCAGTCAGGCCGAATCAATCCAGTCTTATCTATCCTGGACTTTTGGTAGCCTGGGTACAGTGACCTGGGACAAAATGCTCGTCTTCTTTCCTATCGTATCTATTGGATTAATTGGCTCCATAGCTCTCCTCAAACCGCTGAATATGCTTCTCCTTGGAGAAAACTATGCCATTAGCATGGGCATCAATATCAAAAGAACACGATTACTGATTATCGTTGTGGCCAGTTTGCTCGCAGGCACCATTACGGCATTCTGCGGCCCTATTGCTTTTATTGGTGTTGCCCTACCCCACCTTACTAGAATGATATTTAACACCTCAGATCATCGGTATTTATTCCCGTTGCTCTTGCTACTTGGTGCGATAGTAATGCTCATTTGTGACCTTATCGCACAGCTCCCTGGAAGCGAACATACTCTGCCCATCAATGCGGTCACCGCAATTCTTGGGGCACCCGTTGTGATTTGGATCATTATCAGTCGTGGCAACCTAAAGCGATTCTTCTAATGGTCAAGATCGTGCTACATACCGAAAATCTGGCTATAGGCTATCGTGCCAAAAAGGAAGATAAGACCCTAATCAAAGACATCAATATTTCGCTAAAAGCTGGAGAACTCGTTTGTCTTCTAGGACAAAATGGGGTAGGTAAATCCAGTCTCCTGCGCACCTTACTCAACTTGCAGCCCTCCATATCTGGGAAGGTATTCTTGCTGGATAGGGAACTGTCCAAATATAGCAGCCTCGAGGTAGCCAAGCAGGTTAGCCTTGTCTTGACAGATCCGATACAGACAGGCAATCTCACAGTGACAGAATTAGTCGCATTAGGCAGATCGCCCTATACAGCTTGGACCGGTCAGCTCAGCACGCAAGACTGGGACAAAGTGGGCTGGGCCATTGATAGCACTAAGATCAATTATTTCCAGGATAAGCGACTTTACGAGCTCAGTGACGGGCAGCTTCAGAAAGCGCTCATCGCACGTGCCATAGCTCAGGAAGGTGAGTTGATCATATTGGATGAGCCCACAGCCCATCTCGATATGAACAATCGTGTTGAGATCATGCGATTGCTAAAGGAGCTCACCCAAACTACCGGCAAAGCCATACTAGTCGCCACACATGAACTGCAACTTACATTACAGCTTGCAGACCAGCTCTGGCTCACAAATTTCAATCAGCCATTAATCGCAGGTGCACCGGAGGATTTAGCGCTATCGGGAAAACTGGAGGAAACCTACTATCATGAAGGGTTTGAATTCGATATCAAAACTGGTCGTGCAGAGCTACCGACTAAAGGACAAATCCCCATTCAGCTAACTGGCAAAGGTGATTGGTATTACTGGACTGCCAATGCACTCCGGAGAAGCGGTTTTCATTTAGACCAGAAAGCTGAATTGAAAATTTCTCAGACAAAAGATAACTCTTGGGAAGTCGAGAGCGCAACAGACATCAAGATGGCGAAGACAATCGACGAATTGGTCGCGCTTGTTAGAGGATAAAAAGAAACCCCCTCGCGATGCGAGGGGGCTGAGAATAAAGTAAACCTAACCTAAAACCCAACAATCATCAGTAACCCTATTCTCTTGTTGTGATTAACGTTATGTTAATTGGAATGTTTAGCTGACCCCTTCTTGCCACCCCAAACGTCTCTTGGATTACATCGTCAGATTCACGACCTTTTAGCTGTTGATTATTATCAACCTGTTCGTTTTTCCGTGTTATCCTACAACTTAAGAATCTAAACCTTCCTTAATGGATCATATCGTTATCATTGGAAACGGTATCTCTGGAATTACCGCTGCAAGACATATCCGCACGCGGAGTGACCACAAAATCACTGTAATCTCTGGAGAGACCGACCACTTTTTTTCTCGTACCGCCCTCATGTATATCTACATGGGGCACATGGAGTACAAACACACTAAACCCTACGAAGATGGCTTCTGGGTGAAAAATAGAATTGAACTCAAGCGAGCTTGGGTATCGGAGGTTGACTTTGACAAAAAGCAACTCTCTTTCAAAGATGGGGATGCTCCATTAGTCTATGATAAACTGGTTCTGGCACTTGGCTCTAAGCCAAACATGTTCGGCTGGCCTGGACAAGACCTGAAAGGAGTCCAAGGCATGTACAGCTATCAAAACCTTGAGTACATAGAAGAATACACCAAGGGTATTTCCAGAGGGGTAATTGTAGGGGGCGGTCTCATCGGTATTGAGCTCGCTGAGATGCTTCACTCAAGGAATATCCCAACTACATTTCTGGTAAGAGAAAAGAGCTTCTGGAATGGTGTGTTACCTGCGGAAGAATCTGCCATGATCAATCGTGAGATCAACAATAACCATGTGGCCCTAAGGCTAGGCACAGAGCTCAAAGAAATTGTCGGAGATGAAAATGGTCGTGTAAAAGCCGTAGTGACAGGTGATGGTGAGACTATTGACTGTCAATTCGTTGGGCTGACGGCTGGGGTAGCCCCAAACATCGGATTGGTCAAGGATACGGCCTTGGAAATCAACCGAGGGATCATGGTCGACGAAGCGTTGGCCACTAATATTCCAGATGTCTTCGCGATTGGAGACTGTGCAGAGTTTCGAACTCCCAATGGCCAAAGAAGACCACTCGAACAAGTGTGGTATACAGGTAGAATGATGGGCGAGACTGTCGCCAGAACACTAACCGGAGACAAAACATCCTATCGACCTGGCATCTGGTTCAACAGCGCTAAGTTCTTTGATATCGAGTATCAGACCTATGGCTGGGTATGGGCCAAGGATAAAGAGAATGAGCAGAGCTTCTACTGGGAAGACCCAAAGAAGGGCAACAAGTCGCTGAGAATTGTCTTTGATAAAGACTCAAAGCAGGTACTCGGTTGCAATGCCTTCGGTATGCGAATGCGCCATGAAGTATGGGACAAGTGGATTGGTGATGAGACTCAGCTTAAAGACGTCATGCAAAACCTTGACAAGGCGCACTTCGACCCAGAATTTTTCAGACGCTATGAGTCTGATATACAATACAAATACAATCAGGAGTTCCCGCAAGAAACGGTCACTCCCAGAAAGAAATCACTACTCGAAAAAATATTTTAAATGAAAGTCATTCAACAAACCGGCCTCCTCCTATTCATCGCTGGATTTTCACTTTTCCTGATCAGCTTTTTTTTACCTAGCTATCAGGTCACCGAGTCGATTATAGGAGATCAGATTAGTGAAGAAAAGCAGCGGGCATTTTTAGACTTCAGTAGCGAGATAGTCGGTGTTACTTATACAAGCAATATCAATTTGGTCTCCGATCTTGACAACACTTTCGAACAAGTCAACCAAGCTCAGGAAGATCAATATGGCCTCTCTTCTCAGGATATTGAGGCCATTCACAGAATCAATAGGACGACAGGCATTTTTACCCTCGCCTCATTAAATGAGGTTTTTGGGAAAGACAATGCTACTGACCAGTTTAAGAAAAAGGCTTTCGCTGACTATGGCGGGTGGATGGATGGCCGTGAGTACAGCTCAGAAGATGAGCTAAAAAACAACATCACGAATGTGGCAGACAACATTCGCAAGTATGGGATCATCAATCAGTTTGGTTTTGACAAGTACAAAATCAAAGACCTCAAGTATTCTATAGTCAAGGCATCAAGCACAGGGACTATCAACCAGCGGCCAGGGATGTGGCTGCTCCTCACCTACGGGCTGACCATCCTTGGAGCCATCATGTACTTGCTACCCAAGCAGTCCTTAGACGGCAATCCAGGTATCAAGAACAATGGCATCTTCCATAGTTCGTTAAAAAATCGCGGGTGGTTGGGCATTTTGCTGGGCACCTTCCTCATAGGATTCTATATCCTACTCTACTTCTACCCCGAGTACATGACCGCATGGATCAGCGCGGTTGATCCCGTGAGTCAGTTGCTCAAAGGATCAGATGCCGGGAGGTTCTTCCTCTATGGCTTTATCTATACCCTCTGCATCGTAGTGATGGGTGTGCGCATGATCATCAAGTACCGTCATAGCAGGTATCAAATCGCCCGTACGATGAGCGTCATGTTCTTTCAGACAGCTTTTGCTTTTCTCCTACCGGAAATCTTGCTTCGCCTCAATCAACCTTATTTTGACTTCAAAAACATATGGCCGCTAGACTATGATTTCTTCTTTGACAATGAACTCAATACGCTCATGGCCAACGGCGGACTAGGCATTTTCATGTTGGGCTGGGGTATCGGCCTCATTATCATTGGGGTACCTGTATTTGTCTACTTCTTTGGTAAGCGCTGGTATTGTAGTTGGGTTTGTGGCTGTGGTGGACTGGCCGAGACATTGGGCGACCCTTATCGACAGCTTTCTGATAAGAGCCTTAAGGCCTGGAAGTTTGAGCGCTTCTCTATCCACGGAGTGCTCGTATTCGCGATAGTGATGACTATCGGCGTGCTTTATACTTATTGGACAGGCTCAAGTCAGTTATTTGGTGTAGTGGACACCTATCAAATGCGATCAGTATATGGTGCTTGGATTGGTGCTGGGTTTGCAGGAGTGATTGGTACCGGGTTTTATCCGGTGATGGGCAATCGTGTGTGGTGCAGATTTGGATGCCCTTTAGCTGCCTATCTAGGGCTCATTCAGCGCTTCAAATCACGATTTAGAATCACCACCAACGGAGGACAGTGCATCTCATGTGGCAACTGCTCTACTCACTGCGAGATGGGAATAGACGTCCGTTGGTATGCGCAAAGAGGACAAAATATCGTTCGTAGCTCTTGCGTTGGATGTGGGGTTTGCTCTTCGGTTTGTCCAAGAGGAGTACTCAATCTTGAGAACAAAGATGAAGAGGGTAGATTCAATCAACCCATCCTTATTGGTAATGATAGTTTTAAAGTAGATCTATGAAGTTGAATTTTCACCGGATCGTAGACAATAAAAAATTTCTTGAAACCAACTATCTCCGAGGGAAGCCGTCGGGGTATTTCGCTGGTTTCATTTTGATCTGAAGATCAAAAACCGAAATTATTTATTTGGATCCCCGCCTTCGCGGGGATGACGTTTTTATTGGAACCCCGAAGCAGAGCCTCGAGGAATTCTTTGGATTAAATGAGCGTTTGAATAACTACTGACAGGACAATAAATCATATCATTTAACCCTTACCCCATGGTCGTGATCAGCAATAAGACCGCTATCACCAAAGGGGTCTCTTGGCTAGCTGCCAAACATCAGGATTTTAAGCTACATAAAGGTAAATAATAATTTACCTTTATGTAGCTTTGAAGTGTTCTCAACTGTACAAAATATTAATGAAACATGGTTGGTATCCTGTCTCTCAAAAAGGCTCACATGTCAAAATGAGACACAATACAATAGAGCATATAATTATATTCCCCAATCACGGAAGCCAGGAAATGGGTAAAGGCTTGGAAAAGAAAATATTGAAAGATGCCGGAATCAAAAAATAGGACTCTCACTAAGAAGAGGAGAATAAAAATGATTGTAGAGAAGACGGAAACTGGTTTTTCTGCTTATTCTGATAAGCACTCAATTTTCACAACAGGTAAGAACGTACCAGAAATCACAAAGAATGCTTTTGAGGCAGCCCAGCTCTATTATGAAGAATATGACATTCACCTTTCGCACAGTGACATAGAATTCACCTTGGATTTTCAGCAATTTTTTAAATACTATAAAGTAATCAATGCCAAATTCTTGGCTGAAAGGATCGGTCTTAACCCTGCATTATTGTCACAATATGTTCAGGGCCATAAGCAGCCTTCAAAAAAGCAGACTGATAAAATATTGAACGGAATTCATGAAATTGGAGAAGAATTAGCTGGAATCAACCTTTTCTGAACTTAAAAATGACGCTCCATGCTAAAATGAAGAATACCTTATTAGTAAGCTTCTGTCAATAGGCTGACACACCATCCCGATGAATAAGCTATTTTTGCAGCTGAGAAAGAGTCCCGAGTACTAGAATATATGTCCAAAAGAATAAAAGTCATCATTCCTGCATTCAACGAACAGAATGCCGTTGGCCAGGTCATCGATGAGATACCTATGGACATAGTGGATGAGGTGATTGTTGTGGACAATGGCTCTACAGACAACACACAGGAAATTGCTCGCTCAAAGGGCGCAACGGCGCTCTATCAACCAAAGCGTGGCTATGGATGGGCTTGTCTCAAGGGGATAGAGTACATCTCAGACCAAATCGAAAAGCCTGATATCGTAGTATTCATTGATGGGGATCGGTCTGATTATCCAGAGGAAATGAGGAAACTGGTACAGCCAATCATTGAAAATAATGTTGATTTTGTCGTTGGGTCAAGAGCTTTAGGACAAAGAGAGCAAGGGTCTATGACCCCCCAGCAGATTTTCGGCAACTGGCTCGCAACCTCCTTAATTCAGGTGCTACATAGCACATCCTACACCGATCTCGGTCCATTTCGAGCTATCAGGTATAAAAGTCTGGCACGTATGGGCATGACTGATAAGACCTACGGGTGGACGGTGGAGATGCAAATCAAGGCGGCCAAACAAAAGCTAAGAATCGAAGAGGTAGCTGTAAACTATCGAAGAAGAATAGGAGTTTCCAAAGTGTCAGGCACTGTAAAAGGCACAATCATGGCCGGATACAAGATCATCTGGACGATTTTCAAATACTTATGATAGAGTGGGTTATTATCGGAGGCTATGTCCTCTCCATGACTGCAATTTTGATCTTGAGTCTTGGTCAATTACATCTTACATGGCATTATCGTCAGAGCAAGAGTAAGCTCAAGTCAGCGCCCGAGCTGGTCAGTTATCCAAAAGTAACAGTACAGCTTCCCGTGTTCAATGAACTCTATGTCATAGAGCGTCTGATCGACAAGGTATCACAGCTTGATTATCCCAAGGACAAGCTTGAAATACAGCTACTGGATGACTCAACGGATGAAACCACGCAGCTTATTGCTGATAAGATTCGCGACTATCAGTCCCTTGGATTTGATATCATACATGTCCGCAGACCCGAGCGCTCTGGCTTCAAAGCAGGTGCTTTGCAGTACGGAATAGAGCATACCGATAGCGAATTCCTGGCTATTTTTGACGCGGACTTCCTACCGGAAAAAGACTTTCTAAAAAAAACCTTACCCTATTTTCAGAATGCTGAAGTCGGTATGGTACAAACCCGATGGGGTCATCTCAATAAAGATTACAGCGTACTTACAAGATTGCAGGCTTTTGGATTGGATGGGCATTTTACGGTAGAACAAGGTGGACGCAACAATGCTGGGAGTTTTATCAACTTCAATGGTACGGCCGGCGTGTGGCGAAAGCAATGCATCCAGGAGGCCG
>JAVKDO010000119.1:0-39032 GCA_040222235.1 Cyclobacteriaceae bacterium
TGGGAATCCAATACTTCCAGCCGAGCATAGGTGACTTTGAACCGTCACTCGCCCTAAAATGATACCAGAAGTAGATGAACTTGTAAGGGCACAAGCCTGGTATCCAGCTTGATGAGAAGCCAGGGGTTTTGAGATAATTATCTGATATGTAATAGTTGCCCTCAAAAGAGAACATTCCCCAGCCTTTGGTGCCTTCTGCAATCAGGTCTCCAGAGGGCTTATGGATAATCCTGATGCGTACTTTGTCTTTCGCTTCCATAGTTTGTGGTTATCCATTTAGAAAATCAGTAAGATCTTACGCGGCAAGAGAAGAAAATCACGTTGACTCCTTTTGTAAAGCCGCTACCGCCATCTCAATAAACTGCGTGAAAATGTCGGCCTGGTCAGACGAGTTGAGCAGCTCAGTATAGGTAAGGACAGCTCCAGACCAGCCTTCTGTGTTCCAACGTCCTGCTGGTAATACATGTTGCTGTAGCACCTCCAGCTCAATATCGGGCCAGACATTTACATAGAGATATGGCTCCTCGACTCCTTCATCTCCCGGGGACAGTCCTACACCTATACTCTTCGTGATCTCACCTTTGTCATCTGTCCCTACCGGAATAAGGGTAGCTAAGTCAAAATGATGTGGCCAGCATCTGATGTCATGGGCTTCCGGGAAATTGTCGACCAATTCTGATAATGCCTGAAAAGTATTGCCATACAGTCGTGCGTACTCCTTACAAGCTCGCTTATTGACCATCAAACTCGCAGCATTATCATAAGACTCAATCTCATAGGGTAAGTCCAGCGTGAGACTCTCGGAAGCAAATGCCATTTTCTTCAGTTCCCTCTTCAACCAATCCATACCCGCATTGACAGACTTACCGAGTATATGAAATTTGTCACATGACATATCCGCGTACTTGATCGTCAATAAGAAGTCCTTAAAGGACAATCCTGATCTCATTTCTAGATCATGACTATTAGGCACTGGAATCGACTGTAGCGCTTTATCTTCAGGATTCCACTCTAAGCTGGCTGTACCGTCGGTGGGATCATGCGGCAGCAAATGACGCGGAAATGCGCTCACGATCTGCACAGTTTGATGGAGTGTCTTTCGTGTGTCTCTCAACACCTCACGATCAACGCCTTTAATTCTTTTCCACTTATTCATGATGTTCGTTGTTTTCAATTATAGCATATGAGCGATACTGGATAATCAATAACCGTATCATTAGATCAATGCTACGTCCGTCATTACTTCCAATAAGCCTGGTCCATCCTCAGCAAACAAGGCTTGCATACCAGCATGTAGTTCTTCTCGTGAGTTCACCCGCTGTGACCATGCCCCACAGGACTGAACATACTCTGAAAAGTTAGGGTTACTGAGGCTTGTCTTCCAGACATCAAACTCTCCGGCCCGCTGCTCCTTGGAGATCTTTCCCAACTCATTATTGTTGAGCAAGACGATTTTTACAGGCATCTGATACTTCACCAGGGTAGTGATTTCTGCTAAGTATTGACAAAGCCCTCCGTCTCCTGCTACCGCAACAATTGGACGGTCATGACCGACAGCCGCAAAAGCACCCATCGATGCTGGCAAGGCAAAGCCAATAGATCCTAGGTAGCCTGACATGAGGAAGTCATGCTTCGCTGATTCGAAATATCGACCAAAAGAGTAGGCATTATTACCAACATCCACGCACATTACCGCATCCTTTGGTGCGAGCTCATTCATAGCCTCAAAGACAGCTACAGAACTTACTCCATTGCCATGATCCTCTTCCAAACGTCTGGCCTTTTCCTTTTTCCAGATGTCCCAACGCTCGGCTATTTCAGGACGTTGGTCCAGAGTATTCATCTTTCCTTTTAATTGCTGCTTGAAGACCTTCATTGTAGCTGAAATCTCACCCCAAACCGGAACATCTATCTTATGAAACTTACCCAGAGCCAGTTGATCAAAGTCCACCTGGATGGTAGATTTGTGATCGGTAATACCCGTGTGATTAGAAAATGATGCTCCCAATACTAATAGCACATCAGCTTCATTCATAAACCATGAAGCAATAGGAGTCCCGCTCCTTCCTAACACACCACACCCCAACTCATGATGATCACTGATCAGCCCTTTGCCCTTGAATGTGGTGAGTACAGGTGCATTGCAGCTCTCTGCAAACTCCACTATTTGCTCCATATGGAAGCGAGCTCCATGACCGACTATGATAACAGGTCGCTTCGCATCACTCAGCAACTCAACAGCCGCTGTGACGGAATCTTCTGGAGGAGTTATTTGCTGCATCCCCATCCTACCATCTGGTTTGGAAGGTTTAACACCTTTAGGTGCTTGGGTTTCTTGTATCTCATCAGGAAAGGTCAGATGCGACACGTCCCGATTGATGAGGGCGTGCTTCACCGCCAGACTCATTAGCTCTGCATGCTTCGAACTTGCCTGCACCCTTTGATTAAACTCAGCGACAGTATCAAAAGCTCTGACCAAGTCCACTTCCTGAAAGTTGCCAGTACCGACCACTTGAGTAGCTACCTGCCCAGTCAGGGCAAGCACTGGCGCTCTATCTACCTTCGCATCCCAAAGTCCCGTGTAGAGGTTAGTTGCACCGGGTCCGGCGATCGTAAAGCAAGCCGCAGGCTTTCCAGTTAGCTTCCCATAAGCTGAGCAAGCAAATGCCGCTGCTCCTTCATGTCGGATGCCGAAGAAGTTGAGGTTTCCTTTCTCTTCCTGTCGTCTCATAGCATCAGCAAAACCAAGATTGGAGTGGCCTACCATACCAAAGACTTTAGTCACACCCCAGTTAACCATTGTCTCTACCATTACATCAGAAATGGTAGCTATATGATCATCTTCCTCTTCCAGGCCAACATAGATCACATCTCCATCTTCTTTGAGCGAATAGACAGGAACACCACCGTCTTCAAACCCAGGCGCCAACCCCGTACAAGGGTGATAGTCCCAACCATGCCAGGGACATCTGAGTGTACCATTTTCAATGGATCCTTCTCCCAACGGGCCGCCTTGATGAGGGCATTTATTGTCAAGTGCATTGTACTTGCCTTCGAAGTGTGTAAGACAGATACCTTTATGTCCTGCAGTGACCGTCATCACCCTTCCCTCAGGAAGTTCTGTCTTGTCGTCGAGGACTTTGTGCCAAACTGTTTTCTTACTCATATTGCTAATGTTAATGTCGTGGACAATTTGATTTTATATGCGCGTCAGTCTATTCTTACAATATCAGCTTCTTCAAAAGGGCTTGTAACTTCCAGATTGGAGCTCATTTGCGGTAGCGCATGGTTGATGAAAGACAGCAGTGCCAAGACTGCTACGATCAAGGCAAATACCTCAAACATGATCGCCAACGCCAGCATAGCTCACCCCCGTCAGCTTATACATGTCCCAATCGAAAGTCGACAGATCTTCCTTGTTGAACTTATTGATATCGTCATAGCCGCATGATCGTGCGACTACCTTGATCAGGTCATTGCTGGCTTGAAAGAAGTTGTTGAGACGCTCGGCGGAATTCTCAATTATCAATCTTGATCTGAGGTTTTCCTTCTGGGTGGCTATACCTACTGGACAATTATTGGTATGACAGGCTCTCATTCCGAGACACCCAATGGCCTGTAGCGCTGAATTAGAAACAGCAATGGCATCAGTACCAAGCATTAGCGCTTTTGCAAAATCTTCAGCGACCCTCAACCCGCCAGTTATCACAAGAGAAACATCTTTTACACCCTGATCATCCATGAATTTACGTGCCCTTGCCAAAGCTGGTATGGTGGGCACATTGATATTATTTCGAAGTACCGTGGGAGCCGCTCCAGTACCACCTCCTCTTCCATCCAATATGATATAGTCAGCTCCAGCCTCCAATGCAAATGCGATATCCTTTTCTATATGACTCGCAGCAAGCTTGTACCCTACCGGAATACCACCGGAAACTTCTCTCACCTTAGCAGCAAAATCCTTAAAATCCTGGATGCCCTTAAACTCCGGAAATGTAGCTGGACTTATTGCCGATTGACCTGGCTCTAGCCCTCTGACTTTAGCAATTTCTCCCTGCACCTTATTTCCCGGTAGGTGTCCACCTGTGCCCGTCTTAGCTCCTTGTCCACCTTTGAAATGAAAGGCTTGTACTTTCTCAAGCTTGTCCCACGAAAACCCGAATTGAGCGGAAGCCAATTCATAGAGGTATCTAGAATTACTAGCTTGCTCATCAGGCAACATTCCGCCTTCACCTGAGCAGATACCCGTCCCTGCTTTTTCAGCTCCTTTAGCTAACGCAATCTTGGCCTCTCTACTTAATGCTCCAAAACTCATATCGGATACGAAAAGTGGCATGTCTAGCTCAAGAGGCTTTTTGGCATTAGGCCCGATCACCACTTTAGTCGCCACTTCATGGTCATCAAGTAGCGGTTTCTTCCACATTTGAGCTGGTAAGAATTGTAAGTTTTCCCACTTGGGAAGTGTATCTCTATCAACACCCATAGCCTCCGTAAAGCCGTGGTGTCCAAGGTTCTTCAAACCATTCTTAGCCAATTCTCCTATTTGCCTGGTAAAAGGTTCAGTTGATTCAGGATGTGTATCTGCGTAGGTGCCCTGATACTCTGATCGATCGAATGGCTGTGGGTTGGCCGACTCAAATTCAAGTACTTCTGACCTAGGTATGCAAACAAAATCATCTACGATTTGCTCTGTGAACTTGTGTAGCTTCTCAGTATTGTTGTAAGCACTGACGCCTGTATCATATCGATAATCCCAGTTGTGCAATCCGCAGACAATGTCATTTCCCACGATAGTGGCATCTGACATCAGCGCGCCTCGGTGTTGACATCTACCGTAAAGCACCGATACATTATCCTCATTCCTAATCAGGACAAGGTCTGTGTTTTCGGCGAGGGCGTAAATCGGTTTTTTCTCTTCCAATAAAGAAAACTTGGCAAGCTGAATTAGGTCGTTCATAGGGTTCGTTTAATTTTGAGACTATCCAATTTGTAATTTTTTTAAGAGGGGCACAAATTGCAATCAGTCGTGATGTACTTTATCCGACATTTCGGAAAAACAACGCTACCGTGAATGAGTTGTGGATAATGATTGACAGCTTACAAAGCCGATCAAATCACTGACCAATTAAAAACCCCAGAACCCATGGCCAAGAACATATTCGGAGAACCTTTGATCCCTTGTAGTACAGAACCAATGACAGGCTTCTTCAGAACAGGTTGTTGTGAAACCGATGAGAATGATCAGGGTACCCACACGGTATGTGCAGTGATGACAGAAGAGTTTCTCTTATTCACCCAGTCAGTAGGTAATGATCTCTCCACTCCCCGACCGGAGTACAACTTCCCTGGACTCAAACCAGGAGATCAATGGTGTTTATGCGCCTCTCGATGGATGCAAGCCTACCGCTCGGGCGTAGCACCCAAGATCGTCCCTGAAGCCACACATGAAAAAACATTGGAGTTCATTGAGTTGGATGAATTGATCAAGTTTGCTTGAAAATAGCTAACCATCCCACCTAGAGAAAATACCACGCACGAAAAATCAATCCGTCCTTCACCTCATAAATACCCATGGCTGATGCTTTACCAGTTTGGCCGGAAGCGGTGGTGTACTCAACGACTTCTTTGAAACTAATTCTGTTGTTATCGATAGTGTACTCAGCGATTTCAGACTTTACTTCGGCGATAGATTCAAAGTAGGATTCCATGTTATTTCGAAACTGCCCCTTGCCAGAGACTTCTAAAAAGAGTGAATCAGTACCTATGTAGTACCACTTAAAGTCCTCACTGACATTGGCGGTCAGCGCATCAATGTTCCGGCCATTGAAAGCGGCTATTTGTTCTTGCAACAGAGCATGGATATTCTCGTCCTGAGCAAATACTGTAGTGGTGATCAGCAGTAAGACTGAAGTCAATAAGGCTTTCATGATTCTACTTATTTTGATTCAACATAGGATTTGAAGCCTTCTTCAAAGAGCTGCTTCCACCCTGCTTCTATTTGCTCATTCGCTTCTTCAGACATCTTACCAACGCCCACATCGCTCAGTGTTAAGTTCGTTCCACTGTCAGATGACTGAAGTGCGAGCCTGAGAAATGAAAACACCGGCCCGCCATAGGCTGGGGAAAGATGGCTCTTCAGCTCTAATACATTGGGTGAATCCAAAACAATCACTTCTGCCCAGACCAGACCTTCATTGTTACCATAATCTTCATACATTTTCCCTCCTGGTCGTGCTTCCAGGATGAAGGCTTTGGTTTTTGGACTGGTATAAAAATCCTTTCTCCACCAAAGACCTATGTCATTGATTAGGGACTGCCAGGTATTCTCTATACTGGCGTTGATAGAGATTTCCATTTGAATCCTGGCTATGTGAGATTGTTCCTTCATGAGTTGATTTGTTATGTGACTAATATTGGATCGGTACTCTGTTATTTCTTTGAGCTGTAAGAGGCTTGCGGCCCATTGCGCCTCATACTTCTTCACCCATCGCTCATAGATTTCCTGAATGGGGATGGCGTTTATATGATTAAGGCGATACTTACCTTCCCTCCTAATCGTAATCAGCTTTGCCTCTTCAAGCACATTCAAATGCTTCATCACGGCAAACCGTGACAAGGAATCGAAGTTGTCCACTAATGTCCCTGTGGTCTTGGGACTATTTCGGATAATGTCAAGTATTTCTCTTCGAGTTGGATCAGACAAAGCCTTCCAAATCAAGTCTTCTTTGACCGACGCTTTATCAATTGTTTGGGAGTGTATCTGATTCATCTCACGAGCTATTATTACTGCGCTACATGTATTCGGGCAATTAACATGTTACTCAAAAGTAACATGTTAGATCCAAACGAACAAGTCCCTTGATTTGATGGCAGTAGATCGCTTATTAGTGATGAATCACCAACCCACAGGCTTCAACTTGACTTGAGATTCTACCTTCATTAAGATCAATCAGGTCTGATAAGCCAAGTTTTGTCCTGTAGAGAGGTTCTAGGATAACAGCACCTGCTACCTGATCCTCCCTTCAAAGGGTCAATGGCATTGGAGGTAATTCTGAGCTAATAAGGCCTGCTCAAATTGAACCTAGCTAGTCAAGATTCCTTAACTAAATCAACTGCATCGGTCATTCTCCCAGCGCAAATTATGGTAAAAGTACTCCCGACTTCAGGCTCACTATCCACCTTGATCTGACCTTTGTTGAGTCTCATCATTTCATAGCATAAGATCAAGCCAAGGCCTGTACCCTTCTCGCCATTGAGACCTGTGCGTCGGTATTGATTTTCATACCTGAATAATCGATGTTGCTGTGCATTGGTCATTCCAATCCCCGTGTCCTCGACTTTGATCATGATCTGCTCTTCAGGCATTCTAGAAGCCGATACGGTGATCTTCCCAAGCTCTGGAGTGAATTTTATCGCGTTGCTGATAAGGTTACGTATTACCAGGTATAACTGCTCCCTATCTGCATAGGCCATCAACCTTTCACTAATATCTACCTTGACTTGTACTCCGCTTCTTACTTCGGAGCTTTTTAGAAGATTGACGGTTCGGTAGACCATTTCAGCAACTGAAAAAAACATGGGTTGGGTCGTCGAACCAAGCATTTGTGCCTTTGCCCAGTGAAGAAGATTGATGAGCGTGAGGTTGAGCGACTCTAGCGTTAGACTCATGGTATCGGCGTGCTCCATAAACTCATCTTTGGAAATATCCTTGGTCATAATCATCTGGAACATGCTCTGCATAGAACTGATCGGACCTTTGAGGTCATGACTGATGATAGAGAACAACTTGTCTTTAGTCGTATTGAGCTCAATCAGTGCTGTATTCTTTTGCTCAATGTCTACCTTGACCTTCTCAAGTCTGACGACATATCGCATCTTTTGGAGGTAATTGCGATAGATAAAAATAGCCAAGAGCACAAGCACGATAAGAACGACAATGACAAAGAGAATTAGGAACTGTTGACTTGTAATATCCTGCTGCTGTCGAAGGTTCTCATTTTGCAGTTCTACAGTCTTGACCTGCTCTTGCGCCAATTGAAGTCTATTGATTTCGCTTGTTTTTTCCTTGTTGTAGACACTGTCTGCATACTGTTTGTGAAGTCTGTGCGCTTCTAGTGCCTGTTGGTAGTCTTCGTTAGTCTCATAAATATTGGCCAGGATTTCATACACCCTTTGAAGCTCCCAATGGGCATTGAGCTCTTTAGCCAGCCCCAAGCTCTCAAGCGCATACTTTTCACTCTGATAGATCTCTCCTTGCAGCTGCAGTACGTTAGCATATCCGGCTAAGGCGAAGCATCTGTCCCATTTGTTGTCTGCAGCGATTTGCGATAGCGCTACTCGAAAGTGATCCTCTGATTCCGGATACTCGTTTCTGCTAGCCTTTATCTCACCAAGGAACATATGGCATCTCGCAATACCTACCTCATTATTCACGAGCGCAGAAAGATGTAAACCCTCGAGCAAGTAATACTCTGCACTGTCCAATAAGCCCATATCTCGATATGAGATGCCCATGTTATAGTAGTTATTACCCAATCTCAAGCTATCACCTTCATCAAGATTTAGCGCAATGGCCATCCGGTAGTATCGAATACCCTTGTCATGCTCTTTCTGAGCAGCATAGATGAGCCCAACATTGTTGTAAGAGTTGGCTAGTTGAACAGAATCTTTGATATTCTCATTGATATCTTTACTCTTAAGAAAGCAGAAGAGTGCCTCATCAAAACTACCTTTCACATAATGCGCAATGCCTTGATTTCGCCATAGATTAGCCTCCAGCTTCTGATAACCTGACGTCTCAATAAGTGAAAGACCCAGTCGAGTGTAGTGAATGGAACTGTCTGGATCATTGTATTTAACCTGATCGGCTAGTTGCCAATAGACTGTTGCCCTTGAAGAGTCAGATTGGGCAGTCATTAATGCAACCTTTAGGCTGTCCTGAACCTTGGATGCCATCACCTGAGAGAACGTTGCTAGAACCAGGAGGAAAAATACAATAGGCGTAACAGTACTAGTTCTTTTTATCAAATCAACATCTAGTAATAGCTGGTGCCGGAATATATCAAAAGCCATCAACTAATTACAGATAACGGGCAAAGAAATGACATACGGTATTGTGGGCTCTTTTATGTTCCGATGTATTATTGAATTTACCAACCCCAGGTGCCCTCTCCACCTTTAAATGGGCCAACTATGTTGGATGTAATCCAACCACCATAAAAATCGCCTTCTTGCGCCTGAACTAGCTCATCATTGACATAGCATGCCTCCATCAAATGAGCATAGACCGAAATATGGTCTTTTATTTGAGCAAATCTAGAATTCGGATTTGGATAGCCCCAAGCACACTTGCGCACAATTTTGTCCCCTGATTCAAGGTTGTAGTATTCCGCCATGCCCTTCCACTCGCAGAAGCTTGATCCGCTGGCTTTTATGACCGCTCCGCGCTTAAAGTCGGCTATCGGAATATAGTAGGTCGGCGGATGGCTCGTCTCCAGTATTCGATAACAACTATTAGAATCAAGAACGACTTCTTTATTCAAAACAATTCTCAGGTGTCCATTGAAAGGCTCGATCGCAGGAGGTCTTGGATAGTCCCATACTGACTCTTGTCCGGGTCGTGGTTTGATTCGCTGTTTTGACATATCTCAATAACCAAATACTGCAGTTGAAGTTTGAATAACTCTTATGCCTATCGGTACTCTCTTTATCTGTTGGCAGATTAATCGTAAGTGTAACAATCTACAAGATCATGCACAACAAGAATAAAGCGTTTCACAGTCAGATTCCTAAGACCTGGCCGGGATCAATCATCTGGTGATCGAGCTTCTTACTGGATCTTTAGTTGTTATAATGACCGAACTAGCCTCACATAATTGTAGTAGCGCTCACCACCTTCACCTGGCAGAAAACTTTCTACTTTGTTATAAAATCGCACGGCTCCCGCACCATGCGAATCTTCACCATCTGGATCTACTGCTCTGCCAAATGCAACGTACCAAGCATAATAGTAAGGTTGGTTACTGCTAAATTTCGCAGAAGTACCTGTCCAATAATATGCGTAATCATCATTACCAGCTTCGTTAATTATTGGCGTACAAGAAAACATGGGGTCGATGGCCGGCCCAACCAGTGAAGCATCGGTTGCACTTGGCGAATACCCATAGTCTACGATACCTTGAAGCTCTTTAACGTTTGGTAAACGCCAATCTGAATTTCCTGCAAATGTGCTGCTTTCTGCATAAGCTAGTGCCTGTTCCCAATCTAAACCTTCACCACTATCGTCCTGCGTCCACATTAAACCCGAAGCATTATCCGTAACCGTGCCATCTCCATTATCTACGAATTCATTTACACCATAATCACCTCCGCGTACCGCTCTTACATATTTACCACCAATTTCATCACTAGCATTTGCCCTATAAGCCTTAATGTGACCAGTAACATGGTTTACACCAAATGCAGCACTCGAATCACCCTCCACTGTTTCACCCACATAATAATTACTGGTCCAGTATTGCTCTACCTTGGTTATCTCTCCACTTGCCAGCGTAAAATAATCTCTATCGAGATAAGGCCAACCAGTCCCGAAGTTGCTAATAGAGAACAATTCTTTGGCGCTGGGCACACGCCAGTCATCATGACCAGCAAGTTCCAAATCATCACAATGATCTACTGCTTCTTGCCACGAATAGTCAGTTGGCAAAGGAGCTTGTTCCCACATTAAACCCGTATTGTCATCTGTTATCGTTCCATCTCCATTATCTGTGTAAGACATGGTTGCCCCTTTTAGGTAATGGGCATCTTGACCGTAAAATTCGTCACCTGGACTTAATCCAGTTAATATGTCACCTTCGTCATCATAAGTTACAGTTTGTCCTGTTGCTATTTGAATATAGTTATCAATAACTAATTCAGATCCACTATTACCATCATCTATTGGTTCTGCTGCATCATCATCTGAGCAACCCATAAATAAAGATGTTGGCAGAAATAAAACACTTAAGAAGGCTATTGTTTTTAATGTTGACTTTTTCATGATCTCGTGTTTTTAAAATGTTATTATTCATTAAATGTGTAAAACTATACATGCATAGTCATAAATTATGATTGTACCTCCTTGAGGGTCATTTCCATTAGTGAATTCATCCGGATCACCAGTTTTAGGGTCGCTAGGTTGTGCCCAAGCGCCGCGTAAAGCAATCCAAGTTTCAGCTCCATCATTACCCATACAGCAGTCTAAAGCTACATAAGCGCCCCAACCACCTTCATGATCCTCTGACGATGTGACACTTTTGTTATTAAAAAACATGGATTGATTTGTGCCTACGATAGGACAACCGTTTACATCAGGCAGGTTATTAGGTGAGGCACTGGTTACATAAATGTTACTACATAAAGTGCAAGTAGATGCAACGACAAGAGCGAGATTTCTTAATCTGATCTTTTGCATAGCCATCCGTATTTGATGTCAATAATATAGACGTGAAACAATCAGCAATCCCGCGTAGATTTATCTGCTTAATTTTATATTGTCTTATAATGGCGCAAGTCTTCCTGAAGGGGCTGTGCGAAGCAGGACTTTTGCCTCTTTAAACTCTATTCCATCTTTTAAAGAGATTAATTTGAATCCGCCTCCCTCACATGCATAATTGCTTGTGCTGGAGTAGAAATAATGCTCCGTTTGCCTCGCAATATTTCCTTCGAGTGAATTGTGGCGCATAATTTAGCCTCTGATCAATCCACTCTCCCTCTAATTCAATTGGGTGATTATCCTGTCACCAAAATTGATACCTCGTATTATTTCCGTTCTTCTTGCCTACCCGCTAAAACATCCAAAGCAGCCACTCTTTTCTACTTTCTATCCATTGGGCTATTAGCAATAGTCTCTACGATCTGATTGGATGTGAACTTCTTAAAATCTCGGATTATTGAAGAAAACATTTTCCCCCTCTTTTTTTCTTCCTATGATGACATTTACATGATTAATCGACTAAGACGCTGGCGAGAATCAATTACCTGATGATCAAGCTTCCGCGCGTATATCTTGATAGCCTTGAGTTACTTTCTGTTGTACTTCAAACGGGACAGGCATAAACTCATCAAATGCACTTGTGAACCTGCTTCTACCTTTAGTCATTGACCGAAGAGCCGTCGTATAATTGTCTAATTCTGCTTGAGGTACCTTAGCATTAATGACCTGATAGGCACCACTGGCATCCATACCTGTAATGATGGCACGGCGGGTCTGCAGATCTGTCATCACCTCGCCCATAATATCCTCATGGACAAATACCTGCACTTTACTGACTGGCTCCATAAGCGTAGGGCTTGCACTGCTAAAGGCTTCCCTGAAGGCATGGGCAGCAGCCATTTTGAATGCTATATCATTGGAATCGACAGTATGCATCTTACCGTCATCCACTAAAACGACAATATCACGTACATAGGAACCGGTTAGTGGTCCGGATTCCATTTCTTCCATGATACCCTTCAATATGGCGGACATAAATCTATGGTCTATAGATCCACCCACTATACAATTATAAAAGACAAGTTTACCTCCCCACTCAAGGTCGATGACTTCTTTACCTCGAATATTAAACCCATCGGGATCATCCATGCCTGGTACATAGGGCATCATTTTGAGTGATAGCTCAGCAAACTGGCCAGCACCACCTGATTGTTTTTTGTGTCTGTACTGGCTTGCCACGGCCTGGTTGATCGTTTCCCGGTAGGAAATACGTGGCGTACTGAAGATGACCCCCATGTGGTAGACGTTTAACAATGTCCACTTGATTACCGATAGGTGCAACTCACCCTGACAGCCAACAAGCAGCTCTTTCGTCTCATTGGAAAATTTGATAATGATGGTAGGATCTTCCTCGGTCAACCTATGGAGTATTTCGCCAAGCTTCTCTTCGTTGTTGTGAGAAGCGACGGATATGGCCATGTATATACGAGGTTCTGGCAAGTTCATTGGTGCGATAGTCGGCTGAGTCTGATCGACCGCCAAGGTCTCGTTAGTGTGCGTATTTTTTAGCTTGAGCGTGGCACCTATATCACCAGCTACGAGCTTGGGCACACTGACTCTCTCATGTCCATCAATGATAAACAGACTGCTAATCCGCTCGGTCTGGCCAGTGGACAAATTGAGTAACTCATCCCCTTCCTTGATCTGTCCAGCCACTACCTTGAAATAGGTCATTTTACCCAGATTAGGCTCAACGGTAGTCTTGAACACGAATAACTCCGTAGGCGCTGTGATGTCATGCTCAATTTCAGCACCGTCTTTGGTATGATCTGGTAAGGCGTCAGCAGCTGAAGGTGCAACATTATCGATAAATCCCATCAGCCTACCACTACCCATGTCTTCCTTAGCAGAAATCGCAAAAACCGGAAATACGTCATGGTTCATCATACCTATTTTGAGACCTTTCTTTAGTTCATTCTCATTGAGCGTACCTTTCTCAAAGTAGAGCTCCATCAATCCCTCATCGTTCTCAGCAGCCTTTTCGACTAACTCATTGTGTAATCGTTCAGCTTTTTTCTGGTAAGCTTCGGGTATGTCGAGCTTTTCTGGTTTTCCACCCTTTGGGCCAAACTGATAATACCTCATCTTAAGTAGATCAATGATGCCATTAAAGCCTGGGCCTTCATTGACTGGGAATTGCATCAAGGTGACATTATTACCATAATGAGCTTTCAAGGAATTGTAAGTACTTTCAAAATCACTTTTGGCATGATCCAACTGATTGATCACAAAGAGGGTGGGTTTTTTATGCTGATCCACTTGCTCCCAAACCAACTCTGTCCCTACCTCTACACCATGCTGAGCATTGATCAAATAGACGCAAGTATCTGCCACGCGTACGGCGCTGATTACCTCGCCCACAAAGTCATCCATGCCAGGGGTATCAAGGATATTGATTTTGTAGTTGCGCCACTCTGTGTGGAGTAGTGTCGTATAGACCGAACCTTCCCGATCATGCTCCACGGTATGGTAGTCAGATACGGTATTGTGATCTTCGACAGTGCCTCTTCGATTAATCAAACCTGCCTCGAAGAGCATGGTCTCTGCCAGTGTAGTTTTACCAGATTTGCTACTCCCTAGGAGTACGATATTTTTGATGTGCTTATCGTCAAATACTTGCATGAGATGAGGGTTTTAGGTCAGTTTGCAGCTTGGCTGCATCCTTAAACATTTTCACTCAAATCAAGCCATCCAATGGTGAGTATACAATTACACTCGTCATGAATTAGTATGACAAAAGGTAGGTTTGACTGGCTTATCTCCTATTGGAAAATCTTTCATTCAGAGTAGCAGGCATAGCACCTTAAAGTAGGTGCCGTCGCTAATGACTGCTCCCCGCTGTGTCATCTCGAACAGCTCTTGTTCTCTATCGCTTGAGTAGCCCTTCTCAGAAGTATAGACGGATAGTTGATCGACATTCTGTTCTTGGATGGTAGCTAGCGATTGGCTGGTAAAATCAATCAATGAATCTTTATCAGCATCCAGTCCGACAAGTACCATCTTATCACCAAGGCATTGAAAGCTCTTGATCGACTTGGCGGTCACTACATCTAGAAACTGGATTTTGCGCATCACCCCTTCGAATACCACATCGCTAAACAACTCGATGATCTGATTCGATTTTTCAGCCTGTTGTTCCTTCATATTCACCCAGTCATCAGCGGTGATACCATTGACGACCAAGTAGTCCACAAACTCCTTTTCGAGTTCCTGGAGTTCACTCAGCGAAAGTGCTCTGTATTTCATACTATTGATAGCTCAATTATTTCTTCCATTTACAGGCTCGCCCTATTTCCATATTATGGAAATAACTAATCTATTTCCTTATTTTGGAAAAAATGGATACTTTTCCTTATTTTGGAAATAAATCTGTTTATTCTTTGTAGCAATGAAGAACCAGTACATACTTATGGGTGATGTCGTCGACAGTGAATCCCAAGCAAGCAAGCCAAAGTTAGTTGAAGCTCTTAACAAGCAAGTTTCTCATGTCAACCAAAAATTCAAGAAAACCATCTTATCACCTCTCACTATCACACTTGGTGATGAATTTCAGGGTGTATTGGCCGATCCGGTCTCCCTTTGCAGTGCTCTATTCGAACTGGAGGAATCTGCCCTCACAAATCCAGCCAGCTACACCCTGCGCTACTCCGCCTACCTGGGACCTATCGATACTGCACTCAATAACAAAGCTGCTCATGGCATGTACGGCAAAGGTCTAACCATAGCAAGAAAGCGCCTTGAAGCCATGAAAACCAAGAAATTCCGCTTCAATATCGACTTCATTCAATTAGATGTCACACAGCATCTCCAATTGCTCTTTGGTATCTACCAGTCCACAAAAGACAAATGGTCTCCTTCACACTACGAACTGATCAATCACTACCTCAGCCATCCTGACTACAACAGCCTCTATGAAGCGGGCTTCTACAAGACCAAGGCAGGCGCATGGAAGATCGTGCAATCACTGGGCTTACACGACTACCTCAATATCAAGAAGCTTATATTCCAAACACTGACATGGCTGCACTAATCTTTTTAGGTATCATGATCCTCGGTGAGATAATGCTTTGGGGAATATTTGCTGCACTAAGCTCCATACTCAGGAGTCATCCTCCTTCTTTCATTTCAATATTGAAAGGCTTCATCGAACGATTGATCCTGTTCTTTGGCTTGATAATGGGGTACCCCAATATGATCATCTTCTTTGGGGCTATCAAATTAGGTACTCGATTACACGAGGATAGTTAAAACAAGATCAACAATGATTATTTCCTAATCGGAAATCTTGTTTCAGTTGGAGCAGTGTTGGGATACCAATACATCTACTTCCAATTTATGAATGTGTTGTAGTCTCGTTATTCCTGAGGCATCAGATCAACCAACCCCTCAAAATCGTACAAGTTTTGATCATAAAGGTGCGAGGGGTGGACCTTGCTTAGGGCCGTCATGATGATTTCCTTGCGATCAGGATATGCTGACTCCCATTGCTTCATCATTTGTTTGATTACCTGTCGTTGCATATTAGGCTGGGAACCACAGAGGTTGCAAGGTATGATTGGAAAATCTCGTAGTACTGCGTACTCTATGATCTGTTCTTCCTTGCAGAAAACAAGGGGCCTAATCACAGTGTGTTTATTATCATCCGTCCGATAGATCGGCGGCATAGCTTCCAACTTGGCACTAAAGAACAGGTTGAGAAAGAACGTCTCTAGCACATCCTCCCTATGGTGTCCTAGCGCTATCTTAGTTGCGCCAAGCTCTTCTGCCACAGTATAAAGGGTTCCTCTCCTTAGGCGCGAGCACAAGCTGCACAAGGTCTTGCCCTCTGGCACTTTATCCTTGACAATGCTATACGTATCGCGCTCAATGATTTGGTAATTAACCTGAAGATTATCCAGATATTCCGGTAGGACATGCTCAGGATAGTCTGGCTGCTTCTGATCGAGATTGACAGCAATGATCTCGAAATCACCTTCTCGTGCTTTCTGCATATTCAACAGCAGGTCGAGCATGGTGTAGCTGTCCTTACCACCTGACAGACAAACCATCACCTTATCCCCGGAAGCTATTAGATTAAACTCCTCTTGCACCTTCCACACTGACTTTCTCAAGCCTCGGATTAGCTTCATGTGTTCAGTCTCTATTTGGGATACCTTCATCTGATGAAATTAGTCTTGACCTAGATTTGAATTGTAGACCACCTCTATCTAATCTGCCGCAGTAGCTCTTCTACAGCCTTTTCGATCTGCTGATCTTTGTTGTTGACCACCTCATCAAATGGGTTTTTCACTTGAATGTCAGGCATGAGTTGCTTGTTTTCAAGAACATCACCAGCAATGTCTTTGACGGCCATATTGGGGATACCAAAGACCAATCCGTTTTGCGTGCGCTCCCACCAGACAAAGCTGCATGTACCGGCAACAGGCATGCCGACGAGCTTACCGATCTCAAGATCTTTGTACCCTGCCGGAGTACAGTGTGCATCAGAGTAGTTGCCTTCGCCGATGAGCATCACGGACGGCTTAGTCCATCTTCGCTGTGACTCCTTACCGATAATACGTCCATCATTGCTTTCAAACTCCATGTATTTTGTCCCGCTCAGCCAGGTCGTAAGATCGTCGACCAGATCTCCACCACCGTTGAAGCGAGTATCGACGATCAATGCTTGCTTGTTGACCTCTTCTCCCATCGCATCCTCTAGAAACTCCCTGAAACTACGGTCACTCATGTTACGCACATGCATATAGCCGACCTGATTATCAGAAAGATCATGTACCATCTGGCGGTTCCGCTTGATCCAGCGCTGATAATAGAGTTCATTCTCAGCACCAAAGCTGATCGGCTTCACCCATTCTTTCCACCTATCACCTGATACAGGACTGTGTAGTGAGAGTAAGGCCGGCTTATCCGCCTTGCGATTGAGCAACGGGTAGTAATTAGCGGTAGCGCCAATAGCTACGCCATCAATTGCCTCTATTACCACACCTACTTTGATCTTTTTATCCTTTTGAACAAGTGGACTGCCTTCCATGATTTCTTTGATACGGATGCCATTGCCGCTATAATCAGGATCAAAGAATACACCCAACGACGAGGTGGCATCAGCGTCTCCTGATCTTTCTCTCCAGCGTGCTCCAGTGTGTGAGGCATTCAATTCACCTAGCAGCTCACTGAGTAAGTCGCTAAAATCATGATCATTGTTGAGCCCTGGTACAAATTGTCGGTAATTGGCCACCATCATATCCCAGTCCACACCGTGAAGATCTGGGTCGAGAAACTTCTTTCGTACCTGCCGCGCGGCATGATCGAAGATATACAAGCGCTCAGCAGACTTATCAAATGCCATTTCCCCGCCTATACCGACAGGTTTACCTTCGTCCGATGACAAATCGACTTTTTCAATTCCATCGTCGGTGGCCACATAGAGCTGCTTCCCATCTTTACTCAGAATAAGTGAACCTCCACCTTCTGAATAGCTACCTATTGACTTGGTTTCTTTAGTTCGTAAGTCCGTCTTCCAGAGTTCGGTTTTATCCTCTGCAGTCCCTAAGTAGTAGAGGCTCTTGCTGTCTTTAGTCAGTTTTGCATCAGACAGATAAGTCGAGAAAAGTGTCAGTCTTACCTTTCGTTTGCTCAATCCATCAAACTCTATCTTGACAGGCGTCAGCTCTTCTTCCTTCTCTTTGTTCTCTTCCTCTCCTTTTTTAGACTTCTTCCCCTTCCCTTCCTTTTCCTCTTCTTCCTCGTCTTTTTTGTCCGCAAGTAATGTAGCCTCGCCTTTGCCCAAGCGATATTCGTCGAAGGCTTCCTGAGTCAGGAAGTAAGCGTATACGTCCATTTCAAAACTACCTGTCTTGGCTACACTATGTCCCCCATCCCTATCGGAAAACCAGTAAAGCATCTTGCCATCTCTCGACCACTGCGGGTACTCATCATAAAATCCGCTTGAAGTAAGGTTTCTAATACCACCTGTGCCATCTGACTTAATGATGCCCGTTTCGCTCACCCAATGCCCTTGAGGGTTGAATGTAATGGCGAACCATTTTCCATCCGGACTCCAACTGAAGTGCTGATCTCCATCCGCATAGGAGAAGTTGCTCGTACCATCGTGGATTTGGGTGACAGCTTTAGTCTCAATGTTGATTTTCTTCAACTTGATCCGCTCTTCAAGAAAGGCAACTTCCTTGCCGTCTGGAGAAAAGGCAGGCTGGAATGTCTCAAACTCATTGGCAAGCAACACCTCTTCTTTAAGCTCCAGTGCATTCGTAAAATACTTCTCATCTTTTCCAGCAACTTTGATGAGGTACAAATTCCAGCTATTATTTCTTTCGCCTGCAAAGACGAGAGACTTGCCATCAGGACTAAAACTCAGGCTCCTTTCTTGCTCTGGTGTATTAGTCAATCTCCGAGTCAACCCACCTTCGACGGTAGTGACGAATACTTCCCCTCGATGGATGAAGGCCAATTCCTTTCCGTTAGGTGATACATCAAGCTCTGAAACATCCCCTGCAATGCTCAAAAGTTCCGTGGGTAAGACGTTTTGATCACCTGTAGCATCAATTACTATTCTTTGAGGTTCAGCACCTTCAAGCTGTGTGTAGACCGCCCCATTATAATTGTAACAGAGCAAGCCATTATCTGACACTGATAAATAACGTACCGGATGATGTTCAAAAGAGCTGATCTGAACATTCACGGTAGGGTCGTCAATGTCTCCTCGATGCACATTGAACGTACCCGATTTTTCCGATAGGAAATAGTAAGTCGAACCACTGCCAAATACACCATTGCGATCCTCACCTTCGAACGTTGATAGCTTCTCAAAGCTTCCATCTGGACGCTTGACCCATACATCTCTAGTTACTGAAGAGGTGTGATGCTTGCGAAACTCATCTTCATACCCTTTGATCTCTTCAAATAGCATATTACCCGAAGTATCCACTTTGGCCTGCCAAGCCGGAATCGCCAAGACTTGTTCGGGCATGGTCCCTTTGGTGGAAACAGCATACAACTCCCCAAGCCTGTGAAAAAGCACCGACTCAGGATTATCTCTTCGAATAGAATTGAAGTATACCTCATCACCATTTGGAGAAAAATCGGTAGGCCAGTCGTCAGCGGAGTGATGGGTCAACCGGCTAGCCATGCCCCCACCTACCGGAATGGTGAACACATCGAAATTTCCATGGCGATTGGACGAAAATGCAATCGTGGTATTGTCTCTAGACCACACGGGCTGAGCTTCATAGGCCGGATGGGAAGTCAATCGCAGTGCACGACCCCCTTTACTTGGGACGGTCCAGATATCCCCGAGATAACTAAAAGCAATGGTACTGCCGTCTGGCGAAATGGACGTATGTCGCATCCATACGCTATCCGCGTCTTGTGAAAATCCATTAAATGCAAAGCATAATAATACAAGTGCCGCTATGTAGAAGCATTGAGGTAAGCGCATGGGTCAGTTGTTAAGCGTTAAAAGAAGCGCAATCTAGATAAAATAGGCCTTATTTCTGATGCAAAATGAAACAGGTTGTTTCAATCGTGTAATTGGCTAAATCCGGCGTTGCAACCAGGAGACAATTAAAAAAGGAGGTTTCGATTTGTGAAACCGATCCCACCTGCGACAATGACATTCGCTCTGAACACCTAACCTGTTTATTATCTCCATGGTTGAGATAACTTCACCACTTTGTTAAATGATCAGAACTCAAAAGACATGAATAATCAAATCAACTTAGGCATCCAGATTGTACCTATCGCCAATGCGAAAGACGGCTATCCAATCATTGATGCATGCATCGCTAAGATCCAATCTTCTGGAATGAAATATACAGTTACTCCTTTTGAAACTGTACTAGAAGGGCAGTATCCGGAAATAATGAACCTCGTCAATGAGCTCTATGACCTTGCTATATCAAAATCAGAAGAACTTGTCATCAATATTCGAATTCATGCCAAGAATGGACAGGATGTCTATGGAGCGGAAAAGACGGATAAATTCAATTCATGAGTTTTGTCATGAGTAGGAAATCCAGACCTTACGAAACAAGAATTCTCATTAATTTCGAGTAACCCAAAGGAAAACGACATGCCCATTTACCATAAATTAGGACAGATACCCCCAAAGCGTCACACCCAGTTCGAAAAACCGGGAGGTGGACTCTATTATGAGCAGCTATTTGGCACCATCGGATTTGACGGCATGTCATCGCTACTCTACCATCATCAAAGACCAACCATGGTTTCTGAGATCAGGGATCCGAAAGACATGACTCCTAAAATCTCAGTAGAGAAAAATATCACCTCCAGATTGTTACAAGGATTTCAGGTCACTCCTGCAGATGATTTTCTGGATAGTAGAGAGCCGCTTATGGTCAATAGTGATATTATCATAGGGTTGGCTGCCCCTCGGCAATCGCTCACGAGCTACTTCTACAAGAATGCTGATGCCGATGAGATGATATTCGTACATGAAGGCACAGGTACCTTACGTACGTTCCTAGGCAACATAGATTTCGAATATGGGGACTATCTAATCATTCCCCGAGGCATGATCTATCAGATCAGCTTCAATACACCGAACAACCGTTTACTCTATTCTGAGTCATTTGTGCCCATTTATACGCCTAAGCGCTACCGCAATTGGTTTGGGCAGATGCTTGAGCACTCCCCTTTTTGTGAGCGAGATTATAAGCTACCGCAAAACCTAGAGACACATGACGAGAAAGGTGAGTTCCTTCTGAAGGTAAAGAAACAAGGTCTGCTACATGAATTGGTCTATACCACACATCCCTTTGATGTCATCGGATGGGATGGATATAACTTTCCCTATGGCTTCTCGATTCACAATTTTGAACCCATTACTGGTCGTGTTCACCAGCCGCCACCAGTTCATCAGACATTTGAGACTAGTGCCTACGTTGTTTGCTCGTTTTGTCCAAGGCTGTATGATTATCATCCCAAGTCGATTCCAGCACCTTACAATCATTCCAATATTGACAGTGATGAGATGCTCTACTACGTGGATGGTGACTTCATGAGTCGCAACAATATTGAGCGAGGACATATTTCGCTCCATCCGGCAGGTATTCCTCATGGACCACATCCAGGTGCATATGAGCGCAGTATCGGTCAAACAAAAACGGAGGAGCTGGCAGTTATGATTGATACTTTCAAGCCGCTGATGCTTACTGAGAATGCTTTAAAGATTGATGATGGTAAATATTATAAGAGTTGGCTTGAGCACTAGTCTTTGGCTTGTCTTGAAACAGCATCGGGTATATATGTGATGGTATAAGCAATCATGACAATTATTGGCGCCATGATCATCAACACAATCCATACCCAACGGTACGGGACAGATGAATTCCGATAGATATCGATAATGAACACGAGCAACGCAACAAAGTGCACAAAGGTTAGCGCTAGCAGTAATTTTAAGATCTCTACATCATAGAATTGAATAATGATGACCGCCAAGATCGAGGATAGCGTGACCATTGCAATGAGTATATAGCCTAGTTTTCTAGAGAGCATGTGGGTTATGGTTTTAAGACAGTTTAAATTTAATAATAAGAACAAACAACTTACAACACCGATAATTCTAACGAACATCAGCTACTACTCGAATTATCATTAATATAAGTTGTAGATTCCAGTCTGATCGTTGAAATATGCCAGATACCTCACTCTTAATATTTGTTGGAATAGCAATAGCTGGCCTCTGGTTTATCCTCTTTCTCATTCCGGTTAATCTCTGGATTACCGCCATATTTTCAGGCGTTCAGGTAAGTTTGGTTGACCTGACATTTATGAGGTTCAGAAAAGTACCTCCTAATTTGATCGTAAGGTCATTGATACTTGCCGTAAAAGCAGGAATTAAGGATATCGATACACAACAATTAGAAACCCATTATCTCGCCGGTGGTAATTTGGTAAATGTGATCAAGGCATTGATTGCCGCAGATAAGGCCAACCTAAGCATTAGTTTCAAGCAAGCCACCGCCATAGATCTAGCGGGAAGAAACGTATTAGAAGCTGTACAAATTTCAATTACACCCTACATGATCATAGTACCCGCGATCACCGGTGTATCTGTAGATGGCATTCAGCTGATAGCTGAAGCCCGAGTGACAGTTCGAACTAATCTTGAGCAGCTCGTTGGTGGAGCGGGTGAAGAGACGATTAAGGCACGCGTGGGCCAAGGTATCATAGCGAGCATTGGTGAGGCTACTCACTATCTGGCAGTCCTCGAAAAGCCTGAAGAAATATCGAAGCGAGTGTTAGCCGCTGGGCTGGATGCTGGTACTGCATTTACCATCTTATCTATTGACATAGCGGATATCAATATTGGTAAAAACATTGGTGCAAAGCTGCAAATTGATCAAGCTGCTGCCGACCTGGAAATAGCTCATGCAAAAGCGGAAGAGCGGCGCGCCATGGCTGTCGCGCTAGAACAAGAGATGTTGGCCATATCACAGCAGAATAGAGCTAAAGTAATCGAGGCGGAAGCAGAAATACCTGCAGCACTATCCATGGCCTACCGCAAGGGGCAGCTCATGACTCAGCCTAAGTAGGTCAAAAAGACCACAGTTAACTGACACTTCCTTGTGAAACAGAAAAAGCCGCGATCAGTGATCACGGCTTTGATTCTATAAACAACATTAACCCACATATCAGTCTGTTGTGAAACTGATATGAAGGCAAATTAAGAAAATTACAGGTTTTTTCAACTTTTAAGTCGAAAAAACTACTTGTTGAATTTGAGTTGTATGAAAAACATAAGATTTCAGGTTTAAATAATAATCTCTATTCCCCTGATTTACCAATAACCTTGATTCCGTGTCTTAATTCAATCTGCTCCTTAGGAGCTATCTCAATTAGGCCTTCCCCAGAGTTAAAAGCATTGGGAGGACAAGTCATGGGCTCGATCGCGATAGACTGACTGTCTGCTGGTGTATAAACCTGCAAATAGTTGTACTTCCCTTCCCCCATCTCCTGCCAAAAAGCAAGTGTCAAATCTTCATCTGGATATCTTAATAATATATGATCATCACGCAACTCAAAGCAGTCATCAAGTTGGACTGATGCTATGGAAGTCAATGATTCGAACTGACCGTAGTAATCCAACTTTCCTGTGGGTATGGCCAATTCATTGGTTTCGAGTTTTCCCTTAGCATGAAACTCGAGCTCAAGACTACCAATCCCATCTCTACAGGCAAAATAGGGATGCCAACCATCTCCGAAAGGCATCAAACGGTCACCAGTATTTCTAATTCTGGTAAGTATGGATAGGCCATCACTGGCATGTAGCTGATAGGTCAACTCAATGTCGAAAGTGAATGGGTAACCGCTCTCAGCGCCATTGTAGGAGTGCTGCAGTGTAATCGAGCCACGATCAGCCTCGCACACTTGCTCAATCACCTCCATAGGCAGTCTGCATAAAAACCCATGGATACTGTTGGGCTCACCAATCTTGGACTGCTCTAATTGATACTCCTGACCATTGAAGGTATATTGACCATTCTCAATCCTATTCGGGTATGGGATAAGCTTAGGCCCTTGAAAGTTGACATCTATATTATCATTGAGGTCTAAATGATCCTCATAGTTCTTCAAGAGTCTCGACAGACCTGATTTAGTTTTGACTGTCCAATCATTAATCAAGCCCCCAAATGCAGGAATAATACTTATCGATTCCTCATCATTTGCATCTTTGATTTGGTAATGATCGTAGGGGCCAAACTGTGTTTTATGAATTGTGTACATGCAACTTACTTATGCTACTAAACTAGTCATATTGGCCAAATCTTGCATTTATTTATTATGCATGCATAACATATTTAATTATCTTCCCCGTCCAATAACCCAAAAATGATCGACAATCAATGGACGTAAAAAAGAAGTTTGACTTAACAGGAAAGGTTGCGATAGTCACTGGTGCGAGTAAAGGCATTGGAGAATATATGGCCATAGCATTTGCACAAGCCGGGGCAAGCGTAGTAGTCTCTAGTCGAAAGCAAGAAGCAGTAGATGAAGTAGCTAAGTCAATCGTAGATGAAGGTGGTATAGCTACCGGCATTGCTGCCAATACAGGCAGTCTTGAAGAACTAGAACAATTGGTCAACAAAACCGTAGAGCTCCATGGTGGAATCGATATAATCGTAAACAATGCTGCCACTAACCCGGTATTTGGTCCAGTGATTAACACTAATGAAGATGCCTTTGATAAGATTATGAATGTCAATGTCAAAGGACCTTTCGAATTCGCCAAAATGGCTTTTCCTCATATGAAAAAGAGAGGTGGTGGATCGATCATCAACATCAGCTCTATTGGAGGATTGAGCCCAGAACCCTTCCTGGGTATTTACAGCGTAAGCAAAGCAGCGCTTATCTCTTTGACCAAAGTACTGGCCAAAGAATGGGGTCCCATGGGCGTTAGAGCCAATGTTATCTGCCCTGGTCTAATCAAAACCAAGTTTAGCCAAGCATTATGGAGCAATGAGCCCATCGTGGACAAGATGACCAAAGAGTTGCCGCTACCAAGAATTGGACAGCCAGATGAAATAGCTGGTCTAGCGCTTTTCCTTGCCTCAGAGGCTTCCTCTTACTGCACTGGTGGTGTGTATACTGCTGATGGCGGTTACACTATTTGATCAATTTCCCAATGTACTAATTCACGACTATGGTTGATATATTCTCATCAGAAAAGCTCAAGGCACTTTACCCTAAGATAAAAGAGTATATACATGACGAACTACTTCCCTTGGAGAAGTCCATCATGCACATGCCGTTCAAAGAAGTAGAGGCCACTGTACTCAAAGAAAAAAGAGAGCAAGTGAAGAAGCTCGGATGGTGGGCTCCTCACCTACCGGAAAAAGATGGTGGGCTCGGGCTAGAGTTGGTAGATTTTGGTCAACTCAGCGAACTCCTAGCGCATTCACCGATAGGACACTATGTCTTCAACTGTCAAGCTCCTGATATCGGCAATATGGAGTTGCTCCACAAGTATGCGTCTGATGATGTCAAAAGCCGATTCCTACAGCCACTGATGGATGGCCAGTTACGTAGCTGCTTTAGCATGACAGAGCCTGAGTTTGCGGGTTCTAATCCCGTGCGCATGGCCACTTCAGCGCTCAAGGATGGAGAAGACTATGTCATCAACGGCCATAAGTGGTTCACCACTGCAGCTGATGGTGCATCATTTGCGGTAGTAATGGCCAACACGTCACCCGACGATGAAAACAAATATGCCAGGGCGAGTATGATCGTCGTACCTACCGATAACCCAGGTTTTGAGATTGTCAGGAACATACCTATCATGGGTGAAGCCGGCGAAGGCTATATGAGTCATGCTGAGGTGAGATACAACGATTGTCGTGTGTCTCAGTCAAATATCATAGGTGGTGAGGGCATGGGATTCATGCTGGCGCAGGAACGTCTTGGTCCTGGACGTATCCATCATTGCATGCGCTGGATTGGTATCAGTGAAAGAGCATTGGGTATGATGTGCCAATATGCGGCTAGTAGAGAGCTAAGCGACGGTCGGATGCTGGGACATATGCAGACCATCCAAAACTGGATTGCTGAGAGTCGTGCAGAAATCAACGCAGCGAGATACATGGTACTACATACTGCTCATAAGATTGATCAGCAGGGTAACAAGGCGTCTAAAAATGAAATCTCTACCATTAAATTCTTTGTAGCCAATATCTTACAGCAGGTGATCGACAGAGCCATCCAGGCTCATGGTGCATTAGGTGTAACGGACGATACTATTCTGTCTTGGTACTATCGTCATGAGCGAGGTGCGAGAATATATGATGGCCCAGACGAGGTGCACAAGTCTGTGGTAGCTAGATCTATGCTAGGTGAGTATGGTCTTAATCTAAGAAAGTCCAAATGATCAATGAAGGTTTAGACAGTGCCGTAGCGGTGCGGCCTGGTGAAGAGCTCGAGGTTGGAAAGCTTGTCAAGTACTTGCAAGAGCAAGTAGACGGATTTCCATCGTTCATCGAGGTGCGTCAGTTCCCCGGCGGATTCTCTAACCTGACCTACCTCATTACGACCGATGACAAAGAATATGTATTAAGACGGCCGCCATTTGGTGCTAACATCAAGTCTGCCCATGATATGGGGAGAGAGTTTCGCGTGCTAAGTGCGCTGCGGCCAGTCTATTCGAAGATACCTCAGCCTTTGGTCTATTGCGAAGATGAGTCGATCATTGGTGCGCCGTTCTATATGATGGAGCGCGTCAAAGGTCTGATCCTAAGAAACAAGCCTCCAAAAGGCCTGAAATTGACCCCTGAACTGATGAAGTCAATTTCTGAAAAGACAGTGGACAATCTCGTCGACTTACATTCCCTTGACCTATCGGAAAATGGTTTGCTGGAACTTGGAAAGCCTGAGGGATATAATCAGCGGCAAGTTGAGGGCTGGATCAAGAGATATAAAAATGCGCAGACGGATGACGTCAAGTCCATGGATGAAATAGCCGGCTATCTGAGTGCTAACATACCAAGTGATGAGCCACCTGCCTTCATCCACAATGACTACAAGTACGACAACCTAGTACTTGATGCCAATCAACCCAACAATATATTGGCAGTACTTGACTGGGAAATGAGTACAGTCGGCAATCCCTTGATGGACTTGGCAACCTCACTGGCCTACTGGGCAGAAGGCGCAGACTCTCCTGCCCTCAAGCCCTTCAACCTGACATGGCTTCCCGGCAATCTTAATCGTGCAGAAGTACTCGAGCGATATGCAGAACAATCAGGGAGGGATATTCATCATATGGTATATTATTTTGCCTTTGCTAGTTTCAAGCTTGGCACGATCGTACAGCAGATTTACGCCAGATATAAAAAGGGGCTAACCAAGGATCCGAGGTTCGCAATGCTCATCGAGGTGGTCAAGGCATGTGGACATAATGGCGTGAAAGCTATAGAAAAAGATAGAATTTCGAATTTGAACTAATTGAAAGATGGCAGAAGTAAAACTCAATGATATCAAAAATTTCCTTGTACTGGGAAGTGGGACATTAGGCTTGAGAGTGGCACTGCAAGCTGCAATAAGTGGTTTTAATACCACTGTTTACGATATCAGTGACAAAGCACTTGATTCTGGTAAGAACATCCAGATAAAAATATTAAAGAGCCTCATCAAGTCTGGACATGTTCCAGAAGCTGATTTCGATGGGATCATATCACGGTTGGCATTCACTTCTAATCCAGAAGAAGCCGCCAAAAATGTCGACTTTGTCAATGAGTCAGTAACTGAAGAACCAGAGATCAAAGAGAAGGTGTGGAAGCAATTTGGAGAACTATGTCCTTCGCACACAGTATTTACCACGAACACTTCCTATTTACTACCGTCAATGTTCTCTGAAGCTACTGGAAGGCCGGGAATGTTTTGTGCATTCCATTTCCATGATGTTTTTACTGCGCGAGTTGTTGACATCATGCCACATCCGGGTACAGAGAGCTGGATGATCGAATTACTTGACGCTATGGGTAAGAAGCTCAACCAGATTCCGGTTAGGATGAAGAGAGAGAATCCAGGCTATATATTTAATACCATGCTCATGGCCTTTCTAGGAGCCGCTGGTGCATTGGTCACTTACGATATAGCTGCTATCGAAGATGTTGATCGAAGTTGGATGGGCAACTTCAGCATGCCAGCAGGCCCGTTTGGCATCATGGATCAGATTGGGCTAGACACTGCTTGGCACGTCACCCACAAGATGAAAGATACCAAGAGTCAGAAATTCGCAGAGTTATTGAAAGGATATATTGATCAAGGGAAACTCGGTATAAAGACCGGCGAAGGATTCTACAATTATCCCAACCCAAGTTATCAGTCACCAGAATTCTTGAAGTAAGTGAAGAATACGATTATGAAAAAAGTCTATCACCTCTCCACTTGCAGTACTTGTCAACGAATAATTAAAGAGCTAGGGATAAGAGACGAGTTCCTTCAGCAAGATATTAAGACGGAGCAGATTACTCCTGAGCAAATTGATGAAATGAAGGAGTTGGCTGGCAGCTATGAGTCACTCTTCTCAAGGAAAGCGATGAAGTATCGGTCGATGGGACTGAATGATAGGGATCTTCATGAAGATGACTACAGAAAGTATATCCTTGAAGAGTATACATTTCTAAAGAGACCAGTGTTTATCATTGATAGTCACATCTTTATAGGTAATAGCAAAAAGAACGTCGAGGAGATTAAAACTGCTTTAGGATAGCGTTGGGAATTAATTCTATTCACTCTTTTCCTTTGCTTTACCGGCTCCTATCGGGATATCCACTTTCAGGTAAACACCGTCATTGGTTCCTGATAGTGCATCGCTCTTATAGATGTTTGTAAAACCGTAATAGTACTTAACTCCAATATTCATTCCCGTACCCTTTTTAAGCTTGTAACCAAATCCTGCTAAGAGTCCCGCATCTATGCGTTTGTACATGTCAATATTGTCCGTTTCTTTAGAGATGACAGTTTTGTCCTCTTCTGCCTCAAAAGCTAAACGCGCATTGTTTAGTAAGCCCAATTGAGCCCCTCCCTTAACATAGAAATGATTCTTAAATCGGTACTTAGCCGTAATCGGTACATGAAAATAACTGAGCCGTTGCGCGTAGGTCCCATCTTCTATAACCAGTTCAGGGGAAAGTAGGTTGAGGTCACTTGTGGACAAATCATCATTTCCAACCGTCGACTTAACCAGGACTCCTGTACTCAAATACAAGCGCTCCTTCATCTTAATGTCAAAATAGAAACCAAGGTTCAACGCTCTGAGCCGATCACTCGACTGCAGATTAGAAATAGACGACCAGTTCAAGCCGCCATCTAGTCCAAACTCGATTTTGTCGCTGTTTAGCTTGTCTCCTAAGAGCAAGGTGATCAATACTTGAGAATGAGCTAATTGACTTAATAGTAATAGTGCTAAAAATAAGATGATTCTGTGCATGGTTCTTTTCGATATTGGGTCGGCAAAGATATTTAATTGTGTCCGCGATTTGTGAATCCGTCAAGCCCCGTGCAGTGCTTCACTTTCAGTGAATTATATAAAAAGGCTGTGTATTCGATTTACTTGTTCGTAACTTGCGCTCTACGCGCTTTTGGGCTTACACCTGAGAAATCGTTCTAGTTGAAAATAGGTGTTAAAGCCTAGTCAGTAAAAAATATAGGCTCCTATGAAGCAGGGGCAGGATTTAACAAAACAAAAAAGCTATTCCCTCGGGATGATTATCAATTATGCGAATCGAAACTATTGCCTCCAACGCTTTCTATCCGTTATGGAAAAAATACAAACCGGCTGTCGTTAAAACAATGGTGGATGCTGCTGAAGATGGGACTGCCACTTACCAATTTTCTAAGCACGAGTTTTCCGATCTTGACCCTAAGAAGAATAGTACATATACCTTCAAAATGTCTCTGAGTGAGGGACAGTTGGTCGCTTCGATTAAGACTTCCCTCGTAGCTCAAGATCTGGTGATGTTACTCAAACAGTCTGCCAAGGCATGGGAAATGATTGAGGCCTATTCTTTTGATTTTGTGTTGGACAAGCACTATGTCCTAACGGTGACATGTGTTAAAGAACTTCCTAAAGAAGAAGAGGAAGAAGATAATACTGAAGAGAAGTCTGACCCTACCGAGAAATAGGGAAATCTAAAAAAAATTCATTTGAAGTAAATAAGAAAGGCCCTATCGGGCCTTTTATTTTTGGGAGCGATCAACTGATTACTTCAATATTTTTACTTCAATTGCGTTCATTCCTTTGGCTCCTTTTTCGAGCTGGAAGCTCACCTTATCGCCTTCTTGAATCTGATCGATAACACCATTAATATGCACAAAGTAACGCTCTTGGGTGCCATCCTGATTGATGAAGCCATACCCCTTGCTATCATTAAAGAAAGCTACTCTACCCCTGCGCTCAGCAGTAATATCTTCACGTTCTTTCTTGGGAACACCTATTTCAATACTTGAGGCCTTAACCTCTTTCTTCTTTACCGTAGGATCTGGAGGAGTATCCGTGATATTGCCAAACTCATCGACATAAGCTAACATCTCGTCTAGCGCTCCTGATGTAGCATTCGCCTTCCTGTCTTCTTTCTTTTCCTGCTTCTCTTTACGCTTCTGCAGTCTTTTCTTCTCTTTTTCTCTTTTGTTAAAGGTGTTCTGTGATCTTGCCATTCAATTGATTAGTTCTTGATAATACTTAACGCAAATGTATAAAAAAAGCCATTGATTTACTCAATGGCTTTATACATATGGTTCTTAATGAGGCCTAGTCTAACAACTTAACTCTCACTGCGTTCATACCTTTTTTGCCACGCTCAAGTTCGTACTCAACTCGATCGTTTTCCTGAATATCGTCGATTAGACCACTCTGGTGGACGAAAATATCTTCGCTTGAATCTGACGGCTTAATAAAACCAAACCCTTTGGAGTTATTAAAGAATTTTACTGTTCCTTCTTTCATTGTATTAGATTATAAATGGTTATTAATTGCTTGATTGAACTGATAAGAGATTTTTGATTATCTAGTCAGAAGTTTTTCATTTCGCTCATCCGAGATCCCTATCGGAATAAACTATTGAGTTGTCTGTCTCAGTTTTTGGGGTACCCGCAAAAGCACATTAGAAAGCTTCGCAATCATTGTTGTCTTTCAAAGAAGGAAATGGAAATGTCCAGCGTTGAAGCAGATACAAAATGCCCTTTACTAGTAAAAATTTGAAGTGAGAGGCGCAAAACTTAATTATTGAATCGGGCGAGATCGTATAAAAAAAGACTACTCCTACTTAATACCACAAATTTGATTCTAAATACGGGAATTTCCTAATTTCGCCCTCAATATCCCCCTATCTAGAAAAATAGCTGACAACCTACAGAACTATTCTGGCTCAAAGGTTCGTTCCAACAACATCCACATTGCAAAATATGTTGTCCAAGACATCTCATAATATCTAGATGTCCATCTATCTTTGAGTCATGCTTGAATTAGCCAGTATCTTGGTTTTTGGAATATTTGCACAGTGGTTGGCTTGGAAGATCAAGCAACCCGCTATCCTTCCATTGATCATCATAGGCCTGCTCATAGGTCCCGGGTCTACTTTTATCACTTCTGATGGATCAAAGTTCATCAATGGGGATGCCTTTTTCTCTGGGGATGTTCTATTCTCATTTGTATCGATTGCTGTTGGAGTCATACTTTTTGAAGGAGGTCTAACCCTGAATTTAAAAGAGGTGAGAAACCAAGCCGGTACAGTAGGTAATCTGCTGCTTTTCGGATCACTAGTCACTTTCACTGGTGGCGGGGTAGCCAGTCATTATCTACTTGACCTAAGTTGGCCAATGGCGTTTTTATTTGGGGGTCTCATTGTGGTATCTGGACCTACAGTGGTGCTACCCATCCTTCGCAACGTACGGCCCAACAATAAGGTCAACACTATATTGAAGTGGGAAGGTATTTTAATTGACCCGTTCGGAGCACTGATTGCCGTGTTGATGTATGAGTTCATCGTCTCAAGTCATCATGGTGCAGACTATCCCATAGAGGTGTTGCAGGAGTTCTTCACTACCATCTCCTCTGGTATTGTCGCGGGTGGCATAGGCGCCTTTATTCTCTACTATGCCATCAAGAGAAATGCCATACCCGAATACTTGAGGAATGTCTTTACGCTAGGCTTAGTCATTCTGACCTTTGCTTTCTCCGAGTTCATTCATAAAGAAGCAGGACTAATGGCTGCTACGGTGATGGGCATCATACTGGCTAATCTGAATATGGAGGAAATCAAGAAAATACTCCTCTTCAAAGAGGATATCAGCTTAATACTCATTTCAGTGCTTTTCATTCTCCTGTCGTCAAGGATAGAGGTAGCTCAGATCGAAACACTAGGATTGGCCAGTTTCTTTCTGTTTCTGGTAGTCATTCTTATTCTACGCCCTTTTGGTGTGCTACTGGCCACTATCAAATCTACATTAACGTGGCGTGAGAAAGCATTCATATCCTGGATAGGACCAAAAGGAATAGTCGCCGCTGCGGTAGCTTCCTTATTCTCATTGACGCTTATTAAGAATCCTGATATCGTGGATCCTCAAGAGGCCGAACTGCTTCTTCCGCTTGTATTCTCCATGATCGTGGGTACTGTAGTCATACAAGGCTCATCGGCCAAGTGGGTAGCGTCTATGCTCGGTGTTGTACGCAAGGAACCTACCGGAATCATCTTTGTGGGTGCAAATGAGCTAGCCAGGAAAATAGCCCAGCGCATTATTGATCATGGCCATGACGTAGTGATGGTGGATACGTCAACAACTAGCGTCAAGGTCGCACAAAAAATGGGACTTCCGGCTATTGAAGCTAACGTACTCTCTGATGGTATCTTTGAAGATGTCGATCTATCGCAAATGGGCAGGCTCGCAGCGGTGACCTCTAATTCTGGGCTGAATGAAGCAGCGTGTCGGTGGTTTGAGAAAGAACTAGGAGACAAAAATACCTTGCGTCTTGCCAGTAAAGAGGAAGCGGAAAACGAGAATCTTCCATTGGCTAAAAACGTCCTTTTCAATGCTCATGTTGACTTTGTAGCACTCGTACAATATGTAAGAAAAAAAGATGCTTATGCTGAGCAACTCTTCGAGAATCAAAAATCATTTGATGAATGGTATGAGCAGCAACAACAGAAAATAATCCCAATCTGCATACTAAGTGAGTCGAAAATAGAGCTATTCAGTGGCTACTCTGGCATTATTGAGAAGGACAGTACCCTGCTCTTTCTCAAAAAGGCAACATTCGATAGTGAGGTAAAGAAAGCGGCTAGCACTGCCGAGAAAGAGGCTTAGACAGTTGCTGTAAGAACTTACAGCAACTGTATATACTCATTTTTCAATCCTTCCCAAAAACTCGTACCTTCGCGGCATAAATAAGAAAGCTGCATGATCTCAACGCAAAACATTTCCCTTCAATACGGTAAGCGAGTTCTCTTCGATGAGGTAAATATCAACTTTACACCTGGCAACTGCTATGGCGTAATAGGTGCCAACGGTGCTGGTAAGTCTACCTTCTTGAAAATCCTCTCTGGTGAGATCTTGCCTAACTCTGGTTCTGTGAAGTTGGAGCCAGGCAAGCGTATGGCTGTCTTGACACAGAATCACTTTGAGTATGACGATGTAGAGGTACTCAACACAGTTATCATGGGGCACAAGGAGCTGTGGGATCTCATGCAGGAAAAAGATGCTATTTATGCTAAGCCTGACTTTTCAGAAGAGGATGGTCTTAAGGCTTCCGATCTTGAAGCCAAGTTTGCAGACATGGACGGATGGAATGCTGAATCTGATGCAGCTGCCCTACTCAGCGGCCTTGGAATAAAAGAAGCGGATCATTATAAGCAGTTGAAAGAATTAAATGGTACTGAAAAGGTGAGAGTACTATTGGCCCAAGCACTTTTCGGTAACCCCGATGTGCTTATTCTCGATGAGCCTACCAACGATTTGGATATTCAGACGATTGCCTGGTTGGAGAATTACCTCTTAGATTTTAACAATACTTTGATCGTCGTATCTCACGACAGACACTTCTTAGACACGGTCTGTACGCACGTAGCAGACATTGATTTTGGTCAGATTAAGATGTTTACTGGCAACTATACCTTCTGGTATGAGTCTAGTCAGCTAGCGCTAACCCAAAGGACAAGTTCAAATAAAAAGGCAGAAGAAAAGAAAAAAGAGCTCCAAGAGTTCATCGCTCGATTTAGTGCTAACGCTTCTAAGTCTAAGCAGGCTACCAGCCGAAGAAAGCTGCTCGACAAAATCAATATCGACGATATTCAGCCTTCAAATAGAAAGTACCCAGCCATAATTTTCACACAAAACCGAACCGCTGGAGATCAAATACTAGAAACAAGCAAACTGTCTTTTAAACACAACGGAGAATATCTTTTCAAAGACCTTGAGCTCTTTATCAACCGTGGTGAGAAGGTTGCGGTAGTCAGTGACAATGGCTTGGCAGTGACGAAGTTCTTCCAGGTACTTATGGAGGAGCAGGAAGCTACATCCGGGAGTTTCAAGTTTGGTCAGACGATCACAAAAGGATACCTGCCCAATGAAAACGAAAAGTACTTTGAGTCTGACGAAAACCTAATCGACTGGTTGCGTCAGTACTCTGAGGGGGACAAAGACGAAGTATATATCAGAGGTTTCCTAGGCAAGATGCTTTTTTCCGGACAGGAGACACTCAAAAAGTGTAACGTACTCTCTGGAGGTGAAAAAGTACGCTGCATGGTCTCTCGAATCATGTTGCAGGGTGCCAACCTACTCATACTAGATGAGCCAACCAACCACCTTGACCTTGAGTCAATTACAGCATTTAACAACTCGTTGAGAGATTTTCCGGGTACAGTGCTCTTCACGTCACATGATCACACATTCACTCAGACCATCGCCAACCGTGTATTGGAGCTGAGACCTGATGGGTTCATAGACACGTTAAGCACCTATGACGAATACCTTGAGAAGAAAGAGCTGGTCAACGCATAGCTGATCACTCCGCTCTGAGAATCTTAACCGGATTGGCATTAGCAGCCCTGTAAGTTGCATAAACTGTTGAGCCTATTGTGATAACAGAACATACTAACATAGTGTAGACCGGGTATGACCAGTCAAAATCTATCCGGTAAACAAATCCTTCTAACCAGTCTCTACCTAGCACATAGATCAGGGGAATCGCGATCAAGTTTCCTAATAAGGTGAGTTTGATGAATGCGATCAAGAACCTTACGTTCAAGCTGGCTGTACTCGCTCCCAGGACTTTGCGAATACTCATCTCTTTTTGATGTCTTTGTGCATTATAGCTAGCCAATCCAATGAGACCAAGAACAGAAATTAAAATGGCAAGGCCAGCGAAAGCATTGAACAAGAAAAGGAACTGTTCTGTTGAAGCATGTCGGTCACCCATATTATCGTCGATCAGCTGTGGGTCAAAGTTATTCTTAGGGAAATGGATGTTCACGAGACTCTCCAGCTTAGCTAATATTTCCATCTCGTTCGATTGATCATATTTTACAAATAAGTATCGTATTTCATTGGGAACAAAGAAGTAAGCTGTAGGCTTAATAGGTTCACTAAGCGCTTCCTGAAAGTAGTCCTCCACCACCCCTACAACTCTCAGTGTATCTAAAGCTGAAAAACGTATCTTCTTGTTGATCGCTTCCTCATTGTCACCAAATCCGTACTCCAAAACCGCACGTTCATTGATCAGCACAGCAAGACTATCTTGTAAACCAAGAAATCCACGACCCGCTACGATATCGACCTTCAAGAGACTCAAGAGACTTTCATCCAATGTCATTCTGTAGAGCAAATGACTCTGAATCTCATCATCATTGGTGCCAATAACTACAGAGCCTCCTCTCCACCCCACCTCCGTACCCGGAATATCCGAACCATAAGCAGTAGATACCACTCCCGATATAGATGCCATTTCCCTCTTTACACGTTGGAGACTTCTGACGTGCCCTTCGCGATCATCTCTAAAGTCAGTCAACGGAACTGCAATCACCGACGAGGTATCTATCCCTGTGGAAGCATTTTGCATGTAATAGAACTGACTAACCACCAGAAACGTGCCCGTAATCAATGCCGCAGAAACGGCGAACTGCCCAACCACTAGCCAGTTTCTATATCGGCTGGTTTCATCCGTTTTTTTAAGTCCAGCTCTGGATAAAAGTATTGCCGGATACAAGCCAGATATCAGAGTGCTTGTGGCGAAGAATATAATAGGTACGACGATGTAATGCCAACTGAATTCTGGTAGTAGGAAGACAACTCCCCAGGACTCTCCTTGCTGTACCACAGTGTAAACTAAGACGAGTGCCAATATAATAGACAACATGTTGATGATCCCCGCTTCCGTTAGATATTGCCATATCAGCTGAAGCCTTGATGAACCTAACGATTTTCTCACACCTACTTCCTTGGTCCGCTCACTTACTAAAGCTGTGTAGAGATTGACATAATTGACCCATGCAATGAAAAGAACCATCACACCTATTACGGCGAGGAAAAGTATAGCATCAAAATCCTCATTGACAGAAATTTCTTGATTATAATGGGAGTGTAAATGGATATCTGCTAACGGCTGTAAAGTCAGCACTACCCTACTACTGCCTCGACTTTCACCACCATGCCTATCAGCGAAAGCTGGCAAAGCAGCTTCAAAAGCTACAGGATCGGCTGACGCAGCTAGCCTTACATAAGTGACAAAATCAAAAGATCCCCAACCAGTAGCAAAATTGGCATCCCAGGCCCTCTCAAGAGTAACCAGACTGATTAGTACATCTGCATCAATATGAGACGGTTGTTTGTTCTGAAATACTCCCACGATTTCAAATCCGCTGGTACCATTGACACTGCTCATTTCAATGATCTCACCAACAGGTGATTTTTGACCATAAATACTTTTTGCAAGCTCGCTAGAGATGGCGATAGTATTGTACTAACCAAAATCGGCTGGATTACCAGCAAGCAACGGAAAAGAAAAGATATCAAAGAATGAAGGGTCCGCATAGTAGGCCTTTTCGATTAGAAGCCGGTCATCTTCTTTCGTCAACTGCACCCCGCCACCGTAAGTCTGTACAAGGCGGCACTGTTGCTCCACCATTGAGTACTCCTCTTTCAGCGATACACCAACTTTAGAATAGGTCGCCACAGTTTTGTATGGCGGTACTTGCTTCTTAAAGGTGTGAACAATCCGATAGGTATCCTCCAGTCGCTCGTGGAATTCATCAAATCGTAGATGATAGCTCACGAATAGCAGAATGCTGATGAAGGCAGCCATACCAACACCAAGACCTCCAATATTGAGTAGGTAAAAAACTGGTTTTTTGAATAGCTGACGAACAGCTACAATGAGATAGGTTTTGAACAACATAGCTTGAGTTTTTTGACAGGGTAATGCTACTCGGCTCATGCACCAATACCTGACTGATAAATTATGAAATCGTACAGATTAATTAATTCGTCAGTCTCTATCCAACCTTGGAATGGCAGAATTACGTTAGTCGAATAGAAAATCCCTAAATTTCAACATGATGAATTCACCGTTGTTGTTGGTAGTAAGCAGTTTGGGTATCGCTCAGGGATTCTTCTGGAGTCTGGTATTTCTCAGCAGCAAGGAGCGCTCCTATCGGCAAATAGTCCTGGGACTTCTACTTATGGCATTCAGCGTAAGGATGCTCAAATCTGTTCTCTTTGTATATGACGTAGACAGTCCGCTCTGGTTTATCAACATAGGGTTTGCGGTTCATCTCTTCATAGGCCCACTCCTTTTGGCTTATACTAGAGCTCAGTCATCTTTCGTAAAGTGGACCAACTGGCTCATGCATCTTAGCCCAGGGATTCTGGTTGTTATTTTTTCTACCCAGCTATCGCTAAATGACTTTTGGTATAGGGGCGGCTACACAGCATTATTGATTCAATCACTCGTCTACCTGCTATGGTCAATATTGGCTGTACGAGCAAAAAGAAACACACAGACAACTATCAATGTCCGCTGGAATCTCTTGCTCGTTGTTGGTGTGGGCACGGTGTTGCTAGTCTATTTCTCCAACTATATACTTCGCTTGATAGACTATAGCTGGGGGCCTGTCTCCTTCTCCCTTGTTATCTACGGTTGGAGCTATTTTCTGGTAAGACACTACCGTGAAATCCATCACACGACAGTGCCCTCTACTAAATACAAAAACCTAGAAAAGGTGAGTGATCAGCGGATTGCTGAAGTCAAAGAAAAGCTGGCAAAGCATTTTGAAACATCAAGTACCTATCTTGATGCAGAGTACTCATTATCCAAGCTCTCCGATGAAATTAAAGTCTCTAAGCATCTCATCTCTAAAGTGCTGAATACTGAGATGGATTTAAGCTTTAATGATTACATCAATGGGTATCGTATATCTAAAGCCAAAGGCCTACTTGAAGATTCGCCCTACCTGACTATCGCGAGCATCGCATTTGACTCTGGGTTCAATAGTCTTTCTACTTTCAACCAGGCCTTCAAAAAAGTACAGGGAACTACACCTTCTACTTACCGAGAAGCTGCAAAATCGGTGGAAGTCTAGAATGTCATTGACATAGCGAGAGTCACAAGCGGAGGTAAGAAATATTTTACAGCCTCTGTAGTCATCCCTCTATGGAATCTATGCTTCGACCTCCTACCTCAGAGAAAGTGCCAAACCTGCCTTTTCTTTCAGCGTACCAAAGGCTTGCAAAGTCATCCCTCGATCAGCCATGAAAGTTTCAAAATCGTCCTTGGCTTCCGCTGCAATACTTACTAATAGCCCGCCACTTGTCTGAGGATCTGCGATCACCCTAAAATCAAAATCAGCAGGACAGTCCACCTTGTCACCATAGCTCTGCCAGTTGCGCGAGGTACCACCAGGAGAGGTGCCCAAGTCCAGATAATGCTGAGTGCATGGAAGTATTGGTATCCGAGCATGATCAACTTCAGCACACA
>JAVKDO010000120.1:0-5581 GCA_040222235.1 Cyclobacteriaceae bacterium
GATGGTGTTCCATTTGACAACTCTACTACAAGAACTAATGATGACTTTCAGGGTGGTAACCCACAGTCAAACAGGGCTTTCGATATTGATCCTAACAACATCGAGACAATGACTGTATTGAAGGGTGCTTCTGCCGCGGCGCTGTATGGCTCTCGTGCGGCCAACGGAGTAATTGTGATTACTACCAAGGCATCAGCAAGAGGACAGAAGAAAGGACTTGAGGTTACTTTCAACACTTCTTACAATGTAGAACAAAATGCGATGAACCTTGACAAGCAGGGTGAGTGGACGCAAGGAGCTACTTTCGGATCTCAGAACTTTGTATGGAACAACGGATTCTTCGGAACCTGGGGTCCTAAGTATGACTGGGTGAATGAGATGATCCAAAGCGGTTTCACTGCTGATATCATGAGCGAGACCTTAGGAGGTAGCGCTGGTATTCGTCATCCATTGTATAACAAGTATGGCTCTAATCCTAGCAGTAATAATTATGCTGGTGATCAGTATCCATTTATTCTCGATTTCATTGAAGAGGCTTATCCAGATGTTGATAACTTCAACAATTTCTGGCAGACGGGTAGTGTAGTAGAAACTGCAGTACAGGTCAGCTCGGGTGGAGAGAATACGAGCTTAACTGCGGGTATCTCAAGAACTAATAATGAAGGCATTGTTCCATTTTCGGAAATCACCAGAACTTCTATGAACTTTGGTGGTAGAGCACAGCTTGCTAATGGCATCTTCCTTAACGGTAGCATCACTTATGTAAACACTGAGCAGCGTACGGCACCCCAAGGTGCTGAGATCGCTACCGGTGCTGCTAACCCATCACTGATAGGGATGCTTTATTTGATGTCTCCTACCTATGATTTGACCAACAATCCATATGTAAACAGAAGAACGGGTGGATCTATCTACTACAGAAACGGATTTGACAACCCTTATTGGACATCCGAATTTGCACCTATCCTTTCTAATGTGAATAGATACTTCGGTAATGCCACTGTTGGTTATGAGATTTTTGATTGGATGACAGTGACCTACAAGTTTGGATTCAACGCTTACACTGATAGAAGGTCTAACCTGGTTCCTGCTGGAGGAGAGAATATCCCTGCTGGTGAGTATGCAGTGGATGATATCTTCAGAGAAGAGCTAGATGGCAACTTGTTGATCTCTATGGAGAAGGATCTTTCTTCTGACATCAACTTCAGGGCTTTGGTAGGTCACAATGCCAACCAGAGAAGCTTCGAGCAGACCACTATAGTTGGTAATGGCATTATTGCCCGAGGCATTGATAGGATTACTAATACGGGTTCTCAATTAATGAGAAGAGACTTTGGTGAGATTCAAAGATTCCAGGGTGTATTTGCTGATCTATCTTTCTCGTATAGAGATTGGATGTTTGTCAACGTGGTAGGACGTAATGACTGGTCTTCTACACTTCCAGAAGACAACAGAAGTTTCTTCTACCCAGGAGTGAGTACATCATTTGTATTGAGTGAGGCATTGACGCTTCCTTCAGTGATCAACTTTGCTAAGATTCGTGCGGGTGTTACTAAAGTGGGTAATGAGGCCTCTCCTTACCAGACTCAGACTCCCTTCCTGATCAATGATCAGTATACTAACCTTCAGTTCCCATTCTCTACTTCAAGAGGCAACTTCAACATTGCTAATCAGGATGAAGACTTAGGTTCTCCTACTTTGAGACCTGAGTTTACGACAGAGTATGAGATTGGTGCTGAGATAACATTACTGAACAATAAGATCGGTATTGATGCGACTTATTACAACAGACAGTCGACAGACCAGATCATTGAGGTGACCGTACCTTCAACTACAGGTTATAGAAACAGTATTACGAACATCGGTCGAGTAGACAACTATGGGTGGGAGATCGGCTTAGATCTTACTCCGGTAGAATTGTCAAATGGCTTCAAGTGGAATGTCTATACTGCTTATACACGTAACCGAAACGAAGTAATCGATATCGGAGATGTTGAGCAGATTATTGTTGGTGGATTTACCAACCGAGGTATAGTACACCGTCCAGGTCTTCCTTTCGGACAGATACTGGGTACTGACTGGCAGAAAGATGAGGAGACAGGCCAAACATTGGTTAATCCAGCTGTAGGTAAGCCATTTAGCACTAATGATTTGCAAATTGTCGGTGATCCTAACCCTAACTATACTGTAGGTGTTACCAACAATTTCTCATGGAAAGGTATTAGCGTGTCTATCCTAATTGATTATCAGGATGGTGGTGAGATCTGGTCTCAGACGGCTAGTCAGACCTTCAGTCGTGGTATCCTCAATCACCCATTGAATACAGACAGAGTACCTAAGATAGGTGAAGGTTTGTTAGGTGATGGTGCGGGTAATGCCTTGCTTGATGAAAGTGGTAACAAGATTCCAAACAATGTGATCACTACTGCCAATGACTGGGTATTCATCAATGCATGGGCTGCAGCCGGAGCTACTGTTACTGATATTTATGATGCCACTACGATTAGGTTGAGAGAGATTTCTGTATCCTACAACTTCCCCACTACTTTACTTGACAAGACGCCATTTGGTTCTGCAAGAGTATCGTTTTCAGGAAGAAACTTATGGTATGATGCAGTGAACTTCCCTGATGCCCTTGATTTTGACCCTGAAGTATCTGGCCTAGGTGGCGGTGATGCAACAGGAGCATTCAGAGGTTTCGACTACATGGGTATTCCATCTACGAAGAGATATGGAGTGAACCTGTCAGTTACTTTTTAATCAGTGGTAGAATCTAAAGAAATTAAAATGACACGATTGAATAAAATAACGAGATATATATCGGCCCTAGTGATTATGGGTTTGGTGTCTTCATGTAGCGGTGATTGGCTGGATGTGAATGAGAACCCCAACAATCCAATTGAGCCAGATTTGGAGCTATTGATCCCATCGATCCAGATTGCTACGGCACAGGTACTGGTTGATCGCCTGGATGATGTGGGTGTATTGGGCCAGGTGATTGAAGGGGGCAACTCAGACTATGATCTTGGTGCTGTCACCTCTTTTGGTCTTGGTTTTGAGGAATTCTATGTGGATGCCTTAGTCAATGCTGAAAGAGTAATTCAGGACGCACCTTTGAATGATCCTCCATTGACTACCCACTCAGGTATTGCCAAAGTAATGAAGGCGTATGTTTATAGTGTAATCATCGATTTGTGGGGCAATGCTCCATTTGACGAGGCACTTCAAGGTGCTGAAGGTCCTGTTGCCCCTCTTTGGGAAGATGGTGCTCAGGTATATCCTAAGATTATAGCATTGATTGACAGTGGTATTGCTGACTTGAATGCTGGCGGTGTTGGCCCTCAGAGTGATCCTATTTACGGTGGAGATGCATCGAAGTGGGTCAAGTTTGCCAATACGCTTAAGTTGAAGATGTCGTTGAATACAGGAGATGCTGGGACAGCAACAGCTGCACTAGCCGGTGGTGTAATCGAGGCGAATGCAGACGATGCAGACTTTGTGTTTGGTACAGGACTCGCTCCTGAGAACAGACATAGAATGCACCAGTTACACTACACAGGTGGAGTGAAGACCTTCTACATGAGCAACACGATGATGTTCAAGATGTATAAGGGCTATGGTGTAGAAGGAGAGGCAGACCTGGTAGATCCTAGAATGCGTTACTACTTCTACAGACAACTACCTAGTGGTACAGGTGCAGAGCCTTTTACTGCGGCAGTTGCAGCGGGTAAGGTAGTGCCGGATGATTTCCCATGCTTTGGTTTTGGAGCTCGTCATACGAACCCATCTACCTTTACGATCAGGTGTTCTTATGGCTATGTAGGAGATGGTTATATGGGTCGCGATCATGGTGATGGTACAGGTATTCCTAACGATGGTGGCGCAAGAACTACTTTCGGTATTTACCCTATAGGCGGTCTATTTGATGACAATGGTGGTACTACTGTACAGCAGGGTGACATCAGTGCTGGAGGTATCTATCCATTCCTGACCAATGCGATGGCCAAGTTCATGCACGCAGAGGCGGTACTAAGGTTAGGAGTAGCAGGAGATGCAGGAGCGTTGTTGGAAGCAGGTGTTAGAGCCTCTATTTCAGATGTGATGGCGTTTGGTGCTGGAGCTTCAAACTTTAATTCTTCTTTAGCGCCGACTAGTGCTGATGTAGAGACTTATGTTGAGGCGGTTATGGCTAGATATGATGCGGCACCAGATAATGATGGCGTAGGCTCAAAGCTGGATGTAGTCATGGAGCAATGGTACATTGCCAGCTTTGGTAATAATACTGAGTCTTACATCAACTTTAGAAGAACGAAGTTGCCAAGTGTGCGACCGTCTACGGATGCTTCAGGTAATGATGCAAGAATGTCGATCCTCCCGGTTAATACTTACCCAAGGAGACTTCCATTCCCACAGACTGAGCTTCAGACGAACGTTAACGCGCCTGATCCAGATCAGATCGTATGGTTCACGACACCTATATTCTGGGATAACGTTGCTTATCCGACTAGATTCTAATTTATAAAGAGCGAACAATTATGAAAAATATATCAAGACTATTAATAATCCTCTTGAGTGCGTCGTTCATCTTATCTAGTTGTGAAGATGAGGACGTACTGGGATTCCCAGATTTTACCGTACCAGTGATACTGCTTGCCACGAATGTGACGGGTGATTTTGACTGGTCAGATTTGAGTAACTCTACCTACAGTTTTACCTTGGGTGAAGAGAACTTTGACGGAGCAGCGGATGGACATAAGTTTTATGTAGGTCGTTCGGGTACAGTATCGACTTTACAAGATGTGACTTTGTTCATTACCTATGACGGAGAGACTTCTGTACTGCAAACATTGCAGGGGAGTGAATTACCAACTACGGTATCAGTGACTGCTGCAGAGGCGACTTCCTTGACAGGAGCAGATATCAGCATGTTGTCCAAGGGAGATGGTTTCCTGATTACCTATGAGTACAATATTGACTCCAATAATTCTGGAAATATCGTAAATGTAGGTACTCCAGGTGCTGACTATTGTGGTGGTTTTACTAATGAGGGTGAGTTCTGTTCATTGAACATACCGGTTTCAGGTACGGCTCTTTCTGTTGCCACTTCTCAGGCAGAGGCTGACACAGTACTGAGGGCTGGAGCGACGGATAGTGTAACAGTAGCGTTTAGTAATCCTCTGGCTTCATTAGTAGCTGAGCCTGCTATCACAGCAGCTAACGGTACGTTGACAGAGTTGTCTAGATCAGCTAGTGCAATCATATTCAGTTATACAGCTGCAAGTGGTTTCACAGGTGCTGATACCATCAATGTAGGCGCAGCTTCAATCGTTGCTGCTACAGGTAATATTGATGCTATTGCAGCATCAAGTATTACAGTGGCTGTAGATGATACTGCTCCTACATATGGATGGGAGTTTGGAGCATTTAGTGTTTCAGATACCACGGCAACATTGGGCATAGCGCTTTCAGAGGCTCTTGCACCTTTGGCTCTTGATTCCGCCACGGTAAGCGTGACGAGTGCATCATTTGACAATGTTACTGATGCATTCCTAAGCGTTTCAGGAAGAACAGGTACGATCAG
>JAVKDO010000121.1:0-8256 GCA_040222235.1 Cyclobacteriaceae bacterium
CCCGACTCAACATTGAGATAGGCTGCCCCGGAGTTGCTGTACTCTATGTAGGCATTGTCCAGGTCGAGTGAAGCACCATTGACACGAAGAAGACCACTCAAACTGATACCATCACCCGTTAGTGTATATGTTCCATCAGTCAACTCCAAACCCGCAGTTTCAGGTATGTCAAATTCTTCATCGGCGCTCAGGTCAAATGTAATATCAGCGCTGTTAAGGACGAGTTTACCATTGACGAGAATAAGTGAGTCAAGGTCGATATCTGCATCGATTGTAAACACCGATGTAGTATCAGCTCCTTTATCCAAAATTAATCTATAAAACTGGGGTACATCCCCTGATGTCACGGTCAGTGATGCATCTTCATTACCGCTAAGAGTAAGTGATATGTTGTCTTCCGTCACATCTGTCCAGAGTATCATGCCATCGTCTCCACCAGCGGCGCTATTGAGCTCAATACTTCCTGACACAGTCAATGAGTGACCGAGTGGTGTTGTACCTGGGTTGTTTACAGAGATCAATCCACCAGCATTGTCTATCCTTATGTCACCTCCGATGGTCACTGATCGCTCATTTCCACTATTGGGATAGTACAACCTTGCACCTCCGCCACTGGCTCCTGTAGTACAGCAAGATGGTAAGACCACACCTCCCGGATCTTGAAACATGATCAGATTCTCACCTATCGTCAAATCTCCATCTACCCCATTGGAGAGTACCAGATTCGCGTCTCCAAGAATTTCCAGATTACCCACTGTGGTCACCGTGGTGCTGAACTCAATATTTCGATCATTATTACCCCAGTTAGACGTACCCAAAAGTAGGTTTGGAACAAGTTCTGGCAGATTATTGTATACGCGATTGTTTGCAGCTTCATAGAACATAATAGAGGAATCCGCTGCTAGAAAGCCTCCCAGGTCTGAAGCTGCATAGCTTGGGTCAGCTCCAAATCTTATAAAAAACTCTCCTTCTCCATCTACTATGTCTGCATCTAACCTAGAACTAGCCCCTGTGAAAAGCACCGACGGCCGCAATGCCCAAAAACGGCGTGTATCTCTTGATGTTGGATCTCCAGATGCATCGGTCAGTTGTGTGAATTCCAATCTTGCACAAGCTTCTACCTCATTTTGCAAATTAAGATGGTGTGGTGCTCCTCGCCAGGTTACATTTGGGTCTTCCCACGGGATAAAGCCAATCACAGCTACATCTCCCGCTTGTGGAAAGGATGAAGAGCGCACTTGATCTCCTCTATGCCAATCTCGCGCGTCAATACCTGGGTCGCCATCCAGATCTGCTACCACACTGCCATCTGTCCATGAGTTAGGGTTATCCCATTGCAATAGGAAATTCAAGTCCCCGTCATCGGGATCATCCACAGAATAATAGATAGTTGGAGATCCTGTAAACCTATTCAGTTCTCCAGCAGTATAATTTGAATTTTCTATTGAAAAACCACTCCTACTGCCAGAGCCATCATCATCCTCAGCTAGACCATCGAAGGTGATCTGTGTCGCAGAAACCTGAACACCAGCCTCGCCCTCATAGGATCTGCCAAACGGAGATTCGTCTAGTATCTTGCCTGCCACATAATCATCGTCAGGAGTTCCTCCACTCGCATCCGCAGCATCATAAGTGAAGTTGTAGCTGTTAATCGTAGGCAAATCAGAGGAGCCAAAACCTGTGTGGCCAGCTCGCCAATAATAGTTTAATTGATTACCCCCAGATTGATTGGTTAGGGCCAATGCTTGATTAACGGGTGTCATTGATAAATTACCTGTATTTGCGTTTGTCAAACTAATATCTGCAGATACTGGAGTGTATTTCCCTGATACACCTATCGGAAATTGGTAAATACCATCCGCGTCTACTGTCCATGTCATGCCTCCATCGGAGGCATTGCCTGAGGTTTGAACCATCAAAGTAGCGCTAAACACTCCATTTGTATTCAGCTCTGAACCAATGACCAATTCGCTTGTATTAATATCGAATATCCCACCATCCAATACCAAACTATCGATTGTTAAATTTCCAGCTAAGGTGGCGCCTAAGGTATTGAGTACCTGAAGATCATAAATGACGTTTGCACTATCGGTAGTTATTGTTTGTGGCAAGGTGCCATCTATCAAAACAGCGCCATCAGACGTCTCTAAGCCAATTTGCCCATTAACGATCATGTCCTTTTTCACGGATACGTTGAAGTCCTTGTAGTCAAGTATACCACTTTGGATGCTCAGCAAGCTGTCCACCTGTATGGCGACCGTGGGCCCTGATAATATCTCTACCAACTGAGTACTGACATCTTTATCAATGATCAAAGTATCCAGTACCAGTGTAGCATCGTTTTCAATGGCTATCTGTGATGAACCTTCATTCTCGAAGGTAAGCGCCGCGCTATCCAAAGTGAAAGTTGACCCACTCTGAATTTCCAGTCGGCCTGTAAGCAAAATCCGCTCTTTGTTGCCATTAAAGTCAGTACCATTGCCCGTATCCTCTATCACCAAATCGTTGAGCACGGTAAGGGTAGAATTCTCCAGTGCCACAGACTCAAAACCTGAAACCCCTCCTTTGTTGACCACTACACCAGACCCTGCAACCGATTGACGGATGGTCAAATCATAAATTGGCACGTTGGAGACAAACTTCAAACTATCATCCGAGCCTACGTCAAGAATGATTTCACCGCCAGTAACATTGACATTTTCGGGATTGACATTGATGAAAAGTCCCTGATCATTACCGTCTGTTCCCGTGACTTGCAGCACCCCTCCAGACATATTGAAAGCCGCCTGAGGTACCCCCAAACTAAATTGATACCAACCACTTCCGCCTGTATTGGCTTCTCCTGTGATGGTGAAAGTACCAGCTGTCTGTGTAAAGGAGCCTACATTGTCCGTACCGAATGCTGACGTTCTGAAATGTCCAAATGATGCACTTCCACCATTGATCTCATACGCTCCTGCATCTCGAAGCACCGTGATGCCCGTAACGCTTGTCGAGCCTGCCTCCAGCACATGAGACCCATAGATCGAATGTGCCGAGGCAGTGACCGCAGCACCGTTAACCAGCAATTTGGCTCCAACAGAGATTTGATAAGGATTATTATTACCTCCTGTTAGAATTACATCAATATTGTTTCCTAACTCAACTGTACCAAAAAGCAATCCGAGCCTATTATCATTTTCGAAGAGCTGATCATCCTGATTTGGAGCCTGGTTTCGGGTAGTATTGTGATTTTCTTCGGCATAGCCAAAGAGGTTGAAGTTAGAGGGCTCATCAGCCACAATGGTAAGCTTATAGGTATCATCGACCCCCTTATTAATTTCTATTCTGTAAAAATTGGCTGTTGAGCCCGTCTTTAGTTCAAGTATTTGGTCTTCTTCACCACTCAGAAAATTAACATCCACTATGCCATCAGTGGCTTCAAAATTGGTGATGGAAGTGGTACGGTGCGTAAACACTGAATTGCCAAAATGGAGAAAATCTCCATACAGATTGAGTTCATGTCTCGCCCGGTCATCACTCACACCGAGAGAAAACCCTCCATCTTCCTCCACGAGCAGATCCCCGTTGACTGTCACTACCAAAGAGTCGCTATCATCGTCCACATTGAACTGAAAGTCACCTTGGGTTATCGTGAAATCCCCATTGATCTGAATGGTATCGGAAACAAAGAAGGCCTTATTGCCTGGTGCATCAAGATCGAGGATCAGATTGTTGAAATTGCGGATGCTGTCTAGGGTAATATCATCTCCATTGACAATCACCGTACCACCCTGCGCTGCATTTGCAAATAGTGAATCAATACCCGCAGGATAATTGTCCGTATTGTCGGGTGATCCTGACATGATCAGGTTGCCAATACCTTCTATGAAGGAGAAATCCTGATTTCCGGTAGTCCCAATATTGAGGGTACCATCGATGACTACTCTACCCAGGCTAATGGAGTTGATGTCAGCAGTCACCACCCTACCCGTATTCACCACTGCCGTGTCTCCCTCCGAGGGGATCTCATTCAGCGGATTGACATAAATAGGTGAAAGTGATCCATCCAGCGTCCAGACCGTGGCATCTGTCCAATCTCCGGATTGGAGGGAATACCAAATTCTGTTCTCGATAGTGGCTGTGGAGAAAGTGAAATACTGCTCATCGGTAAAATCAAATGATGCGATGAAATAGTCACCAGAAGAAGTCAATGTGACTTCAGAGACTCCAGTTGAGAAGGTCTCATCTGTTGATACGAGCATGGTATTAAGACCAGCAAAGTCACCACCACTATTAGGTATAGCTATGTGGATAGCATCAGGACTCTGGCTCTCATTGACCTTCCAGACACGGGAGAAACGTGCATTCGCGATTCCCCGGTAGGTTTCATCTAGCGCAAAATCATTGCCGTTGTTGGTCATAAACAAGTATTGATTATCGAGGAACTGAGTGGCCCTTGATGTATTGGGTGTTGTGAAATCCTCAGTGGTGGCGATGACCACAGAGTCTTTTACCGATCGGCTGATGTTCTGATCAAGATCAGTAGCATCATCACGACCAAAGGCTGTCATATCATTGAGGTATCCTGCATTGGCGCTAGCGTCGAAGATCAAATCCCCTGAGGCGTTGTAAAGATCATGGGTGACAGGCAGTCCGTACTTCACGGCCAGATACGATTCCACCTGCTCCCTCTGTGTAGTGGATAGTGTTTCAGCGTAGACGATCACTTCCGCAATAGCGCCATCCAAACCATTGGTGCCCGCATTGGTCTCGCCTAGTGAATACTCATAAGTCGCCTTCTCAGCAGGGGTGACTGTCGCATAATCATCTTCAAATAATTGGCCATTCGCATAGATGTCTGCGACTGTACTACCATTGGAATGATCCACTGTCAGTAGTTGCGCTGTGTCCTTCTGAATGGGGCTAGCAAACATGCCTGCACCATTGGCGTATGCCTCATCTGTCAGAGTAAGTGTATTGGCGGGCACAGCTTGATTGCGGAATTCGAATATGACATTGCCAGAGTTATCGGCGCTGCTATCTATGGCCACTATCAGTACGGTGATACTGTCCTTTGCGGTAATCAAGCTACCTGAGACATCTGTTCCGGCCGCATCAAAGTCAATCGAGGGGTTGTAGTTGATCGTATTATCTCGGAAGGTTGGTGATGTTCCTCCATTGGTGGCATCATTGCCATTACCAGCAACGTCAACCCAAGAGGTCACCGCATTGGCAGTCTCTACCACTCCCAAGTCGGCTCTTAGCCATAGCTGAAGCCCATCGGAGATGCCACCTGGAACGGGCACATCGGCGAAAGAAAAATAGTCGCCATCTGCAAAATCCACAGAAGCAACGAGGTATCCACCACTCGTCTGTAACTCTACTGCCGTAGCGCCAGTATTGAATGTGGGATCTGATGAGACGATGATGCTGGTGATCTGGGTGTTGACGGTAGCAGGAATTCCTACGAAAATGTTACCCGGATCATTCGTTTCGCTGACTCTCCAGATCCGATTAATTGGGGTACCCGCTACCACGGTACCGGCAGGGTTTAGGTCATAGTCACCCCCATTACTACTGGCAAAAAAGTACTCTCCATCTCCCAATGGAGCCACACGGGCATTATTGATGGTGGTAAAGTCATCAGAAGTGGTCACCAAAATTGAGTCTAATGCGGAATTGGAAACCTGCTGATCCAAGCCTGCCAATTGGTCAAAAGCCAATGCGAGCAGCGAAGAGGTGTAGCCAGCATTAGCAGTTTGATCATAGACCACACTTGCAGCAGATGGTTCTATATAATCTATAGCCATTGGGATACCGTACTTGATCGATAGGTAGCTATGAATCTGATTGCGCTCAGTAGCGGTCAATGTCTGATCGTAGATGATGAGTTCGGCCAGAGCTCCGTCTAGTTCATTGCCCCCCGTATCGTCATCACCCAGTACATATTCAAAGGTGCCAGAAGCGCCATCGGCAGATGAAGTCGTATATCCCGTCTGCGACTGATTACCATTAATGTAGATATCAGCTGAGGTGCCCTCAGGATGATCAATCGCAATGAATTGGGGTTCATTCTTATTGTAAGTGTCGAAACTGTAATCATTGCCACTTGAGTACCTATTCTCAATAACATAATATCGATCCCCATTTTCAATTTCAAAATATCCTGCATCCGACTCCTCTACTGTAGAGTCAACCACTACCGCAAAAAATGAGTAGTCTGTGCCAGTCGTACTGAGCGTACCCGTAATTGGCGTGGCGTCTTCATTGAACTCTACTACAGGATTGAAGTTAATCACCGGCTCATTTCTGAATAATGTATTTCCTCCACTATTAGTAGCATTATCACTATTGCCTGAGCGATCGGCCCAGGTAGTTACTACTCCTGCTGCATCACTTACCCCATCGTCAGCTTTCAGCCATAGCTCGAGATTTGAGGAAACACTGCCAGGAGAAGCGCTCTGAGAAAATGTGAAAAACTGACCTGAGGTAAAGTCATAACTGGCTGTATAGTATCCACCAACCCTGGTCAATGCAATTTGCGTCACTACAGAGGATATTGCCGCATCAGAGGCTACTACCAGATTGATAAGCGGGCCAACATCCTCGCTTACTCCAATATAGACTGTACCGACACTTCCTGTCTCATTGACTTTCCAGACCCTATTGACCTGCAGGTCTGAGCCTCTGACTATTGACGAAAAATCCGCCCCATCATTGGAGGTAAAGAAGAATTCCTGATTGCCCAATTGCTGGCCTCTGTCTGCATTGGATGTGGTGAAATCATTGGTCGTGGCGATCACCAAAGAATCTGAAGCGGACTTGGAGATATTCTGATTGAGACCCGAGGCAATGTCTGTACCTACCGCAATAATATCGGAGGTAAAACCGCTGTTGGCCGTCATATCAAACAACATAGTGCCATCGGAACCGAGATAGTCATGACTGAGTGTCAGTCCATACTTTATCGCCAGGTATGACTCGATGCGCTCTACTTCATTGCCTCCGAAACTGCCATCATAGTAGATTACTTCGTTGATCGTACCCGAAAATGGATTTGCACCCATGCTGTTGCTACCAAGATCATAAGTGTAACCTCCTGCCGACGTGGACGAACCAGTGGTGTAGCCTGCCTCAAAGGCGCTTCCATTAATCGTCAGGTCGGCCGATGTATTATTGTCATGGACGATAGTCAACAGCGAAGTGGTAGTCTTGGTAATGTTTGAACTAAAGGCCGCCCCACCTGCAAAACTATTGTCATCTAGTACGCGACTTTGACTACCGTCAATATCCCACAGCACTCGATCAGAGTCGGCGGCACTCGTATCCTGATACACTGTGAAGACGGCATAATCGGCATTCGCAGTAGTGATGCTACCATCTATCGCGCTAGCGTCTCCATCAAAAGATATCCCAGGGTAGAAATTCGCCTGATCAACCACCAGCTCCGCAGCACTTGATCCACTGGCATCTTGTGCGTTTGGACTTTGATCTGACCAAGCAGCGACCAGGTTGCCGGGGGCAGTCACTCCTTCATCAGCCTTAAGCCAAAGCTCCAAATCAGTGATAACTCCTCCTGGAGCCATCTCAACCGAGCTAAAGGTGAAATAGTCACCATCTGAAAAATAGTAGCTCGCAGTGTAGTAACCGCCTGTCACTGTCAAGGGAATCTCAGTGTTAGTCGCCGCGAATGTCGGATCAGCACTGTTGATTACCAGGTTGGTAAATTGACCCAGCGAAGTAGGAAGTGCCAGATGGATAGTGCCCGAAGTGCCTGTCTCATGTACTGTCCATACCCTGCCCAACCTAAGATCGTCTGAACCTTCATAGGCGCTATCCAAACCATAGCTACCTCCATGATGAGACACTCCGAAAAAGACCTCATCGGTCAGTGAAACGCTTCGTGACGCATCATCATTGGGTGAGGTAACGTCATTTTCAGTGGCTATGACCAAGGAGTCCTGATCAGCCCTGCCCACTCTTTGGTCCAAGTCAGAATCTTCATCTGTTCCCAGAAAACTGATGCCTTTGTTGAAAGTAGTATTTTCCGATAGGTCAAACAAAACCACGCCATCAGCACTGAGGTAATCTGCCTGCTGGGTAATGCCGTACTTAATCGCCAAATAAGACTCAACTCTTTGTCTTTCTTCGCTCGTCAACTCATCATCATAGATGATCAGCTCGGCGATAGTGCCTGTGAACTCATTGCCACCCGTGGCATCATCGCCGATAGTGAAGTCATAGCTACCTCCAATATCACTGCTTGATGCGGAG
>JAVKDO010000122.1:0-6324 GCA_040222235.1 Cyclobacteriaceae bacterium
TGATTTTGCTCTAAAGCATCCAACTCCTGCCCTTCTCACTCTCCTTCTTGCCTGTGTCCTGCCCCCTTCACTAAAGGTACCTGGAGGGAAGTTGTCAGTGTCTAACTCCAAGAAACCTGCAATGGTATTATCATTGTCTGGCCCAGGGAATAACTCCGGTGGAATATTTACTACCCTGATATCAAGGCCGGTAGTGTCCTTTCTCAATGGTACAGGGTCTGCTACTGACCAAGTAATTGAAGTCTGAAAGTACGTCGGTAGGTGTTTGTTCAAGTCAGTGATCACCCAGTGGATATAGTCTCCTAAGACTACATTAGGAATGAGGTATTCATCACCCACATAAGAATACGTGCCAATTGAATCGTAGGCCGTACCTATCTCCCTAATTCTCCATATAGACACTTCACCATCATTCACTGGTGCACCATCAATGTCAGCCACCTTACCAGAAATATTTGCGGTAGCTAGGATCTCTTGTGTCTCAGTCACTAGCGTGAATGTCGGGTCTATCGCTGAGATCAGTCGATCCGTCACTATTAGGTTGTAATCGCCCATGTTGTCAATGCCGATACTATCAATCGTGTAGAAATCTGAATTTGTAGAGTCAACACGCTCACCATTATAGAACCACTCGAATGACAGTCCCTCTCCTCTTACAGGTACCCTAAAGTCATAGTCTGTTCCTTGAGGAACCAAAGTCCTAGCCTCTGATAATAGTACACGTTGTGGGGCGAACAAATAAGTCTCAATTCCTATATTCTGCTGTAAGGATTCGTATTGCAAATTATTGTTGCCAATGTTGAGATCAACTAGGCTTCTCATCCCTGTAAGGTCTGGTACATAAGTTAATTCATTGTTGGACAAGTCCAGTGTATTCACTGATGTCATTGTGGTAACAACGGTCGGAAGATCACCAACCAATCCTACACCCGCTAAGCGAACCTGTTCTACCCTACTTGCCCCAGAATTCAGGGTAACAAATGACCATTGGGCAATAGGCGTGGTATCATCCCAACCAATAATTGGGGTACCGGAAGGATCAGCCCAGTTATCACCACCCAGTGCTTGATACAGCTCAACTAAGGTAGTACTATCTCTCTCAAGGGAGCTTACAAATACCTGAACAGGCTCTGTTGTGATGGTCAATCCCGGAACAAGGGAATTAGTAACTCTTACCGCGTACAAGCCTTCATTGAGAAACTGGATATCGTTGAACCCAATTATACCATCCGTGCCTCCCTCTACTAATTGGCCATTCTCTAACCATTGATACACGTTGTTGATACCACCTATCTGGCGGTCGATTTCTCCATCTTCGCCTTCATCAAAAATTAGTTGCTCCTGTTCCAGCAACAGGCGCTGAGGTGCATAGATAACCAGATTGATGTTGTCTCCCTGGAGTTCGAGTGAGGAGAAGTCCAGCTTATTATTCCTTACATCTAGGCTTACCAAGCCGTCCATCACAGATAAAATGGGTATAGACGATATTTCATTGTCAGAGAGATTGATGGATTCAACCATATCCAGATTGTTGAAAGATTCAATAGATATATCTCCCTTGAGTCCGTTGTTGGGCAATGTTAAAGCAGTGATGCGGTCGCCAGTTACCGTGACGCCAAACCAGTCCTTAACAAGACCATCAAGCCAATTGGTACTATTGACCCAATCAGGCCCTGCCAACTCATTGTAAAGACTTACCAAGGATGTTGAATCAGCAACTAATCCTTCAGACAACAGTGTCTTTGCGGTACGCGGTTCGCTAAACTCAGATGACGTTCCATCTGAATAATTAAGCCGAACTCTGTAATAATATGTGGTATTGTGATAGAAGGACTCATTTGATATAGGTAGAGATGTCCCTGTAAGATCTATCGCATCAAAGCCTGAGACTATATTGTTGAAAGCGACATCTTCAGCTACCTGTAACTCAAACCTATCCGTTACCGGCGATCCCTCCCAGTTGGCTGTAAAGCTCAAGGTAGTAAGATCCGATGGCGCGAGTGTCGTTGGAATAGCGTCAATCGTCAGTTCGTTTGTAGCTTCCTCGATTCCGACATTTTCCAGGCTGTCGATCGCACTTGCCTGCACGTCGTATACTCCATCCTCCAATGGCGAGGCAAAGACATCCCCAGATAGAATCCAAGTCGTCTCAGACGAATATTCCGGTTGGTACACCGTGCCATCAATGGTAACTGAAAGCACTGCTTCCGGGTCGTCGATGGTACCTGTAATGGTGGGCGTATTGTCCCCTGTCAATATTGGATCTACCGTAATAATCGGAGCAGTAGCGTCCAGTATTATCACGCCATCTTCAGTACTTAAGGTAGGGTTGCCAGCTGCATCGGTGGCCGTCACTTGAATGTCCAGTGGTCCATCTTCCAAATCAAATGTGAGAGAACTACCTAGCAGAATCCAAGTATCGTCACCGTTGTTGGTCGCCTCAAAATCAACCCCATTAATAGTGACAACAATAGATGCCAAAGGATCATCAATCGTACCTTTAATATCTGGGCGGAGAGAATTCGTTGCTAGATCATCCAATGTAACTGCTGGAGGTTCTGTATCAATGGTCAACTCGTCTTCCGTCTCATCAATTCCCTGTATATTAAACTGACTCGTTGCTACTACCTGAATGTCGTAAACCCCATCTGGAAGTTCTCTAAAGATCCTTGATTGCCAAGTGCCATTACCAAAATTATCTGCTCCGTAGGCTTCACCATTGAGAATTATTTCAATCGTGGCAAGGTCATCGTTGATCTGTCCAGTAATAATAGGAGTTGGATCATTGGTGCTCAATACATCTACTGATACAACCGGCGCAAGAGCGTTGACAGTCAATTCATTGTCTGAAGCATCAATACCTACGTTACCTACTGCATCCGTAGCTGTCACCAGCACATCGTAGGTCGCATTAGGGAGAATATTGGTGACCGTTGATGTCCATGTGCCATTACCGTTATTAACGCCAATATAATCCTGACCATTTACTGTTACCACAATGGTCACTGTGCTCGGATCTAAGTTGTCGGTAATCGTACCCGTCAAAACCGGAGTGGCATTGCCAGTACCTAGCGGATCTACAGTCACAATAGGCAAGGTCTCATCAAATGTCACGCTACTGCCGTCAGTTACAGAACTAACCTGGGCGCCAGGGTTGCCTCCCAGGTCTTCAAAGTCTATTGTGAAGCCTAGAACCCCTTCCGTATCACCTAGCTGCATCGTGTAGCTTGCGCTCCAGACAGTAGGGCCTCCTGTGATCGTAGCTACTTTTCCATCGATCGTAGCACTTACATTCTGTACATCCTCTGAGCTCGTGAAGGTCAACGTGACTATATCATCTACCTTGGCTAAACTTGCATCTCCATTGTTAGAGGCTATCGCTACCGGATCCAACAAGGTCGGTAAAGTCTCATCGAAGCTTACACTGCTCAGATCTGTAACCGTCGTTACCTGCGTGCCAGTGTTACCGACCAGGTCGTCAAAGTCTATCGTAAAGGATAGTACTCCTTCTGTGCCTCCAGATTGCATTATATAACTAGCACTCCAAGTTGTTGCACTACCAGTCACTGTCGCGGCATTTCCATCAATAGTCGCAACTACATTCTGTATATTCTCAGAACTCGTAAAGGTCAATGTTACTTCATCATCTATGATGGCCAATGTAGGATCACCAAGATTGTCGGAAGCTATAGAAACAGAGATGAGCGTGGGTACCGTGTTGTCTAAATTAACTAATGCGCTTGGACCTGCTCCCAAATCACTGTTCAATGCTACATCCTGACTCGTACCTGTGCCGATACTGATCGTATAGCTACCATCACCTAGTACGCCATTGATCTGGACTGTTGGTGTTGTGGTCGTTCCATTCAATACCACGACTGTTCCGCCACTCGTGCCGCTGTGGTTGATCGTTACATCTCCGTTGGTCAGGTTGATGCTCGTCGCTCCGGTGTAAGTCACTCCAAAGTCTACCGTAGCAGAACTGTTGACATCTGTCAAACTTGGGGTGCCTATCACTAACGTGGGTACCGTGTTGTCTACATTCACCGAACTACTTGGACCTGCGCCTGCATCAAGGTTCAATGCTATATCTGAGCTCGTGCCTGCTCCGATACTTATCGTATAGCTGCCATCACCTAGTACGCCATTGATCTGGACGGTCGGGGTAGTCGTCGTGCCATTCAACACCGTCACTGTTCCTCCACTCGTGCCACTATGGTTGATCGTTACATCAACATCGGTCAGGCTGATACTGCTCGCTCCGGTGTAAGTCACTCCAAAGTCTACAGTAGCAGAACTGTTGACATCTGTTAAGCTCGGGGTGCCGATCGCTAAGGTCGGGGGGATTTCATCAAACAAAACAGTGTTATCTGTACTAGTACTCGCTGTACTCAGATTGCTCGACAAGTCCTGCGCTGCACCTGCAAATAATGAAGCCTGAACGTTACCAGTTCCTGTCATTCCAGAAACGGTCAAAGTAAAAGTGGTACCATCGAAAGGCGATACCTCTGCCACAATTCCGGTCAACGAACCTCCCACAGTGCTGGCACTGTAGTCCACATTAGAATCATCTGTGAAGCCCGTGATGGGTTCATTGAACAATACATCAAACACTACAGAACCAGAAGCAACCGGATCCCCCTGTCCAGAAGCTTGATCTATAGTTACTGCTGGGTCGGTCTCGTCTGCTGTAAAGAAGTCAAAGGTTGTGTTGTCAGCAATTCCAGCAAAAGCATTCCCAGACAAATCGGTGATCGCTGTACCTGCTATCTGAATTGCGTAGTTGCTCTCCTCATCTAGGTCTAACGACGGGTCGAGGGTCAAGGTATTGGTCGCAACATTGGCTTCAGCACCTGGTGAAGCTGCATCGATAGTAAAGGAGTTGGATCCATCAGTTACATCGATAATTTCAATATTACCAGTACCAAACTGTATGTCCTCATCAAAGGTTAACGTAATGACGGTTGATGTTGCAACACCTGAGTCATCATCCAGAGGTACAGTAACTGACAGTGCAGGAGCAGTCTCATCTGCGGTCGTGAAATTAAAAGTAGTGTTATCACCAATTCCTGCATAGGCGTTCCCAGCTATATCAGTGATCGCGGTACCTGCTATTTGCACTGCATAGTTGGTTTGCTCTTCAAGGTCTGTGGCCGGATCAAGCGTCAAAACAGTGGTGGCTATATTACCCTCTGCACCTGGCGCAGCTGCATCTATCGTTACCGTGCTCGAGCCGTCATCCAAGTCGATAATTAGGATACTACCCGTCCCGAATTGAATATCTTCGTCAAAAGTCAAGACAATATCATCTGCCGTAGCAATATCAGCATCGTCATCCAATGGTGCGGTACCGGATAGCGTTGGTGGAGTACCATCTATCACAGCAGGAGCAGAAAAAGTCGAGGTGCTACCATCTAGTGCTGTTGCGGTAGCCGTAATATTATTGCCTACTGTGGATGAGGTAGAGAAAGTCCAATTGGTGCCAATCACGGTTGCGTCACCAAGGTAGGTACGACCTTGTGACTCTCCTGGTGGGTTATCAAAGACCTCAATAACATCACCCGCCACACATGTACCCGAGACTAATGTAGGGCTAGCAGAAGTAATAGTCGGAATTGGTGCTGATCCACCAAACAAGCTAATGCCATCACCGTTGTTATTGAAAATGCTATTTCGAGATATGGTAACCTGCGAAGGAGGGTCGTTTGTTCCATATCCGAATCCTGTGGCATTCGCGATAATGTTACCTTCTCCAACACCTGATCCGCCTATCAGGGATCCTGTGGCAGCTGTCTGATTCAAAATGTTTTGACTGTTATGAATGCTCCCTGTTCCTGCCAGATCAGTTCCAAAATTGTTACCTTGTATAATTAAGGCATCCCCGTAGTTATCAATACCGCGACCATTGCCATTCTGCATACCTGAGATCAGGTTGCCCAGTATTTGTGTATTATCAGCATTATTGTATATACCTGTACCCAGCGAACCAACTACGGCAGTACCCAATACATTAGTACCAATGCGGTTGTTTTCAATGATGACATTGGTAAGGCCGCCATTTGTGAAAATACCTGAGCGAGATCCAAAATCATTTCCAAAACTGTTGATCACATTAGCCCTAGTCGCATCACCAATCCTTACATCGCTGGCAGCTATGGAAATAGCACTTGTTGCATTGTTAAAATTACTAACCTCCAGGCCGTAAACTTCCGTATTATCACCCTGTATGTTTAAGGCTATCTCTGTCGGCACTAGGCTACCATCAAGCCTGACTAGTCCATCGTTAGCCAAAAGGTTGGCACCTGTCTGTGTAGTCGCATCAAT
>JAVKDO010000123.1:0-5606 GCA_040222235.1 Cyclobacteriaceae bacterium
GGTGTTTCCTCGATAAAAAGCTGTATTTTTATTACTCATATTTGGGTGTGCTTAAAAGGTGTTGTTTTGTTGCTAACTACCTTAAAATTAACACCTTACACCCAAATTACCTCCCCCGAAATGAATTTTTCGGGTTAAGTCAGGACTTCAAGGAGACAATAAATTTCTAAATTTTGAATACTGCTCTTACGTCCTCATCCTTCATGATTTTGAAAGCGTTGGAGGTATGTTGAACATGCGTTTTCAGCTGCCTTATTTAGAAGTCGATCAACAATGACTTATCTGGAATATCTAGATTCTTTTGGTGTGCTGCTTTCACGGTATCTATATCTCCGAACCATTCAAGCACTTCTTCTCTGGCTAGTTTTGTCGGTTTATCACCGAGTAGGCTTTGGTAGCTACAATTCGGCCAGTCTCCTACTTAGTCGCAAAACCCATGGTGGACAGGGTTACGGTGGATATAGGTAATGATAGCGGTGAGGTAAGCGTCGGAAGTGATTGGTTTCTTTTTGAAATTGGGCATGAAGAGGCTGCCACGGCGGGAGTACTTTTTATTAAAGGCTTTGGTATAACTATTGAAAAGGTTCGAGAAGGCCTGAGTGATGATTTTCGAAGGTTGCGTATCCAAACCTCCAAGGTTTCCGAAAACCTTGGAGGTTTTAGTCCTAATCAAGAAATGAAAATGATTAGGCATCAAACAATAAGCATAAGTCATAGCCACTGGTTCGATGTATTTTGTCCATTGTCGCAGGAAGTAATGATAGTTCTCCTCTTCTCGGAAGAGGTCTTCATCGCCGTTGACGTGATTGTAGATATGGTAGTACGTAGAGGGCTCCACTAACTAAAGTTAAACATACGATCTCAAACATTGGAGGTTTTGAAAACCTCCAATGTCTAGTACCCTGCTCACTCCTCAATATCCTAGCCGGATTGATTCACTGAAGCCAGAAGGCACAGAAGGCTGAAGCACAGAATGCATATTTATCGAGCTAACTGCGGTCCGAATTATTATAAAACTTATACGCGGATCTAGAAAACCACCTTCATATACACAGTCGGAGTGAAAGGCGTACCCAATGTATTAATGGCTGTCTCATCAGCTACGATCACAGATTGATTGAAGCGGATATTACGCTAATTGAAGATATTGATCAAGGATACTCCAAAGGCCCAGTCAGTTCCGGTGCTGGGTTTGGAATATTCGAAGGCAAAATCCGTCCGCCAATAGGGCTCTCGGTCCACGATGATATCTTGCTTGCCACGCTTACTAAAGTCACGTGCCGTGACATTATTAAAGCTAGTACCAAGTACAGAAGTACTGCCAAGCATAGAGTAAATGGTGAACTTACTTCCCTTTTCAACTTCAAAGAATGCCTCTCCAGACAACTCTGCTGAACGGCTAAAATACCACCCCAAAGGCTTATAACTCAATCTAGATACGCTGTTAAGCCTGACGACAGATCCATCTGGTAATGTCATTTCTGTCGTTTCTCCCCGGCCAACTTGTACGGTCTCGGTATAGAAGATCGCCTCTGGCGCGGATTTGTAATCCGTGACTTACTCACACAAATGTGAACGCTTTATATAAGCCAGCTCCCCTCAGAGTTACTCGAAGAGCACTCTGAGATTCCACGAATACCACTGTGACCTCAGAGTCCCTTACAGGTGACTCTGAGTAGGCAAGCTCCAGTAGCAATAGCAGCTTGGTTTGCAAGGCAAAAGGAAGACAAGGTTCTAAACCTTGTCTTCCTTAGATATCAAAACCTGACAGGTCTTCGAGACCTGTATGGTTTATCTTCTGCTCCAATCGGCCTTTTAGAAAGTAAACGGTAAGCACAGGAATCTTAGTTCGTCCTAGTCTTAGACGAGGACGAGTATAGATTTTGCTAAACTAGTGGTCGGACGAGTATTCTAGTTGAAATTGCTCTTGGTCGGGCTGCTTCCTCAGCTCATAGAAAACTCGTCCGACCACTACTCCACCACTCTCATCTCTCCACTATTCCACCCACCCCATTCCTTTTTCATCCTTAGTGCCAATTTGCTATATTCAGACTCTACAAAACCAACTAACCATGAGACTACTCCTAGCCTTATTCTTACTGATCACCTTTATAGGTTGTGAGCCCCCCAGCTCCAGCCCTCAGTTCAGTATTGATTTTGCCAGTGAATTGACCGATCAACCTGTCGACGGTCGTATGCTGCTGGTGATCTCTAATGATGATAGCCGCGAGCCGCGCTTCCAAATTTCCAACGGCCCTAGCACGCAGCTACTGTTCGGCGTAGATGTCGATCAAATGAAAGCCGGGGAGTCTGCGGTGATCGATCCTACCATATTGGGGTACCCGCTCACGAGCATCGGTGAGATACCCGCAGGTGAGTACACCGTCCAGGCCGTGCTCTACAAGTATGAGACCTACAATCGCGCAGATGGCTTCTCGCTCAAGCTACCTCCTATGGACAAAGGCGAGGGCATCAACTGGAGCCGCACGCCCGGCAACTTCATTTCCAAGCCGCAGAAGGTCGCATTCGATCCTGGCAAAGGCAATGACATTAAGATTACATTGACTGATGAGATACCTCCAATCGAGCCAGCCAAGGACACCAAGTATATCAAGCATATCCAGATGAAGAGCGAGATGCTGTCTGAGTTTTGGGGACGAGATGTCTACCTCGGAGCTAATATCCTCCTACCGGAAGGCTTTGATGAGCATCCAGAAGCGCGCCATCCCTTGGCAGTGTTCCATGGTCATTATCCTATGGACTTTGGGGGGTTCCGTGAGACACCACCCGATCCTGACCTGGAGCCCGACTATTCCGCTAGGTTCGGCATCTCTGGCTACAACCGTATCGTGCAAGAGGAGGCGCATGACTTCTACAAGAAATGGACTGGGCCTGACTTTCCGCGTATGCTGATCATAGAGATCCAGCATCCTACACCCTATTTTGATGACTCTTATGCGGTCAATTCGGTGAATACCGGACCATATGGGGATGCTATCACGTACGAACTGATCCCACATATCGAAGAGCAGTTTCGCGGGATCGGCGAAGGCTGGGCGCGCTTCCTATACGGTGGCAGCACTGGCGGCTGGATTGCGCTAGCCAACCAGGTGCTCTATCCCGATGAGTACAATGGCTGCTTTGCGGCTTGCCCCGATCCGATAGATTTCAGGGCTTTTACCCTGCTCAACCTGATGGAAGATGAAAACGCCTATTATGTCAAGAGTCCGTGGAAGAAAACTGAAGTGCCTAGAAGTCGCGCGACCAATGGCTATGTCTCGGTGACGCTCAAAGAAGTGCAACATAAAGAGCGTGTCATTGGCACCAAGGGCCGCTCTTGCGGTCAGCGAGATGTCTGGCTGACCACCTTTGGTCCCCAGGACGAGGATGGTTACCCGAAGCATCCATGGGACAAAGAGACCGGCGAAATCGATCGTGAGGTCGTGCAGTACATGATCGAGAATTACGACATGCGCTACATCATGAAGCGAGATTGGGCTACCCTCGGCCCCAAGCTGCAGGGCAAGATCAACATCTATGTCGGCGACATGGACAACTCCTATCTCAATAACGCAGTAGAGTATATGGAGCAGTTTCTCGAAAGCACAACAGATCCGTATTACGACGGCTTCATTGACTATGGTGACGGCTTTGGCCATTGCTGGAACGGCGATCATGAAAACCCCAACTACCTCACACGACTGAGATACAACTGGATGTACGTGCCCCAGATGCTAGCGCGAATGGAGTCCTCCGCACCTGTTGGAGCTGACCTAAAGAGCTGGAGGTACTAGGAAGTTTATGAGTACTACGCCCTACCGTGAATCACAAGTTGGATGGCTGTTTTTGGGGATAATGCTGCCAGTCATAGCATTCTCGATTCCTGCCTATTATTTCCAATGGGGAAACAATCCCATCAACTTTTGGGGATTCATCGTATTGTTCGTGTTGCTTTCATCACTCACCCTACTTTACTATAGATTACAAACTACCGTTTCCTACCGGAAAATTGAGCTGCGGTACGGCATAGGACTTATCAAAATACAGCCTAAGGTAGACGAATTGATTGCCGTAGAAGCAGATGTAGCAAAATGGTGGTATGGCCTAGGCACCAAAATCACACCCAAAGGGATGATGTATAGCATTCAAGGGTTGAAGGTGGTACGACTGACCTACCGGAAAGGCTCGACTAAAGAGTCTATCATGATCGGTACTGCCCAACCAGAGCAACTTAAAAAGTCACTCATGGAAAATTTTGAACTTATGCAAAATCCTACAGTTTAAGCCAATACCATTAACCAACTTTACCCGATGGAGATGTTAAGCCTCATACAGTACAATACAGAGTCCTACAGCTATAGGACGGACGTTGATATTGCAAAAGCCTCAGAGTGGTTGAAGCCCGACATGGTTAACTGGATCGACCTGGAGTCCACGGATGAGAAAATGGTGGAAGCGATTTGTGAGCAATTTCACGTTCACCCACTGATTCTTGAGGATATTCTCAATATTGATCATCTACCAAAATTTGAGGCGTTTGAAGACCACATCTTCCTATCGCTAAAGATGTTACGCTATGATGACACCTCTGGGGAGATCACACAGGAGCACCTCAACATCGTGCTGGGTAATAACATGCTGATCACCTTTCAAGAAGGTCTACCTGGTGATGTATTTGATAGTCTCCGAATACGACTGGAGCAAGGCAAAGGTGTCATTCGCAAAAACAGTGTCGAATACCTGCTTTACCACTGCCTGGATGCTGTGGTCGACAACTACATGAGCATCAGTGAGATTCTTAGAAAGCAAATGGAGGACATAGAGATGCAGTTGATTAGCGACACCAACTTCGAGGCACCTGAGGAAGTGATGCTTCTCAAAAAGAAGGTCAATGTCTTGCGCGGATACACGGTACCGCTATGGGATGCCTTCAATCAGATGCAGGCAGAAGGCGAGCATTTCTTCCATAAAGACTCTAAGGTTTACTTCCATGATATTGGTGACCACATCAAGTTTCTGCTCTCCTTCTTCGACACTTCTAGGGAGATGCTACGTGACATCATGGATCTCTATCAGACCAACATCAACAATGAGATGAACAAGGTGATGAAGACACTGACCGTAGTGTCAGCCATCTTTATCCCACTGACATTTGTAGCTGGTGTCTATGGTATGAATTTCGACTTCATGCCCGAGCTCCACTATGAGTATGGCTATTGGTATGTTTGGGGATTGATGGGCTTCACCACAGCGGTGATGGTCACGATCATGAGGTATAAGCGTTGGTTGTAGGGCAAGAGTCACCTCAATGAACAGTGCAATATATATTGATGATACTGGAACTCCATAGAAGTCCAATAGCCGCTACGATCCAGGTAATTGGACATCTTGGATTGCTCTCGTAATACCTGGCGAAGAAAGAGTGCGACTTTTGTACGAGCTACAGCTCTTAAAATCCTATTTCAATAGAAGAATGAATTTTGATGAGTTTCATTTTACAGAAATATTCTCGGGTAAGGGTTGTTTCGAGGCTATTGAAATAGACGACAGAATTGAAATATTCCGACAATTCGCAGCACACTATAATCAATACAATTTACCCATAA
>JAVKDO010000124.1:0-23130 GCA_040222235.1 Cyclobacteriaceae bacterium
GAGCTCATCATCCAGAAATGTAAGGTCGACCTCAGCACTACCACGCTCAAAAGGTTTTTTGGTACTGTCAATCATAGTGGATCACCAAGCACCACTACATTGGATACATTATCACAATATGTCGGACATGAGAATTGGCGCTCATTCAAACTCGCCTCAAAGGATGTCCCGTGGCTCTCAAATTTTCAGCTTCCAAGTAAGGGGCTATATCTCTCCATTGGGTTTGTCGTAGCTTTTCTCGTTATCGTACTAATTGGTACAAAGCGCCCTCAGGAGTCGCCGAATCTTGAGTCGTTGAGCTTTTCTAGTCGTCCGGTCACCAACTCATTTCCCAACTCTGTTGTCTTTGATTTTGACCTTAAGGGAATCGACGTTGAGAATATGCGCATTCAACAGTATTGGGATCCAGAGAAAACTATTAGTATCAGCAAAGACCAGAAACAAGCCACTGGCATCTACTACTTTCCGGGCTACTTCAGAGCCAGGCTGATGATAGGAAGTGATACTGCTAGCCAGCATGATCTTTTTCTAAGGAGTAATGGATGGTTAGGAACTATTGATTATTCACCTATACCCAAATATTTTACACCTGCATCTTCTGCAGAGACAGCAATGACACTTCCCCAGTCATTGACAGAAGAGATTGAGGCATCAAAGGACGGTGAGACTTCCACGTATCATTATGTGAATGATCTTGGCAATGTTGATGGCGACAACTTCCAATTGGACGCCACCATTAAAGTGGATTACACAGAAAAGTGGGCCGTGTGTCAAAGGGCCTTGGTTTATGTACTTGGCAGTAAAAGTGCTCTTATCATTCCATTTTCAAAAATAGGCTGCAGCTCTGATAATTGGCTTATGCTTAGTGACAACTATCTGGATGGTAAGCAAAATGACCTTTCGGTCTTTGGTTGTGACCTGTCTCAATTCACTGACGTGTCCATATCAGCAAATGACAAAAATGTGGTGATTTCGATAGCAGGGGCTGAAGTGTATCAAAACAGCTACACCAAGACCATAGGTAGAATTGTCGGTTTAAGGTTCAAATTCCTTGGTTACGGAGAAGTAAAGACATTCTCACTACTGAATCAAACTGGAACCGAAGTAATACTGTAAACTCGGGTTCCTGAGTTTTGAATAAATTGTGCCTTCATATTCACTCCCTATGAAAAATAAAATTTCGATTATCCTTCTTTGCTTACTTGTAGCTCAGGCTCAACTATTAACTGCACAGACCAAAGATATTACCGAAAGCAGTATCGATGCTATTTTCTCCGATCAAGCTGATCTTAGCAAGCCAGGTGCGACAGTTGCAGTTGTATCCAACGGAGAGCTTGTGTTCAGCAAAGGTTACGGTAGTGCCAACCTAGAGTATGCCATCCCTAACACACCATCGACCATTTTTCACGTTGCGTCAGTGTCAAAACAGTTCACGGCTTTCTCAATTCTGCTTTTGGCTGATCAAGGATTGCTTTCATTTGATGATGATATTAGAAAGCACATTCCGGAGGTACCAGATTTTGGTAAGACCATCACGCTACGACATCTCGCATCGCATACCAGTGGCCTCCGAGATCAATGGAACCTCTTGGCCCTTGCCGGATGGCGCTTAGATGATGTGATCACCAAAGAGCAGGTGATGAAACTTGTCGAAAAACAACAAGAGCTGAATTTCGATCCAGGAGAGCAATATGCCTACTGCAATACTGGGTTTACCTTGCTCGCTGAGGTGATAGCAAGAGTCTCAGGAAAGTCATTTGCTGAGTTTACGAAAAGTGAAATTTTCGATCCGTTGGGCATGGAGAATACGCTTTTTTACGATGATCACGAGCGTATAGTGAAGCACAGGGCCTATTCCTACTATACAGATAGTACCGGTTACAAAAAGGCAGTGTTGAGCTACGCCAATGTTGGTGCAACAAGCCTTTTTACAACCGTAGAAGATATTAGTCGCTGGGCTATTAACTTCTCCACTCCTCTGGTCGGAAACAAGGCCATTATCGATCAGTTCAATTCACTAGCCGTTCTAAATAACGGCGAGACATTTGGGGGAGCGTACGGCCAATTCGTTGGAGAGCACAACGGACATTTGATGATTCAGCATGGTGGTTCAGATGCCGGTTATCGGACCTTCTTTGCGAGATTTCCCGATGATGATTTGGCGGTAGCGGTATTTAGTAACTACGGGTACACCAACCCCAATGTACTAGCGCTACAAGTAGCTGATCTATACCTTGAAGAGAAAGCAGGGAATGTTGAGACGAAAGCGAAAGATGTTAAGTTCATCAAGTTGAAGGCCAAAGAATTAGCGGAATTTGAGGGGTACTATTGGAACGATCCGGGGATGTACTCCCGTCGAATCTATGTCAAAGATGATACGCTCCGCTACTATCGTGGCGAAAACAACGAAAGCCCGCTTGTTCCGATAGGTAGCAATACGTTTAAAATGATAAATATTGGGAATACAGACCTCAAGGTGACTTTTTTGGAAGAGGATGGAAAGCGACAGATGTCAGTCGTCCAAGATGATGCCGAACCAAATATCTCCTACGGCTATGAACCTGTTGCTAATGATTCATTGGTAAAGAATGAATTGGAGGGGAAATACTACAGTGAAGAGTTAGAAACGTCTTATGTACTAAAGGTCAAAGACGGCCTGTTAAAGGCCACTCACATCAGACATGATGACGTCACACTTACCCCAATCATGAAAGACAGATTCGAAACAAACCGCTGGTACTTTGGCACGGTAGAATTCCAAAGAAATGATCAGGGCACGGTGAATGGTTTTCTCGTTTCTACTGGCAGAATGAAGAATTTGCAATTCTCCAAAGGGAATTAGACACCCAAGGTTATTTTATAATCAATTCTATTTTGTCTTTGATTCAGCCTTATACGGCACCCCTTTAAGTAAGTGTTGGACGGCCTCTAATCGGGCATTGGACTTACGATCAGCCTTGATAATGATCCATGGGTTTTTCTCCGTATTCGTTACGCGGAACATCTCCTCCTTATACTGGGTATACACATCCCACAGCTCTTGGGCCTTCTCATCTACTGGTGACATTTTCCACCTCTTTAGCGGATCGCTCTTGATATCATTAAAGCGTCGCTTCTGCTCTTCCGTTGTAATCGAGAAATAGAGTTTGATAAGGATCATATCGCTCCCTGTGATCATCTCTTCAAAGTTGTTGATGTCTTGCATGAAGCGTTGGTACTCATCATCACTACAGAATCCGTTGACAGGCTCTACCACAGCGCGATTGTACCAGCTCCTATCGAAGAATACAATGTCTCCAGGGCTGGGTAGGCGATTGACATATCGCTGGAAGTACCACTGTCCCCGCTCCTGCGAAGTAGGCTTGGGAAGCGCCATTACACGATAATGACGTGGATTTAAATGGTGAGTGATACGTCTAATTGCTCCACCCTTGCCAGCGGAATCACGACCTTCAAATAGTATACAGACGCGTTTGTTATTTTCAATCACCCAGTTCTGCAACTTGATCAACTCAACTTGATAACTCTCAAGTCGCTTTTCATAATTGACATAGCGCAGTACCTTCTCAGGCTGGAATTTTTCACCCCCTTCCAACATTGACTTTATGGCCTTATTGGAGTTGAGAAATTTAATCTCTTTTTCGTCGAATTCTCTTTTCACCATCTCTTCGCTAGTCAAGGTTATAAATAGATCTGTGGAACCTCATCGTCACGTTAGGGTCAGGTAGCACTCTAGTATCGGCTTCTGTCTTGCCCTCGTATTCGAACCTTGATAATAAATACCTGATGCTCTCCAATCTTGCTTCTTTCTTCTTATTTGTCCTTACGATGATCCAAGGACTGAATGAGGTGTGTGTCCCTGAGAACATCTGCTCCTTGTAGTAGGTGTATTTATCCCAAAGCTCCTGCCCTTTCTGATCGACAGGACTCAATTTCCACTGTTTCAGAGGGTTCTTACTTCTCTCCAGAAATCTTCGCGCTTGCTCGTCTTTATTGATAGAAAACCAAAACTTGATTACGTGTACGCCATCCTCAAATAACATATGCTCAAACTCAGGAACTTGACGCATAAAACGTTGGTATTGTTCTTCATCACAAAAACCCATCACCGGCTCGACTACCGCACGATTGTACCAACTTCTATCGAAAAATACGATTTCACCAGCATTGGGTAGCACACTGATGTATCGCCTAAAGTACCACTGCATTTTCTCCAAGTCTGTGGGCCTTGGTAAAGCCACCACTCGCATGGCTCTTGGATTGAGGTGCTCTGCAAACCGCTTAATAGCTCCACCTTTACCAGCTGCATCTCTGCCCTCAAATATCACAGCAACCCTTAACTTCTCCTTAATGACCCATGATTGGAGCTTGACTAGCTCCACCTGAAGCTTTCGTAGCTGTGTTTCGTACTCAATATTGTATTCAATGCCGGATATATCACGATTCATTTCCGTTAGCCGGCTCCTCAAATCATTGACATTACTAATCTTCTGAAAATCCTCATTGGTCAAGTACTCCTTAGCGGACATCTCATCAGTGATTGCCTTATCTGTTACCAAAAATTGGCTCATTCGCTCTTATCAAATTTTAAAACCAAAAAATATGCAACCCCTTGGAATTGCTATGCACTACACATTGAGACAACTTAATGCCAAATGGTATAATATCCAACATAGAATTCCACTTTCAGCCAATGAATGGTTAAGCTCACATTCTCCCACTCAAGAACCTGACTTTTGGCACAAATTGGAGTGCAACCATTCATCAGATTTGCGGCTCACTAGCCAGGTCAATTGGTATAGCTTTATCGATGTGAAAGTTCTCCTATCCACTATTCTTATACTATTGGCTCACCTGACTTGGGCACAAGACGATGGCTATAAAATCTCAAGAGCCAAGGGCAAAATCGTAATTGATGGAATCATCGATGAGGAAGACTGGAAAAATGCTGATGTGGCGGGAGACTTCATGCAGTATTTTCCCGCGGACTCGATCAAGGCGGAAGTCCAGACCGAAATGCGGATGACGTATGATGACAACTTTGTCTACTTCGTAGCGAAGATGTACAACAAATCCTCCGATCGAGATTATGTCACTCCTTCCCTACGCCGAGATTATCGAGGAGAAGCCAATGACGGCATCACCTTAGTAATAGATCCTTTTCTGGATAATACCAACGCCTTCCAGTTTGGTGTAAATCCATTTGGGGTACAAAGAGAAGGGCTGATCGCTAATGGAGGCCAGCGTCCCGGTGACTTATCGCTCGCTTGGGATAATAAGTGGTATACCGAAGCTAAGCGATATGACGGCTACTGGATTGCAGAGGGTGCTATCCCATTCAAGACATTGAGATATAACGAGGGGCTGGATCGCTGGAACATCAATTTCTATCGCATAGATAGTGAAACTGGAGAACGCTCAACCTGGACACCCATACCTCGAAACTTCAGAATCATATCTCTTGCATTCTTCAGAGAGCTGGAATGGGATGAACCACTAAAAAAACCAGGCCCGAACGTTTCTCTCATACCTTATGTCGCGGGTATTTCCAGTCGTGATTTTGAGGATGAGACAGAGGAAAGCACAGCCTACGATCTTCAAGTCGGCGGTGATGCCAAGATAGCTGTGACATCAGGGCTCAACCTTGACCTCACCATCAACCCAGACTTCTCGCAGGTAGAAGTGGACGAACAGGTCACCAATCTCGATCGGTTCGAAATATTCTTCCCCGAGCGACGGCAATTCTTTCTGGAGAATGCTGACTTGTTTTCTGACTTTGGCCACCCTATCGCCCGACCGTTTTTCTCCAGGCGCATTGGGGTAGCGAGAGACTCTAGTACGGGACAAAACATTCAAAATAAGATACCCTTTGGCATCAGGCTAAGCGGCAAGCTGGATAACAACTGGCGTGTGGGGCTTCTCAATATGCAGGCTGCTAAGGATGAAAGCATCAATCTGCCAAGTACCAATTATACCGTTGCGGTGGTGCAGCGTAAGGTTTTTGCACGATCCAATATCGGGATGATCTTTGTGAATCGACAAAGCACGCAGGACTCTGTTGGGGACTTCACCTTCAAGCCTGAAGAGTACAATCGCGTGTTGGGCATAGACTACAACCTTGCCTCTGCTGACGGTAAATGGTCCGGCAAGGCATTCTACCACCGGTCATTTGATGAAGACAATAACGACGATCAATTCTCCCACTCCGCCTTTCTTGACTACCAGAGCCTTGGGTTAAGATTTAACTGGGCGCACGTGATAGTGGGAGAAAACTTTGAAGCACAGACTGGTTTTATACCAAGAACAGGTATCTATAGAATCAATCCGGAGATTGGCTATTTCTTCTATCCAAACTCGAAATGGATCAACAATATAGGCCCAGTAAATGATATCGAAATATTCTGGAACAATGAACGAATGACAGACCTGAGATATTCCGTCAACCTCAACACCAACTTGCAGAATACCGGCCGTATCAACTTGACTTTCAATAGGCTGTATACTTATCTGCTGGATGAATTTGATCCTACAAACACGGACGGAGAAGCGCTCGCCGCTGGTACGGACTATGATTATTACAATTTCGAGTTCAACTACTCCTCCGATTTTAGAAAGAAGTTTGGGTATCGTATCAGAGGCGGTACGGGAAGCTATTTCAATGGAGATCGAAGCAATATTAGCGGAGAAGTGACCTATCGTACCCAGCCGTACGGCTCCATTAGTGTTAATTTCAATTACAACCGCATTACCCTACCGGAACCTTACAACAATGCGGACTTGTTCCTGATTGGGCCAAGGTTTGACTTGACCATGACTAAGAGTCTGTTCTTCACCACATTCGTCCAGTACAATAGTCAGATTGAGAATGTCAATATCAATGCGCGGCTTCAGTGGAGATTTAAGCCCGTGTCTGATCTATTCATCGTCTACACGGACAACTACGGCACGATGAACGACGAGCCGAATGCTCCTCAGTTTACTCCAAAGAATAGAGCCTTGGTGTTTAAACTTACTTACTGGTTAAATCTCTAGCCAAGGCGCTTTGATGATCTTTATCTCTTCTTATCTTTAAGAAGACTGAAATCAAAGACTCATCGCCATTCGACTACTTTTCTACCTGCTGTTGATCATTGGGGTACCTCACCTGAGTACTGCGCAACAATCTGCCGAGTCACTGTCTCGTCAGCTCAAAGACCTGTATGGCTTTGAAAAGCTAGAAGGGCTCATCAATGTGATTGCGGTAGCGCTAGAGGAGGATCCAAAATCCGCGATGAAGTACGCCCGTCAAGCGGATGAAATGCTCGACAACTTGTATGATAATCATCCCAATCTATCCTCAGAAGAAGCTCGTTTCCAATCGATTGCGACGAATCAGGTGGGGCTGGCCTACTTTGAGAATGAGCGCTACACTGATGCACTTCAATACTTCAATGCAGCCTACTTGGTAGCCCAAAAGCAAGGTCAGCTGGATGAAATGACTGTGGCGGCCACCTATGCGCAGGAGGCCGAGGAGCTCGGTGGCTCAGAACCTACCGGAATAGGTGGCGCACTCAAGCAGAAGCTGAACGGAATCAGGCTAGGCGGAATGTTTCAATCCAACGCGCAGCGGGTATCTATAAATACGGCCATCAAGCTAGGAGATCGGCATGCGGCTAATGGCAACTATCGCAAAGGCATAGAGCAATACAATAAGGCTATTGCAAAGCTTCGTAACCATGGTGACTATGAGCGAATTAGGCAGCTTGAATTAGTCATGGCAGACTGGCAGGTGAATTCTGGCAATTTTGAAGAAGCGATCGATCTGATCCAAAAGAATGAAATCGGGACTGAAGACACAAGTCAGGTGAGTGATCGAATGGTGGCTTTAATCAAGGAAATGGAGGTAATTGACGATCAAAAATCCGCCTTACAAGTAAATCCTTCTATGGAATCCCAGCCCAACAATCAACGCAAGGCGCCTGTGAATATCGAGGGAATTACTTCAAGTCGGGAGATTGTTGAAATTGCCAGGCAACTCGAGAGTAATAGTGATTATGCACAATCCCTTGCTTACTATAAAATCTATGTTGAGCTACAAGAGCAACTGGCTGCCGAAGAGAAGCAGCGAGAGCTGGATATCCAGGAGAAGAACTTCCAAATAGAACAGCGCTCTCAAGAGGTGGCTCTCCTGAACCAACAGCAGCAGATCCAAGCACTTGAACTTGAGAATCGACAAATAGCCCTTGACCGGCAGTCGGTGATCTCTAAATACTTGCTTTGGGGGTTAACTGGGTTGGTCATTATTGCCATAGTGATACTCTGGCTGTATCGTGCCAAAAGACGGGATCATAGAAGGCTGACACTTGCCTACAGTGATCTCGACGATGCTAATACCCGACTGGCGGAAGCAGAACAACGCATCAAGACCTTACTTACTCAGCAAGTGTCTGGCGCGGTAGCTGAAGAGCTCATCGGCGGAAAGACGGATAAGACGGTATCCAAAAAATTCGTCGCGATCATGTTTGTCGATATCAGAGACTTCACTCCTTTCGCCGAGTCTAGGAATCCCGAAGAGATCATACAGTATCAAAATGACGTCTTCTCATTTATGATAGAGATCATCAGCAAACATGGCGGTGTGATTAATCAATTTATGGGAGACGGATTCATGGCGACCTTTGGCGCACCCATCAGCCATGATGAAGACACAAAAGAGGCCTTTTTAGCTGGTCAGGAAATATTGGATATCTTGTCCACCAAGAATGAGCAAGGTGAGATCCCTACTACTCAGATAGGCATTGGTCTACACGCAGGCTGGGTAGTGGCAGGTAATGTCGGCACAAGTGAGCGTATGCAATACTCTATCACTGGTAATACGGTCATCACAGCTGCTCGGATAGAGCAACTAAATAAGCAGTACGGATCAAGTTTTATCATTTCTGATACTGTCTTGCAGGAGTTAGAAGAAGACATTCTCCCTACCGGGAAAAGGGATACAGTGGCGCTCAAAGGTAGATCTGAAGAGATGGGGATATTGATTGTGGACCTTGACACTTCAAAATCAGCAGTAAGCTAATCTTCAAATAAATGAGTTTAGAACAGAACAAGAAAAACGCCATCGCATTCTACCAAATGGCATACGATGGTGAGCCAGCAAAGGCTATAGAACTATACATTGGGAGTGAATATATCCAGCATAATCCCGATGTGGCGGATGGAACCAAAGGCTTCATTGACTACTTCAAAAGAATGAGAAAGGAGTACCCGCAAAAGTCCATTGAATTTGTACGATGCATTGCTGAAGGTGATCTGGTTGCTTTGCATACGCATCAATCCTGGCCGGTCAATGACCAATACGTCACCATGGATTTCTTCAGGTTTGATGAAAACGGCAAAATCTGTGAGCATTGGGATTCGATTCAGCAAATCCCAGAGAAGTCAGCCAATCCAAACACGATGTATTGACTCAAGCGATCCATTTATGAAATCGTTTCTCAATAACATACATCCAGTATCTGATGTCATCCTTGATGAGTACCTGTCTCACTGGACAGAGTATACCGTAGGAAAGAAAACCATCATGACCACACCAGGAGACACAGAGCGCTATTGGTATTTTGTGACGGGGGGAATCCAAAAAGCCTATTTCCAGCACGATAGTAAGCAGCATGTAATGGCCTTCACCTATCCCCCATCCTTCACGGGTATACCTGAATCATTTTTCAGACAAACACCCTCGCGATTCTTTTTGGAGACCATTACCGATAGTCGCTTCGTCCGCATCTCCTTTGCCCATCATCAGCACATGCTACAAAAGCATCATGCCCTTGAAACGTTGATGCGGAAAGCCACAGAGTGGCTCCTTGAGGGTATATTGGAACGGTACTACCAATTGATGGCCCTTGATATGGAAACACGCTTTAAAGCTTTCACCGAAAGAAGTCCTCACCTCCTGACATTGATAGCACAGAAAGATCTGGCTTCCTACCTACGAATTGATCCTACCAACTTTAGCAAGCTGATGAACAGCGTGCGCATTTGAAAACTTGGTGTAGACCAAGAATCGTTTCTGAATGATCATAGAGCTTTGCTTCAAACCACAAAAGGAGATGAAACTACAACAATGGACAAGGCAGATCGATGACACTACAGCGGCTTTTAAAAAGTACTTTGGGGGGTTGTCCAATGACGAACTCAACTGGAAACCCAGTCCAGAAAGCTGGAGTATCGCGCAAAACATTGATCATTTGATCACGATCAACCAAACCTACTTCAAGGTCATTGCCGATATTAGAAATGGCAACTACCAAGCACCCTTCATTAGCAAGTTTGGCTTTGTCGTTTCCCTATTCGGCAATATGATCTACAATGCCTCTAAGCCTGATCGTAAGAAGAAGATTTCGACCTTCGCCATCTGGCAACCTAGAGAGGGTCTCAATAATGAGGGAATCCTTGATCAATTCGAAGCACATCATGAGAAACTGAAAGTCCTCATCAAGTCTTCCATGGATCTCGTCGCTGAGGGTATAGTGATTTCATCTCCTGCCAATAGAAATATCGTCTACAAGCTGGAAAAGGCTTTTGATATCATCATTATACATGAACAAAGGCATCTTGAGCAGGCGAAGGAGGTGTTGATCTTACGTAATTAGATTTACCAGGACAGCAGTGTTTTATAGCAATTTCATTTGCCGAAGTATTTGTCTACTTCAGTGGGTTTTTAAGATTGATGTTCCCTATAGATCAGTGTTTCTGCTGTATTATTAAATACTGAGCAATCATATTAACAGGGCTCACCTGCAGGTAGCTGTTCGAACACTACACATTGCACCCAAACGGTCCACCCTTGCTAGGTAGCTCAGATCAAAATGCTAATTAATAGTTTTCCCATCCACTTGAGATCTCAGGCCCTCCTGGCAGTCACTCGGAAGAGAGCCGTCGCAGAACAGTGCTCGTTACTTCCATGAATCGGCTGGTATTTTTTTGACAGTGCTAGAGGTCATCACTTGCATTGAAGAAGGATACCCTTATCTTCCTTTACTTCTCCAAATGTTAATAAATGGAATGTCCCAAGCCAATCTTAAAAAGACTCTATGACCATTTGGAAATGTTTTGTTACCATTTTCAAAGGTTACTTCTCTTAGTTCGGGGGTATATTGATAACCCAATCCTAGAGTTACTGGAGAGTTTTTGAAGCCATATGTTATGGAACCTCCAGGAGAGAATATTTGTCTAAATTCAACTTTATCTGGCAAATTAGATGTCGAGTCACTTACACGAAAGTTTAACATTGCTCCTAAATCAATTAACTGTGCGAATATTCCAATTGAAGAACTATTTTCTGTTCCTTTTTTCCCTTTGAATGTAAATTCAAACCCTATTGGGAGAGTCACTCCTGATACGAATCCCCATTTTTCCTCAACATCAAGATATTCAGCGCTGATAAAATATCCTGGTTGACCAGTAATTGAGAAAGTATTTGCATATTCCCTTTTAAGGATGAAACTGGCCGGAGGTGCAACATGCTTTTTTATTACTTCTTTAACTTCATCAGAGTCCTCACTATTTACCACATCAGTCATAAAAGTGCCATACTCATCAATTTTTTGCATGGTTTCTAAGTATTTTGTATTGGCTCCTAAAAACTCATCGAGAATCAATGTCAAATAATGAATTGAGTTGCTGTAGTCTTTGCTTCGAGCATTGTCATAGATCTGCAGAGAATAGTTTGATATTTTAAAGAATTTAGAAAGATCATGATTCTTGTAATTCGCTTGTCGAAAAACTTCAATGATGATTTTCATGTACTCTATGTAGTTTTCTTTCAAACTCTCCGCATCTAAGCCACCCCTATATTGTTGAATTTGATGTAGGGATGAAAGCACCTTATTGTACAAGTTCTTTATTTGTTTAATTTGAACATCTGTAAGTTTCTTGGTTGTTGGTCGTTTAAAAAAAACATCCTCAAAAAATGCCTTGTCTTGTTGATAGAGAAGACCTGCAAAATAGCCCCACTCTTTCACAGTATTGATTTTGTTGAATTGCTCAAAAGTCAACCAAAGGTTAGAGAATTGACTTGTTTTTGACTTAGCAGTATCCAAAAGGTTTTTTTGAACTAGGTTTATTCCATGGATAACTACACCCAGCTTCTTGTCAAGCGTGCTTGCAGTTGTTAAATATGAATTGTCATAGTAATTCGCATCTAGGTAATTGAATAAGTCAACAGGATGATAGTTGTTGATGAGTTTTGAACCAATATCCTCAGACATTTTAAAGATACGAAAATTGGGGTCCGCTTTGATTTTGATGGTTTTTTCTCCATCAAGGAAGACTAGTTTATTATCAAAACCTTTTCCTTCATTACCGCGCACATAGTATGTTGTGATAACCTTGTTATTCTTGTCTTTCACATCGATTTGTGTGTCATAAGCGCCAATTTTAGTTCCTGAAGCATGATTTTCGATATGATCAGCTAAATTGTTAATTAATTTTTTCAAATCTTCGCTGAATATTTCTTTGTACTCATCCCCTAATTCTGGAAATTTTGAGGGATTCGTCTTTAAAAGTTTCTCATAAGTAGTAGGAAATAAGACTTGTAGCTCTCCTACTTTTCCTATTGTATTTTCTAATGTCTGCATATAGGTTAATAGTTGTGCTTTCTTAAATTCCTCTGCATAATATTTAGTGATCCCATCCAGGATTTTAGTTTGATCATCTGCACTTATGGAAAAGTCACCGGAAATGGCACTGCCAATGAGACCCAAAGCCGAAGGTGCTGCACCTAAACCAAAAGCATTGTAACCCCCGGTACCGTATTCATTTTGAACAAATGAGTTGTATTTAGTTGTAGCAGATCTGACGGATTCAAAGCTAATTACTGATGTAATATTCGTATTATCAAAAGGATCATTTATAAAGTATTGGGCATATTCCACTTGTTTTTTTTCTTGCTCGGATAGATGAATGAACCCTTTGATATTGGCATCAAGTATCTGTTGAAGTCCTTTATCACTCATTTTGCTAATGAATAAGGCGTCATAATAGGCATTTTGGGCAAATCCGAATTGCCCTACAAAAAGAAGTATGATTAGTAATTTTTTTTTCATCTCAATTTATTTTAGCTCCTAATTTTATTTTAGTTCCTACTTGGGTCATGGAGTATATTGCTCCATCTTCAATTTTATAGGTTGATGTTTCAAATCTTATCAACTCGAATGGAGCATTTTCATACGGTAATTTGACATCTCCGACTATTTGATTAGTAGCAAGATCAATGACTTCATTATCATCCGTAATAATCAATATTTTACCCAGAAGATTATAGGTAGGGTTATTGAAGATTTCCTTTGTATCATTTTCGAGTGAGAATGATTCTTCATTTATGAAACCGAAACTTTTATTTTGTTTACTTACCTCTGAAAAAGCAAGCATAAGGCTTTCAATAAACATTAAGCTATCTGACAAAATAAAACTTGAATCATTAAATACCCGTAAACTAGCATCAGCATACCCGGCCTTTATTTCGTTTATCCGAATGGTTTTTTCAGGATGCGTAAAAGTTGAGTCCTTATTTCCAAAATGACTCATTGCAGCTATACTTTCTTCAGGAGTCGCACCGATTAATCTCATTTGATATCCTGAATACCTATCTGCTTCTAATTCATGCAAGTGAGCTTCCCACCTTGACTTTAATGGATGCCTGTAAAAATGATGGGCAATCTCATGAAAGCATATGCTCTTAATAGGTTCTATAGATTGAGTGACAGAATAGACTGAATCAAAAAAAGCTTCATTATATAAGAAGAATCTTCTTCTGCAATTCCTGTTGATCAATGAGAATGCTCCAAACTTTGATGTCTTTTTTATTTCAATATCTGAATTTCGAAATCCAATTACTTCTAGGACATCAGTGATGATACTATCATATTTTAGACTAGAGGGTTGGACTTCAACAGTATTAGTCAACTCACTAGCACTGTAGCTGCTGTAATTATCGATTACGATAGATTCTGTATTCTGAGCGTTGCAGGACAACAAGACAAAAGACATTGGAATTATGATTGTCGATATTTTCATATCCTAAACTGTATCAATGTATAATTGATTGGTAATAATTATTGATCAGATAAATTTCATCTTAATCGATGTTAAATGGAATACCTACTTTTGGGTATTTTTTATCTCATGTTATTACCATTTAGGGATGAAACATAATTATTCTAAGAACAATATATTAGTGAGAAAACAGAAGGAATTAAAAAATTTCATTATCCGCTAATCCCAGTTAGGTCATCAAAGATCAAACCCTTTGATGATACCCGTCTGTAACGCATACTTCACAACACCAGCGGTATTTTTCACATCTAGCTTTGATAGGATGTTTTTGCGGTGTGAATCTACAGTGTGAGGACTGATAAAGAGTTTGTCGGCGATCTCGGCGGTACTAGCTTCGTTTGCAATAAGTCTGACAACCTCTTTCTCCCTTTCTGAAAGATTAACATCCATGGGGTTATCAAAAACCTTACTTTTTTGATAAGTCTTCATCATTGTTTTAGTGATCTCAGGTCCATAATAGGGTTCGCCTTGAACCAATGCCTGAATAGCTCTCAGTAGCTCTGATTTCCCAGCATTTTTTAGGATATAGCCATCAGTACCTGCCTCTACTAGGTTTTTAACGAACTCTTTTCGGTTGTACATTGAGAGAATTAGCACCTTGACTTCAGGATAAGTCGATTTTATCTCCTTCGTTACCTCTATACCATCTTTCTTGGGCATATTGATATCCAAAATGACAATATCCAATTCTGGTAGCCTCCTGACCATACTCAAGACCTCCTCGCCATCGTAAGCTTCGCCCACCACCTCTATATCATCTTGCTGCTCCAGGATAAGTTTTAATCCATCCAATATCATTTCATGGTCATCCGCCAGCAGCACTTTTATACTCTTCGCTTCCATATCAGATTACACTTTAAGTTTTATTACTACTTCTAGTCCCTTTGAAGGCGTTGTATAGATTTTATAAATGCCATCAATTTTATCCACCCTACTTTCAATATTCTTAAGTCCCATACCCTTCTGAACATTAGATAGATCAAAGCCAATACCATCATCCACGTATTTGATAGTCAATTCTTTAGGTTCAACCATTTCTAAAGTAACCCGTGCCATACTTGCTTGGCCATGCTTCAGCGTGTTGCTGATAAGTTCTTGAACTATCCTATAAATGTGCAGTTCACGGTCAGTAGCTAGCCTTCCGTCAAACTGAATGCTCTGAAGAATAATTTTAAACTGATTGGCAGATTCTATGGTCTCCTTCAAATCTTGCAAAGCAGCCATCAAACCAAACTTGGTCAATACTCCCGAGAGCATGTTATGAGCAATTTCACGTGTATCATTTACTGCTTTATCAACGATAGCGTTAATCTTGGCATATTTCGGTTCTTCATCAGCAAGCACATCCATATGCATTTTTACCGCTGACAAGGTACTTCCCAATCGGTCATGTAGATCTTCTGCTATTCTCTTGCGTTCGGTCTCTTGTCCTTCTATCATCGCATTCAGCGCTATGAGTTCTTGATCTCTTAAAAGATTAGTTACTTTATTCGCTTCAATGTCCTTCTCTTGTATCGCCAGTAGCTGTTTGCGCTTGGTATCGCGGTAGATGAGCAGGCTTATAGCCAAACCTAGCGCCAAAGTGATTCCTAGAACCAAGGCAATAGTGGTGGTTCTTGCCTTACGCTGTTTTTCTAATAGCAATTCCCTTTCCTGCTCAAGCAATAGCTTTTCCTTTTCTTGAGCCTGATATAAAACATTGAGGCGGGCTATCTCCAGCGTATTCTTCTCATAGTCTAGAGCATTTTTTAAATCATTGGACTGTGATAAGCTCAGGTATGCATTTTTATAGTCCTTTGATTCTTCATAAATCCTGGATAGATAGTATTGGATATAGTATTGCGAGCGTGTTGTATCTGAGGAGTCACTACTCTTTTCAGCTTCATTGATATATTCCAACGCGGTATCATGTTCACCATGCTTTCTACTAATCTCTGACAACCGAATATTCGATCTAAACTTAATGTATTTCAAGAATGGTTCGTCATCAATCATGGTGATGGCTAACTGATGGAGTTCAACGGACTCACTAGTTTTACCTAATGTTTCAAAAAATACACCTTTTGAGGAATAATAATTGGGCCAAAAATTATGATCAGCACTAAAATTATTCATCAATTCATCAAACTCATTAAAGAACACTTCATCTAGTTGAACTTTAAAAAAAATATCTCTGAGGTTAAACTGAACTAGGTTCATTTTAAAATGGTACTGATCAGCCGTATCAGAAGCCAAATCTTCAAAAGCGTTTAGAAACTCTATCGCATCTTCATTCGATTGGGCAATCTCAAAATTGTAGACCTCAAGTATTGAGATGAGACAGAACTTCTCTGCCTCATGCATGCCTAACTTCTTAGATATCAAATAAGCCTGGTTGAAATATCTAAAGGGTTTATCATTATATGGATTGGTATACAGGTGATAGTATCCTTGAGCTAAGAAGGCGACCATGTCCACAAGGTCGCCTCTATTGACGTTGATTTTTTCGCTTATGCCCAGATCCTTCTGACCAGCCGTATAGAGGACGTTTTTGAGCAATATCATTTGCCGTCTTAGCTCATCATTCTGTATTGAAGCCAGCGATAACGATTTTTTATAATTGAAATTTTTTAGATCCTGGTAAAAGTGCTCGACTTGATCTTTATCGTTGCTGTTTCCAAAACAGCCGAATTCAACTATATGAAGAACCAAGAACAGGCTAAAAGTCGCCTTCATTCAACGAATCAAATTGGCGGCTCTTGGACATTTGGTACCAGGATACTCTATTCTTGCTTTAGAAGCATCATCTGATGATCTTGGAAGAGGTCTATCAAGATATTCGCCGGGAACATCTGGAAGCCCTTCTCTAAAATAAAATTCTTCGTCAAAAACATCTCCATATAAGCCACGATTATTGTGCATTCTTCTTAGTGTTCTTTCAATCAGAAGAAGCTGATCTTTTTTCACTTTTATTCCGGGACAACCGTATTCATAACAAGTCTGTCCACCCAGTGCCTGAACTTCAATGTTGATAAGTGGTTCTTTGCCCTCTTCGAAGAAACCCTTTACATCGGTGATACCCAGATTGAGAAGGCCCTTGTAGTTAATCAACTTAAACTCAATTTTTTTAAGGGTATATTCCTTTTCGGCAATCTCTTCGCAAGTGAACTTACCAAAGACACTGAAAAATGTGCCATACAATTGACTGGCGTATAAAGCTTGAAAATCCTTATCATTAGAAGGGTCTACATTTCCTATAAATCTGCTCATAAGTATAGTTTAGTTTGTGTGAATCATTTTTAAGTAAATTTTAAAATATGCTTTGAATAATGAAATACCTAATTGTAGCTATTTTTTCGGCTATACCTACAAGATCATGATAAGTTGAAAAAAAAGAACAATAAATTCAACACAGAGAAGCGACAACAAAAAAGCTCCAACATATTTCGGAGCTACCATCAATGGACTAATTACTCTCGTTGTTGTCAGGAGTCTTAATCAACTTGAGGCCTTTCTACTCACTCATAATCCACCACCCAAGACCAACCCACCTCACCAAATCCAGTGGATAGTCGATTCTTGCGCTCCAACTCTTCGTCCTCTTCGCCATCTCCGTTGAAATGCTCGTCCATATTGACAAAGCCCAATTGTCGGTCTTTGATTTTACTCAATGCAGAACCTACCGCTCCAATGCCTTTAATTCCCACAGTTACCCGGGGTTCGTAGCGCCAAGTGAACTTAAAATTGCTCCACCACTATCACCACCTAGGAAGTCTCCGATCTCACCAAGTTTTTCGCCAAAGGATCTTTTTGACTTCCGCGAGTGCATCAGCCACATTCTCGTGCGAATGGAAAAATCGTCCGGCATTACTCTTTCCAGCACATTGAGACCCTCTGTCCCATCACCCTCTGGTTCAAATTGAATAAGATTCTCCGCAGGCTTTCTTACTTTAATAAAGTCTGAGGGTAATGTAGTCAGTGCTACTTCTCCTGGCTTGTCTGGGTTATCCGTTGCGATCACCACATAAAGCGACCATCTCTTCTTATTCCTCTCCAGATCAATAAAATTAAGTTCGAGTCTTATCCTGTCCATAATGTTCTATTATTTCGAATTGAAGATAGCCTCGTTGTGCTTGCTATTCAATACCTACTTCTAGGTATTTTTTAGTCCTTGTTAGAGGTATTCTAAGAAATTATTTGACTTTCTTAAGAGTCATCTACCTTTTACTGATTCCTCTCCAAAACAAAAAGCCCTGACATCTCTGCCAGGGCTTTCATTATTCCGATGGGTGAATCAGGTCAGTTAGCCAGCTGATTATCTGGTGCCTTGATCATCTTCAGACCTTTCTCTTCAATCATTTGGTTGAGCTTGGTGAGCTTCTCGTCATAGAGCTTCTGTAGTGCACCTAGTTCTACCTGCAGTTCGTCAGTGACTTCCTTTCTAAACTCCTCTGCCTGATCAGTCGGTGGGAAGTCGCCACGCTGCTGATCCGCCATCAAGAAGGCTAGTCGGTTATTAACTCGAATACCAAAATTCAGTGGATCCTGATAGGCCTCATTCTTGGTCATGTGGATGTTATTCTCAATTACACCCATATCCTGCTCGATCTCATCAGCAAGGTCCCTGATTGGCTGATATTCTGCATCATCACCAAGTTTTTCGTCAAGGTAACCGAGATCAGTTCTGGTACCACGAATATTATTCATGGCATCATGAGCCTCACTCACCTTGTCTCTGACAGTGATCAAAAAGTCAAACTGCTTTTGGTAATCCTCTTGCGTATTAGGCAGTCTAGGATCTTTAACGATCTCAAACTCCTGCTCCATCGTCTCCCCATTGGCTGTTAAGCGCACCTTATAAGTACCAGGAACAGCCTTAGGTCCTCGGTTAGGCGAAGAATAAAGAATCATTCCAGGAAACTCTCTAAAGCCAGGATAACGCATATCCCAGACCATTCGGTTACCACCGTCCTTTGTCTTGAGCATACTCTTACGATCCTTGGATGTGCTAGAGTAAGCTTTGATCAGGTCGCCATCTTCTTCCAAGATTTCGATCTTCACTTCATCTTCACTGGCCTTTTCCACGAAGTAATGAATCATGACGCCATCAGGATGATTCTCACCTTCCAACTTCGGATTGGACCTTCCCCAGCCTGCTGATTGTTGCATACGGTATGACATGTCCGGCTTGAAAAGGTATGCCTTACTATTCTTCACATCATCACTCATTTGGTGCAGTGGTGTAAGATCATCGATCATCCAGAAGCTACGACCGTGCGTCGCTGCGATCAAGTCGTTATCACGAACATGAAGGTCACGGATGGATACGATCGGCAAGTTCAGCTGAAAAGGCTGCCAGCTGGCGCCATCATCAAAACTTGTGTACATACCCCACTCTGTACCTGCATAAAGCAAACCTTCCTTAACTGGATCAGCACGAATCGCACGCGTATAGTGATTAGCATCAATACCGGCAGTGATCTCAGTCCATGTCTGACCATAGTCTGTGGTCTTATAGAGGTATGGGGTATAGTCCCCGAACTTATAGCTTGTTGCAGCTACATAAGCGCCACCTTTTACATGAGGATTGACATCTATGCAATTCATCATATTGAACTTCGGTGATCCCTGAGGCGTCACGTTGGTCCAGTTCTTACCTCCATCTCGCGTGACATGAATAAGTCCATCATCAGAGCCAGCCCAAATGACGCCTTCCTCCTCTTTTGATTCTGCTAGCGCAAATATCGTAGCGTAGAATTCCACACCAGTATTATCCTGAGTCACTGGTCCACCAGAAGACTTCAATGTCTCTGGTTCGCCTCTCGTTAGATCTGGTGAGATCACCTCCCACGACTGTCCTTCATTTGTGGTAACATGCACATAGTTACTTCCAGCATACAGCTTGTCACTATCATGTGGTGAGAACATCACCGGGTAGTTCCAATTGAAGCGATACTTCATCACCTCTACACCAGATCCAGCAGGATTATCGGGCCATACGTTGGTAGATCTCTGCTGACCAGTGCTGTGGTTGATGCGCATCATATAGCCCTTATAGGTACCTCCGTAGACGATATCATTGTTATCAGGATCTGGTGCCAAGTGAGCACTTTCACCACCAGTACTCGGCTCCCAGTCTCGCTCAGTGATGGAACCACCTGGTGTACGATGTGCGATGCGAAGCGTACTGTTATCCTGCTGTGCACCGTATATGCGGTATGGGAAAGTATTGTCAGTAGTTACTCTGTAATACTGGGCAGTTGGTTGGTTATAGTAGGTAGACCAGTTGAGACCTCCGTCATTCGAAATCTGAGCACCACCGTCATCGGCAATAGCCATTCTCTTAGGATTGTTAGGGTCTATCCAAAGGTCGTGATGATCACCATGAGGTGCATTGCGAAGGGTGAAATTATATCCACCGTCTTTTGACACACCGTAGCTCACGTTCATTACATAGAGCATATCCTCGTTCTTCGGATCAGCAGTCATACGGCTATAATACCAAGCTCGCGATCTTAGCGCACGATTGCTGCTAGTCTTCTTCCAAGTCTTTCCAGCATTGTCAGAGCGGAAGACTCCACCATCCTCTGCTTCGATGATTGCCCAAATGCGCTCAGAGTTGGCAGGGGAAACGGCCAAACCTACAATACCCCAAGGACCTCCAGGAAGACCGTCATTGGTCGAAAGCTCATCCCAGTTGTCTCCACCATCGGTACTCTTGAATATCTTGCTATCAGGTCCACCACTATCCATGCGGTAGCCGCTTCTGCTCATTTGCCACGTAGAGGCGTATATAATACGAGGATTATTCGGATCCAGGATAAGGTCACCGGCACCAGCTTTGTCGCTTACGTACAAGATCTTCTCCCAGTTTTCTCCACCATCCGTAGATCGAAAGACACCACGTGTTTCATTGGGCTTCCAGAGGTTACCTATGGCAGCAACATATACAATGTCAGGATTGGTTGGGTGGATTCTCACTCTGGCGATATGCTCAGAGCCTTCGAGACCGATCTTCGTCCAGGTCTTGCCGGCATCCGTTGATCGCCACATGCCCCATCCGCTGGATACGTTACCACGAAGCGTCTGCTCTCCTTCGCCTACATAGATGACATTAGGATCCGACTCTGATACAGCAATCGCTCCAATAGAGCCACCAAAGTATCCATCTGAGATACAGTCCCATGTATTTCCTGCATCTTGGGTACGCCAAACACCACCACCGGCAGTGCCCATGTAGTAGAGGTTATCATTTCCAGGTACACCCGTCACCGTACCGGCACGTCCACCGCGGAAGGCTCCTACTAATCGCCACTCCATGCCTTCATAGTACTTCTGATCGTACTGTGTGGTAGCAGGTGCAGCTGATTTACTCCGCCGTTGGGCGAGCGCGCTATCGCAAATCATTAGGAGCATAAGTGCGCTCCCAAGGATCAATTTCAACTTGTTCATATAATTAGGTTTATCGTTCATTTTCATAGGTTATTGATCAAATTTGCATGACTTGAACACCCATCTAACCGCCCTTCCAGGCGGCCTCAAGGGCGGAATGTGTCCCCTTGAGCCAACGTGGAACGGGGACTACAGGGGTGTTGCCGTTCTTCTTGCACAATTATAATTACTGATCACTTATCGGCTCATAGCCACCTTTCTCCAAAGCACTATTCACCTTAGACAGATCGCTCTGGATAATGCTATTCAGCTGAGAAAGATGCTGATCAAGTTCGCCTTTCAATAATGTGAATACCTCGCGTGACCCTTTGGTCGGCAAACCATCACCACTCTCGACGCTCTTGATTAGATATGCCAGACGGTTATTGAGTCTAATGGGGAAGTTCAGCGGATCTTGACCACTTTGATTCTTCACCTGATAGAGTTCCTCTTCCACTGCACTGATCTTACCAGTAAAGCTGTCGACAGCCTTGATAGGTTTTCCAGCATCCGCCAATTGCTCATCCAACTGTGACTTCAGCGCACGGATGCGAATCACACCTTTGTTCGCAGCATCGATAGCATCTCTGATCTCCAAAGCGAACTTAAACTGCTCTTGAATGTCAGCTTCTGGTACGTCAAATCGAGGATCTGTACGAAGTTCAAACGTCTTAGTCTGCACATCACCATCAACAGTCATACGTATCTGATAGCTACCAGGAGGGGCAATTGGGCCTAGCTGCGGGCGACCTGACCAGATGATCATACCTTCAAAAGAAGCTGCGCCAGGATACCGCATGTTCCATGACCATGTATTGAGCCCTTGCGCTGTAGTGGGATCCTTGGGAAGAGATCCGAGCCACCGGGCTGAAGGATCATCAACCTCCTCTAGCTCCGGTAGGGTACCTAATTTCTCAAGAATCACATTGCCCTTCGCGTCAAGTACTTCGATCTTAACTTCCTTGGCTTGCTCGGCTAAATAATACTGGATACCTGGCTCCTGTACTCTTCTTACCGCGTAATACGGCTGGAACAGGTGAAATTTCTTGTTGGCTACCTCAGCGGAGTACTCACGTAATGGTGCAATATCGTCGAGGATATAGATAGAACGACCGTGCGTACCCGCAACAACGTCCTTCTCCGTTACAATTAAATCAGCAATTTGCGTGTCTGGCATGTTAAGTTGTAGGGAATGCCAGTTGGCACCATCATCAAAGCTCACATAAACAGTATGTTCTCCTGCCGCAAAAAGCAATCCTGGCTTCACAATATCCTCTCGTACCGCGTGGATATAATCATCTGCTCTGATTCCCTTAACAATCTTCGTCCAGGTCTTACCATAGTCGCTCGTCTTCCAGATATACGGAGCACGATCATCAAGCTGATATCGCTTCACAGCTATATATGCTGTACCAGCTTTGTGGCTTGACTCGTCGATAATACTGACACGCGAATGCTTAGGTAAATCTGGAGGGGTGATATTTTCCCAAGACTTACCATGGTCTCTAGTGATGTGCATCAGCCCGTCATCCGATCCAGCCCAAATCGTGTTTTCATCATGCATAGATGGAGCTAGCGAAAATACTGTTGCATAGATTTCAGGACCGTTCATGTCCTTGGTGATGA
>JAVKDO010000125.1:0-26359 GCA_040222235.1 Cyclobacteriaceae bacterium
CTTGATCAGTTCTACAGAAAAGTAAGTCGGCAAGTGGAATACTCCAGGCGAAACCAAGCCTATCCTCGTAAAACCAAACCTACCATTAAACATGCTATAGCATACAAAGTAGTATGAGAGCTTATCTTAATGGCATTAAATTAGGAATATGCTAGGTCAGACAGTTGGTGTTCCTAGGTTGATCCAGAGGTGTTGCCTGCTTATTTTCTTTTGTCTTGACACAAAAGAAACAAAAAGTCAAGGCTGTATTCATTTCTTAACACCATTTTAGGTTTGCTATTGGGAAACAAAAAAACTCCCTTCGGTCAGACAGTTTTTGTTTCTGTTCCAATTGCAAATCCAAAATAGCTAAAATGAATAAGGCCAGCTCTGCGTGTTATCAATAACCTCTCCATTAAAATCATGTTAGTAACGGATAAAATACGATTTGACAAGCTCGTGGTGACACATTGTGAGTTGTCGAAGTAGGATAAATAACTCCAGTATTATCATCCAGTACCTCTTGGCGGGCCAATTTCGAGCCTTCCTGAGTTGACATCCGTAATCTTGGAAAACGAATAACGGAACACCCATATAGCACCGGGCTCAACTCAAAATCATACTATGAAGAATCTGCATCGCAGCGATCTATGCACGACAAAAAATGATGTCGTCATGCCGGAAAATAAAGATTTATATTCTCTCAAATCTTTATTTGTCCGGTATCTCAATCATCCTATAAAAAGATCACGGATAATTTTTTCCCAGAGTGTAAAAGAATGGGAGAAAATTTCCGAGATGACGTTCTCTATCTGTTTTTGGAAACCTATTTGCCGACTTCAGCTGGTCTTCCTTCTCCTTGCGATGGTCGCACCATCAGCCTTTGCTCAATCAGACAGGGAGCTGATTGCGGCAACCGTCCAGCGGTTCATCGACGGCACCACGTACAATTACCCCGATACGATCAACTCTGCCTTTTACCCCAACACCAATATGTTCTTGTACAATGGTAGTGATACAGTCTGGTCGGTCACGTCCGAAGAATACGCCTCTTGGTACAGTCGTAGGCCTGCGGGATACCGCAATGCGAGATATGGTAGCATTACGAGCATAGACGTCACATTAGATGTGGCATACGCCAAAGCGGAGTTCGTCATTCCGTCCTTCGGCAATCGCTACTACGATCTATTGCTACTCAAGAAGATCCGGGGCGAGTGGAAGATTATAGCCAAGTGTACCTCTGCAGAACCCATCCCGAAAACACCACAAGAGATGATCCCCAAGCCGGAGAAAGAAGTGATCATGACTGGTCTTAATCATCCGTGGAGCATGGCCTTCTTATCAGAAAATGAAGCACTCATTGCGGAGAAGGATGGCAATCTGATCCGAGTTGACCTGACGACCAAAGAAAGGGTCTCAATTCAAGGGCTGCCCAATGACGTAGCAAGAGCGATCAAAATAGACACTTCAAAGCATGCCTTTGGCGTCTTTCCTTCTCCAGCCCACGGACGGACACTGAGTTATAATGCTGGCTGGTTCCAAGTACTACTTGATCCTGATTTTGAAAACAATCAATACATCTATTTGTCCTACGCAGCAGAAAATGAAGCAAGAGAAAGCACGACAAAGATCATCAGGGGCCAGCTCAGAGGGAATGAACTAGTAGATGTGGAAACGCTCTTCCTAGCAGCACCATACACTCACGGGCTCTTCCACTATGGCGGAGGGATGATTTTCGGACCTGATGGTAAGCTGTACGTCACGATCGGTGAGCGCAACTTCTACGAGCACCTCAATCCAGCACTACCGGTGGCACAAGATGTCAAAGACAAGCGCGGTAAGGTCATCCGACTCAACCGGGATGGCTCCATTCCGGACGACAATCCTGACTTTGGCGTGGATGCAATCGAGGGGCTGTACGCTGCTGGTGTCAGAGCACCGCAGGGTTTGGCGATAGATCCTGCTACGAACAAGATTTGGTTTAGTGAGCACGGGACGATACAAGGTGATGAACTCAATATCCTGACTGCAGGCGCGAACTACGGCTGGCCAAATGAGACGAGTGGTGGCTATCGCACTATAGATTACAAACCCTCTATTATTCCCGGTAGGGAGTTCACTGACCCGATCCATTCCTGGGATCAGACCATAGCACCAACGGGCCTGACTTTCTATTCCGGTAGGGAGTTTCCACTATGGGAAGGCAACATCATCCTACCTGGGCTAAGCAAGGGAAGCTTGTGGAGAGTGATCATTGAGAATGATGAAGTGGTTGGCAAAGAGGAACTCTTCATCAATGATAGAGTGCGTTTAAGAAAGGCCGTCATATCTCCAGGTGGCCAGCTGTATCTGCTGACCGACGAAGATAATGGGAAGCTCCTCAGGGTGGTGAATAAGAACAAATAGGGGAGTAAGGCCAGCTGCGCTGATAACTCGGTAGCCATACTGGCAGTAGACCGGTCTCCTCCTAACCCCAGTAATAACGTGAGTTCGATTAATCAGACCTTTAAAAACACTCTAAAATTGTCCCTGTCTCGCCGACAGGCGGGTTTTCGACGGCAGGAGAAACCTTGTTAATGCTTAAAACTGAAATGAGCATACAGTTCTTTCCTTCTTTTAAGAAGATATCTCCGCCTGCCTCGCCCGACTCTTTCGCTAAAGCTTCAGCGCCAGCGAGCAAGACGGGCTACACTGCGATATGACAATTTTAGAGTTTTTTTAAAGTCGACTACATGTTAATAATAGCCTTTATAATACGTCGTTCGGTTAGTCGAGGAGCTTCCTCCGAGCACACCTACACGGGTCGTTTCGACGATCAGATTAGGTTCCCAAGGCGACCTATCCGCATATTGCAGCCACATCGTTTGTATCATTTTACCTGACAGCCATTCTCTGGTTTGAGGATGCTGGAAGGGGAAAGTGGAGGTGATGACCAGTCGATCACCGTCCCACTTGGTGGTGGAAGTTGGTGCTGGCCATGTACGTCCTGTAAGAACGTTATTCTCAGTCGTAGAGCCATCGAGTGCAAAGCGATAGCGAAAAGGAGCCTGGAACGTTCTTCGAGCAAAAATAACGCGTTCGACTTCCAGCTCATTGTCAGCGTGGCGTACGGAGATCTCATTCCCCCAACCACTACCCAGTGAGGGCATTGGCAGCACATTGATGACTTTCCTTGATGCTTGAGGTCTTGGGAGGTCAGCTTTCCAGGAGCCAGAGAAATCGGGGTTGGGGAGTGCCTCCCTTCTCGATCCAAGCTTTTTTCTATCTGAGCGCTCGTAAGTGACCACCGGATCGCCCGAACCGCGTGGTTGAGGTTGATAAGGATCCTTAGCAAAAAGAGGAAGCCTCGGGTGCTCGATCAATGATGCTTCATAATTGGCGACAATGCTATCCATGATGGTAATGACCCAAGGGTAAAAATCCTTCACATCGGTTGTCTCCTGTGGGTCTACATTGAGATCAAACAACTGAACCAGGTTGTCTGGATCATAATCTTCCTGCGTCCTGAAGTAATACCAAAGTTTCCAATTATGCCATTTGACAGCCATGATGTTTCCCTCTCTGGCCACATGAATAAGGCTCTCCCTGTTAGATCGCTCTTGTTTGCCCTCCAGGAAGGGGAGTTGATTGACCCCATCAATGGCGCGATCATCAGGTCTGTACTCGGGAACGCCAGCAGCAGCGAGCAGGGTCGGCAAGATATCCACCTCATGAACAATCTCATTGGATACCTGCCCTGGCTTGATTCGCCCCGGCCATTTGGCGACAAAAGGAGTCCTAATACCACCTTCCATGGCCGAATTGTAATAACCTCTCCATGGCCCAGAAGTACCTCGCCAGGGTCGTCTGATTTCGCCACCGTTATCCGTGCACCAGATGACCAGGGTGTTTTCTTCGATCTTGAGCCGTTCGATTTCTGCTAAGAGCAGTCCTACATTATAATCCACATCGGCCATCGCATCTGCTATATCTCCCGCGCCCGTGGTGCCAGCGATTTCCGGATGTGCCAAGGTAGGAAAATGGATCTGGGTCATGGGGTAGAAGAGAAAAAAGGGCTGATCATTTTGGGCGTTCTTCTGCATGAATTCCACACCTTTCATAGCAGCTTCCCTATCAATCGTTCTTCTGGTTTCCATGTTATAGGGCTTCACCTTCTTTGCTGTAGTGCCCTGTTTTCCCTCCCAGATGTAGGGGGTATTTGTCCTTGTAGAGTCAAAACCTTCTTGGGAGGTATACTGAGCTGGAGTGCTTGTTCCGGGTATGCCCCACCACTCATCGAATCCCTGATGCGTAGGCTCTCGATTGCCTCTCCAATTTTCACTACCGAGGTGCCACTTGCCAAAGAGTGCGGTGGCGTATCCAGCTTCTTTCAGAGCTTCGGGAATAGTCTTTTCCCAAAGGGTCATGCCACTTTTGGCGTTGGCTTGTCCTGTGCGAACGCCATATCGTCCTGTGAGTAAGGCTATTCTGGAGATAGCGCATGAATACTCCACATTGAAATTATTCAACCGGATTCCTTCAGTGCCTATCTGATCAATGTTGGTGGTTTGGACTCCACGTACACCACCATAGCTGCTTACCTCGCCAATGCCCAGATTGTCTGGAAAGATTAAGACGATATTGGGCTTGTCCTGACCGTAGGTTGCATAGGATATGCACAGACAGAGCATGAATGACTTGACAATGGCGGAATATAAGAGTCTCATTGGTTAGCTAGGGATTATGGTGAACAATGCTATAATAGCAATCATACATATCAGCCAAAATATAGCTTTTTAGTAAATACTTGTTGTTTGACTCTTGGCACGGTTGCTTTGAGGCTAGCTAATTGTCCACGTATTGGTTGTCCCAATTTCTGATAGGGTGATGATTTCTCAAGTCAGTTTGACCCAAGATGACGGCCTTGAGATTGAGTAGTACTGATGTCCATCCGCTGTGTACTTCCGTAAATTCATCTGGAGATACGGCGGTTCTCACATGCACTGTGGTACCGTCAAGATGCTCTTCTAGTTCAAATGTGGTGTTTGAACCGAAGTAGTCAATCTCATACAGCTTGTCTTCAATTACACTGAGCACTTCACTTTTTGTACTCATCCCATTCGGGAATTCGAGAAGTAGAAGGTCGCCGCGTGTAGTGCTTTTCTCGACCCAAAACTTTTCTCTACCAGCATCTGTGGAAATGTACCAGTAGACTTGAGTCGGCGATGATGGTAAAAAAATCTTCAGGTGTATGTCTTTACGCTCAATCATCTTATCAGAAATAGGATATTGTAATCATCGATATCTACTGAGTACAGGCTCAAAGTTGGCTTTGCCATTTTCTTTTAGAAAAGCTTCAAAGTCTTTCCGTGAGATGTCATTTAGGTCTTTAATGTTGATACATCCTTTTTGAATCTTGGCCTTTTTAAAGAGCTCAGTGGCCATGACTCTTAAGCGCAGATGCACGTAAAGCGGCATAGAATGAAAGGAGAAGTGGGACTTAGCTCTGGAGAGCCCATACTTGAAGACGCCTTGTTGCGAATAGACAATCGAATGCTTTGCACTCATAATGCTGTCAATTCGCTCCTGGACTTCAGGGTCTTGGGTCAGAATTACCTTTCTCAAGGAATCGATGATTTCTCGTTCAGACGCATTCAAGTCATCGGTAAAGCATTTGTTCATGAGCGGTCAGTTCATAAGGTGTTATTGAAAAAACCTATCTCTTCCAGTCGCTATGGTAGACAACCAGGATACACAAGTAAGATTCTCTCTAAAGGCAAAGAAGAGCCTTAGGACGACAAGAGGCCTCATACTTTAGTGTGATTTAAGCTGCTAGCGAAATTTTCACTTCTCTCTGACCCTTGCAGAAAACTCACTGCCAATCCACTGGATGCTCTCTAAGATCAGTAGGTACTCCTTCCCCTCATGTTTAAACTCCCACTGCTGACCGGGGGCAACTTCAATAGGACTAATACGCTTCTTGGAGCTCTTTCTGTCTGGCAAAGAGATGAAAGCGGATCCAATATTTTCTGCATTGGCAGAGAGAATAGAGAGGGAGGCATTCGTTTTAGTATCCAAAAAAGAGTTGCCCAACCTGATATTTCCTTGGAAATAATCATACTGATTCGACTCGCTTATATCGACAAGTTGGGAACCAGTGCCATTCGAATCTAGGGTATCACTACTGTTATAGTTGGCCAGTGAATCTTCCAATAATCTTACCTGTTGGTTCAGTTCCAGGTTAGACTGATGCAGGTTGAGTTTCTCAGCATCGCTGATCTTCTCAGCCATGTCTTTGCCGATCTCATAGCCACCTCTGCCTACCGCCAATGCGACACCCACCGTAGTGATGACCATTACATAGCTTTTACCAATTCCTTTCATGAATGAAGACTTCCCCATACCGTTTGGCAATTAAAGATAAATCACGCGGCATCTCCAATTTCCTGATCTCAATAATTTGTGAGCTTGCGGCAGGTTGTGGTTTTGGAGCACTGGGTCGCCCTTTTTCAATACCTACACTTTTCTATGCACCAGCGTTATTCCGACCGAAGTGGAGGAACGTTTGAATCCAGTAAGCACTAGATAGAAACGAGTCTGGAGACTCGCGCCAGCTTGAGACTTGGGCCAGCTTGGCAGTAATTTGGCATTCAGTTATTAGACCACTGTGAGTGGCATGACGACTAGCACTAAACACTTCGGACAGGCACCCTCATTTTTCCGGTAGGCAGAGCTTAAAATCCAATCCTACTCATACCTCAAATTCTTCGAGGGATTAGTATGTGCCACCTTGGCTGTCTGCCAGTAGATAGAGGCAAAGCCCACAACTAGTAAGAAGAGTATGCTCACAACTACTTCTGTCACGCCCAGGCCACTGCCGTAGCGGAGAAGGAAATACAAGAATAGCTTGTCATAGAAGAGGTATGAAAAGGGGATAGCGATAAGTGCCGAGATCCCGATCAGTTTGATGAAGTCTTTGGTTAGGAGGTAGTACAGACTTTGGTTGGTGGCGCCCATGATTTTGCGAATGGCGATTTCTTTGGTGCGGTTTTCGGTGGTGTAGGCGACCATACCCAGTAGGCCTAGGCAGGAGATAGTGATGGCCAGCGCACTTAGGTAGCTGAAGATCTTGATCTGTGCTCTAAGGAAGCTGTAGGCCTTCTCAATCTCATCGTCAAGGAAGACGGCATCAAACCTAATCTCCTGATCTATACCCGACCATAGGGCATCCAGATCATCAATGGTGCCTTTGATATCCGACGAGTTGATCGTGAGTAGTGCGTACTGACTTTGCTCAAGTGAATAGCGAAATAGGAGTGGCCGGATGAGTCGATCCAGCGGCTCAAAGTTGAAGTCCTCCAGGATGCCGACTATACGACAGGGGGTGCCATCGGCTAGAGTGAACGTCAGAGAGTCAGACTGAACGTTGAAGACCGCCGCTGACTTCAGGAACTGCTCGTTGACCAGGACCAGTTCTTCGTTTTGAGTGGATTGAGAGAGCTGCTGGCTCTCACCCCAGATGAGCTTCATACCCATGTTTGGGATGAACTGCTCTCCGATAAATACCTGGCTGACGGGTATAGTATCAAGCTCATTTGGTGTTACGTCAATTGTAGTGGGGATAAGGATTCCAGGTAGGCTAGAGGCAGTGGTAATCGCCTTGACATCTGGGTGAGCGCTGAGCTCGTTGATAGCGACCTGCTTATCAATATTCTTGAAAGGTACCGTCAATACATTGTCTGACTCAAAACCATGGTTTTGATTGAGGACGTAGCTATACTGTTTGGCGATAGCACCTACACCGATGATAAAGACCAGCGACACAAAAAATTGGAATACAAACAGTCCCTTTTTGATGCCGGAGACACTAGCTGCGCCGCTGCTCAGGCTCCCTTTCATTGTATGAATAGGGTTGAGCCTTGAAAAGTAACGCGCTGGGAAAATGCCGGCAAAGAGACCTACCAACAGTGTGAATAGAACAAAAACCGTAATCTGAGTGGCACCCATGGAAGTATCGAGTACTTCAGCCGCCCTCACCAGGTCGAGGAACTCTTGTCTTAGCGGAATAAAAATCAGAATAGAACCCAGGAGTGCGAGGAAAGCGAGGAGGACAGTTTCGACGATAAACTGCGCCTTGATCTGGCCTTTGTCAGCACCCACTACTTTGCGGATACCGATCTCCTTGGCGCGCTTCAGCGCACGCGCAATAGAGAGGTTGGTATAATTGAAGACCGCTGGTAGTAAGATCAATAAGCCAATTGACAGGAAAAAATAGATCGAAGGCTGATCCCAGCCAATGCCAATGGCGTTGCTGATGTTCCATCGAGGCACCACATTGGACAGGCTGACGGACTCCAATTCGATGGTGTGGTTGGGGTTGAATTCACTCGCCGTGGCTGAGACTTGCGCTAGTGCCTCCGATAAGGTCAGTTCATTGGTACCAGGCTGCACCAGGAGATAGAGATAGTTATTGCGATAGCTGAACCAGTCTGTAGCAAGGTTGGTATCAGGCGCGAGCTGCTCGTAGGTCGAGTGGGAAGTCAAAAGGTCAAAATAAAAATGCGTTTGTTTAAGGTCTGCCATGACACCAGTGACCAAGTAGGTTCCCTGTTCGGTCTCCAGACTTTTCCCGATAGGGTCTTCTTCCTTGTACAAAGTCTCCGCAACAGACTGGGTGAGTATGATGCTGAAAGGCTTGTCTAAGGCCGTGCGCGGGTCACCGCTTATCAGTGGAAAACTGAATACTTCAAAGAATGACGCACCGGCAAAATAACCATCGAAGCTAATGGTATTGCCGTGGTGGTTGAACTCTGGAGAGAAGCCCGACTTGATCTTGACAGTCTGCTCTATGAAGGGATACTTTGCCTTCATATAATCCGCTACCGCCGGAAATGTGGAGCCGAAAGTCTTGCTTTCCTGCTCGTTCCAGATGTAGGTATTGACCTGATGGATACGATCCTTGTTCTCATGGTATTCGTCGGATCTATAGATCGCTACTGTAATGGATAAAGCGAGCAGGCAGATTGACATGCCCAATGCCAGGCCGAAGATGTTGACCGAGGTAAAGAGCTTGTGCTTGGAGAAATTACGGATGGCTATTTTGAAGTAGCTCGAGATCATGGAAAGGTTGCTGCTATGGTAGTAGTGAGAGTAGGCGGCTGACTGCTTGCGCCGCTTTAGCGAGTAGGAGAGGATGAGTGATACGGCATGACGGTGGTAGCTGAGTTGCGCTGACAACTTGCCGTCCTTCAAAAGGCGATGGTCGAACTCTTCTTCCATATCTCCAAGAAGATCTTCTATGTCAGCACCTTTGCTCCACGAGCGCAGCAGTCGTGTGGCTAACTTTGGTGGCTGAGGCTGTGTTGGCCCCTTCATCTTGCAAGGTTGATTTTGGTGTTGGCCCACAGCTCATCACGCAGGGACTTCATATCGTTAAGTGCCGAAATAGCATTGCTGGTCAGCTCGAAGTAGCGCTTTCTTCGGCCACCTCGCTCGTTGGTCGGCTCGCCAAGATAGGAGGTGATGAAGCCTTTCTCCTCCAGGCGAGTGAGGGTGGAGTGCATGGCTCCCAGACTAAGGTTGCGATTGGCGCGCTCATTGATGTCGCGCAGCAAGGCTGAGCCGTATGCGCCATCGGCTAAGTTGGCAATGGTGAGCAGTACCAGCTCTTCAAATTCTCCTAAGTATCCCTTCATAATTATATATTTCTATTTTTGAGATGATATAGGATACGGTAAGAGTTGAATATATGTTTCTATTTTTGAGAATAAATGTTTTCCGCTACCGCGAATGACTTGTGGGGTGGGCGTCAGACGGTTCCAAACCGTCAGACGCCTCATTCCAAGCCGGTTCGGCTCTTGTGCGGACAAAATAGTGCTAAACATCCCGCTCTGTCATTTTTTCACGCCATTCGGGAATCCCTGAAATACCGTCATTCTACTTAACAGTTGTTAATATGTATTACAGCCAAAATGTCACTTTTAGCGGATTGGAATGAGATTTGTTGAAATAAAGACAAAGAGTTAGCGACTCAAAAAATAGATGTTTAACAACTAGAAAAGGAGGAACAAAAATGAAACTAGCGAAGAGAAATGAAGGTACGTTCCCAGGTTTGTGGAACAGTTTTTTTGATGACGACTGGTTTGGGGTACCCAACGTCGTGCAGGCAGGAACAAGCGTTCCCGCAGTGAATGTGAAGGAAACCGACAATGACTACAACATAGAAATGGCGGTTCCAGGTATGAAAAAAGATGATTTTCACGTCGATTTGGACAACCAGATACTGACTGTCTCTTGTGAGCAAAAATCAGAAACTAAGGATGAAGATGCTGATGGAAAGTATACACGCAAAGAGTTTAACTACAGTTCGTTTATGCGTTCGTTTACATTACCCAACAGCACAGAGAATGACAAGGTATCGGCTTCTTACAAGGACGGGTTGTTGAAAGTGCATATTCCCAAGAAGGAAGAAGCTAAGCCCAAACCTGTGAAGACCATTAAGATTTCGTAGATGAAGATGCTGTCTCAAAAGTATCGGACTTGCAGTTTTGAGCTTGTCGAACCTGTATAGCTGATTGTATGGATGAATTTGGATAGACTTGCCTGAGGGCAAGGTACGCTGAATGTGACGCTCAACTTGATAACGTGACTTTTGAGACAGCTTCTTTTTTATTACTCCACAATCGTTATTGATAGATTCTCAAACTTCAAAAGACTGACGCCGGATCAATGGCGTTATTGAGGAAATTCATCAAGGCGGCTATAGATGCACTCCACGTCTGTATTTGTATCAGAAATCCCCACTAAAGTCAGCTGCCCGTTGTTGAATTCTACTCTCCAGCTCTGTGGTGCTTGCTCTGGGTTGTGGCTAAGTAAGGTGATTTCTGGTTTGTGGCCATGGATGTGCCAGTAGCCAGTGGCGCGATCACCTTGGGGGGTACGTTCAACGTATACCCTATCCCATCGGATGAAGATGTAATGCTTGTCTTCAGGATCGAAAGTAGCCATATTAGAGACCCCATTGGTTTTGTAATCTGCTAGATCCCATAGCCCTTGCAGATGATCTGCCGTTGACTTAGGAAGTTTATCAATACGCTCTAGTAGGACAGTGACCGTCATCCCTTCTTCTATTCTTTGCCATGTCATACGATCACTACTTTCAAAAGACACATCAAAACCGCCAAAGGGATCTTTGATCCCATTGGTTTCTGTAGGTGTATAGACATTGGTCGTATTATCATATCGCCAGAGACCTTCCGAGTTTTGAAGCCATCCATTGCCTGAGGTGTAAGTACCATTCTCCTTAATGGTCGTCCACTTAGCCACAGGCGTCATGATCTTATCTCCAACCTTCACCTCCTTCATTTCCCAAAGACCGGTTAGGGATTGTGCTGAGGCTTGTATCATAAAGCAGAGTTGCACGAATGCGACGAGTATCCAAATTGTCGATTTGCTATGGTTCATTTTCCTTGTTCATTAATTGTTTCACAATTTGCTCAATTAGCTTCATCTCATTGACGCGCGACCCTGTATTAGCTAATAGACTGATAATGTATGCACCATTATCTATGTTGACAAGCATAGACTTATAGCCTTCCGTACTACCCCCATGAATGATGTAAGGCAGATCAATACCGAGATTACCCATGCCATACTGATCTCCGCGCTCAAAGACTACCCACCCATAGCCATAAGAATAGTCATTGCTAATGTTTTGGAGGTGGTTGGTCTGCATCAGTTTGAGTGAAGTATCTGACAAGATGCTACTGCCACTCATTGCGCGACCCCAGCGGTAGAGGTCTCGCGTTGAGGAGAAGATTCGCCTACCAAGTGTCAGATCGATGAAATTATTCCTGACCCATTGGCCAGTAGATTCGGAGTAGTCATATCCTTCGGCGACCTCCTGGAATACCGCTTGATTGTCGACTGAAGAGAACGTATGATTGAGCTGGAGTGGCTCACATATCTTCTTTTGAAGGATATTCTCAAAACTGTCATCATACACGTCTTCCAATACAATGCATAGCAGATGGTAGGCAAAATTGCTGTAATAGAATTTCCGATTGGGTGTTGACACTGCCTCAAGTTGACTAATGAAATGGATATATTCATGGTTTTCGAAATGGAGCCTTTTGAAAGGTGCGAATCCATTGACTTGAAGCTTTTCCGGAACTGCATCATAGTCTGGAAGTCCTGAAGTATGACATAGCATTTGGTGTATATTAATGTCTGGATGGAAAGCCCCAGCATAGTCATAACCTTTGAGTAGGTCGACCAGCTTACTATCTAGATCAAGTCGTCCTTCTTCTACTGCTAAAAGAGTTAGCGCTGCAATGAAAGATTTATTTACTGACGCAATATCAAAGCGCGTATCCTCATCAATGGATATATTCCAGGCCCTCGAGGCTAGACCATAGTGTCTAGTAAATAGAGTCGAGTCTTGCTCAGCGATCATGACACTTCCATGGAAGCGATCAGCTTTATATTCCGCTAGGAGTAGGGAGTCAATGCCAGAAAATGCGGAGGTGTGTACAGCTTGCTCAGGCTTATTGCAGCTGGTGCCTAAGAGTATTGAAATACAATAAATGATCCATCTATATTCACCCATTTCAGATGTTTTGATTCCAAAAATGGAAACTATGCAGATTATCACCGCCTGTTTGGGCCTCTTTGGTACGGAATGCTGAAATGAGGGGTGAATCGGGAACTCTATCTATAGCGTAAATGAGCTTTCATACTTAGGAGTGACTGGTATCTGGCTGTCACCTAAGTACAGTTCAATTTTCCCTTTTGATTTAACCTTTCTGTCAACATTAGTGGGATTGACGAGATAGCTGCGGTGACACCTCGTTAGATATGGATAATTGCCAAACTGCTCTTCGATTGCCTTAAGGCTATTACGGATCAAGTGTGCTCTCTGACCATGAGCACTTCGATAATGTACTTCTACATAATTGCCTGTCGATTTGAGGAATAGAAAATTGCTACTTACAATGCTCAATTCGTCCTTACCATTTTCAGATTGGAATTTTAAATAGGGTGGATCATCACTAACCTCTCTAGCTCGAAAATGAGAGATCAGTAGGACGATAGCGAATGGGATGATCATGACTAACATGTACTCCATCATTAGTAGAGAATAGGAAGACCAATACCATTCTGTCCAGTTCCAGAAGTAGTTGAATAGTAGGTAGGTCACACTACCACCAACCAACAGCTCTGTTAGCAGCCAGAGCATCTTTTTACCATTCGAGTTAACGTGATAATACCTGATAAGGTGAAACTCAAACAAGTAGTAGACTAAGGAATTGGCCGTGCCGAATATCAGACATCTTACAAGAAAGGAATGCCCGGAGTAAGAGATTCCCTCCTGAATGCCATATCCTTTGAAAACATACAAGACATACAATAATGTGAACCCTGTCAGTATTGTGAGTAACAACCTTGGTATGTTTTCGGCCTTATTGTTGAAATGATGCGATGAATTCACCTTTGCGCAATGCTGGTTTTTTGGCAATTAATATAATTGATTTCACTATCCAAAAGTGGATTGGTTAGATATTCATATTACGTGAAGACCTTATGTCTTTTCTTTTCGTAGTTTTCAGTTGTGCTTTAGCAAAGTCAAACGAATACAAGTTGTAATCTATTTGCAGTATAACCATCTTAATTTTTTGACTCTCATGATCCTGAGGCTTTGGTTGGACTAGACAGATGTTGGTATGCACACTCGCTCCAGATGTAGCCTTACTGGCGCATGAAGCTCTCCACAATGGACCTCAACTCCGAGAGTTGCTCTCTGGTTCGTACATACTCGCCAAACCGCTCATCTCCCATTTGTTGAATTCGATATTCCGGTAGTTGATCCTGGAAATTGAGGTGCACGAAGGTGTCTACAATCCGTTCTTTCAGCCCATGAGGCACATCGAAAGGAGCCATGATCGATGCTTCCATACCAATGTGTGTGATCTCATGAATCAGCGTATTGGCAGGATCAGTGTACTGCTTGAATTGCCCATCGGCGGTGGTGAAAAGTAAGACGGTCCCTTCATCCGGATCGTAACTACCACCTGGTCCATATAGGGTCAGAAGCACCTGATATTTGGAGAAAACTTTGAACTCCCAGTTTCTTGGTGATTCCAAGATTTTGGAAAGCATATTCTCCACTTGCAATGCACCCTTCTCTGCTTTTTTATATCCCGATTGATAGGCTGATGAACTATAGACAGAGTCTCGAATAAACTTCTTCAAGCTCTTAAAATCTCCTTGCGACAGTTGGTTGTCAAGAGATTTTTTCTTCAGCGTCTCGATGAGATTTCCGGTAGGAAGACTTACATCATACCCACGCTCATCAAAGAATCTCATGTCCTGCAGCGTGCGCCATACATAGTCTGCCTCTTGGTTGGCTGTCGGTATAACGACTTCAATACGTGGTGCAGGTTTTTGAACAAAACCGCAACCAAAATTGACCGCAAGCATAAGCAGGAAGAAAGCTCTCATGCTTTGTATTTGAAGATTTTTCATTGCTGATACAGCTCTGGACTCATGAAGTAGACCTCTTGTATTTTCCCATTGCTCATTTTGTAGATAGCGATAGCCTCGATCTTGGGTTGACTGGCTTGTATGAATATACTCTCGTGATCGATGACCGTGTTGCCGCTCACGATCCGGTTTTTCAATTCACAGTTGAGCTCAGGGATACGATCAAACATACCACTGTAGGTCTCCCGCATTGCTTCTTTGCCCTGCATGGACAGCACCTTGGGGAAGTCATAGATCTTGACGGTATCGCTATATGGAACGAGGAATGCCTCAATGTCTCGATTGTTGTAGGCGTCTAGCTGCTGTTGTGCTAGTTCTTCCGGGGTTTGCGCTAGGATTGAAGAAGAGATGAAAAGCAGTGTGGCTAGCGTGAGGATAAATTTCATAACCAATGTTTAGAGTTTTGATTTAGGCTTGACAATATAATGACTAGGTTAGCAGCCAACCTTATATAAAGATCTATTATTAATGCTGATGACAAATAATGACATGATGAAACTACTATTATGTGCCAGTCTAATTTTTTCCCTAAGCTGTTTGAGTGTTCCAACTGCTATAGCTCAGGACTATTTCCCTTTAGAAAAGGGAAGTGAAACTACCTTTCAGTATACCGACATGTTTAGTCAAAATGGTCTGTCGAGCATGGTCATGCGGGTCGGAGAGGATGAAAAGACCGTTAAAGGACAAAGTTATTTAGAGCTCATTACTGAGATGTCATCCAGCGGCAATATTGGATTCTCAAATTCTTCATTTGTAAGGATGACAGATGAAGGCTTGGTAGGGCTTCCTACTGCGGCTAGCCAAAAAGAAGAGCTGATGATGCCCAGCGAATTTGAGGTAGGGAAGAGCTGGAGTACTTCTCAAGGCAAAGTAGAGATCCTTCAGACTGACGGCACCATTTCCACGCCCAGTGGAAGCTATGACGATTGCCTAGTCCTGGAGACAAGTATGGCCGGAGGTGGTACTTTGAGCTATTACCAAGAGGGAATAGGTCTAGTGGCCATGGGAATGAATCAGGGAGGAAAGTTTGCCCTGATGGCATATCGCAGTGAGTAGAATTATTTCTAAATGAAGTAGGACTGACTCTACTTAAACTCTATCGCAATCTTGAAGACGACCCTACTGAGCCACACATTGAAGTTGTGGGTGATGGGAGTAGGACCACTCCAAAAGTCAGTACTTGTCCCTTTGGTGTGGAGCATCAAACTAGACAGTGATATCAGTGGCTTGAACTTACCTTTGGTAGCAATATGAAAACCGAAACCGGGCTGGAAGTACATGCCACCCGTATGCTCTTCGCTAAAGTCAGTGTCATTGGCGAATGCATAACCCAACTTTGTATCTGCGAATAGTCGCCAGTTGCTATTGTTGAGATAATAGCGCCCATAGCCATAGATGGGGTTGTAATTGAACGTAGACCAACTATTGCCAATGGTAAGGTCATGGATGTCTGCTGCTATACCAAACCCAAGCGTTATTCTCTCAGTGAGGCGATAGCCAGCCATGGCGTCAAACTGTGCCGAAGCATCTGTGCTGCTACCGCCAACAGCTACAGATACTAAGCCGAAATATCCTGAGCGATAATGAAATTTGCCGCGACGCTTCATTAAATGGTCACCAGAGTTAACCATCTTTTTGATCATGCTAAGTTGCATGCTGATCGTGTCCCCGGTGGTCAGCCTTATTTGCATGGTATTCTGATCTGCAGAGATGATTGTACCCTGAAACAATGAGCCATCCGCATAGTCAATGACCACTTGCCCGGTAGCTTGGTTTTGCGCGGAGGCTTTTGAGTAAATCAGGACGAGACCTACTACCGCAATGAATAGACGAGTACGCAAAATTAGAAGGCTACATTGCTGATAAGGAAGAACTCCTCGGCCTCATCAATGCGATACTGACTAAATCCAGTAGGCCCTGCAATGAATATTATGTCTGCTCGGCTTGGGTGAGGAATGATATCATAAGCTTCCACAGCACGATCACGCTCTATTAGACTCAAATTTCTATTGTCAGAAGCATCGAAGATCGCAAGTCCATTAGCGCCTTCGCCGACATAAAGTCTATTGCCGATCAGACTCATGCCATAAGGGCTAGCCATCTCGAATGATTGTATTTCCGCGGTGTTCCAAGCACTGGATACATCCAGTACGAGTAGTTCATTCGTATCACCTGGGCATTCACTAAAGTCGCCTGTGCGTAGCGTCACGTAGGCGGTAGAGGCATTGATCGGAAGGACCGGATCACAGGAGGTTTCATGAAAATAGGTACCTTCTCTTTCTGGGCTGGTCGGATTAGTGATATCAAATACCTCCATAGAATTCCGGGTACCAATAAAGAGTTTGTTTTCCAACGGGTAGACAGTCTCCATATCCCAGCTGATATTTCGCTTAGCCAAAAGGTCAAACGCTCCTGCGCCATCGAAGATCGAAAGCTCACTTCTGCTGATGACATAGACGAATCCTTCGTGAGAAGCGATTCTATTGACCGTACCAATGCCGTCACTGCTATTCCCAGCAAAAGAAGTGGGTACCGCAGACTTTGGAATTAGTTGATTGTTGAAATCAAAAAAGAAAGTCTCGTTTCCTTGGCCTAGCCATTGGAGGTCAGGATCGTTGACATCATATTCTTCCGTCACCGAACCGTAGTTGAAGCCTATAATTGCTTCTCCCTGATCATTGAATTGAGGCTGGGCAAACACGTCAGTGACTCTGTTAATTAGTTGAGGCTGACGGATATTGGTCAGATCAATCTTGACCATGTCATAGACACTCTCTGCATAGAGGTCATTGCCATCTAAGAAGTACTCTCGATTGCCGAAAATCTGAATGAAGCCAAGATTAGTAGGGTTCTCCGGATTGGCATTGTCAAACACATGGATGCCTTCACCTTCTTCTCCAATCAGTAAATATCTATCGCCTATGAATATCTTACCAGGATCGATAATTTCACGAGAAGCAGTGAATAGCGCTTGATTTCTGAATGATTCTAGGTCACCGTAGATGGCAGTAGCTCTTTCGTAGGTGACAGTAGTTTTCCCAAAGTCTTCTGTGCAGCTAACGACAGCAATAAGACTGAGGAGCAGTAAAAAGTGGTAAGTTTTCATAGGTGCTGCTTTTGATGAGGACTAACAAAAAAACTATTGCTAGTATAAAGATATTGTATTCACTTGATTATTTGTGAGTTAAGAATTGTCTGAATGCGTAATACATGGCGTAAAGAGACGCTCAACTGCAAAATGGTTGTATGGGTATTGAATTTTCTTTTGAGGCTTGGGAATCTGACGACTGGCAGCCACTAGCGCGCTTTTGTAAAGCGTGCTCATATATGCAGCATTTCTAGTACTCTAGCACCAACAACCACGCTGCTATATCAAGACATTGGAAATAGAGTTCCCAAACGAGATCGGCACGCTTTGCAAAAGCGCGCCAAGGAAACAGTGTATCCAGAGATCGTAGGCTCAACAATCGTTCCACCACTATCCTTGTATTCCATTTTTTAAAGTAAGATCACTACTCAAAAACAGCTACTGCCCGCACAGGCGACCCTGTACCACCTCTTATTTTTAGCGGTAGCCCTATAAATCTAAAAGGACCTTGATCGATGAGTTGGTGAAGATTGATGAGATTCTCATAATGTGTGAAGCCCAGCTCTCCACAGATCTGGTGAACTTGCCTATTGCTGACCTTGCTCACACCAGGTGCCATGCTCTCTACGCCAAAAGCCGTGATCTTCTGCTCACCGAGCCATTGGGCAGCCTCAGCACTCAGTCCCGGATTTTGCGACCACTCTGGAGTATCGAAGTGCTTGCGGTAGTGATCGGTGTACAGCAGGATGGTATCGCCTGCCATTATTTCCCTACCGGAATAATCCAAGGCACGCTGCAAGTCGGCCACCTCTATCAGCTCGTTCAAGCCCTTTTCTGATAAGTCCAGACAGATGCCTCGCGTATAGAACATACTCAGCGGCATGGTGTCAATGGTTTGTCCTTTAAAAGCCTTGCCCATATGGGAGAGCGCATCTACGTGGCTGCCTGTGTGCTCGCTCATCTTGAGCAGGTTGGCGCTGGGTGTTTGGTCGGGACTCTCTGTATCACCTTCCCATTGCTCGTGCGTGGCATGCACTGATATTTCCACCTGTGGTTGAGTGTGATGCATGGGCATGCCAGGGTAGATTTCAGGGCTGAGGTCGATGATTTTCATTTGTAGATTCGAAAGTGTAAAGAAATTGGTTTGTTTTGAGTATCCGAGATGAGTTTTGTTTATGCTTTACCAATTATGATGAAATGCCGCTTTTTAGTCACTCGTAAGAGTAACATTGTTTGGATAGCACAAAACCGAGATGACGTTTAGCTCGGTAGTTCTGGTCACCCTGAAGTTCTTTCAGGGTCTCATACGGCTACTGCCGAGGGATGCTGAAATAAATTCAGCATGACTGCCAGTGACACGTCATCGAATCCTACATAGGCTTTAAAACTCTTCGCTTACTCTCCGCCTCCACTTTTGCTCTGCTGTAGGGGACTACAAAGAACTCATCATTGGCCCAGGATGAGAATAAATTGTCATAATAAGGACTCTCTGGATTGCCAGACTGCCCTGGTGAGTTAGCACCAACTGAGGCGTCCCAGTCGTTGACATCTACAATGTAGCGGAAGGTAGCGCCATGGGATTGGTTGGGCGAGCTCCCTGTAGCACCTGGGGTGTACTGGTTACCACCGCGAGGTGACCAATCGGTGTTCAGTTTTTCACGAAGTTCGGCATTGACCACCTTGCCCAATGGATGGGTGAGTCGCACATGTTTGTTGTTGAGATTGCCGTAGGTCCAGCTCGACATGTCTTCACCCAAAGTCTCAGCAAGGGTCTGCAATGAAGATGAGAGTGTCCCAGTTAGGTAAACATCTCGCTTTGTTGATCCGTCTGCACCCCATTGCTCCGTAGGATTCATAATCCAACCCATGAGCTTGGTCAAGGAAATGCCGGTAATTACTGCCTCGGCTTCAGCGTCCGGGAAGTAGTCAAAGTATTGGTCTTTAAGCGCATTCTCCCAAGCAACGTAGATGGCCGCTTCACCGGAGTTTTTGTCTAAGACAAAGTCCCATTGGGTGAGTGAAGCTGCCGCTTGTGAGACCTGACTGTCGTCAAAATCCAATGATGCCAGAATAGGCACTAAAGTCCGCGCAGGGATGGATAGGTAATCGGTTTGGAGTGCGATCATGTCTTCCATGGTCAGCTTCTTATCAGAAGAAAGCACCTCATTGACCCTGTCTCCTCTGAAAGGATCAGACCAAGAGAAGCCGACAGCATCCCATTCGGTGTAGTTCTCTGGCGTGACATTCTGATTAGCGGTAGCGATGAAGCCACTGGATGGGTTGTAAGTGTTGGGTTTCTCTACAATAGGAAGATAGCCGTCCCATTCGTAGCGACCGTCTCCTGGCACAGGCACCATTCCACTGAAGTTGCGACGTAGAGGTGCGATACCCACCGCCTGCCAGCCAATATTGCCTTCTTGATCTGCCCAGATCATGTTTTCACCAGGGATATGGCTGTAGTTGCATGCGGCACGGAATTCTTCCCAGCTCTTGGCCTGATCCATCCTTAGAGAAGCCAAGTAGGGCGCCCCACCGGGTTCCATCCAGGCGCACTTGACGGCATAGGCTTTGTGCCTAACGGAATCGATAAAGGTGACCGGCCCGTGCTGGGTGTAGCTAAGATCAACAGTGACATCCTGAGCGTTTTTGACTTTGATACTTTCGGTTATTACATCCATGTCGACCCATTCATCTTGGTATTTGTATTGATTAAGATTCTCTGGATTGAGATCATAAACATAGAGGTCTTCACCATCTGTCCGGAAGACAGTGAGCCCCCAAGCGCCATATTGATTGTGGCCGATTGACACACCGGGAATCTCTGGCTCACCTCCTCCGATGACATCCCAGCCTGGAGCACTGAGGTGTACCCAGTAGCGGAGTGATGGGACGGCTAGTGTCCGGTGAGGATCATTGGCCATGTAGGCATGTCCATTGGCCGATAGGGCAGGTCTAGTGACCCAGTTGTTACTGCCGATCCATAGTTTTTCAGTTTCCTGCTCTTCCTGATACTGCTGATCAGCAATGGGATCATTGAGCGCTGTTGCTTTCGTCCGGTACTGCTCCACAATATCTTCTGGCTGAAAAACTACCTTGGTGCGGTAGGCATTGTAAAGCTCCAGAATGTCTTCATCAAGCATGTCAGCGGTAATAGACGCATCCAGTTCCAGATCGGGATCCTTCGGGTGAAACCAATTGTACTCCTTGACCTTTTCTACACCGATAGCCGCTACCTGACGGCCTGTCTTTAGCTCCGTGCCAATGTTGCCCAGCAGTCCCTGATGCCTTGAAATCACCACTTCGGGCGTCCATTTTTCCGGTAGGATTTCCAACGCCTTGAAGGTGACAGGTAGGAGGTCCGGGTTTTGTAGTACCTCTTCGATATACGCATTGACACCATCGGTATAGGCGGTGATGATCTCTGCCCCATCCTCGTGATAGTAGTTCATCTCGGTGGCCATGTCGCCACGGAACTTGAACAGTCTCGTACCAATATCCCGCTGTAACTCACGCTCACCCAGGATCTCGGCTACTGTACCCGTGGCTTGACGTCTCCATATCTCGAATTGGAACAGACGATCTCTTGCCGCACAATAACCCTGCGCAAAGAACAAGTCCTGCTGATTTTGAGCGTAGATGTGATTGATACCGGCCGCATCCCGCAGGACTTCTACGGGAGCTTGGAGGCCAGGGACTTGTAGTTGGGAGTCAGTGGATTGTGATGATTGACATGCTATCGCAAAAATGCCAAAAAGAAATAGGAGGGAGGCGGAATAGAATTTCATACGGTTGGGTTAAGCGAGGTTCAATGAATACGAATTCATCCAAATATAATCATAGCTTGGTTTCATTAGTTGGCGGAGATTGATAGGTGGTGAATGGCAGGTCATCCTTTTATATTTACTTGCATCCTGTTCGCGCTAATAACAAATCGTTATCAGAAGGGGATATTTTGTTTTAACCTATAAAGCTTATTTCAATGCCTTTGCAACTTGAAGAATCAAGTGATTACTCTTATGCGCTCTGATAAAAACAGAAGATGATAAAATCGAAATCCCAGTATTTAGTAATCATTGCTTTAATGTGCCTTCCTATTGGGCTGCTAGCGCAAGGCTCAATGGTAAGTATCTCTGGAACTATCAGAGATCAGATGAATAAAGAGCCCCTTTCATTCGCAAATGTGGCCATTAAGAGTGCTATTGATTCTGTATTTATTGCAGGTACCATTTCGAATGAAAATGGCCTTTTTACTATAGTGGATGTCCAGCCTGGCGAATACTTACTCGAAGCGTCTTTTATTGGTTATCAAAAATATTTAGGTCCAATCTTCATCGGTGCAAACTCAAAATACCTAGATCTCGGTGTTATTGCACTGGTCGAGGATATCCGGCGGCTCGATGATGTAGTGATCGCTGCTGAAGGTGAATCAGTTAGTAGTCAGATGGACAAAAAGACGTTTGCGGTAGAGGATAATGTTAGTCAGAGTGGCGGTAGCGTCCTCCAATCCTTGCAAAACCTATCAGGGATCACCACCCAAGATGGTCAGGTACAACTCAGAGGGAGCAGCCAGGTGGTAGTACTTATTGATGGTAAGCAAACTGCCATCACTGGATTTGGGAATCAAAATGGGTTGGATAATCTACCTGCATCAGGGGTAGAGAAGATTGAGATTATCAATAATCCTTCTGCAAAATTTGATGCGAATGGCAATGCAGGCATTATCAACATTATCATGAAGAAGGAAGAACAAACAGGCTTCAATGGTAAGGTAGGTCTCACAGCTGGTCTGGGCGCCCTGTGGGTGCGTCAGGAAAACCTTCCGGGCATTCGTCCGCAGTATCAAGCTACTCCTAAGGTCAATCCCTCCATTGCGTTGAACTACCGGAAAAAGAAGGTCAACTTCTTTCTGCAGGCGGATAACTTATATACCCAGACACTGAACAAAAATGAGTTTGTGACCAGAACCTATGAAGATGGTACGGTGGTCAATCAGCAAATGAAGAGAAACCGCAATACGAACTTTTTCACGTCGAAAGCTGGTATGGATTGGTTTATCAATGATTACAATTCCATCACTGTCTCAGGTCTTTTTAGTCAGGAGTCAATTATGGACAGAGGTGACCAGCCGTTCTACAATGAAGATCTTAGCGAGCAGCTCAGGCTCTGGCAGTTTCTGGAAGATGAAGTCCTTACGGCTGCTATGGCCACCATAGCTTATCAGCATAAGTTTCAGCAACCCGGCCATCAATTGGATATCGGATACAATTACACTTTTGATAGAGAGGATGAGAAGTACTTTTTCGATAATACGCTTCCCAACTATTCGACGGAGGAGTCTTTCTTCTTGATTGCTGATCAGAAGGTGAGCGACTTTAATCTGGATTATAGCCGACCTATGAAACATGGTCTATTGGAAACAGGGATTAAATTCAGAAGAAGGACAATACCGACTGACATGCAGTTCAACCCTTCAGACACCTTGTCTGTGCTTGATGTAGGAGCAGATGGACAGGCGACCTACAAGGAAACTATACCCGCTATTTATGGTAATTATATCCATGAGATCAAGAGGCTGGAGGCCGAGCTAGGCTTGCGTATCGAGTATGTTGATCTTCAATATGACGTTGATCCGAATCACAATACCTATACGAGTGATGGGTACGACTACTTCCAACCTTTCCCTAACGCAAGAATCACCTACAATCTCAGCGACCGAAATAAGCTCTCCGCTTTTTTCAATCGCAGAGTAGACCGACCTGATGAAGTGGATATTAGAATCTTCCCCAAATACGATGATGCCGAAATCATCAAAGTGGGTAATCCTGCACTACGGCCACAGTTTGCCAATACTTTTGAGCTTGGCTATAAGAATGTTTGGGAGAAAGGGTCTTTCTATGGAGCGGTCTACCACCGGATGGCCGATGGTACCATCACCAGGATAGCTACTACGGTAGACACTACCAATCTGATCTACAATATCTCGCAAAATGCAGGGAAGAGTTACAATACAGGAATAGAAATGGTGATTACTCAAGATGTTTCTGATAAGGTGACTATGAACCTTAATTTGAATGGCTACTACAATAAAATAGAAGCCTTCACCGTCACCAATTTATATCCTGAGGAGCATGTATTCAGAGCTGAGGAGCAGACTGTATTCTCGGGCAATATCAAGCTAAATACTACATTCGAGTTTTCAAAAAGCCTGAGCGGACAGTTAACGACTATTTATCTGGCACCAGATATTGTTCCACAAGGAACCATCGAATCAAGATTCTCTCTAGATTTTGGCATTAAAAAAAGTCTTCAGGGTGGTAAAGGTGAGCTGTTCTTCAACGCCACAGATTTGCTCAATACCATGGTGATCCGAAAAGAGATTGACGGCAACAATTTTAGCTATACCAGTGCGGATTATTATGAGACGCAGGTCTTCCGGGTGGGCTACACTTACAAGTTTTAGTGGTCAAGAGGCCAGAATTATATAGATAGTTAAGCACGCCAACCAACCCTTTGGCGGTAGCTCGCGTGGTGGTGTGGGAGAGTGCTGCACCACTGGAATTCATGACAGGATCGGTTTCGCAATATCACCTCCGATATCTTGACAGCCTTTGTATAAGACACTCATCACGCTCAGCTTCTTTGCCGCCACTTCGGTATCGGCATTGGCGCAATACAAGATAGAGCCACTGACCCTCTATCGACCGAGAATTGCCGAGTTTGCGGTAGAGACGATTAACGACTATCGTACGAATGGGTCTTCTGAGCTATTGGGTGAAGCCGGACGGGAGATCGAGCGTGATCGGCTTTACAAGATCAAACTGGGCGCACCATTGATGATTAAGTCAGATCGTATACTGGGTATCCAACTCAAGTATTATCAGCAACGATTCAGGTTTGATATGGACGACCAGCCGCTGGCCTACGACTTCTTTGAGCATCTTGATAGCAGGAAATTCACTAGTACCGGGCTGAGAGGCATCTATCAGCAAGATATTGGTGATAACCAAAAACTAACGCTGCTGGCTGGTGCGGAGCTGATGAGTGATGAGCTGCAGTGGCGCTGGCAGACGACCAAGTACTTCTTGAGTGGCATTTACTTTTGGCAGCTATCACGAAATACCAAACTGGGCGCAGGGCTGGTCTACAATCATGTGATGGGACGACCAACGTTCTATCCGCTGTTTACATTCGAGAAGCATCTATCTACCAAGTGGACGCTGGATTTGGCTTTGCCTAAGTCCGTCGCTATCCGAAGAAATGTCAACGATAAGAACTTCATCATAGCCAAGACAGCTTTCAGAGGCTGGAGGTACAATCTGACCAATGCGTTACCGGAAGGTCCGCAGTTTTTGACGACCCGAAAGGCTGATCTGCAATTCACATTATCATGGGAACGTGAAATCCACGATTGGCTATGGTTTGGTGTAGATGTAGGCTATACTAAAAATCTCCGCTACTACCTCGCCAACCCTGGGGATCGAGCGCGTGACGCTTTAATTGACTTAAAGTCTCAAGATGCGATGTATACAAGCATTTCTCTCTTCATTGTACCGCCACGACGGCTTTTAAAGTAGCTATTGTGAAATTCCAACCGTTGGCAATACCATAGGAGCAGTTACTTTCTTTCCAACTTGTCGGTATCCCTAAAACCGGTATTTTACCCTTAGCATCTTGAAGTCGCGGCTAGCAGAGAGGCCCATCTCCAGTCGGGGCTCCTCATAGGGCTTGGTGAAAAGGTAGGTGCTCCCGATACCTATGGCAGCTCCTGCCAATACATCCCATTTATCATGATAACCATCAGGTGCTTCCATACGACTGATGCCAACTATGCTGGCCAGGACGTAGGCCGGGATGCCATAGCCCCAGCCGTATCGCCGCTGAATAAATGATGCCCCTGAGAAAGCCGATGAAGTGTGCCCGGACGGGAAGGAGTCGAAACGATTGCGTCCTTCGGGTCGCTGTTTGTGTACTAGATGTTTTAAGGAATATGTCAGGACGAGGGTGGTGCCGTAGGAGAAAGCTAGCTTTTTGGTACCCTCAAAATCCTTCTTGAGTATACTGATGAGGGCGGCCGAGGCGGGTAGCGCCAATTGGAGAATATCTCCGGATTCCTCCAGAACGAACTCCCACTGCTCGTGATCACCATCATCTGCTTCTATCGTTTGGGCGCACAGTGATGCATTGGCAATAGCCACTAGTAATAGAATGAGTATTAAAGCTTTCATATGATTATAGGTTTAGATTTTGAGAAGTTATTTCGGACAGACCTCTCCCGATGGACATCATTTTGACGCTCATTAGATCAGTCTTTGATGTGTTGGGTTTATCTAATGTTGAACCAGTAGGCTCCTCTGAGCCCAAGTAGATTTGGATTCAGCCGCTCTACGCCTTTGTCGCCAAGCCCTTTGCGGTAGAAGAGGGAGACTTCTAGGGTTTTATTGTTCTGCAGATTTTCGGCAATGCCAAGCATAAAGTTGATGTTGCCGGGATAAGCTGTCCAGTCGTCATAGTTGCTATCAGAGCGAACCGAGCCACGAATGTCTGGTGTACCATCCTCATTGATGAGCTGATAGGTATGCTCAAACTCCTGTCTGGTGTACCACATTGCAGAAACGCCCACACCGACAAGCAAACGTGTGGAAGCAGAAAGTGGGATTCGATACTTGAGATTCAATGGCACTTCCAGTGTTTTAGAGTCGATGTCAAACTAATTTATAGAGGCAATATTAAAGACAAAAAAAGGTAAAAACAAATTATAAAAAATATGTTATT
>JAVKDO010000126.1:0-38359 GCA_040222235.1 Cyclobacteriaceae bacterium
TGTGGCAGAAAATGCTTTCGATGGCCGGTATACCATCGATAGTCGGATCGATCACAGGCAACAGGAACGTCCTGGTCTGATCAATACAGTCCCCTGCCGATGCTTGCAGGGTAATTCGATAGTCACCAGGTTCGGTAAACTTATAGGTTAAGTCAACATCGTTGGAAATGAAGTCCGGTAAATTGGGGCTGCTGTTATAGCTGGTATGTGTGACGGTCCACTCATAGTCATTAGCATTTTCTGAAATGTTAATGAACGTAACTGAATCAAACATCAGTGCCATCGGTTGCTTACTGGCGATCACACGCTTATCAGGGTAAAACCTGGCATCCACACCACAGGTAACACGCACGATCTCAGTCGAAGACGCAAAACAAGAGGGGTTGCGAAGATCATAAGCTCTCAAATAAACGCGGTACTTGCCCACTTCGGAAAATGTGTAGGCCATTTCAGGGCCGATCGCTACAGGTATGGTGTCTGCAGGTCCATCACCGGTTTTCCAAGCCACAGAGTAGTTGGCCTGGCTTGAGCCAATACGCTCAATGTACCATTCATAGTGAGCATTAGATTCTAGTGGACCTCTAAAGCTTGTCAGGTCACCCGGTCTAGGGTACTCGTTGTTAACCCTAAACTCTGCTGAAAGCTCTGTATTGCAAGGTGCTTCGCACACATTAATAGAATCGTCGCTTTCGAGGAATAGTGCTATCCGGTACTGTTCCAAATGAAACTGCATACGTTCTGCCTGCCCTTGACTGAAGTCATTGCTACATCCGAAGTTGCCATAGTCCATGAAGTTAGAGCCCATGTCCGTCGTATCTGTGAAGAACGTATTGTTGCTAAAATTGGAAAGCGTGTCGGTGTTGCAAGAGTTGTCGTCGCAAGAGTTGACTATGCTTGCATCCGGTGGCGTATCGCAGACCATATCGCCATCGACAAGACAATCGTCATTTTTACAGCCCCCTTGCCAGGTATGTAGTAATCCAAGGTAGTGTCCCATCTCATGCGCCATGAGTTCAGCTCCAAGGCCAGCCACTACTACCCCATCAAAAAGATCGTCTTCTTCGATAACACTTGAAGGTAATGGTGCAAACCCTCCAATACCTGCTCGTGTCCACCAGGTACGGCCGGTATAAGAGGTTATTTCCTCAGAATAGATTTCATCTACAACCCAGATGTTTACATAGTCCGTTGGATCCCACTGCAAGATAGTTTTTAGCTTCTCTGTCTCTAAGTCAAAGTCAAAGTTGCCATACTGGGAAAAGATCCTCGTGATGCCATCTGTGACTCCTCCATCAGGTGCCCGCTGCGCGAGACAAAACTCAATCTCTGTATCCACACCATAAATGCTGTTACTAAAGTCCTGCCCGAGCGGGTTATCACCCGAATGTGAAAAGGCATTGTTGAGTGAGGCCAATGCCACTTCAACTTGTCCATCAGAAAAGCTTGGCCCACTTTGGATCAAGTGAAATACTACTGGAATGGTAAACTTGGCATCCGCGGTACGTGCATTGGCCGGTTGGTTATGTTGGCTCGCTTTCCAAGCATTGAAAGCGGCGGCTTGTAGTTGACGCTGGGCCGGTGTGAGGTGGTCACTGATGGCGCAGGAGATATTAATGTCTGAAGACTGAGCCTTTACAACATTCAATGAACCAAGCAATAGGAATATCGAGCTCATCACAATGAGCTTAATAGAAGTTAAAGAAAGCCTTTCATTTTTGATACTGAGAAATTTCAAGCAGGAATGTTACCCATAAATCACATTATAATGGCTACATACTAGTCAAATATTTTAAGGATTATGCAGTCATTCCGATAACATCTCACCTGATCACCGCTTCATGCCATTTGCAGGTTGTGGAAATAGCTGATTTGCTTCTCTACTAATTGAGAATCATCCTGCAGATGTATCCGCTGAAGCTACAAATCGTAACGTCATCCAACCCGCTCCAAGACCAATAGCCAACAGTACTGTAGCCATAGTATAACCACCTAGTACAGCATGGCCCACGCTAAATAAGATACTGTTGAGGAATAGCACCCCGAAACCAAATCCCAGCCAGCTATTCTTCAGGCTTTCTTCGATTTTGACCTCCGGTGCTTGCGCTGCTATAGGCCCCCACCATCCTTTTGGTTTGACTTTGCGGTAGAAATGTAGTAGCGTCTCATTGTTCACAGGCTTGGTAGCCAGCGTAACGACAATACTCACCAATGTGCAAAGTACTAGAATGACGGTGGCACGAATCAGCGCCTGATCGTCGCTATAGCAGACTTGAACATTCGCGTAGGAAGCCTCATCAATCCATCCCAGCATGTAGATACCTTTTCCGATCAAATGTCCATTGGCCAAGATGAGTGCCGCACCCATACTCGTAATTTCAGACCAGGCGTTTATCCTCCACCAAAACCAACGGAGCATCACGATGACGGCAATCCCAGACATTATTTCTATAATATAAATCCAAGCACCAGATATGCTATCCATTTGCCAAGCAGTGGCCGCTGATAGTAGCATAAGAATGACAATACTAATCCTTGAGGCCAGTAAGTAATGCTCAGGAGAGCCATCCTTCTTGATGAAACGCTGATAAATATCGTTGACCATATAAGAGCCGCCCCAGCAAAGATGGGTATCAATTGTACTCATAAAAGCAGCCATAAATGCGGCCACCAAGAGACCTTTGAGACCCATGGGCAATACTTCCAGTATCATCATTGGATAAGCCAATTCAGGATCTGCAGCTAATGCCGGTGTGGCTTCAGATATAGGTAGAATGACGATTGATCCTAAGCCAACTACTATCCACGGCCAAGTGAGAATGACTATTCCGGCTACCGCAAACCACAGGGAAGCTTTGATAGCATGCTTCTCAGTCTTGGCAGAAAATAGTCGCTGCACTATGTAGCCATCTCCTTGTGCCTGTCCAAGCCAAAGCACTCCTATCAGGCACAGAAACGCAATCATTTCATTCACTCCAACATTGGCTAGATTGGGAAACATATCAATCACTCCCGGTGGTGCATCTTGCGCCGCGGCTATTTGGTTGGCAAGTTCGGTAGGTCCTCCGACCTCAACTAGCACCAATATGGCTAGTAGCATAGTGCTAATCGTACCTGCTGAAAAATGGAGCATATCTAGTATGACTACTCCCTTAATACCGTTAGACAAAGTATGAACCAGTGCAAAGGTGCAGGTCACAATCAAGGCAAACTCTGCACTCCAGCCGAGCATGACATGAGAGAACTTGAGCATGGCTAGCATGACCCATCCCATACCAATGCAGTTCTTGAAAATGCCGTAGAAGGTAGCAGTGAAACCACGAAGAATTGACGCAGACTTTCCGCTATACCTCAATTCAATAAGTTCAGCATCTGTCAGTATTTCGGATCTCCGCCAATACTTCGCATAGAAGAACACCATCATCATGATACCTGTACCCAGGTACCACCACAGCCAGTTTCCATAGATGCCCTTAGTGCGGACGAGTGCGGTCACTGCAAGTGGCGCATCAGTTGCGAACCAAGTAGCAGCGATAGAAGTACCCAGCAGCCACCAAGGAAGGCTTCTCCCGGCCACAAAGAAATCTGCGACATTCTTTGATTGATGTTTAGCTACAAAAAAACCAATCGCGGTTGCCAGAAGCATATAACCAGCTATGACAACCCAATCTAACGTCTCAAGTGCCATAGCCTAACTTTCTGTAAATCAAATTTTTATACCTCAATGAATGGGTGGTAATACATCCTTTTGGAGTTTAAGCATTTCGTTACACATATCAACGGCATTCCGGTAGGAATTGACATTGGGCTCAATCAATATCGCCTGTAGCAGCTTGTCTTTGGACTGCTCATCATATGCTTCTACTAGCAGCTTATGGATGCTAGCATGCAGTCTGATTACCGCGGCTATTGGCTCTGGCATTTCCTCCATTTGTACAGGTCGGATTCCTGCATTATCGCAGTAAGCAGGCACTTCTACTACCAACTGATCAGGTAGGTTGGGAATCGCACCTTTGTTGGGTACATTGACTGCTTCAAGCCATACCTTCTCGGTTCCCATAGCAGCCTCCATGATAAGCGTCGCTATTTCTATCGAGCTTTTGAGGGAGCCATCTTCATTCTCCAGGATCTGCTCTTCCATTTCACCTACCGGCAATAAGACCTTACTTTTGTCTTTCACCCATGGGCGATTATAATCCACTCTATCTACGGTATACACTCCTTCGGGTACTTCATCCTTTTCCCATGGATGACCATCATAGGGGTCGTAGAAGAATTGCAGCTGCGGGATAACGAATTCTTCCGCCCAACTCAAGTACTCACCATAGTGATTGGATCCTGGAGACGGCCATTGGCCAAACCTCCTTAGCAGAATACGTCCTAATGCGAGTTCATGCCACTTAGCCAACCAATCTCCTTCCATCTCAGCGGCCTTTAACTTGGGGTAAAGATCTTCACCCGTCTTAGCATATCTAATTTCTTGAAACCAAGTGAAATGATTGATACCGCAAGCCTTAGTTTGTAATTGATCCAGCGGAACATCGATCATTTCAGAGATCTGGTCTCGTCCCATAAAGACGCCATGGCATAGACCAACCGCTTTGATGCTCGTCAATCTTGTTACCGCTTCACAAATTTTATGCTCTGGATTCGAGAAGTTTAAGAGCAAAGCATTTGGACACAACTTCTCCATGGCTCTGGCCAGCTCCATGATGGGTTTGAAATTTCGAAGTGCGTGAAACATAGATCCTACACCGCCATTCTCACCATAGACCTGCTTGAAGCCATATTTTCTCGGGATATGAAAGTCCTGTGACCAGTAGATGTTTCTGTCCTTTTCCAGGGCGCAAACAACGAAATTGGCATCTCTAATCGCATCTTCCATGCTTGTGGTTGGAATGAACTTGGCATTGCGCTTAAGCTTCTTGTTCACGTACTCACAATGCTCTACCACATGATCTAGGTACTTCGCATTGATATCCATTAAGTGAATCTCAAGTCCATCTTTTGAGATCACATTGCTCATGAGGATGTCTTGAATGATCTTCGGTCCGAATTCAAGGCTACCTGCTCCGATGTATCCTATTTTTATCATAATCAGTCTTTGTTATTACTTGGTTGCACAGCAAAATCAGCTTTTATGTTAAAGCTTGCTTCTCAAATATGGATTGAGATAGTTGATATTATCTTGTAAATTCTTGTGGATGAATTGTACAATCTGATATTTGGACTATGATCAATGCTGCCGATCTCTCTCGCCCTAGTTTTGACCTCAGTACGGCAAAACCAATTGACCTGATCCTTGTCAGGCACGATGACATTGACAATTACCTGTTCGATATGCACTATGAACTCGAACTCGGCATTGTCGTCAAGGGCAAAATGAAACGGGAATATTCTAATATGACTGCTGAACTAGGCCCAGGTGACGTCTGGTTTTGTGGGATGTGGGAGCCTCATGGCTTTGAATTGATCCAAACACCATGTGAAGTCATCGTATTTGTCGTTGACCCAGCCTATCTCAGCAAGAGTGGATTTCTTAACAGAAACGCATCTGCTCCCTTTCAAGTAAGTCCACAGTTGCGGCCTAAAACGTCCGAGGCTGTTCGGGAGGATGTTCTCAATCAAGCAGGGATCATTTACAAAAAGCTGGAAAAGTATGATGACTCAGACTGGATCAAACTTCACTTTTTTCAGTTTCTACTACAACTCCTCCACGGATGGTCAATGCCAATAACTGACGATCAATATTTTGACAAGCATCAAAGCATTCAGCCTGCTCTCAGACTTGTCTTTGATCAGAAGCGGCTGATCTCAACGGAAGAGGCAGCCTCCACTTGTAATATGTCTATCTCGAGTTTCAGGTCCACATTCAAGAATCTGATGAACGCTCCTTTTTCTGAGTTTGCATTACAGTATCGCGTTAGAGGTGCAATGACCCAGCTCAAAAAATCAGGGCAGACGCAAGAGGCTGTAGCCTATCATTGGGGGTTTACAGATGCTAGTCACCTATTGAAGAATATTGGGAAACTGGATTTGTAGCACAAACATTATTCTGCTTTTTCCCTGTCAATGTTCAATTCGTGAGAGTAAACCGATACAGGCTCATAAGAAAATGCCAATTGCGGACATTGATGAATATCAGAGCTCATTTGAAAGAGATTTGAATCAACTTGCCGATATGAGTAACGAAACTCAAACAAGTCAAGCAAAGTACATCATCGTCGGAGCGGGTCTCTCGGGTCTCACATGCGCCTATCAGCTGCTAAAGGCAGGACAAACCAACTTCCTGATTCTCGAGTCAAGAGATAGAACAGGCGGTCGTATCCTGACCAAAGAGGGCGTTGACTTTGGCGCGACCTGGTTTCAGGAGCATCATCATTATATGCATCAGCTTTGTGATGAACTCGGTGTTGAGCGATTTGCGCAATACAGCAAAGGTCAAAATACCTTGGTGTACAGCAGTATGGCGCCTGCTCACCTTTTTGAGAATGACCCGTCGGCCACTCCCGCGAGTAGAATTGTGAGTGGTACTTCCGCCTTGATTGATGCATTATCTAAGAAGCTAAGTGGTAAGGTCCGACTCAACACCAAAGTACTGTCCGTAGCTGAAACAGCTGATGGACTGAAGGTCGAAACAAGCACTGGAACCTATATTGGAGCTAAAATTGTCATAACAATACCACCACTAATAGCGACCAGGATAGCCTTTACTCCTACGCTCCCTGAGTCACTGACTTCCGCAATGGAAAAGACGCACACCTGGATGAGCAACGCCATCAAGGTGGGATTGACTTTTGAGAAGCCCTTTTGGAGGAGCAAGAACCTATCTGGAATGATCATAGGACAGGTCGGGCCTGTTACTGAGCTTTACAATCATTCCGATTTCGAGGATAAGCGATATGCCTTGATGGGTTTTGTAAATGAAGCGCTCCGAGAGCTGACCCCAACAGAGCGTAAAGAAAGGATCACGGATTATCTATCGAAACACCTCGGTGCAGAAGTGCTTGATTACTTGAGCTATGAAGAGAAAGACTGGTCAGATGACTGGCATACCTCGTGTGAGTCCATCAAGTCACTATATCTGAGCCCAAAGTATGGTAACCCAATATTTCAAAAAGCCTACTTGAATGGAAAGATGCTATTCGCCGGGGCTGAGACTGCTCCTACTTATGGTGGCTACATGGATGGTGCCATCGAAAGTGGATTGATTACCGCAGGCAAGCTTACTAGATAGCTTGCTCCCTCGCCTGAAAAATCCGAATAAACATCATATGTGACATATTCCGAGCCCTTTCTTTAGCCAGATGCTGCTTGGGCCCTTCAAATAACTCGTCCAGGGTATCGAACCACAGCTGAATCCACTGACCAAAATGGGCTTGTTGAATGGTACCATCGAAATGGCGGTCTACATCGATATGTGCTTGCATCGGGTTTCCTTTATACCTCGGCTCAAAAAGCAGGTTAGTTTGCCAGAAGTCTACAAGCTTGATCATGTGCTCCTCCCAGTCGGTTATGACGGTATTGAAGATCGGTCCCAGGGACTCATGCGCCCTTACTTTACCATAAAAAGTGTGCACCAATAGGTCAATGTCTTCTCGAGTGGATATATCTGTATTGGCCATACTGCAATACTAATCCTTAACCTAAACTAGAAGTATGATCGAGATCATTAAAATGAGGGACCTTGATGCTACAATGGTGTAAATGCAAATCTATTCGGAAGTCGAAGTGAGGCTTCAAGAAAACCGAACTACCCTTTGCTAAATTGATCTCACTGAGCGACCAAGCTTTCATCATTCATTTGCGGTAGCGAGCGCCGAGCCATCCCTCCTGGGATCCGCTACACCTACCCATTGACCATTTTGATAAGAGATCGCGTGAACACCGCCGAAATATGCGTTCTTTTCATTCTTTTCTAAGTCATTTCTGAAAGCACCCCACTGATGATTGTTGGCAGATATCCAATCCTTTATTTCGGTGGAATCAGTAATGTTCTCAATGTAGACTTTGCCATTGCTGACATGATAGCGGGGTTGTGCCACTGTTTCAATAATATCCTGAGTATCGATCCAACTGGCGATCACCTGAGTCACTGCGGATATAATCCGTGCGCTCCCAGGGCTGCCCAGCACGAGTACAGTCTTACCATCCTTTTGTATAATAGTCGGCGACATGGAGCTGTAGGCCATCTTGGCAGGGCCAATGCTCCATGGGTGATCAGGCTGACCAAATACAAAGTCGTCCATGTAGGTATTGTATAGGAAACCAAGTTTTGGTGAAGCTGCCAGAGCACCAAAATAGGCATTAATACTCGCTGTATATGCAACAGCCATCCCCGTATCATCGACGACTGAAAAATGAGTCGTCTCTCCACTAGAGGAATCCAATTTGGATGCCTCACCTACTTCTAGGTTAGCTAATAACCTCGTTGCATAGTCATGGCTGAGTTTTTCAGCTATCAAGGAGTCGCTATCGGCAATATCGAGTACTGGTCGCAGTGCTCGGTCCTCATGAGCCAGACGTAAAGCCTGCAGCAATGCCAATCGTTCTGTCTCATTGCCACCATTATCAGTCAGTTGCTGAAGCAGGTTAAGTGCTAGCAACATCGTCCAACCTCCCGTTGGAGGTGCGGCAGTATAGATCTTATAGCCTTGGAAGTCTGTGCTGATCGCCGGGCGCACTTGTGGATCAGGAAAATCCGCAAGGTCTTCTAAGGTGATCCATCCTCCCTTATTTCGCATGTCTTGCGCAATCTCTTCTGCAATCTCGCCTCTGTAATATGCATCTGATCCGCCTTGAGCCAGCCGTCTAAGTGTCTTCGCCAACAGCGGTTGTCGTAAAGTATCTCCCTCCTGCGGAATACTGCCATCAGGCATCAACCAGGGACCCACATCATGAGGACTTGAAAGGATTTTGGCCCCATATCTCTGATACACCTTAGATCGAAAATCTCCTATTGGGAATCCTTGCTCTGCGTACTTGATGGCGGGTTGCAACAGGTCCGCCCAGGATACGCGACCACTTCCATACTTCTGCCAAGTATAGTAAGTAGCCTTAACTGACGAAGGTATCGTAGATCGACGATGATAGGTCAAGGTATCAGTGTCCATGGCAATCGGAGTAGTCGCGGGAGAGAGTGTAGTCCCGTTGATCATAATCGGGGTGTCGCCTGGTTGGGCGAGCAGTATCTGACACCCACCACCAAGACCCGACATGGCTGGTTCTGTCACTCCTAATGCGAAAGACACTGCTACCATCGCATCCACCGCATTTCCACCCCTATTGAGGATTTCAATACCTGCTGCAGTGGCTTCAGGACTGGCACTCGTTACTACTCCCTTTGGTCGCTGTATATCCTTTTGTTCGTCACAGGCTGTAGTAAGCATAAGACCTAATACCATCAGTATCGCCGATAGACCGGCTGTGATAGTCCTATCGGAATGAATAAAGATTAGGAATATAGCCATGCTATCATTTTTTCCAAGCCGAGCATTACTTGAGGTGCTATTGCGGCCATTGTCTTACGATCTGAAGTAAGAGGTGCATTCTGCTGCGCATAATTGAGAGCAGTCTGACCGTCAAAATCAACATAAGACAATCTAGTCGTGAGTTCAGATAGCGGTCTACCAAATGCACTACCAGGCAATAGCGCTACCCCGATTTCCTCTAACATCCGATGACAAAGTTGATCACTTGTGGAGATACCCTTGGCTGCTAAGGCCGCTTTGTATTCTCTAAAATCAGGAAAAACATAGAATCCTCCTTTGGGTGCTGCCGCTAGAACATTATTGTCAATCAAAAAGCGCTGTGTGAAGCCACCTATTGCTTTTAGCACCTGTCGTGAGCTTTCAAGATATCGGTCAATCTCCGCACCGCCCTGATATGCTCTGATAGCAGCGTGCTGTATTGGAGCACTTACTGACGTGAAAGTCTCGCTCGCGATAATGGCCATGGCCTTCCTAAGATGCGATAACTCCGGTGGAACGATAAAGGTACCAATGCGCCAGCCTCCTGCCCCACACCACTTGCTAAGGCCAGTACTGATAATGGTGCCTTCAGGATAGTAGCTCGCCAATGACCGATGCTGACCTTCAAAATGTGTCTCCCCGTAAATCTCGTCACTGAGCACAATCAAATTGTGCTTTCTGCAGACTTCAGCCAGCTGTATCAACTGTTTCTCATCAAAGGTTGCTCCTGTAGGGTTGTTGGGATAGTTGATCAGCAGTAATCGCGACCTGCTACTGTCCGCTTCACAGAACTGATCCAGTAAACTAGGGTTGAGTGACCAGTCCTCCTCCACAGTGGTATTGATCCAGCTTGTACGGCTACCTGCTATCTGGGCCTGCGGGGCATAAGACACCCAGCTTGGTGAGGGAAGAATCAAGTGCGCATCCAGAGCGACTTGTAACGTGAATATGAGTTCTTTCGATCCTGGACCTATGAGTATATCATCTGCAGTTCGGCTAATGCCGTATCTGGCGGCATAATTAGATGCAATCTGTTGCCGTAACTGCTCCAGCCCTACTACAGGTAGGTAGTCCTTTTGATGCGCATTGTCGCGAAGTGCTTCTACCACAATAGCAGGGACAGGAAAAGGTGATTGCCCAAACCCAAGCTTGTAGACATCCCGGCCCTGCTTTTTGAGTTGGGATGACAATTCGTTAATGGCTAGTGTCGCCGAAGGCTTTAGATCGTTCAGCCTTGAATTTAATTCATGCTTCGATAGGACTTCTATAGGCTTGTTCATATGCAGTCAATAACTGTGAGAAAGATAGCCAGTAATTACAGAATTGAGCAATAAATAATAGTCTATAATTCTCGGTAATTATATGTCTACAAAATGATTCAAATCACAAACTAATTGATACATAAACTATTGATAATAAGCCATTTAAAAATGGCTTAATCTGAATTCTAATGTCTCAAAAAGGCGGTTTTATGAAGTGAAAATGGATAGAGAGCCACGCTTTTCAGAGGCTTAATAATATTGGTAACGCTATTTGTGAGTGACGATATTTCATTCTTATTTCAATCTAAATCACACCCCGGCAGTCCCAGTTCCACCTCGGCTTCAGGGGATAAATTCCGCCCTTGAGGCCACCTGGAAGTGATTATATCATATGCCGTTGATAATCCATACTTTGACTAAGCGTCCTTACTACGAAAATTTCATATTCAGATTGAAGATAAAATGTCATATGCGATTTGTACACGAATCGTTTTAATGAGGGATAAAATTCAGAGGCATCTCTACCAATATGAGGATTTTCTGCTAACATCTGAAACAGATCGTGAAGACCAATTAAATATTCTTGTGCTTGGTTCAATCCAAATTTATCAATACCGTATTCATAGATTTCTGACACATCGACTTCACATTCAACAGATAGCCTATAAGCGCCCATCCGTCTTCATTCTTTCTTCAACCTTTTTCATGATATCAGGTATCGTGCTTTCGCTAGTCCCACTTTCAAGACCTCTTACAATAGCCGTTTTCAAAGCAGAAATCTTATTGTTTTTGGATTGGTCAAGACGAACAAGATGACGTAGATATTCGCTATCATTCGTAAATTCTCCAGCCGTGATTTGTGCCTTGATCCATTTGTCCTGTTGATCTGTAAAAGTTATCGTCTTTCTAACTGTAGCCATAATTACAACATGATGTAGAATATCATACTATTGGTGTAATATTAAGACATATTGATTACCTGTACAAGTGATGTCATGATGGAGTATGTCCTAGAAGCTAACCAGGATACAACACTTCTGTATCCCCATAGCACACTTCGCTTTCCAAAGAGCATATTTACTTGTCCAAAAGCGACACGCTTTTTTTTGAGGTGACACGACCCTGATAATACTATAGGACAGTCCAATCAATATTGGCTCATAAAGCCAAACGTCTAAGTAGAGGTTTCCCTCGCTTGAAATGTGCGTATAAACATCATATGTGACATATTCCGGGCTCTTTCCTTGGCAAGATGCTGCTTAGGTCTATCAAATAACTCATCCAGTGTATCGAACCATAGCTGAATCCATTGACCAAAATGAGCCTACTGAATGGTACCATCGAAATGGCGGTCTACATCGATATGTGCTTGCATCGGGTTTCCTTTATACCTCGGCTCAAAAAGCAGGTTAGTTTGCCAGAAGTCTACTAGCTTGATCATGTGCTCCTCCCAGTCGGTTATGACGGTAGTGAAGATCGGTCCCAAGGAGTCTTGTGCCCTGACTTTACCATAAAAAGTACGCACCAATAAGTCAATGTCTTCTCGAGTGGAGAAATCTGTCTTGGTCATGCTGCAATACTAACCTTAAACTAGAGTCTCGTGTATGATTGAGATCATTAAAATGAAGACTTCTTTAAAGCACGGTGAGATTAATCAAATCTAAGCGGAAGCCATAGAGATGCTTCACGATAGAGAGCCCCGCTTTGCAAAATCATGGCACTCAAAGTACATGTCATACCGAGCATCAAACTAACAACAAATCAAACGTCTTGGAACGGCACACTTCGTTTTTCGTCTACACAAGAGCTTAACCAAAAGGTAGTAGTTCTGCCTTATAGCTCGATCCAATATTCTTCTTTCCATCCACGGTATTTCTTCCGAAGACTTCTATATCGAAAAGCAAGCACTACCATCAGCATGCCATTGAATAGTAGAAATCCTGCTACTAAATAAGCCAATAGCTCCGGGTACAAAACGATAAGCACCGCCAGCAAGATGAAGTTAATGCCCATCAGTAAGTACATCCACCAGGGGGTGCTGAAAAACTGTGCTAGTCTGTCGTAATATGCTGTCGTTCTAAACATGGCTTTTATGCGTTTTTAGTTCAAAATTTTTAATATGCATTCAGCTTTTGATAACTGTCTTTTAATTTCCTAATCAGTTCTTTTTGCTCTCCGTTCAGTATCTTCGGTAGTTTCACCTGGAGCGTCACGTACAAGTCTCCATGAGAAGATTTTCCATACACGGGCATACCCTTTCCCCTTAATCTGAGCTGCTTCCCATTCTGAGTACCCTCCGGAATGGTAATCTTCACCCTTCCCGAAAGGGTATATATTTCTTGTTTGCCACCCAATAAAGCATTGAAAAAGTCCACAGGCACCTTCATATCCAGGTCATCACCCTTGCGCTCATACACGGGATGATTCTCTACTCGTATGGTGAGATACAGGTTCCCAGCTTTTCCACGACTTCCTTTCTCTCCTTTACCCTTGGCTCTAAGTTTCAAACCATTGTATACTCCAGGTTTAATCTTGAGCTTTACTTTTTCTGACCCCAAGTCCACAATGCGCTCCGTTCCACTGTACGCTTCTTGCAAGGAAATGCTGAGCTCACCGGCCAGGTCACTGCCGGGTACATCATCTTGAAATCCACTGAAACCACCAGCTCCTGAAAACCCACCGGCTCTACTTCCTCTGCCAAAGAAGGATTCGAAGAAATCAGAGAAACCGCCTCTTCCGAAGAAGTTGGCCGGATCACCCTCAAACTGGTAATTATACTGACGTCCCGGTCCAGCCTGATTATGTGTCCTGCGCCTACCTCCTGCATTGAAACCAGCCTGTTGGTATTGCTTCCAATTCGCTCCTAATTCATCATATTGTTTACGCTTCTTAGGGTCACCCAGTACCTCATTCGCCTCACTGATTTCTTTAAACCTATCTTCAGCAGCCTTATCACCTGCGTTTTTATCAGGATGATATTTTACCGCCAGCTTTCGATATGCTTTTTTGATCTCCTCTTGCGAAGCTTTCTTAGCTGCCCCCAGTACTTTATAGTAATCCTTGTACTCCATGGGTTATCATAGTTTTATAAAAAAAGGACTGAACGATGAAGAACAGCCCCTTGTTTTTACAAATATTTGTTAGGTTACTATTCTTCAGAACCTTCTTTCTGTGCCTCATCATCTTTGATCTCTACAAAGTCAACATGTTCCAACACTGAAGTCTCCGGCAGTGAGTCCAGAGGTGACTCCAGTGCTTCTACTTTCTCCTTGTTTAGTCCCCCTGATATTTCAGAAGAAGTTTCACTCTTTTGTTGATCGCTACAACCAACAATTATCCCTACTGCCAGGAGTTGAATAGTGAGCCATCTCAACACTTTCATTTTCTATTCTTAAGTTTAAAACTTCCTTTTCTAAGCCAATCTTTTAAAGATGCCGGAACATTATTACGACATAAATTCATGAGACTTATAAGCCAAAAGCATAATAGTAAGTGCCTGGAATATCCTCATAGACCCCTTCTACCAACACGCCACCTTTTTTATTTTCCAATGCTTTAGCAAGCTCTTCAGTGTCTTTGATTACTCGTCCATCTACTTTAGTAACAATGAAGCCTTCCCGCATTTCAGTATACTTCATCAATTTACCGGCATATAGCTTTTTCACTTGTACACCACCATTGATGTCAAGCTTCTTAGCTAGGTCTTTGTCGATATCTTCAAACTCAGCACCCAATATGTTGAAGATTTCTTTTCGGTTTTTGGCTAGAAACTTAGTCTCTCCTTCACGGTTTTTTAACTCTACTTTGATGCTCATTTCTTTACCTTCACGGTCAATCTTTAACTTCACTTCATCACCTGGCCTGTGACGGGCTATCATTTCTTGTAGTTCAGGCGCAGTGCTCACTCCCACCCCGTCTACCTCCAGTATCACATCTCCGCTTTCAATACCTGCTGCCAGAGCCGCACTATTTTCAGCCACACTATCGATGTAGACACCTTTGGTTACTACCAAATCTTTTTCCTTAGCCAGGTTGCCATCAATACCTCTGATGGTTACTCCTAGGTATCCACGTTGCACTACGCCATATTTCAAAAGATCTTCCACTACTTTGTTCACAATATTGGAAGGTATCGCAAATCCATACCCGGCGTACGCACCTGTAGGGCTGGCAATAGCCGTATTGATTCCTACCAGTCCACCCTGTAAATTCACTAAGGCCCCACCACTGTTACCAGGGTTTATAGCCGCATCGGTTTGAATAAAGGACTCAACGGCATACTGGTCCCTTAGGATATTGATATTCCTGGATTTTGCACTGACAATTCCGGCGGTAACTGTGGAGTTCAGGTTAAATGGGTTTCCCACAGCCAATACCCATTCACCAACTCTCACATCGTCAGAATTGACTAACGGTAATGAGGGCAGACCCTTCTCTTTGATCTGGATCAAAGCCAAATCTGTACTGGGGTCCGTACCAACAACGGTCGCCTTATAAGTACGATTGTCATGAAGAGTGACATCAATATCATCTGCATTTGAAATGACATGATTATTGGTCACAATATATCCTTCGCTATTGATGATCACACCTGACCCTGTTCCCACCCGTACTTCTGGTTGTTGTGGGGTTTCATAGCTATAGTACCTCTGCCCTTGATCAGGACGCCCCTCCGGGCGACCAAAAAACTGATCGAAGAAATCATCCTGGAAAAAGTCCCGGAATGGATCAGGTAACTGACGATATGGCTGAGACTGGCGAGATGAGTAGTTCTCGGTTTGGGTAGACTTAATGTGAACTACTCCGTCCATTACCCTTTCGGAAACGTCAGTAAAATCAAGCGGTACAATTTCACCAGTATCGTTAAGGGTATAAAGAGCCCCTTTGGCAGGTGCTCCATTGACATGTTCTATTTTTAATGTTTTAGCATCGGGCACGATCTCAGGAGCTACCCAAATCACTCCCAGAGATACAACTAGTGCCACAGTGCCGGATATGAAATAGCTTTTCATTGTTATTAAAATTTGAAAGTTTTTATCTTAAGCTGCATTTAACAGATCATCATTTGATCTATCTTTTGACAGCACCTTTTTTATTATTCTTAAAAAATTCGGGATACCTCTTTTTCTATTCCACTGCCTCTCTTCGAGTAGCCCGTTAAAATAACTGACAGCTAAAAAGAGGGCGATATATATCAGACACAGCAGAGACATTCCCAACGCTAGCTTGCCCATGATCACCTCCTTTTTTTTCTACTTTACTGAAATAGTCTTTCTGCCAGAATCATGGCCGTTCAGTTTGCCGACCTTGATCTTCAGTACGCCATTTTTCATTGAAGCGTCGATTTGATCAGGATCTGCATTGTCCGGAAGTTGGAACATCCGTTGAAACGAAGCATATCCAAATTCTCTTCGCATCCAGTTGCCTTCATTCTCCTCTTTTTCATATTGCTTTTCAGAGAATATGATCAAATGTTGGTCTTTCACTTCCAGTTTTATGTCCTTCTTATCAAGCCCTGGAACAGCCACCGACACTTCAAAAGTTCTGTTCTTATCAGTAATATTTACAGATGGAACCGTAGCAATTAGCTCCGTAGTAGCAACCTGCTCGTCTATTTTTCTTCCCAAAAATTTCTCGATCACATTCGGGAATTTTGGTTTTAAATTTTTTGTCCATTGAAACAAGTCCATGACAACCTCCTTTTTTTTAAGTCCTCAAAAAACTTACTGATACCGTTTTAAATGGCAGGAGTACCTCTTCGACTCCTGCCTTCCAATCGTTAAGAAATACTTATCGCTTTTGCCGGTTTTGGCTTGGCCTCTTCTTTCTTTGGAATGGCAATGTGCAAAATTCCGCTATCATAGGATGCACTGACCTTTTCTCCATCTGCAGATTTAGGCAAGGCGAATGATCGCTGAAATGATTGATAGGAGAATTCTCTGCGAGCGTATTTCACGTCCTCTTTTTTAGTTTCCTCTTGCTTTTCAGAAGAAATAGTGAGCACATTATTATCCAACTCAATTTTGAAATCTCCCTTAGTCATACCAGGAGCCGCCATCTCCACCGCAAAACCGTTATTATCCTCTTTAACATTCACTTTAGGTAATGTTGTTTGTGTGGAAGAATAGTTTTGTCTTTTCCAATCACCTAACTCGGTGTTGAAGAAATCGTCAAACAGACTGCTGAATGACGAATAACTCGGTGTGCTTACAAGTGTCATTGTTTTACAGATTTAGTGTTCAACATACAATAATAAAATGCTTTACAAAATGTGTTCCAACTGAATTAATTAGAAAAAATATGTCGTTATGTCATTGACTTGAATATTGAGTGACTTTTTGTCATTCGTGAGGTGATTGTTTGAAATTCTATTACAGAATGATAAGCACATTGCCTTGCTTATACCCTGTCTCGACATAGCGGTGCGCTTCCACTATTTCGTCAAGCTTATAAGATCGGTCTATTGGTATTTTCACCACACCTTGCTCTGTCAATTCCTTTAAGTAGAGATTGTCATCCTGATTCTCTCCTGCCAGACTCACCAGTGCTTGCTTATCTGTAGTCATAGTAGCCCAAGCCGCCCATAGCATACTAGTGAATGTAGGATTACCGAGCACTAGTCGGCCGTTAGGTTTAAGCCTCGAAAAGGCCGCATTAAGCTTTGTAATGCCAGCTATATCAATGATCACGTCGTACTTATCATCAAGTATTGTGAAATCTGATTCTCGATAATCAATCACTTTGTCTGCGCCTAAGGAATTGAGCATGCCATGCTTTTCAGCTTTATCAATGCAGGTCACCTTCGCTCCCAGGTGTTTCGAGATTTGTAGACTCATAGTGCCGATACTGCCTCCCGCGTCATTGATAAGCACATCATCTCCTTCGCCAACTTGCCCCTTGCGCAGAAAGTGCACAGCATTAGTTCCTCCTGTAGAGATAGCTGCTGCTGCCCGCAGGCTTAGGTTAGTTGGTTTAGGACAGATAGGATGCGATTCCGGTAGGCAAACATACTCGCCGCATCCACCCATTTTCATACCACCTGTGCTAAAAATCTCCATGCCCACTTGGCAATTCTTGACATCTGACCCTATCTCCTCAATTACACCCGAAAACTCCTGTCCGAGGGACTTAATCCTTGGCTTGAAAATACCCATAAATAGTCTGACGGGTACCCAAATCCATGTGGCTATGTCAAATCGTCGAAGCTCACAATCCCCTGCGGTCACTGTAGACACCACTACCTTGATCAACACCTCGTTAACACGGGGCTCTTGGTTTGGGTATCTCCCCAATGACCAGAACTTCAGGTGGACCATAGGCTGTCCAAATAGCTGCTTTCATATGCTTTATTTTCTATTCGGTACGCAGACCAGAGGCAGGGTTCGATACGAGCACACTTCTGATCTGGGTGGTAAGTACAAGTACTAATATGAATATTACAATGAATACAGCAGACAGCAAACCAGATACAGTGAGTGGCATGGGATAGGCATAAAGCATGTCCAAAGCCGCCTCAGCCATCCAATAACTAACTGGCAATCCGACGATTAGCGATAGCATACCCAGTACCAAATATTGCCGGGCGACACTTTTGGAGATGTCGAGCAGTTCAGCTCCCATCACTTTGCGGATGCTAAACTCCCGCTTGCGGCTTGTGACATTGAGGGTGATGAGCCCATATAGCCCTAAACTTGCCAGCAAAATAGCAATCAAGGCAAGCGCTGTGTAGAAACGCTCCGCACTGTAGAGCAATGAAAAATATATGCCCCAAACATCTTCCTGATAACCACCTTGAAAAGGAGTAAGTGGAAACAGTAGAAGCCAGTTATCTTGAAGTTGAGTATACGCTGTTTCTTTATCCTGCTCCGCCACACGTACCGCCACATAATCCATCGTCTCGTCATTGGCTACCGCAAAAAGCAACGGAGTAATCTCTTCGAAGAAATTGTAACTATGAAAGTCATCAACGACCCCTACTATAGTATACCGTTGATCATCCATATTGAAAACCTGACCTAAAGGCTTTTCTAAGCCAAGTATGTCAATCAATGTTTGATTCACCACCACAGTATTTTTGTCGCCAGCTGCATGGTCTGTAAAGTACCGGCCTTGACTAAGTGGTATGCCCATGGTCGTGAGATAGTCCGCACTTACGTCTAGTCGATCGACTTCATATTCCCTATCGGGAAAATGCATCACCACCCTCGACTTAGCTTCACCAACATGATGTTGTGCTAGGGATACCTGCTCAACACCTGCTACCTGCACCATTATATCTCTTAGCTGTTGTGCACCTTCAGCGCTTGGTGCCTTAGCATAAATCATATTCGCCTTGCTATAGCCCCAATCACGTGCATGTTGGAAATCATTGTTCTGAGCAAAGATGATCGCACAGGAAATACTACCGCAGGTAATGATCAACTGGAGTCCCAAAAACAGTTTCGTCATAAGGCTTTTCTGACCAAACCTAAGCTTACCATCAAAGATTTCAACACTCTGGAAGCGACTGATATAGATCGCGGGATATAGCCCTGAAAGCACCCCGGTGATCAAGACAATCCCACCTCCAAAGATCCAGAGGTAAGGATCCAATAAGCTTAGGGTCATTGGATCTCCGGACAAAGCAACAAACCAAGGAAGGAAAACCAAGATGGCTAACAGCATACCTATACCATAGGCAAAAAGCGTCATCACAATATTTTCTGATAAGAACTGAATGATGAGCTGTGACCTACTTGCCCCAACTACTTTTCTCAGGCCTATCTCTTTCAAGCGCTTTACGGCGCTGTTCATCGCGATATTGATATAGTTGATGCATGCTAGTAGGATCATGAATCCTGCCATGATCGGTAGCCCCATTCTTGCTTCTGCGTTGTTGTCGAATGATATATCATCCTTGATCACATTTGTAGCAAAATGAAGTTCAGCTAGCGATACGAAATCAAAAGCCTGAATAGGCCAATCAGGATTGGCCGCAGATTGAATGGATAGGTAGGGTTCCATTTGGGCCTTCACCTTCACCAATTGGCTTGGATCCTCTAGTTGAATAAAAGTAGCTGCGACGGTCTGAGACCAATCTTCATCTCTAAAATCTGGGATAGCTGCATCAACATTTTTAAAGTTGACTAAAAAGTCAAAATCTATTGTCCGTGTTGGTAGAAATGGTTCTGCTACTCCTGACACTTGAAAGGTATGATTAGACTCATCAGGATAAATAAGCTCAAGGTCTTTTCCGATAGGATCAGCATCGCCAAAGTACTTCTCTGCCATTTGATCGCTCAATATGATGCTATTGGGATCAGATAAGGTGGCCTTAGACCCCTTGGCCAATGGGAAGGTAAACATCTCTAGAAACCCAGGATCAACCAGGCGTATATGCTCATGGTATACCTCGCTACCCACCTTCACCACCGCAGCTTGATCTAATACACGTGTCATGGCAGACACGCCGGTCAAGTCTTGTGTCAAGGATGGGCCCAGCGGTGCTGGTGAAGTACCGTATTGTTCAAGCGCACCCTCCCTATCGACATAGTTGGTAGACAGAAATACATGGTCCTTGTTTACGTGAAACTGATCGGTTCTATAATCATACTCGAAGGAGGAATAGACCACCATACAGGCACCTATGGCTACCGCCAGGCCAATCACATTGATAAATGAGGACAGTGGATTGCGCAGCATGGTTCTAATCGAAGTGCGGTAGTAATTCTTCAGCATTGCTGCGAATAGAATCGTCTTGATGGTGGGCTTACGCTTCTGATTCCAAAACTCTTCCTTGGCCACCTCATCTACCATACCAAATGATTTGACAGCAGTGTCAAAGGCTTGCTCCTCGGTATGGCCCTCACCTACCAAGTCCTCTATATGATCCCGGAGGTGTACTTCCATTTCCTGCATGCTACCCTCATCAAAAGCCTGATGCTTTCGGAAATTCTTGAGCCATGACTTGATGGCCTTCTCCAGATTGAATGATCTCATGGCCGGCTATTTTGTCGTTGGATTAATGGTCCAAAGCTGCTCCAACACCGATGTTACATGCGCCCATTGCTGCTGCTCTTCGATCAATGCTTGCTTACCCAGGTCAGTAATCTCATAGTACTTTCTGGGTCGCGTATCATTCTCGACCGTCCAGTTGGATTGGATCAGGGCTTCTTTCTCCAGGCGATGCAATACAGGATAAAGCATGCCATCGGTGTAGCTCATCTGTCCACCAGAGATCTCTTTAATCTTCTTAATGATCAGATAGCCGTAGCTATTGCCTTGCTTGAGTATCGACAGTATAATTGGCTTTGTCGAAGCTGCTGTGAGCGTCTTAGATATCATTACTTTGAGTTTCGTTATACATAGAATTGCAAAGTATAACGAAGTTAAAGTATTTGGGTTACAGAATCATATGAATTGGCTTACTATTTCAATCTAACAAACTCTGTAGCATACCCATCTCATTGACTTTTGTTGCCACACCAGCTTCACGTCGACCGTAGTGGAGACGTCTCCCGACCTAAACTGAAAAAGTTGAGGTAAGAAAGAATGTGAACATGCATATTCTAAGGGGACTTCTCCGCTATGTGTAACCTTCGGTCACACTTCGGTCGAAGTGACGTTGTGAAAGAGGCTGAGTCATTGTCATAGAACATATAGCATCCTTATCAATGAATGCTGGCTCTACCTCCATCCTGGGCTGGATTATTCATCCACATCATAGTTCGTTCCTTGATCATGCTAACGTGATTAGAAATTGAAGAACGTGGTAAAACCGTCTCTCCTCCTTAGGCTGGTTTATACAAGGACTTGATATACTCATTTGGAGTGATCCCCACTTTCTTCTTGAATACTCTGTAGAAAGTAGCCTTTGATGCAAAACCGGACTCTTGTGCAATCCCGGATAAGTCCAAATGATTAAAAGACTCGCTTTGACTTAGTTTTTTAAACTCCTCTATACGTAATGAATTGGTCAAATCCTGAAAGTTAGTACGGTATTCATTTCTAAAAAACTCAGCCAATGCCCTTTCACCAATGCCTACTTTCGACGCTACATCGGCAAGACTAAGGTTTGGTTGTTTGAACATCTTCGGATCAAAATACTCAACCTTAAGACGGCTTCTAATATCATCTTTTCCTTCGAGTATCTCCTTAGTGACAAGTAAGGTCTCACCAAGAAACAATGACTTGAGGTTATTGGATTCAACTATCACGAAGAACGAAATATAACCGTAAATCAAAATTGCTGAGGGCATCAACACAAAACGAGACGACATAGTGAATGCAGATTCCATATCCTCAAACATGAATGGAGATATCAAGCCATATAGCTGTAGAAGTAATAAATAGCCCAAAAGCCCGAAATAGAAAATAATGTATCTGCTCCTAACTTTAGGCTTTATAAGTAGTGAAGAATGCTTAAACAAATAGATACCCAATACCAGGTATGATAAGTTCATCAGTAAGTAGAGGTACTGGATTCCTGTAATTATCTGTACATAATGATTGATGTAATATCCATCGAAAATGTGCTTGACGGACGTGTAAAAGACAAAGACACTTGTAGGCAGTATCAAATGTAAAATCAACTGATGCCGTACGTTTTTCTTAGAAACTGACAGTGCAACATAAAGGTACACGAGTGGTCCGAAGAATAGGTTTTTGTAATTGGCGAGTAGTATGGAGAAGAAAGCGCTCTCTCTAAAAAATATCCAATACATGTTATACACCTGTTGTGCTCCAATGACGAAGCAAAGTACTCCCAAGAGTATTGACCTAGTGTCTTTTGTTGAGATTTTATAGATCCCAAGTAGCATCAGTTGTATGCACAGGCAAAGTATTACTCCATTGAGCACCTGATCAGGAAAGGCTGGATTCATTAGACAAATGGTTTTTTACTTCGATCAAAATACTCAGTCTCATTTTAAGTTTGAGACTTCTGAGCCTGGCTTCTATGGCTTATAGCATAACAGTCACCGGTATATTTAACCCTCATGATTTAACCCTGAATTATATGAGAAATGTATACCATCAAGGACTAACCAAGGTACTATTTTTCGTGCTTATCCTAGGTCTGTTTAACTGCTCTGATGGAGATGACAATGATGCTGAGCCAGAAACTCAGCCAGATGAAATAGACTTCACCGAGTTTTCTGGTAAGTATGTCGGCACCTGGTCGTGGCAGTCACCCTTCGGTTTCATTGTTGATCCGATCTCATTGGAAATAGCAGCGTCCGCAGATAATCAACATGCAGCAAAGTTCTATCACACTGATAAATTCACACCTAAATATAACTCGGATGGAGTCACTCCAGAAGCTTTGGGTACCATCACCATCTCTGACGCCAACCAGGTGACCATAGATTTAGATTTGAAGACTGATGCTCCACAATGCAATGGTGATTTCTTAGGGTCAGGAAATCGAACCAGCGACGGTCAACTTGTTCTCAACATGGACATAGTAGAAGACTGTGCTACGGAATTAGAAGCCGTATTTCGGCTTGTTAAGGTAGCAGACCTCTAAAATATATACACTTCAACCCATTAGCTAAAATTACATTATATGAGCAACCCACACTGTCAAAGACTGATTAAAGCATTCCTTGTCATCCTTATATTTAGTATCAGTAGCTGCTCAAGCGGAGATGACGATGACATGGAACCAGAAATAGAACCTGAGCGTGACATAGACCTTGCCGAGATTTCTGGTAAGTATCGTGGCACTTGGTCATGGGACTATGGTATTGGACTAGTAGTTGGCCCAATCTTGATGGAAATAGCGGCATCTACCAATAATGAGCATGCAGTAAATTTCTATGAGACTGCTCAGTTTGTACCTAACTTCAACTCGGATAGAGTCACCCCAGAGGCTCGAGGCACTATTATTATTAGCGATAGCGGTCAGGTGACCATCGAACTAACATTGAATACCGATGCACCGCCGTGCGTGGGCGACTACACCGGATCTGTAACGCACAATGATCTAGGCCGACTCGTACTTGGCATGGACATAGTCCACGATTGTGCGGTGGACGGGATCGCAGTACTCAGCCTTTTAAAAATAGCTGACTTATAAATCAGGGTCTGCCTTGATAGCATGTCATTCCGCTCTCAGCCCATTGACAGGATTGGATTTGGCTACTTTCCTAACCTGAATTGCCAGGACACCTACCAGTACGCTTACCAGAATAAACATCGCAATGAATGCACCTGATAGATTCATAGGCATATGGTAGACGAAGAATGTTTCCAGTAATAAACTGCACCAATAATAACTCAGCGGTAACCCAATGATAAGAGACACTACGCAGAGCCACGCGTACTGCTTTGATATTTGAGCCGCGACGCTTGATACTCTTGCACCCAGCACCTTTCTTATGCTGAATTCCTTGACTCTGCCCGATACATTGAGAGTAACCAACCCATACAAGCCGAGCCCTGCCAACAGTATCCCTATGAACCCTACTGCCCGCATAAACTTAGACCCGCTGGCCATATACTCATAGTAGCCGTCAAAGACATCTTCTTGAAAACCACCTCTAAACGGCAACTCTGGTGCAATAGCTAACCACTGCGCCTGCAAGAAGTCATGTGTCTCATGAGTTGTACCTTCTCGCACCTTCAAAGCCAAATATCGATAATCCTCAGGTTCAGCGACTTTGAATACGGTGGGCACCATGTTACTATCAAAATCATCAAAATGAAAATCGCTGACAACCCCTACCACCTCATATCTGATGTCATCAACTTTGAACGTTCGCCCGATAGGGTCCTCGATCTCCAGTCTGTTCACCAATAGCTGATTGACCACCACCTTCTGATCATCACTTTCATAATTCTCCTGAAATAGCCTTCCTTCGGTCAACTGTATTCCCAATAGTTCAAAGTAATTGGCTTCAACAGCTATCTCACTTACTTCATACTGGCGATCAGGTAGATGCAACATCACAGTCTTCGAATCAGTACCGAGATGTTGACTTGATCCCGCTACCTGTAGTACATTTGGGTTTTGGGCTACCGCAAATCTCATCTGATCATAGGCAGGTTGATCGTTGACGCCCACATAAAGCACATTGGTTGGATCATAACCCCAGGGCCTACTGAGTTGGAAGGCATTATTTTGAGTGATATAGACTGCATTGGCTATGGTAATACATGCCAGTACCAGCTGAACACATAGCAGCACCTTGGTCAGCTTGTTTTTGCGTCCAAACTTGACCGATCCCCTAAAAATACCTATTACGTCAAATCGTGCGATATACAACGCGGGATACAAACCAGCTACCAAGCCGGTAAATAAAGCCATAGATATAAAAAACAGCCACAATTGTGGATCTAGTAGTCTCAACTCAAGGTTCTCCGAGAACAGCTCATTAAACCAAGGAAGCACTACCTGTGAGCCTAATAATACACCGATGACCAAGGCCATCAGCGTTAGGATCATGTTTTCTGCTAAGAACTGAGTGATCACCCCTCTTCGATTGGCTCCCATCACCTTGCGTGTCGCTATCTCCTTGAGCCTAGTGGATGCCGAGACAATGGCAATGTTTACATAGTTGAAACAGGCCAATATCAATATAAATAAGCCCAGAACGGATAGAATCACCCAACCCTCTTCCCGTGAACCGAAGGAGATATCATTGTTGATGTATCTTGATCTCTCGTGAAGTGTAGTAAGCTGCTCAAATGAAAACTCTGCGATAGGCCGCTCCTCTACCACAGAATTTTGGAGAATTCGGTATTTCTCCATGCTTTCACTGATCACTGATATATCTTCTGGCGATTTCACCTGCACTAGTGTTGCATCGACCAGGCCAGTCCAGTCATTGAGATCATACGCAGGATCTGAGATCTTGTAATTCTCAAAGTTGATAAGGAAATCAAAAGAAATCGCATGCGCCTTAGGTAGCTCATTAGCCACCCCAGCCACAGCAAACGTCTTAGTATTGTTCGAATCAAATATGACTGTGACGTTAGATCCGATAGGATTAGTCTCTCCAAAGTACTTCACAGCCATGTCTTCACTTAGTATGATACTGTTCACATCCTGCAGTGCGCTGGGCTGTCCCCACTTGAGCGGAAAGGTCATCATCTTGAGAAAGGATGGATCTACGTATCTCACTTCCTCATGAAAAACCCTGTCACCATTTTTCATAACCACCTGCCGATCTTGCACTCTACAAGCCTCTACAACCTGAGCATAGTCAGCAGCTAAAGCCTCAGCCAGTGGTGTAGGAGAATTGCCATAATATCTGACGTCACCATCTCGATCAGCATGATAGGTAGCAAGAAAGATATTGTCCTTGTTCTCATGAAACTGATCAATGCTCAGGTCTTGATCCACAAACGCATATGGCACCAGACATATCGCTATCGCAAATGACAGCCCAAGGATATTGATCGCGGAGGTCAACGGACGCTTCCGCATACTCCGGTAAGTAGTTTTTAGATAATTCTTCAACATGATTATTTCTGAGTTTTGACTTTCTAGATCCTTCCAGGCATAAGGTTGACAGCATTTGATCACATCCAGCCAATACATCCACTGTGCTCGTCTCAACCCCTTCTCTTCTACTCTTTCGTAGAAAAACTCCTCAAGGTCGCCGTGGAGTTCTTCGTAGAGCTCCCGCCGGCAATACCATCTGAAGAAATACTGCGGTAACCTGGGTATGCGCGGACGACCTCCCATCAGTTTGTCTTCCAGTTGAAGGCCATAGCTGGAATTTGACTCCTAAGGTGGGTTCTCAACTCCATCATTTGATCTATCGCCTGCTTTCCAAATGGAGTAATGGCGAAGAGCCGCTTTCGCTTCCCGCCACGCTTGGACTCTGGATCACCGAGTCGAGAAGCCAACATCCCTTTCTCCTCTAACCTATAGAGCGACTTGTGCACAGCACTCACGTTGACCGATCTGCCTGATTGCTCACTTATGGCTTTGGTGATCGCCACGGCATAGGCATCATCATACAGCACCCCTACCGTTAATAAGACTAGTTCCTCAAATTCGCCGATATGTGATCTACCCATAAGTGTTAAATTTACTTTTGTCTGTAATATACGAGCGACTTCTTATTAAGTTTACTTTTGTCTGTAAAATATTTATTAGAATGATTTAAGTGTACAAGAATGTTTAATGGTTATCAGAACAATATCCACTTTCTGCTTTACCTAAGTCCCTCATCACATGGAGCCAGCTTTTGATTTTTGGACTGTCGCAATGACTATTGCTGCATCTCAGGGTGTATTTCTGTCTATTCTGATATTTCTGAGAAAATCCAAGATCAATAATTTGCTCGGAGGATTGATCCTCTCCTTTAGTTTGTGCATTCTGTTCTATGTCCTCTATTGGACGAATTACCTCTCCTACTTTCCATTTCAGATCAGGGCATTGGGCGGTATGACCTTCATCATGGGGCCCCTTATGCTCTTTTATATTAGATCAGGTCAGCGGTTATTCTATTACCGCAATTGGCATTTCTTGCCAGCGTTGATGTATCTATCTCTATTCTTCATTGTGGACGTGTGGATACTATCCCCATATCTGGAAGTTGTACAAAACATTCATCTTGCGGTGTACGCCTTATTCGTCTACTTAGCAGTAAAGCAGTCTACCCATAAAGGTGAAGAAAGTAGCAAATTGGTAGCTTGGCGATTCAAGCTAGCCTGGGCTTTTAGTGGATATGCAGCCACTTTCCTCACCTATTATCTACTGGTTTGGACTGGTCAATTGGAACTGAGCTATGATTATGCCATCTCTATAGCATCGTGCATATTCATATACTACATTGGGATACAAGGCTTTAGTAAACATGACCTACTGCAACAGTACGACAATGGTAAATATGCCAATGGATTATTACCCAAAAGTGCCGCAGAGTCCATATTGAAGAAAGTGAAGTCGCACATGCAAAACTCCAGGCCATATCTCAATAGCGATCTTAGACTTAATGAACTTGCAGAAGCACTGCAAATATCATCTCACGATCTTTCTCAAGCCTTGAACAAATATGAAGGTAAGAGCTTCACTGACTTTGTCAATGAATTTAGAGTTGAATCTGCAAAAAAGGAACTGCGCCTTTCAAACGATAAAAAGATCATCCATGTCGCCTATGACTGTGGTTTTAACAACAAGGTGTCTTTTAACAATGCGTTCAAAAAATTTACCGGAGTGGCACCCAGCCAATTCCGCCTTCAACATTCCGAGCTTGTAGCCACTGATTAAGGTTAAATATTATAGGATTTACCCATCATATTTTTGGGGCAGTTGACTTTTGAGCTACACTATCGATAGTCAGATACAGCCTGGGATACCAATAGCTGCTCCGTGTATCATGCGCTATGTGTGATTAGGCTCCTCGGTGGAATATGAACTATTGATACCAAGATTTTTAAACTTCGAGATCTTATGAAAAACTTACTGATTCTTCTTTCAAGCACACTTCTTGTCTGCTGTGGCTCAGATAATGAAAACACCCCCGTACTTGCTAGTATCGAGATAGCTTCCGTAGCTGGTGACCTGATTGATCTTAATTCTTCTCTTGATTTATCATTAGAAGCTTTTGATCAGTCAGGTAATACCCTTGACATTGATGGTAATGTCGAGTGGTCTTCTAGTAATGAAAATGCCACTGTTGATCAAAATGGTAGGGTTACAGGACAAGTGGCGGGCACTTCGGAAATCACGGCAACTGTCGATGATATATCCGACACCTACGGCGTGACTATCTGGGATAGTTCCGCACCACGTACAGAAGTCTATGTCAGTGATGCAGGCAGTAACGCCAGCCCTCCATTTAAGATTTTGAAATTTGATACCAATGGTCGTAACCCAGAAGTCTTCATTGATCAAAATTTAGCTTGGCCGCAGGATATTGTCTTTCTAGAAGACAAGTCTATTGTGCTTATCTCCAATCTCAATAGTGGCACGATTACCCGACATGACATCAATTCCGGTAGGTTCATCGACAACTTCGCAAGCAATATAAGTGGCCCTACTCGCATGAAAGTCGGTGTGGATGGACTGCTTTACGTGCTGCAATGGAGCGGCAATGGTTTGGTGCGGAGATATCAGCTGGACGGTGCATTCGTGGATCATTTTACCGATACAGGCGTATTTCAAAGCATTGGCATGGACTGGGATGATGACGGCAATCTTTATATCTCCTCATTTAACAACGGGGCTGACGGTTTCGTGAGGAAGTTTGACACATCTGGAAATGACGAGGGGTTACTGATCAACTCCGGCCTCCAAGGCCCTACCAATATCTGGTTTGACGATAGTGGCAGGCTAATGATCAACGATTGGTCAGCAGGGTCTATACGTCGGTATGACCTGACCACCTCCACCCTCTCGAACGTTGCGAGCGGGCTCATCCAACCTGAGGGTGTTGCTTCTCTTCCTGGCGGCAATTATCTAATCGGTGATGGAGGTACCAGCTCAGTCAAGCTTTTCAATAGCAACAATACGTTTGTCAATGACTTCATCAGAAGTGGTGATGGCGGCTTACTCACGCCCAATGCAGTTGTGATCCGAGTGATCGAGTGACTACTCCAACCTCAAACCCTTCACCGGATCTTCCTTAGCTACCTTTTGCACCTGAATCGCCACCACCAGCAATAGAATGGATATGAGCAACCCAACCGCTATAATCACTCCCAATGAATTCATGGGGACATGATAGGTGTAGGCAATATCAAACATCGACTTAACAGCAAAGTAGCTCGCTGGAGCACCAATGATCAATGCTATCGCAAACAAAAGGGTATACTGGCGAAGTACAATCTTGATTAAACTCAGCAGCTCAGCGCCGAGTGTTTTTCGAATACTGAATTCTCTCAAACGCCCTGATACATTAAGTGTAACAAGCCCATAAAGCCCCAGGCCAGCCAACAATACTGCTATCATAGCAATGCCCGTCCAGAACTGCGCATGATTGCTAATCTCTTCGAAATAATTGCCCCAAACATCAGTCTGATATCCGCCTGAAAATGGCTCATTAGGTTGCAGTACGGCCCAATGTTTCTGCAACTGCGCGTAAACTTCATCCACCGATCCCTCTCGCGCTCTAATTGCCAAAAACACTTCATCCCCTTTATTTGCCAAAGTGAGAATAGTCGGACGCACTGCCTCGTGGAAACTATCGTGATGAAAGTCTTCCGTCACGCCAATAATCTCGTAATTAGCATCATCTATATTAAAGACCTCTCCTATTGGTTGTTCCAGACCAAGCTTTTTAGTCAATAGTTCGTTGACGATGATTGTTTGATGATCACTTTCCAGTTCCCTATCAAAAAACCGTCCTTCTTTCAGTCTTAAACCCAGCGTTTGGAAGTACTCCGCGTCTACTGCAAGTTGTTGTACTTCAAAGTCACGGTCGGGAAGTCCGATCACTTCCAGATCTATATTTTTACCCAGATGTTGCGTGGATGTAGTTGTCGAGATAACATCCTTGTTTTGCAGCATCAATTCTTCCAATCGATTCAGACCCGTAGCATCATTGAATTGGACATACACAACATTCATAGGATCATAACCCCAACTTCTCTCTGCTATATAATTGGTATTTTGAGAAAACATCACTGCGCTGGTTATCAATATACTAGCCACCAAAAGTTGAAGTCCTAAGAGGACTTTAGTAAGCATATTTCTCTTTCCGAACTTCACCACTCCTTTGAGGATACTCACTACGTGGAACTTGGAAATATAGAGTGCGGGATATACACCGGAAATAAGACCTGTAAAAAGCAGAACAATCGGCAGATAAACCCAAAGCCTCCAGTCATAAATATTGAACCCCATGTCAAAGTTTATGATGGCTTCAAACCAAGGAATCACCACTTTTACTCCCAACAGGAGTCCAAGGAATAAGGCTATAGTCGTGACGAAAATATTCTCAATCAGGAACTGGAACAGCACCACTTCTCTGGTAGCACCTATGGATTTTCGTATGCCGATCTCTTTGAGTCTTTTGGAGGCTGACACGATGGAGATATTAATATAGTTGAGGCACGCCAGCGTCATCAAGAAGGAAGCGATAACAATCAGAAAATTGATCGCCGTATAGTTGCTGTTTGAACCCCACCAAACTTGGCTTCTAATCTCCTCAGACTTCTGATCTAGTGTCACTATTGATTCAAAAGCGAAGGATGATATCTTCCAATCACTATCTACCCCATTTTGGAGCTCTTTATACTTATCCATTCCGTAACTGATGGAGTGTAAATCTTCTGGATTATTCACTTTTATCAGCGTGGCAGCCACAAATGAACTCCAATCGTTCATATTCAGATCAGGATCGGCCACTGTAAGGTTTTCGATATTGATCAGAAAATCAAAATGCAGCGCATGGGGAGTTGGGAATGCCACGCCTACGCCACCTATCGTGAATGATTTGCTTATGTCTTGACCAAAAATTACCTCCATGGACTCTCCTACCGGATTGTTATCTCCAAAATACTTGATGGACATGTCCTCACTCAAAATGATGTTGTTAACACCCCCCAGAGATGATATATCACCCCATTTGAGAGGGAAGGTGAACATCTTAAGAAATGCCTGATCGGTCATCCTCACGCGCTCATGGAAAACATTATCTCCGCTCTTGATGATCACCTGCTTGTCATCAATTCGGGTCATTTCATCTATTTGAGGAAAGTCCTCGGTGAGCATTCTTCCTAGTGGCCTTGGGCTTGAGCCATTTTGCTGTAAGTCACCATCTCGATCGGCCATGAAAGTAGCTAGGTAGATTTCATTGCGATGCTCATGGAAGTCGTCCATGCCGTACGTCCACCGCGCGAAACCATAAACTAGAATGCAGATACCTATAGCAGCTGATAGGCCAAATAAATTGATGAAAGAGCTCGTCGGATTCTTGAGCAAGCTGCGCATTGAGGTCTTGAAGTAGTTTTTGAGCATTATTGTGTGGTTAAAGAATGTTGGCGTCTGCCAAAAACGTATTACTGAAGGGCGTAGCATCTTGAGGACTTCTTTCCGATAGGTCATCCGGGCATGTCGCAGGCCATGGGTTTCCACATTCTCATCGAAGGCTTCTTCCAGATCACCCTGAAGCTCCTCAAACAAATCCGGCTTACACAACCATTGGAAGAGGCGATAGAATCTAGATGGTAGCTGGTCTTGACTCATGAGAATGAAAGTGTGAAATTGGGAACCAATCTCCACATTTCTTCACGTAGATCCTTCGCCTGTTTGAGTGCCACCTTGCCTGACTGGGTCAATGAATAGTAGCGTTTTCTTCGTCCACCCCGCTCAGCAGTAGCTCCTCCAAAATAGGAGTCAATGAACCCCTTTTCTTCCAATCGACTCAGTGCAGTATGGAGAGCTCCCCTACTCAATTCTCGCTTTAGCCTTTCACTGAGCTCTTTTTGAATCTTTAGTCCATAGGCATTGTCATCCAAAACAAGGATGGTCAGCAATACGATCTCCTGAAATTCACCAAGGTTTGATCCCTTCATATTATTTGTTTCAGTTTTGAAGACCAAACGTAGGTGAAAAGTATTTGTTTCACAAATGAAGACCTAAGTTTGAAACTTCATTAATTCTACAAGAGGAAAGTCGTTACCGCTCGCATGATTGATACCCTACCTAGGCTCTGACTCATAATTCAACATTTATATTGATCATGATCTTCGTTCTATCCGAGATCTTATTAACCTGTGGCATCCATCATTGGCTTATTCTATGGTCACATTAGAATTATATGGTGAATTGGAGAAGCTGTCGTATATTTCATATAACTCTAAAAACAAGCCGTTTGAATCGTTATAAGCTATTAACCATTTGTTCCCTAACTATTCTGCTAAGTATGAGCTTACGCTCAATCGCTCAAAAGGACAATGCGATTGAACAAATAAAGTCGCAGATCAATGCGTCTTCGGATACGACGAAGGCCGAGCTTATGCTCGACTTATCCTTCGAGTTTATTCGAATTTCTGCTGACTCTGTTATTTACTATGCCAAAAGGGCCATGGCAGAAAGCGAAAGGCAGGGCTACCAGCCGGGGTTAGCCCAAGCCTGGTATTACCTTGGAAGTGGGTATATATTAGCTGGCAATTATGCCGATGCATTGGACAGTTTCAATAAGTGCTTATCAGTTTCAAAACAAATTGAGAATCTCAAACTACAAGCTAATGCCCATAATGGTTTAGGAAGAGCCTACTTCTATTTAGGAGAATTTCCTTCTGCGATAGATAACTACTTGAGGTGTATTACTCTAAGAGAGGCCATTAAAGATTCCAAAGGTCTTGCCGTAGCTAGTGGGAATTTAGGTTTGGCATATCAGAAATTTGATGATGATGACAAAGCAGAATTCTACTTGAATCAGGCTCTGCATATAAACCGTAGCGCTAAAGACACACTGAATATTATCACAGATCTTATCAACCTTGGTGTTCTATACGAAAACTCGTCTCGTTTTGAAACAGCTGTTGAAACTTACGAGGAAGGTATTATGCTTGCTGAATTGTTCAATGATGAGGTGGGTGTGGCCATTATGACAGGAAATCTTGGTACCGTATATTCAAAGCAAGGCAACCATGACAAAGCATTCGAATTGATCAACCGCTCTATAACCTTAAAAGAGAAATCCGGTCGCCCGGTATCGATGGCCTATGCCAGATATCATAACCAAGCCGCCTATTATAGAGCTGGGTACTATGATCGGTCTATCGCAGAGGGAGAAATTGTCTTAAATATCGTAGAAGAACACCCGTCCACAGAATTAGCAATGAATGCCTATGAGTTTCTCGACTTGGCCTATGCTAAGAAAAATGACATGTCTCGCGCGTATGTGTATCGTACCAAGTTCGAGAATTTGAAAGACTCGATTTTCAATATTGAAAAATCTGAGCAGGTTGCCAGACTTCAAACTTTATATGAAAAGGAGAAGCAGGATCGGGTGATTGAGTTAAATGAAATTGAAATAGCCACACTCGAAACCAAAAATACTTTGCAGCGTCAAACCGCAATCTTCATAGTGATGGGATTGATTTTACTGTTTGGTATAGCCTATTTAGTCAGGTCCAATATCTTTGTTAATAGGGCTAGAAGGCTTCAGGAACAGTTTTCCCAGCAGCTCTTATCCTATCAAGAACAAGAAAGAGAACGTCTATCAAGGGACTTGCACGATTCGGTTGGTCAAAGCCTGATCCTTATCAAAAACAGAGTCAACCTGACTGATGACGTTGACACTTCAAATCTGGTAGCCAATACTCTGGATGAAGTTCGAGACATTTCCAAAAAACTTCACCCCATGCTTCTCGAGAAGCTCGGTCTTACTTCAGCAATCAAAAAGTTGGTAGACGAAATTGATGCAAACACTAACATATTCATCGAATCTGAAATTGACGATCTCACTGATATTTTTAGTAAAGATGACCAGCTACACATCTACCGGATTATGCAGGAAGCCATCAATAACATGGTCAAACATTCTGAAACAAAATCAGCCTCTATTGATGTCACTATAAAGGAGGACAAAATAACGTTTACTGTCGAAGATCATGGTAAAGGTTTTGATCTAATCGAGCAACCGGGCCAATTTCAGAGCTTGGGGATGCTTACGCTGAAAGAGCGAACTAAAATATTGAAGGGCAAATTGACCATAGATTCTACCAAAGGAAAGGGTACAAAAATTAGCCTGACGATTGACAAAAAGAACCTGGCGACCACATGAGTACGTGTCAAAAAATAAGGCTCTTAATCGCTGATGATCATGCTTTTTTGCTTAAAGGTCTTAAAGAACACCTTGCATCCAACGGTTATCAAGTAGTTGGTGAAGCCACTGATGGTCAGGTTGCCTTGGATCTCATCCTCCAACTGAATCCTAATATGGCCATATTAGATATTGAGATGCCGTCTTTGTCAGGGTTCTCCATCGCTGATTACTGTAAAAAACATAATCTTCTGACCAAGATCATTATTCTGTCCTTTCATAAGGAGCCTGAGTTTGTCAATCAAGCGAAGCATTTGGGCATCTCTGGATACCTATTGAAAGAAGACACCTCAGATGAAATATTTGAATGTATCGATGCGGTTTTTAATGGGCAGTCCTATTTCAGCAAGAACCTTGAAATGAAGCCTGATGGAGCTAACATGACTGGACAGCTTACCCTACTCACACCTTCAGAGCTGAAAATACTGAGGCTCATCGCTCAGGCTAAAAGCACAACGGAAATTGCTGAAATGCTCTTTATTTCCGAGCGTACGGTTGAGAAACATAGAAGCAATACCCTATCTAAGCTCTGCCTTTCCGGTCAACCCAACAGTCTGGCGATTTGGGCAATTGAACACAAATCATTGATTATCAGCTTATAGTAGAGAGACTCCTCCAGTTTATCTGCTCAAAAATACGTAGCGTTACGTATTTCATGGATTAATGTAAGGTTGTACTTTCAAAACGGTATAAAAAACCGCTTTATGAAATCACTATACAATCTCAGTTTTTGGGTTACAGTTTTTCTAGTCTCTTTTCTGATTGACCCTTCAGACATTTATGGACAAGATGTCTTCATCAATGAAGTCATGGCAAACCAAGACCTTGGTGATGCCAATGGCGATGGCGTATTTGGTGCAAGTGACGAATTTGTTGAAATACTAAACCTAGGAGGTACAGTAGATATATCTGGATGGATACTCAGGGATAATAACGAAGATAGACGACACGTATTTTCTCAAGGAACTACACTCAGAAGATATGAAATGATAGTGGTATTCGCTGGGGGTACTATTAATCCTGATTATTATTTTGGTAATGCTCAGGTAGTGAAAGCATCTTCAGGAGCTCTAGGGTTACATAATACAGGTGATAGAGTTACTCTAAAGTCTAGCGATGGAACTATTAAAGATACTACGGGTGACTACCCTAATGGTACGGGATCATACACCAGATTTATTGACAATTTCGGTTACCATATGGAGTTTGTTGAACATGCTCAAGCCCCAACTTCTCTGGGCACAAAGTATTCACCTGGAACATTAGAAAATGGAATACCATTCAATAGTCCTGAAAGTCCTCGCTCATCAACGGCCTATTCGATTTCCGGAAAATCTAAAGTATTTGTTCACTTTGATGCTTCTGTCGGTGAGGAGGCAAGAAGATCATCGAGTACAGAACATCGTATCTATAGAAATGGTGCTCGCATATCTCCATCAATATTCAGACCATTTCTACCTGCTAATTCCGGGCTTAATTTCTTCGATAATAATTGTAATAGCTGCACATATCAGCTTTCACTTTTCGATAATATTTTTAGCCTGGAATCTTCAAGGTCAGCAACAATCACTCCCCAAGAGCTACAGCCGATTACAAACTATTCTGTAATCGAGGCTAACCTTGGACAGTCTTCAGATATGTATACTATTATCACATGGGATGTTGGCGCTAATCATAAAGATGGTCTGTTCAGATATGACGTCTACATCGAAGATCAACTTCAAGATGGTGTGACCCAGTCCTCGACTTTAGCAATAGTTCCATTGTCAAGCACCAATTCCGAAGTAATGGTATCAACGATTCCCTATGGTTACTTGCGCACGGTAGACTTCTATCTGGATACTCCAATTAGAAAAGTCATGTCCATGGAAAAACCAATTAGTTTTCAATCCGAATACTCTAATGATGAACAAGTAAACCTGTCGTGGATGAAGTCCGACAATGATTTTACCTTATCAGATACCCGATATGAGCATGAAATTTTTAGAAACGAAGAACTAATTGCCTCTATTTCTGGTGATTCAAGGGAATACATCCATTCCAAAAGCCCTTCGGATCCGATCAGCTCCTTCTCTATAAGAACAAGCTTGAAAGTTGTAGGAATCGAACAATATAAGAGTTACTCAGACCGCATTTACACTTGGGATGGCACAATAGCTGCCTCGAATGAAACCTACAATAACAGAGTTAGAATTGTATGGGATAATGTATCTGCATTCGCTGATGGAGTACGCATTTTGAGGGATGGAGAGGAGATTGCTATCGCGAGTAGTAGTGCGACACAGTATACGGACTATGACATCATCCCAGGTCATGAACATCTATATAGTGTAGCACCTACACAAGGCACCAATACCTTCTTTCCTAAGGAAGTGATCGGCTCGAGCAGTCCCAATGGTCTGATCAAAGGTGAGGTGAAATCGAGATTAGGAAGCGGTGTAGCAGGAGTTACTATCACAGCCGAAGGCCATGTCAAAGACGCAGAGGCAGGGATTGATCAAGTTGTATCCTACACTGCCATTACTGACGCTAATGGCTATTATGAAATAGACGCTATCTATTATTTTAAGGGAGCAGAATTCACCATTACTGCGGAAAAGGGAGATCATGTGTTCGAGCCAGCCACTCTCACGAGAATGCTGAATCTCAACAATAACGTAGCATCGCTGGTCAACTTCACCGACATCACGGTGTTGACAGTGTCTGGGCAGATATTGTTTCCAGAGGATGGCTGTCCAATCGAAGGAGTGGAAATTTCACTTAATGGTAATGCGTCAGGTGTGAAAACAGACCGTAATGGTAATTACAGCCTTAGTATTCAAGATGAAGGTGTTTATGAAATCGCTCCACTTTTTAGCGACCACTCTTTTGAGCCTGAAGCCATACAACTGGACATCACCGACAATGTAGCAGGCATAAATTTCACAGATGTGGAAATTGATACGCTTGTACTCAATCTGCTAGGGCCGTGTAACAACCCTATCTCAGATCAAGCCACACTTCGTATCACCTCTGGATCAGATCCTATCTGCTTTGATAAGACATTCATGACAGATTCGAACGGAAGGCTCAGAATACCGCTCCCCTCCCAGGATTATACAGTGGCATTAACATCTGTAACTCCAGCAAATACTAATATACTTTCTTACTTCGATGAAGTGGACGTGAACTTAGGGCTAGATGAATCTGGTAACTCAGTAGATGTCGATTCGGTAAATGTTGATTTCATTTATCATAATGATATCGACGTGACCATTTCTGGCTTGGAAGAATATGAGATAGACAACTGCGGTAGCCTTGGATCAATAGTCGTACTTGAAAAGAATCAGCAGTATGACCTTAGGATTGACATAGCCGAAACTTCGTCATATGGAGGTCTTACTTACACCTGTCAGGCTGATAGTGGTCGCGTGACCATCAAAGACAATGTGAGCGGATTCGGCAGCACTGCACTAAATATTGAAAATGGCCAGGTACAATACACCGTGCTCCCGAGTGAACCAAATATTGCTGTTCCTTACACTAAGACTCTTGAAATAGAGGTGAATGTTGGAATTGGAGAACCGCTACTAATCACGAAGAACGTGTTAATCACAGGTCACAAACCTCGAACACAGACTTTCGTAACCAAAACACCTGAAATTCCTTTAATGATTCTTCATGATCCCCCTGGAGACAATAGTTACAGCTATTGGGAGAAGGAGTCAAGTGTAGCTAGTGAGATTTCCGTACAATATGAATCTTCTCAGGGGCTTGGCCTCTTCGCAAATGCTTACGTAGGATTAGGTACTGATGCTCCTGGTGCTGGTAAAGTTGGGTTTCGCAATATTTATAATGTAGATCTAACAGCAATTAGTAGTAATTCTAATGATACTTCCACAACACTCACACAAACAACTTCTGAAAGGTTTTCTACTTC
>JAVKDO010000127.1:0-21001 GCA_040222235.1 Cyclobacteriaceae bacterium
GAAAAGAAAGATGCGGAGTTCGAGGGGCTGAGAGCAAAAGAAGCTGACCTGAAGACGCGGATCGAGCAGACACAAAAGACGATAGAGGTGATCAGGGAAGAACTGAGCACTACCAATCGTAAGCTTGATGCCCGTCAGAATGAGTACAACCTAACCAAGTCGCTTGTCGACAACCTCGAAGGATTTCCAGAGGCGATCAAGTTCCTTAAGAAACAGTCAAAATGGGGCAAGAACGCTCCGCTCCTCTCTGATATCCTCACCTGCCCTGAGGAGTACCGCGTCACCATCGAGAACTATCTCGAGCCGGTGATGAACTACTACATCGTGGATACGGAGGCGCAGGCGTTTGAGGCCATCAACCTGCTCTCAGATGCTGCCAAAGGCAAGGCGCATTTCTTCATTCTCGATAGCTTTCAAAACTTCAAGCCAGCGGCTTCACAGATCATCAAGGATGCCATACCTTCTACACAGGTGGTAGAGTTTGAGCCTAAGTATCGCAAGCTCGTCCAGTACATTCTTGATAATGTATACATCTCCTCCAATCACCACACCGACCTACCGGAAGAAGGTGATGCGATCCTGATCACGCAGAATGGTAAAGTCATCAGGCGCCAGTACAGTATCTCTGGGGGCTCAGTTGGGCTCTTCGAAGGGAAGCGTATCGGTCGTGCGAAGAATCTCGAGAAGCTCTCTACCGAAATAAAGCAACTCTCGGCTAAGCTCGAAGAGGTGAAGCAGAACCTGGCGGATAGCCAGTCTGATCTCGAGCAGCTCAAGTCGAGCTCTCATCAAGAGACACTAGAAGCCGTCAGACAAGAGGCAAAGCTGCTCAATGAGGAGTACATCTCTGTAAAAACCAAAAAGGAGCAGTACTACGACCTCCTCTCTACCAATACCTCCAGGAAGGAGGATATTCAGGAGCGTATCGTTGTGCTGCAGGAGGAACTGGAAGAGATCAGGCCACTCACAGAGGACGGTCAATCACAGCTCACGACTATCGAGGAGGACTACAAGCAGGCCAGCACCGAGCTATCGACTTATAATGAGCTCCTATCGGAAAAATCAAATACCTTCAATCAAGAGAATATCCTCTTTCATCAACAAGAAAACAAAGCCGGGAGCATCGCGCAGGAGATCAGCTTTAAGCAGACCACCTTCGAGTCGAGCAAAGAACGGATCGAAAAAAACAGCGCTGAACTCAAGAAGACTGATGATGAGGTAAAGCAACTGGTGTCAAAGGCCGAGACCAATGATGAGGACCTGGTTGCCATGTATGATGAGAAGGAAAGCATCGAAAAGGGCGTCAATGAAGCAGAGAAAGAATACTACGCGGGTCGTGGTGTGATCGACGAGGCAGAGAAATCAGAACGTGATATCCAGCGGCTCAGGGAAAATGCTGACGCGCTCTTGATGGAGCTTCAAAACCAGATCACAGAGTCCAAACTCCAGTTCAACTCTGTCCAGGAGCGGCTCTCTGTAGAGTTTAACATCAAGGTCGAGGACCTTGAGCAAACGGCAGAGGACCAAAGTGACCTGGATGAAGAAGCCCTCAAGGAAAGAGTAGAAAAGCACAAGAATCGTCTTGAGAGCATGGGGCCAATCAATCCCATGGCGATGGAGGCCTTCGAGGAGATCAAGGAGCGATATGACTTTATCATCAAAGAGAAGGATGATCTAATAACTGCTAAAGAATCGCTACTTTCCACGATCGGCGAGATCGATGAAGTAGCTAAAACCACTTTCATCGAAGCATTCGAAAACATCAAGGCCAACTTCATCAAGGTCTTCCGATCTCTATTCACCGATGAAGATGACTGTGATCTGAGTCTGTCTAATCCTGATGATCCTTTGGAGAGCAGCATCGACATTATCGCAAAGCCTAAAGGCAAGCGACCTTTATCTATCAATCAGCTCTCAGGTGGAGAAAAGACACTGACGGCTACTTCGCTCCTATTTGCGATCTATCTACTCAAGCCTGCGCCCTTCTGTATCTTCGATGAGGTGGACGCCCCACTCGATGATGCCAACATTGATAAGTTCAACAACATCATCAAGACCTTCAGTACGGACTCACAGTTTATCATCGTGACGCACAACAAACGCACGATGGCCAGCACAGACATTATCTATGGTATCACGATGGTCGAGCAAGGCGTGAGTCGCGTGGTGCCGGTGGATTTGCGGGAGTTGGTGTAGATATGGGCGTCAGGCATATCGTCACCGATAGCGAATGGGATGCAAAAATGGGCTGTGGTTATAAGCTACTGATCATTATTTTCGTGGCATCAATGATTCTGATCATCGGGGCGATTATAAATGAGCTAACGAATTGACGCAACTCTTCTCAGAGTCCCCTGCTAGTGACTTTGAGTAACAAAGAAAATAAATCAATACTACCGTAAATGAGACCGACTGACTATGAAATTCTGAGTTTCTTTTTAGTTTCCAACATTATTGGAATTGGTGGTGTATTACTGATAATGGTATATTCCTTTAAAAGGCGTGGGATCAGTTATTGGAACCTTTTAAATCCATTTTCAATATTCGAACTGCGTCGAATGGACTATTTACTACTTGCTGTACATCTGACAATAATGGTCTTCTTATTAAGGAATGGATACGTGGAATTTCTAGTTCAAGTAATGAGTCGGTGGATGATCGGTCAATTCAATTAAACCCTTTTTGCTCACCCCCACTCAGAGTTGCTCGAAGAGAACTCTGAGAATCCATGAAAACCACAACGACCTCAGGGTTGGTTGCAGGTGACCCTGAGTAGGAAGAACCGGGATTTTAGAGAGTTGGTGTAATATATGTCAACACGTCACACCTCTAATTGATACGCGTTTACAGCGATGTTTTTTGAACAAACTTCCTCAAGTTGAATACTTATTGAATCACCCTACGTTCAAATAGACTCACAGAATTTTTTTTACTTATCAATACTTCAGAAGTCCTTCTTTAAGCATTATAGGCAATCTCAGAACATTTCGGGGCGCAAATGGCATCAGAAAGTCGGAGACCTAAATAATCCTCTTCATGTTCTTTACTGAATCCTTATGGGACAAATCAAAATCCCCTCTACTGGCGCAAGCGTCTCCGCTTGTGCCCTCCCCGCGATCCAATCATTACGAGGAGCTTCCCAAATGCTCAGAGTTACTCGAAGAGAACTCGGAAGGATAAATAGGTATAAACTTTTAGCCAGAATTATAATTTCCTTTTACTCTCAGAGCCTCGTACAGACGACTCTTGAGATGATATACTCTAACAAGCTTACAGTTCAGAAAAAGAATCCTCACCCAAAAGTCTATGTGGATTAATGATAGGCAATAAAACTCCGTTGAAATCTGTTGCCTGAGTTCGATCTAAGACAATGCCTCTGGCGGTAGAATAAGAAATACCAGCGATAGTAGCTCCCAGACTTGCAGATACTAGCTTTTGACCATCCTCATCTTCGGCGAATTCACTCAAATTCTCAACGATATAGGAATATTCGAGAAGATATTCCCCAGTAGCCCCCTGTTGGCGCAAGCGTCCTCGCTTGTGTCTTCTTCATAATCCAGTCATTCAACGTAGTGGGAATTGTAATCCTCCGTTCTGGCGCGGATTTGTAATCCGTAACCCAAGGTTGACAGAATTATAAATACAAAATGAAGGGTTGGACTTATTACAAAAGCGCTCCAGCGTGGTAAGGAAATCATAAACCGTTGAAACGGTTCCCTACAGCATAATAATCATAGCCACGGGTTTAAACCCGGGGCTATAGGATTTCCGCGCGCTATAATGGTTTTAACCATTTACTCTGGTAGGCAAGCGTACCCGCTTGTGTCTCCCTCACGATCCAGTCATTCTATGTAGCGCAAATTTGTTACGGTACGAAATTGTAATCTTTGTCTCAGTCGTTGCACGTACTAAAAGAAGATCGGAAAATCCAAACCGTTAAAACGGTTGACCACAGCATAAAATCAATCATAGCCCCGGGTTTAAACCCGGGGCTATAGGATTTCCGCACGCTATAATGGTTTTAACCATTTACTCTGGCTGGCAAGCGTACCCGCTTTTGTCTCCCTCACGATCTAGTCATTCCATGTACTGGAAATTGTAACCCGTGTCTCATCAGTTATCCATATTGCAAGTACGTAGTAAAAGATGGGAACGCTTTACAAAAGGACTCTAGGGTGGAGCGCTCCAGGATGGTGAATCCTAGTGGTTGGACGAGTATAGCACGACAGTAGTAGAAATCTCGTTACGTCAGCAAAAGCAAGTAGAACACTCGTCCCACCACTCTTGACGATATTATGGCTGGTTTATCGAAGGCTCCATCACAGCACCTAGGTCACTCTATGGGAAATTTGGCTTCTTAGTTGTTCCTGATTTGCCTTCCTGAAGATCATAGTAAATGCGCTGTGTAGGGTAAGCAAAGTCAATGTCATCACTTTCCTTGAAGGTCTCCAGCACATCCTCCCAAATCTTATGCTCTGTCGCTCTACGTCCACGAGGATTGACGAGGTATCTCATAGTGAGCATCACCCCGCTATCTTTCACTGCGGTGTAGACTATGGGCGTAAGTGCTGTGTAAAAAATCATGTACTTCTTAGAAGCTTCGATAAGTCGCTTCTGAGCCTCATCACTTAGTATTTCTGCATGCTCGTTGACGATCCGCTCGAGTAGGTGCTTAGCCTTCTTCCAGTTGCTCTCAAAAGTCACTTGCACCCCAATCTCGTTCCAGATATGGGTAAACCCTTGAGTGTAGTTGGCTTGCGGGTACTTAAAGATGTGTCCATTAGGAATATGGATGATCCTGCCTGTGCTCTGGTCTGCATCTACCCAATTGTTGGTCTCATTGATGGTAAACTGGAAAAAACGGATATCAATCACATCGCCGGAATGCTCTCCAAGTTGTATCCGATCTCCCATCTCAAAGGGTTTTCTGATAAGAATAAACATCCAACCAGCCAAATTCACGATAGGGTCTTGCAAGGCAATGGCCAACCCGGCTGTCACCAAGCCAAAGAAAGTGGCTAGTGATCCAATCTTATCTATCCATATAGAGCTAATGATGACCACCAACAGGATATAATACGTATTCTTGACGCCATTGCGCCAATGATACCGCTCCTTGGGGTTTTCTAATTTGTTGTGCACAAGCCTGATAAGGAGATTGCGAATAACCCATAGGACAGCAATGGCCAACAAGGAGTACAGTACCTTGAGTTGGGTGTCGGTAGTGAGGTTCCAGGTGTCTTCAATTAATCGGATGATGTCCATTCCTAATTCATATGTTCGAATGCTGAAACAATATTCAGGATTAATCTCTCAAAAGTGCAGTAACTTTCGATATAAGATTGGTCAATGTACTTATCATCAATCAGTTTTTTCTGCCCCTCTGTAGGTGCAATTGTTCTTACTTGTGCACCCCGCTGGCGCGGATTTGCAATCCGTGACTCTGCTGTCACTTGTATTACCTCCGCTGGCGCAAGCGTCCTCGCTTGTGCCCTCTTTACCATCCAATCATTCCACGTAGCGTGGGCTCGTAATCCGTGTCTCAGTGGTCAACAGTATTCCAAATACAAGAGCAAATAGGAACGCTTTGCAAAAGCGCTCCAGGACTGGTTGGTGGGAAATCTTTTTTAAGAAGTCATTCCCGGTAGGGGAAACCGAATCCTATTGGTGGGACGAGTATAGGATAGCGGAAATAGAAACCTGTCAGCGGCAATAGAAGGCAAGTAGAACACTCGTCTCACCACTCATGCAACCAACCCCAGATTCACCTTTCAGGTGATGTTGGAAGTTCGCACTTTCATCTTTGTATTGTCTTCTAAACCTTCTCGAAAACCAACCTAAAGTGATCCCAGATACCTCGCTCGAAAGCCACTCGGATGGGTGCAATTCTTAGGTTTTGAAGTCTGTTTCGCATGCGCTGATCGTAAACCAAACTCAGACCTAGCTTCGCATATGCTAGGTATTTTTTCACTCCGAAAGCTTTCAGTCTTTTACGCCAGACTTTAATGGTCTCAATATAGTCGTTTTTGCCACTGTGCATTGTAACCAGATTGAAGTAAGGACTCGCATTGTCGATGATCTGCTTTGAGCCATAAGGAATCCATGATCCGGGAAACTCATTGACCACAAGCGCCATCAGGTACTCATTCGAATCTTTGGGTGCATTGATGTCAATATCATCGAAAGGAATCATGCCCTCATCAAAGGCCATTGTTTGTATAAAGCACCGACCACCTTTGGGCAGCAAGTCGCTAATCGTCTTAAATAGATTATGATAAACCTCATCCTGCTTTCCGGCCTTATACTCTTCTACAGAACAGAAGTGCTCAAACGCTCCTACTGAAGCCACTGCATCAAAGGCACCATAAGTTGCTTTCGTGATTTTGCGACAATCCTGAATGTAGACCTCAAAGCCATGCTTGATACATGCATTGTACTGAGCTTGGGATAATGTCAGCCCCACTCCTTCTGCCCCGATGCTCTGTAAATAGTTGAGGAAAGGGCCCCATCCACAGCCCATGTCTAGTACTTTATTACCTTGAGCGATGTTGAGCTGCTCAGCTATCCATTGATGTTTGCGTTTTTGTGCTTCTTCTAAAGTGAGGTTAAAGTTACCGTCGTACTTTGCACCAGTAAAGTCAGATAATTCACCAATACTCAACCGCCAGATTTTGTCTATCGTGGAATAAGAATAATCAATGTCTTGCTTTATCGCCATGATAAGTACAATTGATCCTGTAGTCTTAAAGATAACGAATAGCCAGGGTCTTTATGTTATATACTCCTTTGAATCAATTGGGAGATGATAGAGGTGCTGAGAACGAATATTTTTCTCAAAGTTGCCTGAAACGGTTTGATAACTATTGCACTACCTTCGAAATCGCCACAGTGACTCCAAGGTAGACATAGCTAGATTCAAAAGACTATTTTTAAAACATGAAACCGAGCTTCATCGCATCCCAGATGACAGACATTCCAGTCATTCTTGAAATGATGAAGGAATTTTATGCTCTGGATAATTACCCATTCGATGTAGCTGTAGCAAAGGAGAATCTAATGGAGTTTATTGGAAATGCTGATTTGGGCAGGTTATTCTTGATTTTGGAGGACAAAAACATCATCGGGTACATCACTTTGACTTTTGGTTACAGCTTTGAGTACGGCGGAAGGGATGCTTTCATCGATGAGTTTTTTATCAAAGAAGCCTACAGAAATCAGGGTGTTGGGAAGGCTACAATGGCTTTCCTGGCAGAAGCATCTCAAGGCCTTGGTGTAAAAGCACTGCATTTGGAAGTAGAGCGCTATAATGAGCATGCAAGCAGACTCTACCTAAACGAAGGTTTCAAAGCCAATAATCGAACCTTGCTAACGAAGAGAATAGCACTAAATTGAACTCATGAGAATAACCCTCCTCATCTTGGTACTTTGTTCATATTGTTCGATGCTGTCCGCACAGTCCATTGATATCAGTGGCGCATGGATAGGTACCTCGACTTTTGCTAAAGAAAGGATACACCTAAGGTATGAGCTGGAGCAGTCGGGAAATCAGATCACTGGTTTGGTCTACTCCAAGAATGTCGACAAGAATGACTCAATCAAAGTCAGGGTTGAAGGAGATCTAAAGAAGGATAAAATCGAACTTGAAGGGATAGAGATCATCTATAAGACTGGCTTATCATGCATGGCCAATAACACACTAGTCTATGCCAAAAGTGGTAGCAATGAAATACTGACAGGTCGCTGGAAAGGTGACATGAAGTTCAACACCTGTCCCCCATTAGTCAGCGGCGCTCTCACACTGCTGAGGGAAGATGTCAGGTCTGTGACTCCCGTGTTGGCCGTGCGATCGGATCAACAGCGATCAAGTTATGCTCCCAAAATCGCTCAAGAGGATGAGTTGGGACAGACTTTGGTTGACGAACTCTCCAAAAGAAAGTATTATGCGCTCATCATAGGCAATAATCAATATCAAGATGAAAATATCCAAAACCTCGATAACCCCATCAATGATGCACAACAACTAGCTATTGCCCTCACAACCTACTACACTTTTGATCAGGAGAATGTTACTGTACTTACCGATGCTAGCCGTGAGGATATCATCAAGAGCCTGGATAAGCTATCCAGAGAAGTCACAGATACAGATAACCTACTCATCTTCTATGCTGGCCATGGGATCTGGAATGCTCAGCTCAACCAAGGGTATTGGCTACCAGTGGATGCATCGATGGACGCTAAATCCTACTGGCTTTCTAACAGCACTCTTCGTGACTATGTGGGAGGAATTAAATCAAAGCATACCCTCTTGATATCAGATGCGTGCTTTAGCGGTGGGATATTGAAAGAGCGAGCTGTTTTTGAAAACAGTCGAGCGATACTGGAGCTTTATAAGCTCCCTAGCCGAAAAGCCATGACCAGTGGTACCCTCAAGACAGTTCCTGATAAGAGTGTCTTTATCCAATATCTGCTCAAGAATCTTATCAACAATCAGGCCCCACTGCTCTCGGCAGATCAGCTCTTCAGAACTTTTAAAATAGCGGTCATCAACAATAGCCCTAATGGCCAGGTGCCACAATACGGTCCCATTTCACAAGCCGGTGACGAAGGAGGAGATTTTATATTCTTAAAAAGGAATTAGTGGCTAAGAAAGCTCAGATGAACCATCTTGGCATCCTCATAAAGAAAATCAAAATTCTCTTCATGTCATAATACAAACAAACGAACTACTGATTGATAGTCACACACTCCGCAGAAGGTTAGCTCAGCTATTAGAAGAAGTAGGTACCCCTGCCTGTTTAGAAAAAGCGAACATGCTCGAGGCTACCAGTGCACCGTTGACCACTCTTCACTTCAGAAGCTTGGGATTAAGCTCCGTCCAGGTGGTCAGCATTGCAGAGGCGTTTGAGCAAGATACTGAGGGCACTAATCATTTAATTGCGTCTGTAAGCTTTAGCTACAATCGTGACCTGGGTGACTTGGGAGCTGCAGCTCTCGCTAAAAATATGCCCCATTCTCTTCAAGAAATTGGCCTGGTTGCTTGTGGGATCGGAGATATTGGTGGGCTGGCATTGTTAGACTGGATCAAAAAGTCTCCGCAACTCAGAATGGTTTGCATTGAGCAGAATTCTTTTTCGCCAGAACTGTCAGCTCAGTTTAGACAGCTTGGTCATCAAATGATGATGGTCGTGTAACCGTAAAAAATCATAACCTGAGTATACTTTTAAAACACCATAAAATTGTCATATCGCAGTGTAGCGGAGATATCTTCTGAAAATGGAGGTAAGAAGCATGCTTAAAACCAATTCTTAATTATGAAGTTTTCTCCTATCGTCGAAAAGACAATTTTATGGTGTTTTTAAAGCGTTCATTGATCGAACTCCGATTCGTATTGATCTAAATAAGCATTCCTCCGTAATGATCTGTTGAAATAAGTATCTTGTACATGAGGCTATGGGAGTTGTGTCAGATAATAAATGTAAATCTATCTACGAAACGTGAGAACAATGAAAACATCATTTGCATTCGCTTTGATCCACTTGCTGACCTTGGGAGCCTTTGGTCAGACTGACCAGTCAGGTTGCGAGGATCACGCTATCATTACGAGGTATCCCGGCGCGGTAATAGAGTACTGTGATATCCAAGTATATAAGGAATACGGTATTGCTACCGGCCCGGAAACAGGATATCAAAAGATCAGCGACTGGACCACAATAGCAGGTAAGTTGACGCGGCTCTACTATTCCATCAAGGGAGATCGTACAGTTACAGAGGTCTACCGCAATTATATGAGTGCATTAGGCACTGCCGAGTTTGACATACTCGCGCAAGGGCTGAACGGAGAGCGCAATGTTGCAAAGACTGTAGGTGGGAACGGCTGGCTCAATACCTTCTACAAAACCAACTCCTTCCCTCCTGGTGTTGGTATCAAGATCAATCAGGGATCAGCTACGATCGGTGGCACTTTCCATATTGCCGGTAGGCTCAACAATGTCTATGTCACAATCTCCGGAAAGCAATACTCAGACAATGAAGTCGTGGTACTCCTCGATGTGATAGAGCAGGAAGATGTCGAAGACAACTTGATCAAAGTAGATGCGGACTACATGGCCAAAAAGCTTAAAGAAACCGGCCGTGTAGCACTTGAGGGCATCCTATTTGATACGAACAAGGCGACTATCAAGTCCGAGTCTGAGCCGCTACTAGCAGAAATAGGCAAAATGCTAAAAGCCAATCCATCGTTTAAGCTATATGTGGTGGGACACACAGACATGATCGGTGACCTTAGATATAACTTAGAGCTATCGGCAAAAAGAGCTCCCGCAGTGGTCAACTATTTGGTTGAAAAACATGGGATTGCGCTGGCGCGTCTCTCTCCTCAGAGTGCCGGGCCATTGGCTCCTGTTGCCACCAATGACACGGAGGAAGGTCGAAGCAAAAACCGCAGAGTCGAGTTGGTACTCACTGATCACCAGCTGCTACCGAGATGAGCTTTTTAAAAAACAAGAACTTTGTGACACTCATCCTCTCGCTTCTAGGTCCTCTGACTATGATGGCTCAAGCAGACCAGGGCGGATTTATCATTCCAGGTGATTCGATCAAAGTGCGGCTGCCAATACAACGGAATGTCTACATCCCGCTGGAAGGCTTTACGCTGTACGACGGCCCAAACGGAGACTTCTCGGGACGCATTCTTGCTGGTTCGCCACAAAACTCACCCGGAACCTCAGCGCCAGTTCCTGATCATCTCAAAAATATGCAAGCATCGATCACGGGGATAGCTCGCAGACCAGAAGCACTTGATTTGAGTTTCTTTTTTGAGACCTATGATGACTGCTATTACATCAGGTTCGATAGAAAGGAAAGCGGATTCGTTCGCGTTCTAGGTGATGCTACTGAAGACTGGCTTTCTATTACTGATATCGAACGGTCAGGATTTAAGTTGGTGAGTTGGATAGACTTCTATGGTGAAATAGGAAGAATGGTCGTGCCTCCGCACAATGCGTCTCTACCTTTGAGAGCTAGCCCTTACGCTGATGCAGAAATACTGCTCGAAATAGACGAAAATCATTTTGAGGTAGAAGTAATCCCATTTGAAGAAGGCCAATCATGTGAGGGTAGTTTCTGCTATGTCAGAGTCACTCAGTTCAAACTTCATCCTTGCTATGGTGGAGAATATGATGCCGACAATATCGTGAAAGAGCGAACGGGCTGGCTTCAATTTATTGATGAGGACGGAGCACGTCTAGTTTTCCACAACTCTCACGGCTGTTGATAGCCATCTTCACAGCTCATATTATCTAAGCGTCAATCATGGCAAAGCTGAGTCATCATCGCAAATCTACTTGATCTCATGCTCAAGCATTGACATGAAGCACCGATAATCATCTTTGACTCTGTCGGCATACCGCAGGGCTACTGAAGAGACCAAAGCTTTGAATTCTCGCTCTTTTCCTTCTACCATATCTTTGAAGGCGATGGGCATTTCATGCGCCGTGTCATTAAGGACATAGCTTGCACGCTTATGCCTGGAAGCTAGTAGCCTTCCCCAAACCTTAGCCATGAAGTAGAGCTGCTTGGGCTTCTTGAGTTTATCGGTAGGAAAATCACACTTGTAAGGCGACCTCTCCTTGATGGAAAATGTGGCGCCATTTAGAGCCGTCCAGCCTAGGTAGCGGTCTGCATGCTCAGCCAATGCCAGGAAAGCCATGGCATGACGCTCTCCCTCTATTGGGTAAGCCAGATCGTATTCCTTCTTCTCATCGTCATTCATATGTGCGTGAAGAGGTGGCTTACCCTGCTCCTTCATGTCTAAGATCACATCATCATCCTGAGCGTCAGAGTCGGCCTCCAGCAAGATATAGTAGCGTGCAGATCCGAGGGAGCCAGTTCCCGCTTTCACCCGCTTGGCAATGTCCTTGACTTTGAAATGAGCATCACCATCCTCAAATTGCCCATTTACGGTAGTCTTATATTGCGATAGCGCCTCATCAACACGAGCATGCTCGTCAGTACCAAGTGCTTCGAGCTTTTCATTGTCCATGTCAAAGACTCTCTTTTCATTGACCAGCTTCGTCCATTTATTGAGCATTTTGAGTCTGCTCTTCTTTTTCTCCACCTTCTTAAGAAACTTCTTGAGCAGACCTTCCGCTGTATCTTTCGTCAAATGCACTTCGTCATCTGGGTCATCATCCTTGTGCGCACGCATTTCATCAAGGTAAGCTTGCGCAAATATGTTCAGGGCCTTCTTTTGCGGTAGGTCACCAAATACGGCATTATCACGACAGTCGAGTAAGATACTGATGCCCATGCGCCAAAGATCAAATTGATAATCGGCGACTATAGCATCATCAAAATCATCCATACAGAAAATAGCATGACCGTAATGGTTGGCATATGCGCCATAATTGTAGATGTGCGCGTCACCGTTGATCCAGGTGAGTGTCGATGAGGTACCCCCAAAAAAGCTGATGCGCCAATCGTTATAAAAGTCTTCCCAGTAGAGGTGGTTGGACCCACGGTAGAAAGCATATGGCGAGGCGGCCATCTTTTGGAATTTTTCGCGTCTAAACTCCTCTCCTAGTTCCTCATTGTTGAGATGAAGTTCGTGTTTGATCTTTTGGTCTCTGTTATGAAGGAGTAGTTTTTTATTACCGGACATAGTAAGTGGTTTTGGTGGTCAGCGGAATTGCTTAGTTGGATAGAAATAAAATTAGGTGAATATAATCCAAATGATAGTAATACTATTAACTTTTGATTTAGTTGATTGTTTCCTTTTTGATGATAGTCGCTTCACCACAAAATGAAGTTTATTCACTTCCTAGTCCAACCATCCTTTAGTATCTGTTGTCTATCATGTCAAACTCATAAAATGAAAATATCATTGGTTACCCTCATTTGTCTCTGTCTTCTCTTCACGTCTTGTCAGGAAGACGAACCGTTGGATCTTGAAGGCTTAGAATGGCTGCAAGCCGAGATCGCAGATATACAGCAATCTTCATTGGCAGAGTACTTCTACATTAATGAGGCTGAATACAAAAGAGACAGGGTCTTTATTATCGAGAATTGCTGTCCGTTTTGCAGCACGGTTGTGTCTGTATACTCTGAGGAAGGTGAGCTGTTAGGATACATAGGGGACTCTATAGCCACTGATCAGCTCAAAGATCAGCGCTTATTCTGGCAGCCTGAAGATGCAGCCTGCTTCCAATAGCTTCATGTGCGCAAGTTTTTTACTATTCGATTATATCAAGTTTAGGATTTGATTATCATCAAATCATGGGTGGGTAATGTCATACCTGCTAATAGCTGTTTGGGCGTTACCCCAGCAATTCTCTTACACTCTCTGATAAAGTGAGATTGATCATAGTAGCCAAATGCCAAGGCCTCTAAAAACTTACCGGAATTACTTCCTCTCGCACGCCGTGTAGTTTCAGTGAACCTATATATACTAAGAAGTTCCTTAGGGCGGAGGTTGAACGTCTCCGTAGTGATGCGGTGGAGTTGCCGAGTGCTGATACCCAAATCTTCGGCAAGTGCTGCAACATTATCAAACCTTGCTTGATCAAGCCGTGATTGGAGTCGCTCTATCATAGGTTCTAATCGGCAGGCCTGAAATAAAGGCTTGATCCAGCTATCGATCTTTGTAATATCAAATCCAGGGTAATTATCCGGGTCTATATGGAGCTCTCCTAGTTGCTGAGCTCCAATAATCGATGTGGTATCTACCAATGAAGACCTAGTGCTAATGGACTGGAATGATGGGAGAGCAAGTGCCCGCAAGTGAAACTTAAGATTGAGACAATAGAGCCTGTCAGGGATACGCAGCAGTTGTGAATTTGCGGTAGCTGGGTAACCACCCAGGCGAGGTGCAGTTTGAAACTCCCCTATCTCTTTGTTCCATATATCAAAACCCCCATCAAAAATGCACCAGCATTCAAGTCGATTGTTTGGCACAGTTTTGATCCATGTCGGCCTTTGAACGGCATACAACTGATACTTCTCAACGAACCGAGCCACTGTAGGATCTTCTGGCTTCTTCTCAATTAATGAGGACATTTGATCTTGTTCTGACATTCTTGAATAGGTACTGTGATGAGACTACTCTCTTAGCGGCGGGGTTACACTCTCCCAATTTTTCCCTATCATCGGATCATGTCTGATTCATCCAATTATTCGACTCTCTACTCCGATAGCTTTACCAAACAAACAAAATCCGAGTATGGCTAAGGCATTCCTTTTATTGACTCTTAACGGTATAATTTTTTGTGTGCTGGCTCAAAATCAGAAAGTAGAGGTATTACTTATTGGCACTTCGCATTGGGCCAACTACTCAAGTCAAGGCTCTGACGTTACGCAATCCAAAGAAATCGACATCCTAGCAGATAACTACCAGCAGGAACTAGAAGATATCTCTGACAAAATCACTGAATTCGCTCCTGATAAAATCTTCGTAGAGCGGCCCGTAGAATTCCAATCGGATTTAGACTCAATCTATCAACGGTTTCAAACTGAAGCGTGGGACGAGGGTCAACGTAATGAAATCTATCAACTCGGTTTTAGGACGGCTGCCAAGCTCAATCATGACAGAGTTTATGGGGCTGACTATCGAGAAACAAGCTTCCCTTTCGATAGCCTGGTCAAGGCTATGCTTGCAGCCGAGCAGTTTGTCATGATGGAAGAGTTCAAGCAGGAGCAAATGCGCATGGAACAAGCCGACAATGCTCTTGTCAACTCAGGTGCTACGCTACAAGAAATTCTCTCTATTAAGAATAGTGAAAGGGCTCGAAAGCAAAACTTTGGATGGTATCTCCATGGTGCCAATAGAGCGGGAGGAATGAGTAATAACATTGGCTCCTACCTTGCCTCAGAGTGGATCAGGAGAAATACTTACATCTACGGTATCATTCAAAAATATGTAGACGAAACAGACGACCGCATCATGATTTTGATGGGCTCAGGTCACGTTGCAGTACTCGCAAACCAAATCTCATATCACCCAACCTGGGAGATGGTCGAGTTGGAGGACCTCCTTGAAGAATAGTAGAATCTATTTACTCTTCCATCTTCTTGTCTTTCCGGTAGGTGAATCTCTAGTAGTCGTGCTTGCCTGAGGTGCCAGATCTGAAGCAGTCTTCGCCAGCTTAAAGGCCACTAGAATCTCGTGGTTGTTGGCACTGATCTCTTGTAGATCGCCGGTCGCTGAGTTGTAGTTGTAACCAAAATCAAAGAATGGTGTGGTTAGGCCCAAACCCAGGTTGATACTCTCGTTGGAGCGATATCCTGTGAGCAGCCATAGGCGATTGGCATAGCTGGCCCTAAGGTTGATGTCATACAAGTCAGGATCATCTGCTTTCAACTGGTAGAGAAAGAGCGGTTGCAATGCAAACTTATCTGGCGAAAAGGCAAAGTTGTAGCTCACGGAGAAATTGGCCTCCTCATTTATCGACTCACCCCCTCTGAAGAGGTATGGGCTTCCAACGCCGAGTTCCAATTGTCCATATCTATATACAAACCCAGCTCCCAGTTTGATCAACGTCTCATCGAAGAACTCCGAGTTAAGTAACGGATCATTCTGATCAACATAGGGGTTGGTATTGAAGGAAGAAACATTGAGTGTACTTCGGATAAAGCCAATGTTCAGACCAAAGGCCAAGCTTTGATTTTCAGTAAAATACACTTTGTAGGAAGTACCTATGTCTGCCATCGTTAATGCAAATGGGCCTTGCTTCTCAGCCAGCACATTGATTCCCACGCCGAGGTTGTCAGCGAAAGACCCATGCACATTGACAGAAGTATAGGTGGGCAAATCAAGTTCATTGTCCCCCACCAATGAAGACTGAAACCCTACAAAAAGTTGTCCCTGACTGCCCATATACGCAGGATTAATCTGTACAGGATTGGCCATGTACAGATTTTTGTTGATGACTGCCTGACCATATGCAGTGGCCAGAGATCCAACAAAAGCGATAGTGATGATTAGTCTTTTCATGGCCGTTATCTTACTAGGGTTATCGATCCTTTAAAACTGACTGTGCTGGTACTGCTGCTGTATGTGAAATAGTAAGCGCCGACTGCAAGTTCCCTACCGGAATCGTCAACTCCATTCCAGGTATTCCGGTAGGCACTTGATCTATATACTTCTACACCTGCATTGTTGAAGATTCTTAGTGTATAGTCGCTGTAGAGTTCCACATTTTGGATTTCGAGAAAGTCATTAAAGCCATCGTTATTCGGTGATACGAAATCATTGACGGGCAAACCCTCCTCCAGCTCGACCACATCTTCGATGAAGATGGTGGCCACAGACCTGCTTGACAACCCCTCAGGGTCAGTGACCACTACGTCCAACTCATAAAGCGTACTCACCTCATAGTCTAGGTCGTCACTTGACACGGTCAACATCCCACTAGTTTCGTCTATCGCAAACGGGGTGCTGACATTAGCCAACGAAAATGTAAGTGCATCACCGTCGATATCGGACGCTTCCATTGCACCGATACTAGTCCCAACTGCGGATCGCTCAGGTACACTAAACTCTTGTTCTTCCAGTTGGGGAGGTTCGTTGACTGGCAACACGGTAATCACGAAGTTCTTACTTATGGACGCACTATTAGCATCTGTCACGTTGACCCTAATGGCATAGAGCGTTCTTGTTTCTGCATCAAACACCTCATTGGTCAAGAGTTGATTTCCCTCTATTAAGAAAGCATCACTGTCTTCACCACCTATCCCTCCGACCAGTCGAATATTGAAGGTATCATCTGCATCCTCATCCTCAATCACCAATTCTCCAATGAGACTTCCTGTGGGAAGCTCTTCGGCCACCTGATTATTAGACAAGCTGATATCATTAGGTTTATCGTTCACATCGATTATTTGAATGTCGAATTGTGCTTCTATAGAAGCATTGGCACCATCCGTAGATTTCACACGCACTTCATAGCTACTTCGCAGTTCAAAGTTGAAATCATCATCTGTTAGCAGTTCATTGCCTACGATCCTGAACGAAGCATTGTCAGTATCACCGTCTCCTTCGATCAGTTCATAGCTGTGACTATCATTAACATCCTGATCTTCAGTCGACAATTGACCCACCACTATTCCCAGAGGTGAATTCTCTGCCACTGTGCTAACGCTGAGCACTAAAGCTGTAGGCGCGTCATTGGTATCCTGCACAGTGATCTCAAATCGATTGACGACCAATCCGCCTGATCCGTCATTGCCCAATACGTCAATGAAATATTGAGCATCCATTTCATAGTCGAATACCTCAGTGGTGAGCAGGTCACTTCCTTCTACTTTGAAGAGGTTATTATCATTTGTACCTGGAATCAATGAATAGGCCGGCCCTGCTGGATCCTCGTCGACGATGGAGAAGCTGCCCACTACCGTTCCCACAGCTTGATTTTCAGCGATAGTCAATGATGACAGTTGCAGCAAAGTCGGGTCGTCGTTGGTATCGAGTATCGCTACTTCGAAAGCCTTTTGAAAGAGTCCATCATTACGATCGTTCGTTTCCACCCGCACTCTGAAGCTGGACTTTGCCTCAAAATCAAAAGTAGTATTGGTGATCAATCGACCATCCGATATGGCAAAGGCCGCATTGTCATCGCCACCCTCTCCTTCTACCAAGGTGTAGAAATGGTCGTCTCCTTCATCTTCATCCAGTGTGGTCAAACTTCCCACAATGATCCCAGGCGACAGATTTTCCAGCGTAGTGTTGTTGTCTAATATGATATCCGTGGGATTGTCATTTTGGTCTTGTACCTCAATCACGAATGCCGACTCAATGGTTCGACCTCCACTGTCACGAGAAGCTATCCTGATCGTGTAGCTGCTGCCCTCTTCAAAGTTGAGCGAAGCTTCAGTCCTGAGCTCATCACCTACTGTATCAAACAAGTCATTATCATCATCACCTGCTCCGCGAACAAGTCGATAGGTGAAGCTGTCATTGCTATCCTGGTCCTCAGTTTCCAGATCTCCTACGGCAATACCCGCAGGCATATTCTCAGCGACCAGTTGATCGGTCATACTTACGGCGGTTGGGGGATCATTGGTATTGGTAATGGCCAGGTCAATGATTTCGCTGAACAGTCCGCCATTCTGATCATCCGTCTGGATGTTGATGAAGTAGGTTCTGCGACCCTCGAAATCAAACACCACTTTTGTGAAGAGTTGATTGCCGACTATCGCAAAGTCCTCATTATCGTTATTGCCCGTACCCGTAAAGGTGTAGAGGTGCTCATTGGCGGTATCATCATCGGTAGAGGTAAACGTACCTACCAACACCCCCGCCCCCTGATTTTCAGCGATGGCTGTATCGCTGAGGATAATTTCTGTTGGGCGGTCATTGATATCATTGATCGAAATGCTCAACTGCTTTTCAAAAGTCTCATCACCACTGTCGGTGGTCTCGATTCTAATGCTGTAGGTATCCTGTTCCTCGAAATTGAAAGGCACGTTGGCGATTAGTTGACTTCCAGCAATGCTGAAAGCCGCGTTATCTGTATCTCCATCACCAGCCACCAGGACGTAATCAAAAGTATCGTCAACGTCCTGATCTTCCGTACTCAGCGAGCCAATAGCATCTCCCACGGCATTATTTTCATTGATTGCGGTAGCTGATAAGCTGAGATCCGTCGGCGCATCATTGACATCTGAGATGGTAATGGTGAAGGATTCTTCGAAAATACCATTCTTGCTATCAGTAGTCCGCACTCTAATGCTCAAGCTATTCTCTACTTCAAAATCAGGAATACTTGCTAGCAGCAGTTTGTCCTCATCTATGGAAAAATGTGCATTGCCATCATCACCATCTCCCACAACAAGCCCATAGGTATGCGTATCGCCAGGATCAACATCGGTCGATGAAAACTGTCCTATCTCAGTATCAACTAAGGAGTTTTCATCAATTGTACTTGCACTTAGCGCTATTCCGGTAGGTGCGTTGTTATCCCTGACGATGAACGGGTCAGCTGTATTGCCAATGGATGCGTCATTTTGAAATGAAATGCTATTGACTGATTCCACGACGGCATTGGACTGTGCATCAAATATCTGGAAGCTGATGGTCTCTCCTCCCCCGAGGTTGCTCCAAATCAAAACGTGCGCCACAAATCTGTTGTCAGCATTGACAAACGAGGTAGTCGCCACACCGCGCAACTCAGACCCTACAAACGCACCTATCATGCTGCCCGTAGACTGCAGCTCGGCGCTCTCTATCTCAGCTACCGCAACGACGGACATGGAGTTCTCAAAATCGCTGCTATTGACTGTCCAATTCGGAGCTTGAGCGTGTGTCAAACTCACGAAAGACGCCATCAGTAATAATATGATTGTCGTTTTCCTCATCGCCTTATTCTTTAATCACTTTGAGGTTGAACATCTGGTTATCCAGGCTGAAGCGAATAATGTAGATTCCACCACGGAGGTAAGATTGATTGTTGCCATGACCATCCCAGCTCAACTGCCAATTACCTTTCTCAACAGTTTCATCGAAGAGGTGGCGTACAATGCGCCCTGTCATATCATAGATATTGACAGACATGTGCTTCTCACTATCGACTGATCCGGTGAGTCGAATCGATTCCTCAAATGGATTAGGAAATGCTTCAATACTGGCAAAAAGAGGGCTAGCCGCTGGTGTCAGCATTAATGGGTTGCCAAGGGAACCAGTCAAGCTATTTAAACTGAAGCTGACTGACTCCTTAGCATCTAACAAATCACCATTACCATCAATTATCATAAACCTTACACCTGTCTCTATTGATTCTCCACCTATGGTGAGGAAGTACTTATAAGTATCTGTCGATGGATCGAGAATCGGCTCAGCTACTGCCCTGAGTTCATCTCCCACAAAAGCTCCTACTAAATATGGGCTCTCGTCTAATTCATTAGATGCGTTAATCGCAGCAATAACTGTCATGTTATCTGCAAAGCGTGAAGGGTCATATTGCCAACCTCCAAAACTCAGCGGTGGTGATCCATCAAGCAACCGTCCATTGATCAGACCTTCATTCGGGTACGTCAAAGTCCCTACATTGGCCATCTTGATCATATAGCCTCCGCCAGGTCGAAGTGTGTTGAGACTTCCGATCCAGCCGATGCTCTCTTCGTATATGGCAAACTGCAACTGGCTTTTTATAATGTCGCCGCTTGTAGCAGTCAGACTTCCCAATCCCTCATTGATATCCATGTTCACACTAGGAATAAAGCCAAGCCAATTCCAACCTTCTACCAGATCGATAGACAAGTTTTGTGGAATGATGGTGGCTCCTTGATAGCTGATATTTCCCGCATTCTCAAGCCTGAGTTTATACATTTCTCCTGGCTTCAGCGCCCCTAAACTTCCTGCCCAGCCGTTAGCGACGGTGTAGTCATCTATTCCCGATAGGCCTTTGATCTGATCTCCCTGCGTAGCACTCAACGTACGCATTAGACTGTTGCTACTGTTGAGGTCGGTGGAGTTGAGATTAAAAGACAGCCATTGCCAGCCTGATGTGACCGCCAGTTCCTGGAAGACATCATTGGTAGTTTCAAAAAGGATTGGTGCCGATGGTAAGCCACTTGTAGTATTGGAGACGAATCCTATATCGTTGGGGGTGACGTTACCACGAATGGTACCAGCACTGGCATCCCATATACGGAACTCCAGATCCTCTCCGCTCGGCGCATTGCTGTAGACTGTCACAAAGGCCTGATAGTTGTCGAACGCAGGAATAAACTCCAGATAAGCCAATCCTCGGATCTCGTCACCCACAAAGGCAGCCAGTATGTCGTCAGGATCGCCGGAGATCACACCCGCGACGCTCACCTGCCCAATCACGTTCATGGACAACTCAAAGTCAGAAGGATCAACCAACCAATCGGCCGGTGGATCGGTAAAGACATCAATATCCACTAGTAATATTTCATCAAAACCAAAGTCAGTAGTCAAGCGAATATCCTGTGTAAACTGACCAATATTAAGATCCTCAGCTACCGTGAATCGAACTGAAATCGTCGA
>JAVKDO010000128.1:0-16942 GCA_040222235.1 Cyclobacteriaceae bacterium
ACCAGAATAAAAGCCTGTCTCATAGATAGACCTGCCCCAAAAATGAACCCATATTACCAGGCAACACCCACCGCATCTGCCACCAGCTTGAAGTAACTAAAAAAAAGCACTCATATTAGCGAGGTGAATAATGGGGGTTAAAACAAAAACTAATGCCCCCAATGTTGAAGGTAAGCGAGAGCGATACACTTTTCATATCTGACGGACATCATAGAACACATGCAGCTTACAGTCTAGGTGTTAAACAGCTTCCTATAATCATTGAAAACAATGAGTTTTTGAGTTCTAGAAGTTTGTCAAGAAAACTAATTGAACTCTATCTTGACAACTTTATTGAAAGGGACACACATAATAGTTAGGAGCTTGAATTCCTTTTTTACAAATGTATTGGGCGATTCGCGGTAGCGGCAAGGCACGCTTCCTTCACCGCCTCCATGTAGGTCGGATGCGCATGCGACATACGGGCCACATCCTCAGCTGAAGCGCGGTACTCCATAGCGGTCACACCTGTGGCGATCATGTCCGCTGCTCGAGCACCAATAATATGCATGCCGAGGATCTCATCAGTTTCAGCATCCGCCAAAACTTTGACCAACCCATCTGTATCCATACTCGCACGGGCACGTCCTAACGCTTTGTATGGAAATTTGCCTGTCTTATACTTCTTGCCTGACGCTTTGAGCTGCTCCTCAGTTTGTCCAACACTGGCAACTTCTGGCCATGTGTAGACTACCCCAGGTATCAGGTTATAATTGATGTGCGGCTTCTGTCCCATGAGCTGCTCTGCCACAAATACGCCTTCTTCTTCCGCTTTGTGCGCTAGCATTGCCCCCTTAACCACATCACCTATCGCCCAGATGTTGTCAACATTAGTTCTAAGATGATCATCTACCGCCACGCGCCCTCTATCGTCAGCTTTGACTCCAGCGTTTTCGAGATCTAGTCCAGCCGTATAGGGCTTTCTGCCGATAGAGACCAAGCAGTAGTCACCAGTCAGCTCGAGGTTCTCACCCTTTGGTGTTTCCGCCACTACTTTGACTTCCTTACCCTTGGCTGTAACTGCGGTCACTTTATGACTTAAGTAGATATCAAAACCTAGCTTCTTCAATGCCTTTTGTAGCTCCTTACCCATAGTAGCGTCCATTGAAGGAATGAGGTTATCCAGATACTCTACCACGGAAACCTTAGCACCCAGGCGAGCATAGACACTCCCCAGTTCCATTCCAATCACACCACCACCGATGATGATCATGTGCTTAGGTACTTCTTTGAGCTCCAACGCTTCTGTCGAAGTAATCACTCTCTCTTTATCGATATTGATAAAGGGCAGTGAAGCTGGCTTGGAACCTGTAGCAATGATTATTTTCTCAGCTGTGATTTGCGAGCTTTTGCCATTCGCATCTTCTATCTTGATCGTGTTCTTATCTACGAATGAGCCCATTCCGTGATGAACATCAATTTTATTTTTCTTCATGAGAAAAGCCACACCATCGACATTGTCGTTGACGACTTGGCTTTTCCTGGCGATCATTTGCTTCAGGTTTACCTTGGGCTTGTTGATCGTGATGCCATGCTCCTTGAATGTGGTCTCCGCATTATGAAAATGCTCAGAAGAATCAAGTAGTGCCTTTGAAGGAATACAACCTACATTGAGGCAGGTGCCTCCAAGGGTATCATACTTTTCGACAATCGCCGTTTTGAGGCCTAGCTGTGCACAACGAATAGCGGCCACATATCCACCAGGGCCCGAACCAATTACTGCTACTTGATAATCCATTCTTTGAGATATTTAGAAGTTAGAGCTTAGTAAAGCGTTGCTTAAGTGAGTTGAGCATTTTACAAATTTCGTCCAACTCCTCAAGTATTTCATTATTATTATTTTCAATAAACCCCAGTCTTTGAGACAATATTAACTGAGTTTCTAACTCGAATGCTGAACCTAAAGAAATAGACAAAAATTGAGCAAATTCTTTGTTGGAATTCCTTCCAGCTCCCTCAGCAATATTCGATGGTATTGATACCGCACTTCTTCTCATCTGAGAAATCAATCCGAACTTCTCATTATCTGGAAAATCACCCGTCAATTGATAGATAGAGGTAGTGAAGTTCATTGATCTATTCCATACGTCTAACTTACGAAAGTCGTGCATTACTAACTACTAACTACTAACTACCATCTACTAATGATTATACCCCCAACAACAACCTCGTCGGATCCTCCAGCAACTGCTTCACTCTTACTAAGAAGCTCACAGATTCTCTACCGTCAATAATCCTATGATCATAGCTCAGTGCTACATACATGATCGGGCGAATGACTACTTCACCGTTCTCTACTACTGGGCGCTCAACGATATTGTGCATACCTAGTATCGCAGACTGAGGCGCATTGATAATCGGTGTAGAAAGCATCGACCCGAAAATACCACCATTGGTCAATGTGAAAGTACCTCCGGTCATTTCGTCAATACTCAACTTCCCTTCCCGAGCTTTAACTGCCAATCGGACTACCTCCTTCTCGATCTGCTCAAAGCTCATTTGCTCCGCATTCCTAATCACCGGTACTACAAGTCCCTTGGGAGCAGATACGGCAATGGATACGTCACAATAGTCATTAAAGACCATCTCTTCACCATCTATCATGGCATTGACAGCAGGCCACTCCTGCAGCGCGACACAACATGCCTTGGTAAAGAATGACATGAAGCCTAATCCGACTTCATATTTCTCTTTGAATGTCTCCTTATATTTCTTTCGAAGATCCATGATCGGCTTCATATTGACTTCATTAAAGGTCGTCAACATGGCAGTTTCATTCTTCACCGAGACAAGTCTTCTCGATATGGTCTTACGAAGATTGGTCATCTTCTCTCGACGCTGATCCCGATCTCCTCCAGCCTGAACAGGTGCAGTCTCAGAAGCAGCCTTGGTAGCTGCAAGCGGAGCTGATTTTTCAGCTTTTACCGCATCTTCCTTCGTTACCCTGCCGCCTACTCCAGTACCTTTTATTTCAGATGATGACATACCTTTTTCCGCTAGGATCTTGGCCGCTGCAGGGGAGGCATGGCCAGCTGCATAGCCCGGCTCTCCAGTGGGTGTCTCCACGATCTGAGTCGGTGAACTGCTTTCTGCAGACGGTGCAGCTTTGGCAGGTGCTCCATCCGTCACTTGTATCTTACAAATTAGCGCACCAATTTCAAGTGTATCACCTTCTTTGGCTACATGCTCCAGTACGCCATTGGCTTCAGCCGTAAGCTCGAAGGTTGCCTTGTCAGACTCGATCTCTGCGATCACATCGTCCAGCGCAACTGCCTCACCATCTGCCACCATCCAGCTCGAGATAGTCACTTCATTGATAGACTCTCCAACGGCAGGCACATGCATTTCCTTAGTTTCTCCGGTAGGGCTAGCATCCGCTGACGCTGCTGGAGCACTTTCTTCCTTGGTAGGTGTAGCGGCCGCTTCGCCTCCCGCAACAGATGTGTCGATCTCACAGATGACTGCTCCTATCTCGACTGTGTCCCCTTCTTCCGCTTTGGTCGTCAATTGACCAGCAGCCTCGGCAGTGAGTTCGAAGGTCGCCTTATCAGACTCGAGCTCGGCAATCACTTCATCCATTTCTACTACGTCACCGGTCTTTTTCATCCACTGAGATACAGTCACCTCACTGATAGACTCACCGACATTGGGTACTTTAATTTCTAAAGCCATTTTAACTGATTGTTATATTATTTGAATGCCTCTTTTACGATCTCTTGCTGCTCTTGCTTATGCACTTTTGCAAAGCCCGTAGCAGGTGAAGCCGCGGCACGTCTTGAAACTACTTTGATACCCTGACCGAATATGCGGAGCATGTAGCTCCATCCACCCATATTCTCAGGTTCCTCTTGCACCCATACGATCTCAGGATTGCTGTATTTTTTTAATATAGCATCCAATTGTTTCTTTGGGAACGGGTGCAATTGCTCGATGCGCGTGATCGCCACATCTTTGATTTTTTTCTTCTGCTGCTCTTCTAGCAAGTCGAAGTATACCTTACCAGAACACAATAATACTTTTCGGACTGACTTATTGGTGACATACGTATCCGCAATCACTTCTTTGAATCCGCCCTGTGTGAAATCCTTCATTGGACTTGATACTCCAGGGTGCCTAAGCAATGATTTTGGTGAAAAAACCACACATGGCTTTCTGAAGCCCCACTCCACCTGACGTCTCATTAGGTGGAAAATATTGGCTGAATTGGTAAGATTGGCGATTACGATATTATCCTGCGCGCAAAGCTGCAAGAATCGCTCAAGTCTAGCACTGGAATGCTCAGGGCCTTGACCCTCATAGCCATGAGGCAACAGCATCACTAGACCATTCATCCTTTGCCACTTACTCTCAGCACTGGATATGAATTGGTCAATCATTACTTGGGCGCCATTGGCGAAATCACCAAATTGTGCCTCCCAGATCACAAGTGCATTTGGGGTCGCCATGGCATAGCCATATTCGAAACCCAGCACACCAAATTCCGATAGGAGTGAATTATAAATTCTGAATGGCTCCTGCTTCTCTGCGACATAGTTCAGATTGCAGTAAGGCTCATTTGTATTAGAGTCGAAAAAATAGCTGTGCCTGTGAGAAAAGGTGCCTCTCTTGACATCCTGACCTGACATTCGGACGATCTTACCATCCACAAGCAATGAACCGTAAGCAAGTAATTCTCCATCAGCCCAGCCGAGTTCTTTCTTCTCGAAAAAAGCCGCCTTGCGATCCCTGATTAGCTTGTCTATTTGCTTCAGTGGCTTAAAACCCTTTGGAATAGAAGTCAATGCATTTGCTACCTGAGCAACCACATCTTCTGTAATAGCTGTATCTGGTGATTTGTCAAAAGCTCCTGGTTTTGAGCGATGCAGATAATCCCACTCCTCTTCTATTTTTTGAGGCTTGTAAGGCAGAGGGTTTTGCTTTACGTCATCCAGACGTTCTTGTAGCAATTTCTTGAACTCATCATTGAGTTGCTTCGATCGATCAAGACTGATATCTCCTCTTTCGATGAGCTTTTTGACATAGATTTCTCTAGGGTTCGGATGCTTGGCAATCAGACTGTACAACTTCGGCTGAGTGAATTTTGGCTCATCACTTTCGTTGTGTCCGTGCCGCCTATAGCAAAGCAGGTCTATAAAGAAGTCTTTGTGAAATTTCTGACGATACTCTACCGCCAATCTTGCTGCATACGCCACAGCCTCGGCATCATCTCCATTGACATGTAGTACTGGGGTGTCCACGATCTTAGCAATATCCGTACAATAAATACTGGATCTGGCATCATCATAGTCAGTTGTGAAACCTACCTGGTTGTTGATCACAAAATGAATAGTCCCACCGGTCGAATAGCCATCCAGCTGAGACATTTGTATGCACTCATAGACCAGGCCTTGTCCTGCCACCGCCGCATCACCATGTATTAAGATTGGAATGGCCTTACTAAAATCTCCTCTGTACTCATCATCAACCTGAGCTCGGGTGTATCCTAATACCACAGGATCGACAGCCTCAAGGTGCGAGGGGTTAGGAGCAAGTTTCACATAGACCTTCTTACCTGCATTGGTGTCCATATGGCTCGAGTATCCTAAATGATACTTCACATCACCATCTCCCATGGTCAGGTCAGGATCTACCCCACCTTCAAATTCATTGAAGATTTCTTCATAGGTTTTACCCATGATATTGGCCAGCACGTTGAGTCGCCCTCTATGCGCCATACCAATCACAATCTCCTCTACATCATACTCTGCAGCTTTATTAATAATGGTATGAAGCGCAGTTATCGTATTTTCACCGCCTTCTAGCGAGAATCTTTTTTGACCTATATATTTAGTGTGAAGGAAATTTTCAAAAATGACGGCCTCATTGAGTTTCTGTAGAATTTCCTTTTTCTGATCATCCCTTGGCTCAATGTTGAATCCTTCAGATTCAACTTTCTTCTTGAACCACTCGAAAGTGTCAGAATTTCGGATATGATTAAATTCATATCCAATCGAACCTAGATAAATCTTCTCCAGCCGATCCTTGATTTCTTTGAATTTGGCCTTGCCAAGACCCATCTCCGCACCTACCTCAAACTCTTTCTCAAGATCGCCTTCGGCTAATCCAAAGTTTTCTAAGTCAAGGCGTACAGCATGTTGTCTTCTTTGTCTGACAGGGTTAGTATCAGACTTTAAATGTGCTCTCGATCTGTGCGCATATATAAAGTTGCGAACTTTGATCTCAGAAGAGTCGGCTAGTCCATCCGAAGTGGATGCCTCACCATTAAATTGCCCCTGAGAAAACTCAAATCCTTCGAAAAATTTTTGCCAGCTCTCATCGACACTGGATGGATCCGCCTTATACGACAAATAGAGTTCGTCTATATAGTTGGTATGGGCATTCGAGATATACGAGAATTTATCCATAAGAATAGTTGCAAGTGTGAGTTCGACAAATCAAAGGTAGCTTAAAGGCCTAAGAATGAAAAACCGTACATTCGCCTTAACAAATACTTAGTGCCGCCTACCCCAAGTGGCTATTTTCTATTTGAAGATGTCTAGTTTGATAATTTCTTACTACTTTTGCGATCCTTTTCAAATTGAAAGGGAAATGTTAATGGACGTGATCCATATAAACTTATAACTAACAAATGGCAGTAAAAATCAGACTCGCGCGTCGAGGACGTAAAAAGAGAGCAATGTACGATGTAGTCATTGCCGATGCAAGAGCACCACGAGATGGTCGCTTTATCGAAAAAATCGGGACGTATAATCCCAATACCAATCCAGCAAGCGTCAACATCAATGAAGACAAAGCTTTTGATTGGGTAATGAAAGGAGCTCAGCCAACAGACACTGTTAAGGCAATGCTTTCTTATAAAGGCGTAATGTTCCGTAAGCATCTTCAAGTAGGTGTAAACAAAGGAGCGGTTACTCAGGAAGATGCTGATGCTAAACTGAAAGAGTGGTTAGAGCAAAAAGACGCTAAGGTTCAAGGTAAGATTGACTCACTGTCTCAGCAAAAAGCTGCTGACCGTAAGGCAAGACATGAAGCTGAGTCTAAAGTGAAGGAAGCTAGAGCTGAAGCTTACAGAGCTAAGCAAGCTGCCGAACTGGCTGCTGCACAACCCGCTGAAGTTGTAACTGAAGAGGTCGCTGAAGAAGCACCTGTTGAAGCGGTTGCTCCTGAAGCAGTAGTGGAAGAAACTCCCGCTGAGGTTGTAGAGGAAGCTCCGGTTGCTGCTACAGAAGAGGCCCCCGCAGTAGAAGAGAAAGTCGAAGAAGCACCTGTGGTGGAAGCGGCTAAAGAAGAAGCTCCTAAGGAAGAGTCTAAAGCTGAAGAGGCTCCTGCAGCGGAGGCTTCTACCGAAAAAGAGGAGAAGAAAGACTGATCAATCCATGAAGGTAGATGATTGCTACCAATTGGGTTATATAACTAAGCCTCACGGCTTAAAGGGAGAGGTAATAGCATTTTTGGATGTAGATTTCCCCGAGGAATACGAAAATTTGGAATCAGTGCTTTTGCTAAGGCAAAACGAACTGGTTCCTTTTTTTGTGTCCTCTTGCGCATTCCAAACTGGTCAGAGGGTACGACTCAGATTAGAGGACGTACAGTCTCGGGAGGAAGCCGAAGCAATAGTAGGATCGCCAATTCATCTTCCACTATCCACGCTTCCCGATCTTACCGGGGATCAGTTCTACTACCACGATGTAGTAGGATTCAAACTGCTTGATGGTAATGCTGAAATTGGCACCATTGATAGCATAGTTTCCACCGGTCGGCAAGATTTATTTTCAGTCAGGTCTCCAAAGAACGAGGAAATCCTGGTTCCTATTACGGAAGGGATAGTCAATGAATTAGACCGTGAAGGTAAAAGAGTCATCACTACTTTGCCTGATGGACTTGTAGATGTTTTCACCTCAAGTGATGAGTCATGAGGATTGATGTCATCACCTGCCTACCGGAATTATTCAAAGGCCCTTTCGATCAAAGCATACTCCATAGGGCTCAAGAAAAAGGGATCGTCGAACTGACAGTTCACGATTTGCGCCCATACACTACCAACAAGCACAGAACGGTAGATGACTATGCCTACGGAGGTGGGGCTGGTATGGTACTACAGATCGAACCGATAGATCGATGTATTACGGCATTGAAGGAGAAGCATCAATACGATGAAGTGATCTACACTAGCCCTGATGGAGAGCTTTTCAAGCAACCACTGGCCAATCAACTCTCCCTGGTCAATAACATTATCATTATTTGCGGTCATTATAAAGGAGTAGATGAACGCGTGAGGGAGCATTTAGTCACTCGCGAAATTAGTATTGGAGATTATGTGTTATCAGGAGGAGAGTTGGCAGCAGCAGTCATATCGGATGCTATCATTAGATTAATCCCAGGGGTGCTAAATGATGAGTCTTCCGCCCTATCTGATTCATTTCAAGATAACCTCATCGCGCCACCAGTGTATACCAGGCCAGCTGAGTACAAAGGCTGGGAGGTGCCTGACGTACTACTATCGGGGCATGAAGCGAACATAGAAAAATGGAGGTACGAGCAATCTTTGAAGAGAACTGAGGAGCGAAGACCCGACCTTCTTCAGCCCCCGATACAATAATTAGCTCCAGGACATTTTTTTTCCGACTAATTGCTATATTTGCACTCCGTTTTTCAGAGACAAAATTTGCACCATGAGTGAGATAATAAAAGCAATAGAGGCTGAGTCAGCAGAAATTAGAAACAGCCGCCCTGACTTCAAGGCTGGTGACACTATTAATGTGCACGTAAAGATCAAAGAGGGAAACAAGGAAAGAATTCAGCAATTCCAGGGTACTGTCATTCAGAGAAAGAATAAAAGCTCAAATGGTGAGACTTTCACAGTAAGAAAAGTATCAAGTGGTATTGCTGTAGAAAGGATATTCCCTCTACTCTCACCTAGCCTAGACAAGATCGAAGTGCTAAGAAGAGGTAAAGTAAGAAGAGCAAGAATCTACTATTTGAGAGATCTTAAGGGTAAGAAAGCTCGTATCAAGGAGAAAATTTAAGGATTATCTTCCTTCAGGAAATTCAAGCCAACCTTCGTGTTGGCTTTTTTACTTTATAGCCGCTACTACAATAAGCTAAAATGAAGGTTCATTTTTACAAGTATCAAGGTACGGGCAATGATTTTGTAATGATTGACAATCGATCGTTGAAATTATCATTGACGGTAGATCAGATCAGTGCAATTTGTGATAGGCGATTTGGTATAGGTGCAGATGGATTAATTCTAATTCAAGATCACCCGACATTAGACTTTGAAATGGTCTACTACAACAGTGATGGGTCGCAAAGCATGTGTGGAAATGGCAGTCGGTGTGCAGTAATGTTTGCCTGGTTTCTTAATATCATTAACTCAAGCACTACTTTCCAATCGACGGATGGTATTCACAAGGCTGCCATATCCGAAGACTCAGTTGCTCTTGAGATGCACGACACCCTACCTATCCAAGAGCGTCTCGCTGGCCTGTTTCTAAATACTGGCTCTCCACATCACCTGGAGTTTGTAGAGCAGGTCGATTCCACGGAGGTATTTGACAGAGGTCAAAGCATAAGACAAGATCCTGAGTATGCGCCTGAAGGCACTAATGTCAACTTTATTGAAATCGTTGACGAGCATACCATCAAAGTACGCACATACGAACGAGGCGTAGAAGATGAAACTTTAAGCTGTGGTACTGGCGTCACTGCCGCATCAATCGCAGCAACCAAAAAAAATATTCAAAGCCCGGTAACCGTCTACACCCAAGGTGGTCAATTAATCGTTTCTTTTAAAGAAACAGCCGATGGGTTTACGGATGTGAAGCTCATTGGGCCTGCAAAAATGGTATTTGAAGGGGACATAATTATCTAGTCGAATCAGATGTTTCAAACCCAACAATTGCACCAATTAAAGTAACTTTAAAGCTTATTTGAAGAAGTAATATTATGCTTGATTTAGTCACCAAAGGAATTACCAAAATATTTGGAACTAAGGCTGACAGGGACCTTAAAGAGCTCATGCCCTACATTGGTAAGATCAATGGGGAATTTGACAAACTCAGTGCCATCACTGATGACGAGCTTCGTGGAAAAACTGCTGAATTCAAAGAACGCATTGCCAAGGCAACAGAAAGTATTGATAAAGAAATAGCCAGCCTGCATGAGCAGGTGGATACGCATCCAGAAGATGATATAGATAGCAAAGAAGCAGTCTTTGCTAAAATCGATCAGCTCGAAGAGGATAAGAATAGCAAAATCGAGGAAATCCTCCTAGAACTCCTCCCAGAAGCGTTTGCGGTAGTCAAAGAGACGGCAAGAAGATTCAAAGAGAATAAGAAGCTCGTGGTGACAGCCACCATGTTGGACAAGACGATTGCTGCTAAGAAAAAAAATGTCGAGATCAACGGTGAACAGGCTACTTGGCACAACACCTGGTTAGCTGCGGGAGTAGAAGTGGTCTGGGAAATGGTGCACTATGATGTACAGCTTATCGGTGGTGTCGTACTGCATACTGGTAAAATTGCCGAGATGGCGACAGGTGAGGGTAAGACGCTCGTGGCGACACTTCCTGCCTATCTTAATGCGCTAGCAGGCAGAGGAGTACATGTTGTAACGGTCAACGACTATCTGGCGAAACGAGATGCGGAGTGGAATGCTCCCATCTTTGAGTTTCATGGAATGCGGATCGACTGTATTGATCAGTATCAGCCAAATTCTCCAGAGCGCAAGAACGCCTACCTGGCAGATATCACTTACGGTACCAACAATGAATTTGGCTTTGACTATCTGAGAGACAATATGTCTAGAAGTCCTCAGGATCTTGTGCAGAAGCATCACCATTTCGCAATGGTAGATGAAGTTGACTCGGTATTGATTGATGATGCACGGACACCATTGATCATCTCAGGTCCTGTGCCTAGAGGAGACGAGCATGAGTTTTATGAGCTTAAGCCAAGAATTGCTCGATTGGTAGAAGAGCAAAAGAAGTTGGTACTTCAATTTCTCAATGAAGCTAAGCGTCTCATCAAAGATGGTAATGAGACAGACGGAGGTGTGGCGCTATTCCGTGCGTTTAGAGGTCTTCCTAAGTTCAAGCCCCTCATCAAGTTTATGAGTGAGACAGGTATGCGTGCCATCATGCAAAAGACGGAGAACTTCTACCTACAGGACAACTCTAAAATGATGCCTGAGGCAGATGCACCATTATTATTTACGATAGAGGAAAAAAACAACTCCATCGAACTCACTGAGCAGGGTGTTGATCTCATCACTGGTGATGGGGAAGACCCTCAGTTCTTTATCATGCCTGATATCGGTGATGAAGTAGCAAAACTTGAGAATGATACCGAGATGCCTGAGGACGAAAAGCTCAAGAAAAAAGAGCAGGTCATTCAGGACTTTTCAATCAAAGGCAAAAGGATTCATACGGTCAATCAGCTACTGAAAGCTTACACGCTTTTTGAAATGGACCAAGAGTACATTGTCGTAGATGCCAAGGTAAAGATTGTCGATGAGCAGACTGGCCGTGTAATGGAAGGCCGCCGCTACTCTGATGGATTGCACCAGGCGATAGAAGCAAAGGAAAATGTGAAGGTGGAAGATGCCACACAGACCTACGCGACAATCACACTTCAAAACTACTTCAGGATGTATCATAAGCTGTGCGGCATGACGGGTACAGCTGAGACGGAAGCAGGCGAGTTTTGGGAAATCTACAAACTTGATGTTGTGGTAATACCTACCAATCGAGTGATTTCTCGAAGCGACATGGAGGATAAGGTCTACAAGACAGTGCGTGAGAAGTTTAATGCAGTCGTAGAGGAAATCATAGAGCTGACTGAAGCAGGTCGACCTGTACTTGTTGGTACCACATCCGTGGAAATATCAGAGGTGCTGAGTCGCATGCTAAGTATTAAAAATATAAAGCATCAGGTGCTCAACGCTAAGCAACATGCCCGTGAAGCTGAAGTAGTCGCTGAAGCGGGTAAGCCAGGGACTGTAACTATTGCTACCAATATGGCCGGTCGAGGTACAGACATCAAACTGGCTCCAGAGTCGAAGCAAAATGGTGGTCTAGCTATCATCGGTACCGAGCGGCATGAATCTCGTCGTGTTGACAGACAGCTGAGAGGTAGAGCAGGTCGACAAGGAGACGTTGGATCATCTCAGTTCTTTGTCTCATTAGAGGACAATCTTATGCGTCTTTTCGGTTCGGACAGAATCGCCAAGATCATGGATAGACTGGGTCTTGAAGAGGGAGAAGTGATTCAGCATAGCATGATCACCAAGTCCATCGAACGAGCGCAGAAGAAGGTAGAGGAAAACAACTTTGCCACACGTAAGCGCTTGCTCGAGTACGATGATGTCATGAATTCTCAGCGAGAGGTGATTTACAAACGACGTAAGAATGCCCTCTTCGGAGAGCGTCTTGAGCTGGATATTCTCAACATGACTTATGATACCTGCGATGATATCGCGCAGGGAGCAAAAGACGCTCAGGATTACGATAGTCTTAAACTCAATGCCCTTAGTGTGTTAAGCATAGATGTCAATATCACAAAGGATGAGTTTGCTTCTATGGAGGCATCCGTACTCACCCAAAAGCTTTTTGAAGCTACACTTGCTCACTACAAGGAAAAGAATGAGTTGACCCAGACTCAGTCACTCCCTATACTCACCAATATATTTGAGACGCGTGGCGCTACAGTAACAGATATTCTTGTACCCTTCGTAGACGGCAAGAAGCAGATCGGTGTTACCACAAACTTGAAAGAGAGTGTCGATACAAAAGGCGAAACGCTCATCAAGTCGATGGAGAAAATGATCACGTTGGCGATCATCGATCAGGCTTGGAAAGAGCATCTAAGAGACATGGATGATCTTAAGCAGTCTGTTCAAAATGCGGTGTACGAGCAAAAAGATCCTCTCTTGATTTATAAGTTCGAAGGATTTGAACTCTTCAAAGGATTTGTTGGCAAGGTGAACGAGGATACTGTGTCCTTCTTGTCCAAGGCCACCATCCCCGTACAGAATCCAGATGAAGTGCATGCAGCGAGGCAGCAAGCTCAAAAAACAGACTACCAAGAAAGTAAGGAAGAGTCAAGATCTGCACTACAAGGACGTACACAAACCAATCGCCCTCCGGTAGAAAAGCAGGCACCTGTAAAGTCCGAGAAAATAGTCGGTAGAAATGAGCGTGTATCCGTGCAATACCCGGATGGCTCGGTCAAAAAGGACGTCAAGTTCAAAACGGTCGAGGAAGATGTCAAAAACAACCGTTGTGTCATTATAGAATCGTAGACCATGAGAAGTACTCAGTCATTCATCGTCTTACTACTGATCAGTCTCCTGGGGGTGACTTCATGTCAGACTACCAAGCCGACTACCTCCCAAGTCACTACTTATGATGAAGACCTGTCATACCTGAGGCCAGCAGCAGCAGCCCTTGAGGGTACGGACGATGAATCTATGGCTGACAATACAGTCGAAAAGCCTCACGTTGAGCCTCAGTATCATATCAAGTCAGAGCTCGATAGCGTGTTGTCGACGATCAGAGCTTCACGGGGTGAAATTGAGTTCCTCAATGGTTTTACTGTGCAGGTCTACTCGGGTAACAATCGAGAGCAGGCCAATGAAATAAAGACGCAAGTCTATGAGACTTTTGAAGAATACGAGCCGGAGATCAGCTATATCCAACCCAATTTTAAAGTCAAGATTGGCCAATTCTTCGATCGCCTCGAAGCAAACAAAGTGTACACTCGTGTGAAAGCTGAGTTTCCTAAGGCCATTGTTATTCCTGAACGCATATACTTCGAGTAGATGTCCCTATCGGAAAAAATCAAGTCCCTATCCTCGGAGATCAAAGAGCAAACCGTTGCGAACAGAAGACATCTGCACGCGCACCCTGAGCTTTCTTATGAGGAATTCGAAACTTCTAAGTATGTCGTTGAGCAGCTCAAGAGCGTAGGGCTAGATCCTACCACAGGTATTGCCGATACCGGGATTTCAGCATTGATCAGGGGCAAAAATCCTGACATGAAAACCGTCGCACTTCGAGCAGACATGGATGCTTTGCCCATCATTGAAGCAAACGAAGTGTCTTACAAATCTCAGAACCAAGGGGTGATGCATGCCTGTGGGCACGATGTACATACCTCGAGCTTATTGGCTACCGCAACTATCCTTCAGCAGGTGAGAGATCAGTTTGAAGGTTCAGTCAAACTCATCTTCCAACCAGGCGAGGAAAAGCTGCCAGGTGGCGCCTCCCTCATGATCAAAGAAGGTGTGCTCAGGAACCCAACACCTCAGTCCATTATTGGACAGCACGTGATGCCATTCATTCCGGTAGGTAAGGTGGGCTTTAGGAAAGGAATGTACATGGCATCTGCTGATGAAATATATATCACTGTGGTCGGGAAAGGGGGTCATGCTGCTATGCCCGAGCGATTTGTCGATCCGGTATTAATGGCTTCTCACCTTGTTGTAGCGCTACAGCAGGTTGTTAGCCGAACAGCTAATCCAAGAATTCCGTCAGTCCTTTCTTTTGGTAGAATCATCGGAGAAGGAGCTACCAATGTCATTCCGAATGAAGTACGCATTGAAGGTACTTTTAGAACCATGGATGAGCCCTGGAGGACAGCAGCTCATGCCAAAATAAAAGCGATCGCTGAAGGAGTAGTTTCATCGATGGGTGGTCGCTGTGATATCGAAATTCGTAAGGGTTACCCCTTTCTGACGAATGAGCCAGAGCTCACACAGCGTGCAATTGATGCCGCTAAAGACTACCTCGGTGAGGAAAATGTAGAAGAGCTGGATCTGTGGCTAGCTGCTGAGGATTTCGCCTACTACTCTCAAGAGGTAGATGCCTGCTTCTATCGTCTTGGCACTCGCAATGAAGAAAAAGGAATCATCTCTGGGGTACATACCCCGACATTTGATATCGATGAGGATGCCCTCGGCATGGGGCCAGGGTTGATGGCCTGGTTGACGATCAAAGAGCTGGAAGCTTAAACCAACCATTTCACCAAGTATACGAGACCGACACTAATAGCCAAACCAAAGAATACTTTCTTGAGTTTGACAGAATAGAGGCATAAGTATCTGATTGAGAGTGGTTTACTATTTTTAGTGAGCACTACCTTTTCAGGTAAACATTTGATTTACAACACTTTGTGAAGATGTGTCTTTTGGCACTACCAAGGTCAATTTGTTGATCATATCTGCGGTAGTTTGGTCAATAGCTGCCCTGAGGTAGAATGGCTCCTGCTCACCATTGCATACTTTGGAGAGTTGCATTTTGTCCAAGATGCGTTGTAACTCTGGCTCGCTTATTTTCAATCCTTTGGTCAGGTAATTGATAAAGGTGTAAGCCAGGAAACATAAAGCCACGTGTCCTCTGATCCTGTTGTCTGTCCAGTGAAACATGGGCCTTATCTCAATCACACTTTTTAGCGTTCGGAAGGCATGCTCTACTTCAAAGAGATTGTTGTATTGACTCAACAGTTGATCCACGGGGAGTTGATCATCACTGGTAGAGATGGCCAGGAAGCCATCATATTTTCGATCCCGTTGTATCCTCTGCTCATCAAGCTGGTAGCTGCTATCTGCCCCTTGTACACTAGCTGATGAGATATACTTTTGTGCTCCCTTCTTTTGCTTTTGTGTGATTAGGCCAGGTGTGTCAATGAGCTTTTGTGCTTTTTCTACCAGCTTGGTTCTCTCATAAGCGTCTTTCTTAGCCCTTTTGGCAGAATAGGTGCAGACCACTTTCCTGCCTTTGTGGGTTGCCGTACGGTAGGTAAATGCCTCATCTGTATCAGTGACAGCCAGTGGGATATGATCACTTGAATCAATTAAGGTTTCTTGTAGTGCTGTAGGCAGTTGTTTGAGCCTTTCGCCAATGATATAATCATAGCCTGCTGCTAGAATGTAGTCAATGTTCTTTTCACTGAGCATGCCCCGATCAGCCACTATCACGACCTTGTCTATTTGATAGCGCTCCTTGAGGGTCTTGATCCCATCTTTAAAAGTATCCCCTTCGTAGGTATTGCCCGGATACAACTGATAGCCTACCGGATTTCTTTGTTTATCTACCAGCAGTGCCAGTACCACTTGTAGCTTGTGGGCCTTCCCGTCTTTACTATAGCCCTTTTGTCTAAGCGTATCTTCTCCTTGGGGATACTGAGCATCAAAGTAGAGCGTGGTAACATCATAGAATACCACGTCTAATGTGATGTTGAACAAATCCCGCTGCTGATGGTAAAGGTGGTCTTGTAAGTCCACGCTGATATCGGCCAAAAAGTCCAAGCTACGATAGCAATGCTGCAAACCAACTTCACCTATACCGATGTAGTCTTGCTGTCTGCGATAGGTGGATAGCTTGGAAACAGGGTCAGACATGCGCTCACAGAGCAACAATAGCAAGGTATCGCTTATGTCAAATTTGATCTTTCTGCCTGCTAACTTCTTTTTAAAAAACCGGTCAAGGGAAAACTTCCTCCATAAGTGACGGCATAGCAAAGGGTATCCGTAATTGTAGCGTGCCAATTCTTTGAGACTGTTGGCCAGCAACTCATCAATAGATTTACCTGCATGCTTCAGAAGCTTGGCAGCTATAGCTTCCAACTGCGCAGCGGTGTAGTCCTCTACTTTTCCCAGTGAATAGAGGGTTTGCTGGCTGACCTTTCCGGCTTGTTTCTTACTAGCAACGATACGCAGATAGGTGCCTGACTTCTTTTTTTCAGCTCTCAGGAATGCCATGTGGCAAACATAGGGGACGATAATGAGCTCTCCAAGGCACTTTCGCACTACCCACGAATTTCAAATTGACCGCAAAAACAGCTTCAATTCACTCCAATCGCACCTCACATCACGAAATTGAAATTATTTTGTCAAACTCAAG
>JAVKDO010000129.1:0-28702 GCA_040222235.1 Cyclobacteriaceae bacterium
GCCATTCTTTGTGCGGGGTTACCAATCCATCCTCAATCGCTCCCCCAACATGTGGACGTTAATCTTGCTGGGGGCTGGTTCGGCATACCTATTCAGCATTATTGCCCTGATTTTCCCTAACCTCTTCCCGGCACAGTTTAAAACGCAAGGCGGAGCAGTGCATTTATACTTTGAAGCTTCTGTTGTCATCCTCACATTGATCCTACTTGGTCAACTACTTGAGGCTAAGGCCAGAAGTCAAACTAACTCAGCGATCAGGGAGCTACTCAATCTCGTGCCGCCAGAAGCGATTGTTATCCGCGATGGCCTAGCAACCAAAATACCATTGGAGCATGTCAAGCTCCATGATATTCTCCAAATCAAACCCGGCGAAAAAATTCCAGTAGATGGGGAATTGACAGAAGGTAAAAGCACTATTGATGAGTCCATGATCACAGGTGAGCCAAATCCTATCGGGAAAACTGTAGGTGATAGTGTCATCGGCGGTACCATCAACGGCACAGGCAGCTTCCAGATGAGAGCCCTCAAGGTGGGCAGTGATACACTCTTAAGTCAGATCATCACATTGGTCAACAAAGCCAGTCGTACCAAAGTGCCTATTCAAAACCTGGCGGATAGCGTATCTGGATACTTCGTTCCTATTGTCGTATCAGTGGCGTTGATTTCCTTCGCAGTTTGGGCGATATGGGGGCCTGATCCAAAGTTGGTTTATGCATTCACAAGTGCAGTAACGGTATTGATTATTGCTTGTCCATGTGCTTTGGGATTAGCGACTCCTATGTCCATCATGGTAGGCACTGGAAAGGGAGCCAAGCAAGGAATACTAGTAAAGGATGCTAGTGCGATTGAGGAAATGCACAAGGTCACGACGCTCGTCATTGATAAGACAGGCACCATCACCAAGGGAAAACCAACCCTACAGCAGTGTGTCAGCCTGACTGGGCAATACAGTGAGGAACAGGTGCTCCAATTGGCTGCTAGCCTCGAACAAAACAGTGAGCATCCACTCGCGCATGCTATCATCGAAGGAGCTAAAGATCAAAAGCTGATACTTATGGAAGTTGCCGCTTTTGATTCGGTGACGGGCAAGGGCATCAAAGGCGAGATCAAAGGACTGGAGGGCGCTATTGGTAATAAGAAGTTGCTTGAGGAACTAAATATTAACCTCCAAGTAGACCTTAAAACTGAGGTTGCAAAGAGACAGCTGGAGGGAGAGACGGTCATGTTTGTGGTGACGGGCAAAGAAGTCGCTGGATATATCAGTGTGACAGACCCGATCAAAGCTTCTTCCGCGGATGCGATCAAAACACTACAGCAGCAGGGGCTGGAAGTGATCATGCTTACAGGAGATAATAGCAATACTGCCAAGGCGGTGGCAGATAAGCTTGGGTTAGATGGATTTGAAGCGGACCTTCTACCAGAGCAGAAATACGAAAAAGTTAAAGCACTGCAAGAAGCTGGAAAGATTGTGGCGATGGCAGGCGATGGGATCAATGATGCGCCGGCACTAGCACAGGCCAATGTCGGGATCGCCATGGGCACAGGTACAGATGTCGCGATCGAGAGTGCAAGTTTGACATTGGTCAAAGGTGAGTTGGACGGGATCGTCAGAGCACGCAAGCTCAGCACAGATGTGATGCGCAATATCAAACAGAACTTGTTCTTCGCCTTTGTGTACAATGCCATTGGGGTACCTATAGCAGCGGGTGTACTTTTTCCTTTATTTGGTTTACTGTTAAGTCCGATGCTTGCCGCATTGGCGATGAGCCTTAGTTCCGTATCCGTGATTACCAATAGTTTAAGATTGAGATAAAAAGACACGAATTGATAACTGCAACCAAATGAAAAACCTACTGATTATACTTGCACTTGTGTTAGCCACACTCGGCTGCTCACCCTCGAAGGATAAACAGGCCGAAACGCCAGCCATGGATCACTCCATGCACGAGCAAAGTGAGAAAAAAGCTCCCGAAGGAGCCAAGAAACCCCTTAGCCCACGAACTATGGCCATGTCTAATGTTGGCAGTAATCATGTACACATCGATTATGGATCACCTGGCAAGCGTGGAAGAATGATTTTTGGAGGACTTGTAGGTTTTGGGCAGGTTTGGGCGACTGGTGCTCATCACGCGACGAGCATTACCTTTGGTGAGGATGTCACCATCGACGATGCGAATGTGCCAGCAGGCAAGTATGGTTTGTTTACCATACCCGGTGAGGCCGAGTGGACCATCATCATTAGTAAGGATTGGGACATGCACCTTGCAGACGACTACACTGAGGCCAACGATGTGGTGAGGATCCAATCACCTGTGATCCCTCTGGATGAGGTGGTGGAGTCGCTGACATTTGTGGTAGCCGATATGGGTGATGGGCTGGGCAATGTCGCTATTTCATGGGACCTAACCTCTGTATCTTTCGACCTTCAGAATAAATAAATATGAGATTAATCACCATCATTATCCTTCCGCTGCTACTTATGGCGGCATGTCAGTCTACCCCAAAATCGGATCAATCGGATAACGAGTCACTTGTTGAATCAGCTGCTCCTCCGACCAATTTCAAAGAAGCACTAAAGCTCAAGACCCTTGACGGAGCGCCCATTGACCTGTCCACCTACGGTAGTAAAGTCCTGATCCTCAACCTCTGGGCTACCTGGTGCGGACCATGTATCAAAGAGATGCCTGACCTGGAGGAGATGGAAGCTGAGCTGGGTGATGATTTCGTCTTATTACTCGCTTCTGATGAAGGAGCTGCCAAAATCAACAAATTCAAAGAAAAGAGGGGCTTTGATCTTGACTTTGTGCAGATCGATAATAGCCTTGAGTCACTGGGGGTTTACTCACTTCCGACCACCTTCATCGTGGGTACCGATGGCGAGTTGGTTGACACCCTGATAGGGGCGCGAGAATGGACGGCTGCAAATCAAATCACAGCCATTAAATCCTACCTGCCATGAAATATTATTCACTTTTGGCATTCCTGGTTATTTTTTCTGCTTGTACAGCCCCTCGGCAGGAGCCCTCTGAGACACCCACAGCACCGACATTTACTTCTCCTACCGGAATGGGCGCACAACTGCCGCACCTTACCAAAGGAGGTGATGGCTCCCTTTACCTCTCTTGGGTGGTCGAGACGGACAGCATGGCGACCTTGCAATATGCCATGCTAAGCGATGACCAGTGGAGTGCCCCCGAGACTGTTGCTAGTGGTGATAACTGGTTTGTCAACTGGGCGGACTATCCGACCATGGCCGCTGACGCACAAGGCAATCTCATTGCTCATTATCCAGCTAAAAGTGGGGAAGGCGCCTATGCTTATGATGTCAACGTCGTGTTGAAACCTAATGGGAGTAGTGAATGGTCAGCACCTGTGCTTGCACATACGGATGGCACACAGACAGAGCATGGGTTTGTGGCCATGCTACCGCAAAATGATGGCACCTTCCTGTTGACATGGCTGGATGGTCGATTCACTGGTGGTGGAGATCATGATGCGGATGGACACGGTGGTGGCAAAGGTGCCATGACCGTACGAACTGCTGTGATAGATATGCAAGGTAACCTATCGGAAGAAGCTGAATTAGATGATCGTGTATGTGACTGCTGCCAGACAGGAATTACGAATTCGCCTTCAGGGCTTGTGATTGTTTATCGGGATCGTTCTGAAGATGAAATAAGGGATATGTACTTCGTTAGAAATGTCAACGGAGCATGGTCTGTTCCGTCAAGAATAGCTCAAGATAACTGGAATATCGCTGGTTGCCCTGTCAATGGGCCAAGGATTGCTTCCTACGGAGAGTCAGTGGCGGTGGCCTGGTTTACCGCTGCGAATGGGGAACCTAAAGTGAAGCTTTCGTTCCTTGAGGACGATTCATTTGGTGACCCGATAATCATTGATGAATCAGCACCTCTGGGTAGAGTAGATATTGTGATGCTCGATGAGATGACTGCTGTCGTAAGTTGGCTTGATGGTGGCGCTAGTCCTGCCATCAAGTATGCCAAGATCACCAGTGCAGGTGTAATTTCAACTCCCGTTAGTGTCACTTCCACTAGTGAGTCACGCAGCAGCGGCTTCCCTCAGATGGAGCTCCTGGATGGTAGTCTTTACTTCTCCTGGACTGTCAGTGATGGCGAGGAGTTTGGGATTGAGATGACGAAATTCGAATTGTAGGTCATTTTTGGGAAAAACCACCCCCTGACCCCCGCCAGCGGTAATGGTGCTAACTTAGTTTATTATTTATATTTTTGATACTTACCTTGCTTGGTACGCCTATCATATTTCCGGTCAGGTTTTCGTTTTTGCAACACTTGTTTACGTAACAGGTTCTCTAGTTCTTCTACGACCCGTTGACCATCTGTTATATACCCTTCCCTTCTTGTCAACATGAATATCCTTATTAAGCGTATAGAATTTGTAAATGAAATCTTCTTTAGGGGAAAAAGGCAAGTCTTTGATACTTGCGTAGATAACCTTTCTGATAAGATTATAGGTGGCTAGGGAGATGGTGAGTTCCTTCAGGGCCATTTCAGGTGTCTTGGAACGGAGTATGTTGATATCCATGATGGTTTTGATTTCCCGAATGCTAATTTCAATATCCCACCTGGTCAGGTAGAGGAGTTGGATCTCTTGCTTGTCTATATGCTTGTCCAATATTGTGGTATGCAGTACATACTGTTTTCCATCAGGGCTTTGGCAGACGATCCTCCTGAGTAAAAAATTGTTGGCTTTCTCATTTTTTTCCAGCCATTTAGACCGGTTTTTAGGTGTTTTTATCCGGATGATCTCATCTCCTTCAGCGAGCACTTCTACCAATTCATAATCCCTTTCCCTTTTGGCCGGCACCACTAATTCGATCCCCATGCGCTTACATTTGGAGATGATTTCATAACAATTGTAGAGATCATCCAAGAGCAGTAGGGACTTGGCAGGCAATTCATCAATCATCTCGTAGAATAGTGCCAACTCGCTAACATGCCTGTTTGACAACCTGAAACTATGTAACTGGCCGGTCCCCCTTTCTGTAATGGCTTCCAGCAACCCCTGGGGATAACCTTCACTACCTTCTCCCTTATACTTTACTTCATAATCCGCCCTTATACTTTTAGTGTCCTGCATTTGCAAATAGGTACCATCGCCTATCATTACTCGGTAACCATGCCAGTGGGAATAGGTGTTTTCTACTTCGATACGGCTGGCTTCAAACAATTCCTGAGTAAGCCCGATAGATACCCGTTCTCGTGCTTTACTGTAGGCTGCTGTATTTAAAGAAATATCTTTATCCAGGCTCTTGGGCAATTGGACGGTATACTTTCTGGGGCGTCCTGCCTTTTTGGTTGATTGCAAATCCAATGACTTCTGCTGCTTTAACTGCTCGGCTAATTCTTCTAAAGCCTGTTGTTTGTGTCGTTGATGGATCATATAATAGAGATCAACCGAATTTTTCAAGGTCTTATCCTGCTGAACGGCTGTTAAAACCATCGTCAATAGGGTGCTTTGAGTTGTGAAAATACGATTACGACTCTTTGAGTCCCCTGGCTCTTTCTCAAATACCCAGAAAGGAAACTCCTTTTCCAATAAACCAATGATGTTACCCATTTTACACTCTTGTATACTGCTACTCACAGCCAATGATCTGTTTAATTTCATTTTATCTTAGTTTGTATTTCACACCACTAAGATAATAAAATTATTAAGTTAGCACCATTAATACATAGGAGGGAAGGGGCGTCCAATCATTACTACGGTCATAGCTATTCTTTGGGTTGCTAGATATTAAAGCTTGATGCTGCTGTAGTCTTTTTGATGTACTTGCGTCTCCTCTTCTACATCCACTATGATTGATTCTCCAAGCAGCACCCCAATGTCGCTTAATATAGATTGGTAGTTTCTGGCAAAAGACTGCTTAGGAGTTACAATTATCTCCTTGAAGTCATCAGTCAAAATAGTATCTGCGCTGTACCCACCTTGAGATAATTTCATGATAGTCATTTCAGGATTGATGAGATAAGAAGTAGGGTAGCTCGTAATATGTCTGAACCCACCGATATTAATATCCATATCTCCACTCTGCCGTTTTCGCCATGACGGTACTAAGTAGATGCTCTCATTATAGTCTGAGGCCATTTTCTGAACCTTAGCTGAATCATCGTAAAACAGCACTGCAAAGTTGACGCGATCTTGATATTCCTCAACTGCCTTATTGAAGGCTGGTATTTTTGAAATACACGGCTTACACCAAGAGGCAGAAGTCATCAAATACAGCGGTTTATCAAGTTGGGTTGTCTTAATAACCCGATCCTGAACATCCACAAAGGTGTAGTCTCCGATAATACTACCTTCAATAGCAGTCAGAGCAGAATCCAGATAGGCCTGAATAACTGTCTTATCATTCTTGTAAGCTATCCGCCTTATTTGATCCTCATAGTAGCCGTATTCTTCTAGCGCAGCATCATAAGTCTTGACGACTTCCTTCTCTGCTATTTCTTCTTCCACTTCGAGCACTCCGGCCTGCTGCACTTCCTTCTTTTCAGTAGATCGACCACACCCAATAGCCAGCCCTCCAACAATCAAAACCAACCATAACCTATTCATAACCATCTATTTACCCTAACGTTTGGCACTATCAACTATTTCATCCTCTGAAGCTCAGTCGAAGGAGGGCAACTATCAACTACCAACTAAATCACGCCATCACCTTCTTGAGCGCAACGCCAAAGGCTTTGACCTCCTCCATTGTCCCAGTACTGATCCTCGCCCAGTCATACATAGGAGGGAAGGGCCGTCCGATAGCTACGTTCTGAGCTTTCATTTGTGCATTTAGTTCATCGATATGACGACCTGTATGGAAGAAGATGAAGTTGGTGTGAGACTTAATGTATTCCAGCTTAAGGTCATCCAATACACTATAGATGTGCGTTTTGGCTTCCATGTTCTTAGCGACGCTAAACTTATAGAAGTCGTCATCTCTGAGCGCTTGCTTTGCGCCAGCAATACCTAAGATGTTGGTGTTGGCCATGACATTGCCTCTGAGGCGCGCTGCGATATCTGGTCTTGCTACCAGATAACCTACACGTACGCCTGCCATGCCATAGACTTTGCTGAAGGTCTTACTGACGATCACATTCTTACCCTCTCGAACGAGCTCCACCATCGATGGATAGTCGGGAGTAGTGATAAAGTCATAGTACGCTTCATCACTGAATACTACTGCGCGTTCTGAGATCGTATCACAGAAGTCACGGACTTTACCAGCGTCCAGCAATGTTCCGGTAGGGTTGTTAGGATTACATAGGAATATAAGACGTGTCTTACTGGTCATTCTTTGGGCCATAGCTTCCAGATCGTGCTCCATTTTGTCATTGACGGGTACACGGTGTACATAGGCCCCAAAGCCCTCCGCGTATCGCAGCATCGCTTGAAAGGTAGGATGTGCAGCAATGATCTCACCACCACCGATAGCATAGGTGAGGCCAGTGGCATTGAGCCCTTCGGTAGATCCGCCGGTCATGACAATGTGCTCTTTGGTGACGCCCTCCTTATCAGCAATCATCTGGATCAAGCCTTGTAGGGCTGCAAACGGATAACGGCAAGCCGTGTCAAAGCTCTCTGTGATGGCCTTTCGGACACTGTCTGAGGGACCATATGGATTCTCGTTAGAGTTGAGTTTGACCAGGCCATTCGGTGCGATGACCCGCTTAGCAGGAAATTCCACCAAACTGGCGGCTGCATTTCCAGCAGAACCAAACATTGCAAGCGAACCTGTAAGGCCAGCTGCTTTCAACCATTGACGTCTGTCTATATTTCTCATAAGGTTAGTTTTAAGCGATCATTCAAGATAAGTATTAATCAGTGTACTTGTCAACCACCGGTCATATTTTGGCGCCACCAGTCTGCTGATCGTAGCGTTTTGGCCTTAGGACTAATTAATTTCGAATAGTTAAATCAAAAAATCATGAAGACATTGAAGCTATTGATAGTTGCGGGATTATTCCTCATATTAGGCACTACTGGGAATGCGCAGACTTATTTTCCCGATAGGGGCGAGTGGGAAAGCAAAGCGCCTAACGAAGTAGGCATGAATGCCAATGCGGTACAAGATGCTGTGAGCTTTGCAGAAAACAATGAATACAGTGGTTCTGTAGACCTGCGCATCGCTACCTATGAAGCGTTTCGCAGAGAGCCCTATCATCAGCTAACCGGTCCGATGAAGAAACGAGGGGGCCCAGCAGGTATGATCATCAAGGATGGCTATGTGGTAGCCCAATGGGGTGATATCAATCGAGTCGACATGACCTTCAGTGTCACCAAAAGCTACTTGAGTACGACTGCTGGACTTGCGTATGACGAAGGGCTCATCGCGAGTATGGACGATAAGGTGGGCGACTATGTTTGGGATGGCACCTTTAATGGTCGTCATAACAGCAAAATCACCTGGGATCATTTGCTGACACAGTCTTCTGACTGGACGGGAGAGCTCTTTGGCGGCAAAGACTGGGGCGATCGTCCACCATCAGAGGGTGATATTGATGACTGGAAGATCCGTGAGTTTTCAGAGCCAGGTACTGCCTTTGAGTACAATGACGTTCGTGTCAATGTAGCGGCGTACTCCCTGCTCAATGTATGGCGCAGGCCGCTACCGCAAATTTTGAAAGAACGCGTCATGGACCCGATTGGTGCTTCTACGACATGGAGATGGTTTGGCTATTCCAATTCCTTTGTACTGGTCGATGGTGTGGAAATGCAGTCTGTCAGCGGTGGTGGCCACAACGGTGGTGGAGTGTTCATCAATACGATGGATCATGCCCGATTTGGCTATTTGTTCTTGCGCAAAGGGAATTGGGATGGTCAGCAGTTGATCTCAGAGGACTGGGTCAATATGATACAAAAGCCTTCACAAGCCAATGTCAACTACGGCTACATGTGGTGGCTTAATCAAAAGGAGGGCAGCCGCTACTGGGAAGGCGTACCCGAATCAGTATACTACGCGGCTGGATTTGGTGGCAACTTCATTGTGGTGGACAACAGCAATGACCTGGTAATCGTCACCCGCTGGCTGGAGCCTTCGAAGATAGGAGAGATGGTGAAGATGGTCGTCGATGCAGTTGAGTAATTGATAATGAATAATGGCGAATTGAAAAAATACAAACTGATTTGTTCGATCATGAGCATTGATGGCTTAATCAAAACATACTCTAATCAACTCATTAATCAATTAACACATCAGCACATCAACCAATTAAAGTATGTGGTTTGACTACCTGGTATGGGGCTGGATTGCTATCGCAGTGATCACCTTCATGTTCTTATTGAAAATCAAGCAGCCCTATGGACGACATACAACCGACGGATGGGGCATGATGGTCAACAACAACTGGGGTTGGTTTTGGATGGAGCTTCCAGCGCTGATAGTAATGCCAGTACTTGCACTCACAGGGCCTACCGAGCTTCAGCTACCGCAATTGATCATTGTTGCACTCTGGTCGATTCACTACATCAACCGTACCTTGATCTTCCCTTTCCGACTCAAAACCAAAGGCAAGAAGATGCCACTGTCGATCGTGCTGAGTGCAGTATTCTTCAACGGCATTAATGGATTCGTCAATGGCTACTTCTTAGGACATCTGAGTGAAGGAAATTCTGGTTTATCATGGACACTCTTCCTGGGAGTTGCTTTGTTCTTCTTAGGTATGGTTATTAATCAGCGGTCAGACAATCATTTACTCAATTTAAGAAAGGAAAATACTGGCTATGCAATACCAAGAGCCGGGTTATTTAACTGGATTAGTTGTCCTAACTACTTCGGTGAGATCATCGAATGGACTGGGTTTGCGATAGCAGCGGCATCACTACCAGCCGCTTCATTTGCTATCTGGACAGCTGCCAACCTCATCCCCAGAGCCCTTAATCATCACGATTGGTATCAGGAGAAGTTTGAGGACTACCCTAAGGACAGGAAGGCGGTTATTCCTTATCTGGTCTGATTTATCGTCATCCGCAACATAGTGAAGCAATCTTAAGATCAGTGGGTTGGAGATTCCTTCACTTCACTACGTTACGTTCGGAAAGACGGACTTTTTTACTCGATCCGAGCGCATCTGTAACTGAACAACCTCATTTTAATTGATTGAAGGCAATAACTACATAAAACAGGATCTACCACTTCTGTTCGTCTTTGCGAACACAGTGAAGCAATCTCAAGAGCAATAACTGGAGGTTTAATACATTATGCGATTGCACCATGTTTCTCGCATGGAGGCTACCTCTTATCTGGCCTGAGTTTATCACTATAGATTGCACCCATCACCCAGTTGGCAATCTTACTTGCAGCTCTCTGTGGCAAGAGTTTTGAAAGCACCGTTTCTCCAATGCGGTTTTCTATTCCAGGTATGATCAGATATCGCTTGCCAAAATTGTCCAGTACCGTCTGCGCGATAAACTCGGCAGAACGTTCTCGCGGCTTAAGAGGGTGTTTTTTGGGTGCCGTGGCAATGTACTTAGGTGTCAAGATGGGGCCAGCACAGGCAGTAATAAAGTCCAGATTTGTATCCTTATATTCATGGTGCAATCCCTCAATGAGGTTCCAGTCAAATGCCTTGGTGGCAGCATAAGGCACCACGAGCTTGGTACCTCTTAGCCCTGATAAGCTGGACATGATCATGAAGCCTGCTGGTTCTTTATCAAGCCACATTTCTACGAAGCTGCGCGCCAGGAGCAGAGGTGTCTGTGAGTTAAGTGAAATAGTAGTTTCCAACTCCTCGTTCGAATAATCAAGAAAAGGCTTCACCGGACCATAAGCCGCTATATAAAACCATAGTCTGCACTGATGATGCCCGGCCCGTTTGCTCACATTTGAAACCACCAGCGGATCAGTTAAGTCTTTACCGACCACCTCTGTTTCGATTTGGTAATCCCTCTCAAGCTCCTCAGATAGTTGATTAAGCTTTTCGTCTTGATTATCAATCATGATCAGGTTGATCCCTGCTTTGGCAAGTAGCGTACAGAACGCTTTACCTAGCCCATCAGCGGCACCTGCGACTAATGCCCAATCTCCATACTTTTGTATTCTATTCACGAATCATGTTTTTTAAGTGTTCCTATGCCCAGGCACTTTCGCACACCTCAATAAATATGTACTTTTGATCCCTAAACGAATCAAAAGCTATGAAAAGATACTTAAATCATATTGCTGCTCTTGTTGTCGGAGTGCTACTTATTTCTTGCTCTGGGAATCAGCAAAAGGCGGTTGAAGAAGAAACGGCTACTGAGGCAGTAGAAGTAGAAGTAGAAGTCAATATCACGGGTAATGAGGTTACTTATGCTACGGACTCCACGACCATGAAAGGTTACCTGGTCAAAGATGCGAATGCTACTGACAAAAGACCAGGAGTACTGGTGATTCACGAGTGGTGGGGACACAATGATTACACCAGAGAGCGGGCTGATATGTTGGCAGAGCTCGGCTATACGGCATTAGCTGTTGACATGTACGGTGATGGTAAGAAGGCCGAGCATCCAGATGATGCAGGTAAGTTTATGACTGAAACCCTGAGCAACTTACCCGAAGCTAAAGCACGCTTTGAGCAGGCACTAGCCACGCTGAAGGCTGATCCATCAGTTGATGGTGAGCGCATTGCTGTAGTTGGGTATTGCTTTGGCGGTAGTGTAGCCTTATCCATGGCCAATGCCGGCTATGATATTGATGCTGTGGCTGCATTTCACAGTGGACTAGGCCTACCGATTATGCCTGAAGCAGGTACTATCAAAGCTGAGATCCTTGTTTGCAATGGCGCTGATGACCCATTTGTCCCGGCGGAGCAAACAGCTGCCTGGAAGTCGGCCATGGATGCTGCTGGTGCTAACTACAAGTACATTGGCTATGAGGGAGCTGTGCATGCATTTACCAGCAAGGGTGCTGATGCGATGGGAGAGCAGTTTGGATTGCCGCTGGCCTATCAGAAAGAAGCCGACGAACAGAGCTGGGAAGAAATGAAGGCGTTGTTTGATCGTACTTTGAAGTAAACTGATGGCATTCCGCACACGATTAGACTAGCGTATTCATTCTGTAGGCAAAGTTGCTACACCCCTGTAGTCCCGGTTCCACCTCGGCTCAAGGGGACAAATTCCGCCCTAGAGGCCGACCTGGAAGGGCGGTTAGGTGAGTGTTTAGTATATACTGGTTGATTACGAGTTTTATCAGCCTTGCTACATAGAAAATCAAATTCCGTAATTCAAAAACTAAAATTTGAAAGCAGCCACTATCAGTCAAATAAAGAAAGCCTTGAGGGATACTGATCCTGACAAGGTGATGGAGTTTTGTCTGCGGTTAGCCAAGTTCAAGAAAGACAACAAGGAACTGCTAACGTACCTGCTGTTCATGGCGGATGATGAGTCATACTACGTGCAATCAACCAAAGATATGGTTGAAGAGCAGTTTGGTGAGATCAACTCATCACATCTCTATTATGCCAAAAAAGGTATTCGCAAAGCACTACGCATGACTAACCAGTTTATTAAGTACAGCAATGAGAAGACTACCGAGATCGAGCTCTTACTGCATTTCTGCGAGCTAATGAAGCAATTGCCTTTCAACTTCCACCGTAGCACGACAATGAAAAATCTATATGAAAGGCAACTAGCAAGAATTGAAAAGGCTGTTGCCAGCCTCCATGAAGATTTACAGTACGATTATGAGCAGCTACTAACTGATGTTAGCCGTTAATTCTGAATATTCGAGTCAAGGCTAAATCCACGTCATGTAGATCGCTAGATCCTAGTCGGCCTAATAATCCAATCGCTAGTGATTTTTCGAGCGTAGCAATCTTGGTCAGTTTCAGAATAGATCTAACTTTTAGTCCATTCGCACTATTTGGGCTAACATCAATTTCGTTTTCACTTTCTGTACCCAATCTGGACGTAATAAATGCTACAATGATATCGTGATCTTTAGTTGCTAATACAAGAGCAGGTCTCCTCTTTACTCCCGATAGGTCGGTGAATGGAAATGGGATTAGTACGATATCACCCTTCTTCACTGAATCTCTCGATCAAGTCACTGTCACTATAAAGTTCTTCCTCTTCCTTAAGAAAATCGAAAGTCGCCGAATTTGAAATTAGTTTATGAATACCCAGAGTGGTGAGTTCGTCCTCCATTTGGTTCATTAGCAAATCAACAAAATGGGATACTTCTAGTACTTTTTGATCAGACAGCTGTTCGATCTTGTCTATAGTATTTTTGATTACGACCTCTCGTCTCATTCGCGGTTAGTTCTATTTATCAATATAAAAAGTCACCTCACTTACTGACTCATTGCCAAGGACATCCACCGAACGCGCTCTCACAGTATGTTGTCTGTTGCGCCGCAGGCCCTTAATTCGGCCAGCGTATGGCTTTTCCGCGCCATCATTGATGGCGTAGTAGATGTTATCCAGACCAGCTTTCTCATCAGTTGCTGCTATGAATAGTCCAGCACTTGATGGATATACAGGAAGTCCATCTTTAGTGGAAATGTTGCCGACGCTAAATTGAAAACTAATCAAGGGTGCGGTAGCATCCACTTGGAAGTAGAACTCATCTATGTTTCTATTATTCACATTGTCGTATCCAAAATACTCAAGTATATAAGCGCCTTCCTTTGTGATACTGAAAGGATCACTGTAGGGGTTTTCCGAAGTTTCGCGATTTACGCTATAAGTCACTGATTTTAGGCCTGACTCTGCGTCTAAGGCGCTGAGCCTGAGTCGACTTGTAGGGCCAATGAGAAGTGTATCATTTCTTACCGTTTGTTTACCAAGAATGCTATTTGATAGGCTAGGACCTGTTAAGTCTACGTAGATCTTATTAACCGTATGTTTAAACTCTTCAAAGCCACCACCAGTGCTAGCACTTTGGTTGTCCATATTGTCGATAGAGTAGTAGCGCACAGTGTGATCACCGGAGACACTTGGGAGGTAAAAGGGTTGATCATACTTCCCAAACTCACCAGCGTCAATTGAGTATCTGATTTCCTTGACACCTACTTTATTATCTACGGCAGTCAGTTTGAGTTTTGTCCTACCGGAAAAATACACCTGGTCATCCACAACGAATCTATCTCCAAGCACATCAGCAGCCATTAATGGAGCAGTCTTGTCATAATAAAAAGTGAGTGTCTTCTGTTCTTCGACATTGTCCACATTGTCATCTGAATAGTAGGTGAGGATGTGATTGCCATCATCCAGATATCTGAAATTGATGGCGCTTCCAGCTGCGTATCGCTTGAATTCTCCATTATCAAACTTGTAGTACGTATTTCGAACACCAGAGAGATTGTCTTCGGTAAGGATATAAATCTTGCTTGCACCTGCTATCACATTGTCATCGCTGATGCCGTTGATGTTGAGGTTGGATTCCGGATTGGTGGTATCTACGATGAAGGTGGAGGACTTGGCTTGCTCTGCATTGCCCACATTGTCTTTAGCATAGTAGCTAAATGTAAATTCGCCTTGTGTAGACATATCCACCGTATTCTGATAAGGGGTGAACCCGGCGGTGTTAATCTTGTAGAAAACCTGCTCAACACCAGAGATTTGATCTTTCGAGGATAGTGAAGCGGTAAGACCCTTGCCGAAGTAGACTTTCCCACTGGAAGCATACTTGGGAGCATTCTCCAAAGCGATTTCCGATAGGGGAGAAAGGCCGTCGGCATAGAGCTCGTACATCACCTCGATGCGAGGCTCAATGATACGCTGGTTCTCCACATCAAATGCGTCCTTAGATCGAATGAAGTTGATTCCTTCAGTATCAAGATAGTGGGGATTAGCATAAGCTGGTGTAGACTTACTTTCCAGCATATGATCTGCCTTATCCGGCGTACTGCCAATAAACAGATATACTGGCATATGCTTGTTCCAGTAGAGTTTGCCATCTTCTCCTACATAGGACTTGGGGGTACGCTCCTGTGCATAGGAGCATAGGGCAATAGTCAGAGCCAATGAGCCCAGCATCAATTTTTTAATCATGTCTTTTAAGGGATACGGTGAAGGTGGAGCCTTTATTAAGCTCACTTTCCACGACAATTTTGCCGTTGTTCTTTTTGAGTAGTTCTGAACAAAGGTAAAGACCTAGGCCAGTGCCTGGTTCTTGGTTGGTGCCTAAACTTGGGCTAGCACTTTGGATGCTAAAAAGCTCACTCATCTTGTCTTGAGTCATGCCTATACCACTATCTCTAACTTTAATATCTAGAGTGCCATTCTCACCTTGAGCACTGACTTCAACTTTTCCTCCTGCTTGGGTAAACTTCACACTATTTTGAATGAGGTTGCGCAGTACAATTTGTACCATCTGGGGATCTGCAAAGGCCATTTCCTCAGCTTTTACGTTGTTGATTATTTCTACGTCTTTGCTTACAGCCGTCAGGTTAATTAGGTCGATGTTCTCTTTTACGATCTGATGTACATCGGTCTGTTCGGGTCTTGCCTCAAGTTGTTCCATTTGAGATTGTGACCATTTCAGCAAGTTTTCAAGCATGTTGGACACACTTCCCAGTTGCAACGTGAGGTGCGAGAAAGCCTCTTGAAGGTCTTCGGATTGTTCAAAATCGTCAATAACGTGCATGAAGCCCTGCAGGCTACCAATAGGGCTTTTTAGATCATGGGCAATTATTGAAAAGAGCTTGTTTTTCAATTGATTAGCATCATCTAGCTCAAGTCGTTGAGCCTCGATAGCGTCGTTCTTCTCTGCTAGGATACGGTTGTTCTCTTTACTCTTTTTAAATCCTATGAACAGGAACCCTGCTATCACAAGTGCAGACAGAATCAATACGCTTGCCGTCAACACTGTATAGAACTGCTGACTCTCTAAGGCTGTGCTTCTCTCTTCGGCTAGCTCTGCTTGTTGCGCTTTGAGTTGCGCCTCATTCTCCTGGAGTTTGATAGCGATTTCAGCTCTTGAAAGGTTCTCATAAAGCGACTGATTGATAGAATCTTTCTCTAAGAGTGCAAGGTTTTTCTCCCTTAGCTCAAGTTGGTTTTTGAGTATTTCTAATTCTTTTGACTGTGCATCTGCTATGGCAAGTCTCCGTTCAATACTCTCTTTGTCTAGTTCCTCCTGGATGTCATCGACCTTATCGCGCTGTAGCTGCTCATGAAACGACTTGTAAAGCTCAAAGTACTGCAATGACTTGTCTACATCACCTTTTTTCTCATAGCTCTCAGAGAGCATACCGTAGACACTTTTCATCTGCGCCATGTCATTCATCTCTCGAGCTATATCCAAAGCCTCAAGGAGGTCAGTTACTGATTGATCAAAGTCTTTAAGGTTGTTGTTGACTACTGATTTATTGATCAATGCTGCTATGATTCCATGTTTTTCATCATTGGCACGCCTGGCGGCAAGTGTTTTTGAAAAGCTGGCGAGAGATTCTTCATATTTACCCAGATCAGCATATAGCATCCCCAGATTATTATGAATCATCGCTATTCCGTTCTCATTATCGATGCTACTGTTAAGCACTAAGGATCGTTCGTAATAATCGGCTGCCTGCTGATAGTAATTATGATTCCAGTACAAGAAAGCGATCTCATTGAGATAGCGAGAAGCTTCTTTGACGCGATTTATATTTAGCTCCTCTTGGTATTTTTGTTGGTAAGCTTGTATGGCACCCGAGTCACTTCGGGACAAAGGTTGAACTTGCGAATAGGCTGAAAAACCCGTCACAGCAAAAAATAGTACTATACTGCTGGCTATTAATCTCATGTAGGACTGCTGGGTATATCCTTATCGTCAAATGAAACCTAACAACTAGGGTTATTAGGAATGCTAAGTGACTTCCTTAGGTAAAAGTACTTAATTTATGTACAGGCGTATCAATATCTTTCGATCAATTCAGCTTAGATGTAGATGAATCATCAAATTTGTACTAGAAGTGAAACTAAGGATATGGCAGAACTAAAAACAAAGGTTAATGTGGTGAATGTAGACGAATTCATTGCCACCGTAGCTGAAGAGCAAAAAACGTAGTGATAGTAAAACTCTGGTTAAGAAGATGAGTGAAATATCTGGTTGCGAAGCTGAGATGTGGGGTGGCTCGATCATTGGGTTTGGGAGGTATAATTACAAATACGAAAGTGGTAGGGAAGGCGAATGGTTTTTGTGTGGATTTTCCCATAGCTAGCAGAGCATGTCTGTTTATGTGATGGGCTCTTCAAAGGAGATCGAGGAAATGATCAGTCGTCTTGGTAAGCACAAGCGCAGTAAAGGTTGTCTCTACTTTAAGCGACTTGCAGATCTGGACGCTAAGTTGCTCAAGACAGTTATTAAAGCCTCCGTCGAACGGATCAAAAGCAATAGAGTGACGCTATGAAAGCAACTATGTTGATACCAGTAGTCCGTACGAAGCAACTTTCTAAGCACTAAAAATAGCTTCAATCTCCTGTAGCACAGAGATGTCTTCGATTGTAGAGGGTGTGCTATAAGTCTCACAATCTGCAATACTCCTTAAAGTTTTTCGCAAGATCTTGCCAGAGCGTGTTTTTGGAAGTCGTTTCACGACCAATGCCTTTTTGAAGGAGGCCACAGGACCTATTTGTTCTCTGACTTTATCTACTAATTCTTTCTCCAGTTAATCTTGAGAGGTAGTTACGCCAGATTTCAACACTATGAGACCGATGGGTACCTGTCCTTTATAATCATCGTTAACGCCAATCACAGCACATTCTGCTACATGTTGATTCGATGCAATGACCTCCTCCATCTCAGCAGTAGATAGACGATGACCCGCTACATTGATCACATCATCTATTCTTCCCGTGATGAAAATGTAGCCTTCCTCATCAATATAGGCACCATCCCCTGAAAAGTAGAAACCAGGAACTGTGCTCAGGTAGGACTTCTTGAATCGCTGGGTGGCTTGCCAGAGATTGGGTAGTGTACCGGGAGGCAAAGGGTATCGAATTATCAGCGCACCTTCTTCATTGGCTTGTTTTGGCTGCCCACTGTCACCTACTATCATGAATTCATACCCAGGCACTGCTTTTCCAGACGAGCCGGGTTTGATCGCATACATTTCTACGCCAGCCATCTGAGAGATCATTGGCCAGCCTGACTCTGTTTGCCACCAGTGATCAATCACAGGTACCCCAATGAGGTCGGCTAGCCAGTTGAGGGTAGAAATATCACATCGCTCTCCGGCCATAAATTGTCGCTTTAAGGAGGATAAGTCGTATTGAGCTACCATTTTCCCGTTAGGGTCTTCCTTTTTAATAGCGCGAAAGGCAGTAGGTGCGGTGAAGAAGATATTGACTTTGTACTCCTCAATGACACGCCAAAAGGCACCTGCGTCTGGTGTTCGGATAGGCTTACCCTCATAAAGTACGGTGGTGCAGCCATGAGTCAAAGGCCCATAAACGATGTACGAATGCCCGACAGCCCAGCCATAATCTGAGCCTGCCCAATAAACATCATCTTGCTCAACACCGTAAACGTACTTCATACTGAACTTCATCGCCACAGCATGACCGCCATTGTCCCGTACCACACCCTTTGGCTTACCGGTGGTGCCGGTGGTCTAAATGATGTATAGCGGATCGTGAGCATCTAATTCAACGAAGCTCTGAGGCGTGGCTTTGGAGCGGAGGGAATGCCAGTCTTTGTCCCTTAGGTTGGTTAAGTTGACTTTTGCAAAATCACGCTGATACACGACTACATGAGGCACATCATATTTGTACTCCTCAATACCCGAATCAACCATTGGCTTGTAATGAACCACTTTGTCAATTTCAAGCCCGGCAGAAGCTGTGAGAATCACCTTGGGTTGTGAATCATCTATCCGGAGTGCCAACTCATGTGGTGCAAACCCTCCAAATACTACTGAATGCACTGCCCCAATCCGTGCACACGCCAACATGGCAAAAGTGGTTTCTGGGATCATAGGCATGTAGATAATGACCCTATCACCCTTCATAACACCTAGTTCCACCAGCATCCCTGCGACTAGTTCGACCTCTTTAAGAAGTTGGGCGTAGGTGAATTTCTTCTTGGTATTAGTCACTGGAGAATCATAGATCAGTGCGAGCTGATTACCCCGTCCGTTATTCACGTGCTCGTCCAGTGCTAAAAAGGCACTGTTTAGCTTACCACCTTTGTACCAGCGATAGAGATCATCCTCATCTTTAAATAGGATCTCCTCAGGAAATCGAAACCAATTGATCAATCGAGCCTGCTCTTCCCAGAAGAGAATAGGATCTTTGACGCTTTGCTGGTAAAAGTCTGAATAGTCAGTGGGGTTGGCCATGTCACTAATATTTGAAGAGAAGATAAAGTGCCAGCGGCTTACTTCAAAGTATTAAAATGTAGTCTGAGCAATGACAGTGTGCTACGATCACTCAATTCCCATATGGCATCAGCTTGCTAGTCTTGAAAATCTAGACTTTCTATTACCTATAATGATCAACTCTGCGATTATCAGATTTGGTACCCAGCAGGCCCAAGCAATGACTTGATAGGTAGAAATAAAATCCAGTTGAAGAATGGCAGTGGTTGGCAACATGATTCTCAGCGAGACTGCAGCAAATGTCAGTGCATAGTTTCTGATCATCCATTGCTCATGTTCAAGGTACTTTCCATTTTTGGCGGTATGCAAGGCCATGATACCAGTCGACAGCCAGCCAAGTGCCAATCCATTGAAGCCCAGTATTGAGATGGTTCCGCCAGTGGCGAACTGAGCAATGTAGAGCCCGCTCAGCCCACTTAATCCTACTACGATGAGGTAGACCATTCCGAGACGTCTATGGAACTGGGGAGTGCTAACCCTCCATTTGTTGACAAACTGAGGCCAACCTATGATGAGTGCTAGTCCTCCGAAGGTTATATGTGTGTAGAACATCGTCACCCACATCGTACTCTCAAGCTCCTCGGACTTCAAAGCAAGTAGCCCAGCTTTCATATCGACTAGCAGATAGAGTAGTGGGTAGAGGCCAACACCAACGGCAAAAAATATAAAGAGACCCCAAAAAAGCTTTTTCATAGAATCGTGATTGCAGGGTAATACTAATCGATTTTTATGTCCCTGTTAAGTGCAATTCATGTGAAGTGAGAAAAATGAGTGTTGAACATGACCATTGTTTGTGTGAAAATGACTCGTGCCAGAAATCAAAAAGCCCGATAGCTTTCACTACCGGGCTCTCCCTATTTGTACTCAACATCTGGTACCCGACGTACCTACAATCGCGACAACTATTGTCTTGTTACCATGATCGAGTTGGATAGTGCAAAGAATCCTTCCAGATCAGCGGTATTCATACCCATTTCTAGTCCTACGATACCATCTTCATACGTGGCGTGCCAAATCAAACATACACCTGCACCTGCGCCATCAAAGTCTACAGCTTCTACATCTGCCATTGTTGGAGGCAAGCCAAGGATGTTGCCCATGTCATCAGTGATTACGAAACCTGAGTTTGATCCTGTATTGTTGGTATCATCTAGCGTGATGCCACTCACCATGTCGGGTGTACCATCTACCGCGAATGTGAAGGGGCCTCCGGTCAATGTACCTGCATTTAGACCTACGCGGTTCACTTCGATCGAATTAGATAGTGCAAAGAATCCTTCCAGATCAGCGGTATTCATTCCCATTTCTAGGCCTACGATACCCTCTTCATACGTTGCGTGCCATATTAGACAAACGCCTACACCAGCTCCATCAAAGTTCACACCTTCTACGTCAGCCAATGTAGGGGGTAGACCTAGGATGTTTCCTGTGTCGTCAGTGATAACAAAGCCTGAGTTAGTCCCAGTATTGTTTGAGTCATCTAGTGTGATGCCACTAACCATATCAGCCGTACCGTCTACCGTGAATGTGAATGGACCTCCTGCCAATGTTCCAGCAACTAGACCATTTCTTTCCACTGTGATGGAGTTTGATAGTGCAAAGTCACCTGCTAAGTCAGCAGTGTTTTCTCCCATTTCTAGCCCAGTCAAATTATCTCCATAGGTGATGTGCCAGATGAGACAAGTGCCTACACCCGCGCCATCGAAGTTGACACCTTCTACGGCCTCTAAGGTTGGCGGTAATCCAAGAATATTGCCCATGTCATCTGTGATGACAAATCCGGTGTTTGCACCTACTACATCTGTGTCTAGTGTGATACCGGTTACCATATCGGCTGTTCCGTCTACCGTAAACGCGAATGGACCACCTGCCAGGGTGCCTGCATTCAATGCCTGACGATTGACCTCAATGGAGTTAGAGAGGGCAAACGTACCATCGAGCATGCTTGTGTTCATATCAGCTTCGAGACCCGTAAGACCATCTTCGTATCGGATGTTCCAGATGAAGCATACACCCGCTCCAGCGCCATCAAAGTCTACACCTTCCACAGCATCTAAAGTAGGAGGTAAGCCAAGGATGTTTCCATCTGCATCAGTGATAACAAAGCTCGAGTTGCTACCAGTAGCAGCAGATTCATCAATTGTGATACCGCTCACATTATCGGTAGTTCCGTCTACAACGAAAGTGAAAGGGCCACCTGCTAGAGTCGCCGCTGTTAGCATTACCGCAGATCGCGTTACTTGAATAGAGTTGGACAAATCAAACGTTCCGTCTAGTGCGCTTGTGTTAGCGCCAACTTCAAGGCCTGTTAAGCCGTCTTCGTAGCTCAGGTGCCATATAAAGCAGATGCCCTCGCCAGCTCCATCAAAGTCAACGCCTTCGACCGCATCGATAGTAGGAGGTAAGCCGAGTATATTGTCAGCATCATCTGTGATTACAAAAGTACTGTTAGCACCTATCACATCCGTGTCATCAAGTGCGATACCGCTCACCATATCAGGTGTGCCGTCTACTACAAATTCGAATGGACCACCGGAGATTGTACCGCCGTTGGGTACTGTAGGTGTCGCATCGTCATCATCATCTCCGCAACTCACCAATACGGTGGTTAGAGCAAAGAGCATTAATAAGAGATTAAGTTTTTTCATGTCGTCTTATAGTTGTTTTGTTATAAGCAAATGAACGGATGGGTTATCGCCAGACGGTCACAGACATTTAACATTTTCATCCCGGTCGGGAAGGCGACAAATGAGGTTTAGAGCATATTAAAAGAGTTTTTGATAGGAAACTCAAGCAGACTTAACAGCAGGATCACAATCAATCTAGGACTGTGACATTTTCGTGATAAGGTTACGATTGTTAAACGTCAGACGGTTCCAAACCGTCAGACGCCTAAAATGCTAGCAGCTCAAAAGATGCCCTTTGCTTTTTCAGGATTGATGACCTCATAAGATTGCTCATAAGTCCGATCAATGTTCAGATCAAGAAGCGAAGTGGCCTTGGCCTAATCACACAAGGTTCCCGCTCTTAGCCCCGCATAGTCTCGAAAAGAACTAAACTCCCAATCTTCAAGCTTTTGGACCAATCCAGCAGAGAGAGGGTTTTGATGGATGTAGTTGAAGCAAATGAAAGGATAGTTCTCGTTATCAGAACCAAGATGCTTGAATTTGGTCTTCTGACGAAAAAGTGAGCCCGTTCGACCTTGTTGCTTATTTATGGCTTGATTGAAACTACTGAGAAGCATCCTGAATCCATTATTGAGCGCTGAAACGGTCAAACTACCAATCTTAAGAGGAACTGCAGAATTATCGTTCGCAAGAATAAGAAAATGAAAGTGATTGGGCATCAAGCAGTAGGCCAAGAGAGTGCCATGCGGGCTGACAAACTTCCTGTAGTTCTTCAGAAAGAATAGATAGTTTTCTCTTGTATAGAATAGTCTTTCCTTGTTGTTGCCTTGATTGTAAACATGATAGAGTTAATTACGGGACAAAGGCATGAACCCAAAGTAATAAATCCACCAATTTGATCTAAAGAATTCCCCGATGCTTGCATCGGGGTTCCGATAAAACCGTCATCCCCGCGAAGGCGGGGATCCAAATGAGAAATTTCTGTTTTTGATCTTTAGATCAAAATGAAACCAGCGTAATACCCCGATGGCTTGCCTCGGGGATAGTTGGTTTCAAGAAATTTTTTATTAATAAAAGTGAGATAGGGGTCAGACGCAAATAGCATATACGCCAAACGCGACCTGAACCAGTCCCATTTCAAGTAGTAGGAAGGAAGATCGCACCTTTTTATTCCAGTACGACCCAAACAAGGTATAGAGGCCAAGCGCGATGAGTATGATGCCGATAAGAATGTTCATAGTAGCTATGAATATACAGCTTTTTGAGGCGATAACCAACGGGCAGGTGTAAGACGGTTCTTAACCGTGAGATGCAATGACTGTTCTGGCTACTCATCCTTCAGACATCACCCCGCATACGCAGGAAGCGAAAACTGGAAGGTTGTCCCTTTTTCTGGTAGGCTAATCACCTTGATAGTCGTGCTATGGATCTCCATGATTTTCTTGACAATAGCGAGACCAAGCCCAGCGCCCTGGTCCTCCTTGCGGCTAGTGCCTGACTTCTTATAGCGCTCAAAGATGAAAGACTGATCTTCCTCCGGGATGCCCGGGCCTGTATCTTTAATACAGATCTCTACAGCCTTGTTGGTTGTCTGCGCGGTGATCGTCACATGACCGTGCTCAGGAGTATAGCGAAGCGCATTGTCCATGAGGTTTTGAATGGCGCGCTCCACGAGACTAATGTCTGCAAAAACCAAAGGCGTATTGGGTGCGATCTCTACGTTGAGGTTAATCTTCTGCCGCTCTGCTATGATCTTATACTTCTGCTGTACATCAGCCGCGAGTTCCCCAATGTGGAACGGCTCGCATTCCGGCTCGATCTGCTGCGCTTCAAGCTTTGAAAACTCAAAGAGTTGTGCCACCAGCTTGGTTAGCTTCTCCAGACTCTTGCTTACAATTGCCAAGTAATTCTCCCGCTCTTCCGCAGAAAGTTTTTCTGACTTGATTTGCATGGTTTCGATATACCCTTTCATCACCGCCAAGGGAGTGCGCAAATCATGACTTACATTGGCGGTGAGTTCCTTTCTCAGCTTCTCTACAGACTTTAAGTCTTCGATATTGTTGCTGATTGTCTCTGCCATCTCATTGAAGGTCACCGCTAATGTGCTCATATCAGATTGCGCGGCATTCGGAATTCGAGCCTTATAATCACCCTCCTTGAATCGCTTGACTTGCGAGATGATGTCTCTGAGATTTCTGGTAAGGGCGATAATGGATAATGCGCCCAAGAGTACCGAAACAATGATGGTCAAAAGTGTGGCACCACCACCCAATCGGAAAAAATAGCTAGCGATAAGGCTCTTGTTCACACTCTCATAGGCCTGCCCAGCCAGGATGATGTAGATGTAGCCTTCATTACCATCAATACTGAAGGGAGCGACCGAAAAGATGTTTTGTTTGTCTCTGTTACGAGGATCGTCACCAAGTATATATTTCTCACCACTATTCGCGATGAAAGCTTGGATAGGCTGCAGGTCAACCCGTTCCAGTGGCTTTTCAGTATCCGAATGATCCAATACCACGGAATATAAGATCTGCCCTTCGGGATTGAGCAAGTACACTTCGATGGAGCGATTCACTGCCATCATATCATGCATCAGATCGCCGAAGAGTGGCTTATTGGGAGTACCATCCTCGAGGAAAGGTGAAGTCTCCTGGAATTTCTCCTGTATCACATGATTGGCCACATCGCGATTGAGTAGTTGTGAGGCCTCCAAGAAATAGTTGTTCGTGAAGTAGACCGTGATCATCACGTAGGACAAACCCGCCAGCACCATAATGGCACCTACAGCCACGATGATCTTGGTGGTAAATTTTCTAGAGATGGAATCGTTAGTCATAGTATGGATGATATGATTGACTTAGCTAGCTGATTCTAGCTCTTCATTGAATTGATAGCCTACACCCCAGGTAGTCAAGATGTATTTCGGATTGGCCATATCAGGCTCTATTTTCTGCCTGAGGCGATTGATGTGGGAGTTGACAGTATGCTCGTACCCTTCGAAATCGTATCCCCAGATAAGGTTGAGGAGCCTAGTACGATCATAGCTCCGTCCTGGATTGGAAGCCAACAATACCAACAGTTCGAATTCCTTTGGGGATAGCGTAATCTTCTCTTCTTTGATCAACACTTTGCGCTTATCTATGTCGATGGTGAGGTCATCAAATGCTAGGATAGACTGATTATTTTCCGTTAGGCTCTGCTCGATCATTTTCGTGCGGCGAAAGATGGCTTTGACCCTTGCAATGAACTCACGGACACTAAATGGCTTGGTCATATAGTCATCTGCACCCAGCTCTAGTCCAAGAACTCGGTCAATTTCCTCGGCCTTGGCCGTGAGCATCAGGATGGGGGTCGTGATGTCTTTCGATCGCAAAGTTCTGCAGATGTCGATCCCGTCCATTCCAGGTAGCATGAGATCAAGAATGATCAGATCATAATTGTTCTTCAGAGCTTCTTCGAAACCATCTTTTCCGTTCCTGGAGGAGCGTATTTCGCATTCAAGATCTTGTAAGTGGATGATCAGCAGTTGTACGATATCTGGATCATCTTCTATGATTAGGACTTTCTTCATTTTGATAAGTAATATTGGCCATAAAGTATCACAGAAAGTTCACGGATATGTTACGCTTAAGTGGCCGATCCTACCGGAATAATGAATTGTTTGTCCGCAACTATACATTCAGCGCGCGCTATGAGTCTTGTAACCAAAAATTGAATGTGTTGTGATACTTCTGCAATCGTCTGCGGCTTCTTTTACTGACAAGGCGACCAATCAGCGATAACTGTCATTTGTTAATGGTGAGGTTGAGTTGACCTGTAGTAGTCCAACCCGGTTTTCAGTTAGTGCATTGGTCTAGCAGTATTTGGTTAAGATGGGTTGGATTACTGATAGGGAAGGGCGGTTTCTAGGAGACTGCCCTTATTTTTTGTTTATGTATTTATGGAGATGACTCGCATCGGTGAAGCCCCAGTCAGTGGCGATGGCCTCTAGTTTCTTATCAGAATGGCTATGGTCATGTAGTGCGCCTCTCACGCGGTAGTTGAGCGCAAACCTTGAAAAGGTAGTGCGCATGAGTTTGCTAAAGTGCTGTGAGAAACCATTCTTAGACATGGCACAAACTTTAGCCGCTTCCTCTAGAGGGATGAACCGTCGCTCTTTAAAGACCAACTCCATGGCCGGTGCAATCCTATGTTGGCTTGAGATGGAGCTCTTAACTATGCTGAGTTTCTCCAATGAATTCCTAGCAACCAAGTGGATGAGCTCGAACATCAAGAGCTGTTGTCTCACCAAATCTTTTGGTGACCTGGCCAGCTCTTGCTTCACCTTTGATGTGATGGATAAGACCTCATTCTTATCATGACTTGTTACTTGCGGCCGCCTTTCAGCACTTGAATTAAAAGGCAATAACCAATTGTAATTCAATAGATTATGATGAATTAATGGTGGGAAAATTTCAAAGACGATCACTTCACATGGAGTGTCTGTAATTTGAAAACCATGCGGCTCCCACATATTACAAAACCAAACTTCTCCGGCACCCAATTCGATATCTGTTGAATCATACGAGCGCTTCATTTTCCCACTCAGTACGATACCCATTTCCATTTCATAGTGCATGTCAAACCAGCCATTTTTCCCCTCATGAAGATGATTTAGAACCTCGATGGGTTTGGTTTCATCAAGGTGGTAGTAGAAATGCTGGACTTGATCTGAATCTGTTTTCATTGCAATCGAATTTACAAATCAATTGTGTGATTATACAATAGAGTGGTTGGCTCATGATTTTACTTTACATCAGCATTAACCTAATATCTCATGAGTAGAAGCATGCCCTACCAGCCGCCCGGAGCACATACCATTTCAAAATTTGAGCATCTGCATTTGGAGGTGTTTGATCAACCGCAACAGGGCTCAGCAGCTATCGCCCAAGAGATAGCTGACCTTATAAAAGACAAACAAGCAAAGAATAGCATGTGTGTCCTTGGACTGGCAACTGGTTCGTCACCTAAGTCAGTATATAAAGAGCTGATTAGGCTTCACAAAGAGGAGGGGTTGAGCTTCAAAAATGTAATTACGTTCAATTTGGATGAGTATTATCCAATGAAGCCGGATGCTGCCCAAAGCTATGTGAAGTTTATGAAGGAGAACCTCTTCGATCATATCAATATTCCGGTAGGTCAAACGCATGTGCCTGATGGATTGGTAGCAGCTGGTGAAATAGAGGCCTACTGTCAGGCTTATGAACAGCAAATATCAGATGCTGGAGGACTAGATCTCCAGATCTTAGGCATTGGGCGGACAGGGCACATCGGCTTTAATGAACCAGGCTCTCACATCAACTCTCAGACCCGTTTGATCACGCTTGACCCACTGACGAAGAGTGATGCAGCCAATGATTTTGAAGGCCAGGATAATGTTCCACTAAAAGCCATCACAATGGGTGTAGGCACCATATTGAAAGCCAAGAGGATCATTATGATGGCTTGGGGTGATGCTAAAGCGCAAGTCATTCAAAAAACAGTCGAAGAACTTCCGACCACAAGCAGGCCAGCCAGTTTCCTTCAAAAGCACAATAATACCACGGTCGTCCTGGATCATCAGGCGGCAGGTAAGTTGGTCAGATATCAGTCACCATGGCTCGTAGGAAGCTGTCACTGGACACAATCCATGATGAAGAGGGCCGTCATATGGTTGTCTTCAAAAGTGGAGAAGGCCATACTGAAGCTCACTGATGCGGACTATAATGAGAATGGTCTCAATGAACTGCTGCTTGCTCATGGACCAGCCTACAATATTAATATTGACGTTTTCAACCAGATTCAAAGAACGATTACAGGCTGGCCCGGTGGAAAGCCTAATGTTGATGATGGCAATCGGCCAGAGAGGGCTGAGCCTGCCAGGAAGAAGGTGCTGATCTTCAGCCCACACCCTGATGATGATGTAATCTCCATGGGAGGGACTTTGATTCGGCTCAAGGATCAAGAGCATGACGTGCATGTGGCTTACCAGACTTCTGGATCACTTGCGGTATTCGGCCAAGACCTTGAAAGGCATCTGCAGTTTCATCATGATCTGATGGCTTTAATTACCTCAAAAAATGGCTCAGAGGATGATGAAACTAGTAAATCAAATTATACCGATTGGTCTAATAAGGTAGATGACTTTCAGGTAAAAGCTTTGATTCGCAAGTCGGAGGCTTTGGCGGCTTTGCGTTATATTGGGTTGGAGGATGATCATGTGCACTTTCTAAATATGCCATTTTACGAAACAGGCAGAGTTGATAAGAATCCCCTGGGGACTAGAGACATCAGCTTGGTCAGACAACTTATGAAAGAGATTAAACCTCATCAGATCTATGTAGCCGCGGATCTTGCTGATCCCCATGGAACGCATCGTATCTGTTATGATGCGGTCATGGCCGCCTTTGCCGAATGTCAAACAGAGACTTGGGCAGACGATTGCTACGTCTGGATGTACAAAGGAGCATGGCAAGAGTGGGACCTGACCGACATAGATATGGCGGTACCCGTCAGTCCTGAAGAGCTCAACCGTAAGCGACAGGCCATCTTCAAGCATCAATCACAAAAGGACAAAGCACCATTCCCGGGTACGGACGATCGCGAATTTTGGCAGAGAGCAGAAGATCGTAATCGAGCCACTGCGATTCAATATGATCTGCTTGGCCTACCGGAATATGAAGCTATCGAAGGATTTAGCAGATACTTCCCCACTAAAGACAATACCGAATGAACCAGGTGTTG
>JAVKDO010000130.1:0-15301 GCA_040222235.1 Cyclobacteriaceae bacterium
CCAATGATGCAAGGCAACTATGGCATACTTTAAGGCTAATGAGCGAGAATTTCAACCTAAAACCAATCGAACCTCAACTATTAGTGTCGATTTTGGTCAGGGTTTGACAGAAATTTGAGTCTAGTTTCTCAGCAGACCCTAAATACTATGTCATATCTAACCCCAAAAACAGCCATGGCGATCTTCTTCGGCCACTATCAAGACATGTTAGATGGTTTTCAGTTAAACATTCCCGTTTTAATAGTTGAAAATAATTCCATGTGATTGGAATCGCTTCTTGGTTTGGTTGTTAGTCGTCTTAAAATCAATGATTAAAGGATTAGAGTACCTAAGTAATCGAGTATGGGTGGGTGAAACTCGTACTGGTCAAGTCGAGAATATCGACTTTAGAGTTATTCGCATCACAGCTTAAACTTACAAGAATAAAATACCACAATCCCACTTTTGAAAAGACTGATTAGTTTTGCGATGCTCAAACCATCAACCAATGAGACTAGGACAGCTTGCCAGAAAATTAGATGTGCCCATACAGGAGATGATCTCCTACCTTCAAGAAGCAAACCCCACGCTTGACGGAATACACCCCAATGCCAGTTTGTCCCAAGAAACAGAGGCACTGCTGGCTGAGGAGTTTGATCCCAATTATGGTATTGTACCAGAGGAAATCGAAGAAGTCGTTGTAGCGCCCAAAGTTGAGGTGGAAACGCCCACTGAAGAGGTTATTGAAGCGGTTGAAGTCGAAGAACAAGCTGAAGAGGTAGAAGCATTTATAGGTGAAGAGCAAGCGGAAGAAGTAGAAATTGTACCAGAGGAAACCCTAGAACCAGAGGCTGTGGTGGAAGAACCCCCTGCCCCTGTGGTTGAAAAACCAGCCGCACCAGCCAAGCCGGAAAAAGTGATCGAGACGGACAAGTTGATGGAGCTACTGGAGTCCGAAGAAGGATCCCCAGAACTCGATGAAATCACATTGATCAGAGCACCCAAACGGGAATTAGATGGCTTGAAGGTGGTTGGGAAAATCGAACTTCCAGAACCAAGAGTAAAGTCTTCAGAGAAGACAGACCAACCCGAAAAAGCGCAAAAGTCAAAGAGAATCTCACGTCAACAGCAAGCAGAAATTAGCGAACAGGAACGTAAGAAAAGAGTGCTTGTGGCTAAAAAGAAAAGAGCAGAAGCTGCAGCAAGAAAAGAAAGACAACAGAAGGAAAGAGAAAAACAGGAGATCAGGGCGCGCAAAGAAGAGCACTATCGTAAAAAAGTCAAGCTGAAGAAAGCAGACCCCAACCAGCCAAAACGTGTACTCCCACCTCAGAAGGTGCTCGTAGATATCGTAGATGAGCCAGCATCTGGATCACTTCTTAGTCGGTTTTGGAAGTGGCTGAATACCTAGTCATTTAGTCCTCCTTCTTCAATTGTATAGACGCTGAGTTGATACAATACCTCAATCCGCTTGGTTCCGGCCCATCAGGAAATACATGGCCTAAATGAGCATCACAGACATTGCACATCACCTCAACCCTCACCATCCCAAAAGAACTGTCTTTTTCATATTGGATCGCATTGAGTTCAATAGGCTGAGTGAAACTCGGCCACCCCGACTTTGAGTCGAACTTGATAGTAGAATCAAAAAGTGGGGTATCGCAGCAAAGGCAGCTATAGACACCAGGATCATGCGCATAACATAGTTCACCTGTACCTGCTGCTTCAGTTCCCTTTTTTCTAGTAATGCGAAATTGTTCGGGAGTCAGCTGACGCTTCCATTCTTCTTCCGTCTTCTCAATCCGTTTATCAGGTTCTAAATTCTGACTCGCGTACTTAATGACATCATTCCAGTTGATCATATCTGTAGATTTAACTCCTACAATAACCAATGTATATAGAATTGGTTCACCGATCTTCAAATAGTTGATCGATGCAGTAATCACATACACTAAAACAGAGAAGCCCTGGATACAGGATCACTTTGGCTGCTACTAATATGTCCGACCCAGGGCTCTTTAAACAACAAACTACCTATGTCATTCGCTGGCCTTGAAAGTGTAACTCACGCCCACCATCACCATAGAGGTGGTCATATCATAAGCCACTTCACTACCTGGAATAGCACCGTATGGTGGGAACTGACCAATAAACATTGGATTAAGTAACTGCCCAGAAGTTTGTCCGTCACTCGTTCCATAATGATAGACAGCATCCAATGAAACTCTATCACTAGCTAAATAACTAAAACCTAGTTGGAATGCATTCTTGATAATAGCAGTGGCGGGTACGTTGAAAAAAGCGACCACTGAACTAATTGGGTTTGAACTATAGGTATAGCCAACGCGCAACGGCACTTTATCAATTCCCTTGAATTGTAGACCTGCTGAAATAATTGACATGTTATCCCATCCAAATCCAACCACAGACGCTGTTGAGCTCCATCCTGTTTCTGAAAAGCCGTCTGTGTTTTCATAGTCTACCATTCGGTAGTCAATGGCAAGATCAAGGTTGTTTGTAGAGTAGCCTAAACCCAAGGAAAGTATAGAAGGATAGTCCATATTGAAAGTTGATTCAGAAGTGCTGTTGTCCAAATACGTATTATCAAACTCAAAATCTCCGAAAGATTGCGCTGTTTTATATGACGCACCGACCTTGAAGCCTTCGTCCGATCCATAGAACAATCCAAACTGGCCTCCAAGTCCTAAAGCTGAAGTAGCATCTACCGATGGGTAGCCAGCCATTGTAGGATTCGCTGTAGGATTTGGCGTTAGCGATAAACTAGAATAGTTGAATGTAGGAGTTACGCCAACAGAGAATTTGTCCGTCAATTGATATGCCCAAGTCGCACCAATTTGCATCAGTAAGTAGCTTGATTCAACCCTACCAAAACCGCCCATTTCCTGTGGCATGTTAATAGGGTTCGACATATTTTCAGGAAATGTTACTCCAAAGCCAGCAATACCTATTGCAGAAGCTCCAAAAGTACTACGGCTATCAGCATTTCCCCACACCATTGCGAGTGCAGGCATGGGCGATACTCCTCTATCATCTTCGGTAGTTCCACTGAAAAATCTACCCGTTGGGGTACCCGTTTCATCAAACTCCGGCACGGTGGAACTCAGTTCTGGAGATGAAAAGAACAATCCGATATCAAACTTCAAAATCTTTTCGTCAAAGGATGAGATGGATGCTGGGTTCCACTGAAGTGCCCCAGTGACATCAAGTGGCTGAGCCGTGGAAGCTCCTCCCATTGACATATTGACAGCTCCGGCACCTTGCATCAGGTGCCCGGTTTGAGAAAAGGCCATCGATGATATCACTAGAAACCAAAGTGGCAGAAATATCCGTTTCATCAGTCTGTATTTAGGTGTTAAAAGATCATTTTAGTGAACACGATCACGTCAATGTGCACCATAGAATATTGCTTTTAACAGACTGAAAAACAATGACATAGGTCATTCAGTACATTGAGATATCACATGCCAAAAAGTGATTTCAACTCCTCCCAAAGTCAAGACGGATGAGTGCTGCTGGCAATAGTAAAAGGTCTGGGCAATTCTCTTTAAGTTGAGCTAGCCCTTGTATCAACAGTGGTGTGGATACATTCAAGGAAAGTCAACTTTCAAAAACTGTCTATGAAATATTTGATGGGATTCCTACACACTATATACGAACCTGAGTTCGACTTTAAAAACACTCTAAAATTGTCATATCGCAGTGTAGCGGAGATATCTTCTTAAAAAGGAGGAAAGAACTGTATTCTCATTTCAGTTTTAAGCATTAATAAGATTTCTCCTGCCGTCGAAAAGACAGTTTTAGAGTGTTTTTAAAGGTATGATTAGTCGAACTCAGGTTACGAGGTGTTTTAGACAACTGACTAAGCACATAGCCAGCTATCTTAATGTCCTGCGTGGCAATGCCAGTCAGATCTGCAACAGTAATGGCATCTTCGGATCTCGTAGTACCCTGCTTGATCCATTCTCCTATTTCGATGACATCAGCTTCTTTCACCAGACCATTCGCTACCGCAAAATGGGTCTCTCCATGATCAATGCATTGTGTCTTGCTATCGCAGGCGACTATACCGGCCTTTGCGAGAAGATCCGCACTCAACTCCTGCTTTCCAGGTACGTCTGATCCCATGGCCGTAATATGCGTTCCAGGTTGTATATCGATGGCCGTGAGCAATGGCAGGTTAGAGGCCGTAGTGGTAACAATCAGATTGCAGTGCCGTGCTACTTCTCCAGGACTTTCACATTTTGTGATATTGAATCCCTTGACATACATCTCAGCAGCATAGGAGACTACTTTATCCTCAGTCCGGCCGTAGACATAGACTTCACGACAATCTGTTACCCAGCTGAGTAACTCTAGTTGCAGTTTTGCCTGTGCCCCTGTTCCGATGATACCAATGGTGCTTACCTCTTTGGGAGCCATATGCTTAGCCACAACTGCCCCTGCCAGTGCAGTACGGAAGTCTGTTAGATAACCTTCATCCTGCAGCAGTACCTCGGGTTGTCCAGTCTTTGCGTTGAAGACCATCATCAGGCCATTACTATTAGGTAGCCCAATGGACTCATTCTGGTAGAACCCTGAGGCGATCTTGATAACGTAGGATGGATCATTCTTGATAAAGCCATACTTGATATGCATGTCACCAGGAGGATCAGTAAACCCTAAATGACCTACCGGGGGTACAGTAGCAGATCCGTCTGAGTACGAGACAAACGCGTCTTCTATGCATTGCAGCAATGCTTCTCTTGGTGAGTTCTCTATGATTGACTTGATCTCTTCAACTTCTACAATCTTCATATGATCTTCTTGAGTTTGCTGGTGGTAATATTTGCACCACAGATGATGATAACTACCTTCTGATTTTTATACTGCTCGGCACTGTCCATAAAGGCTGATAATGCTACTGCGGCAGCCCCCTCGACGATCTTGTGATGCTTGTCTACCATGTACTTGATCCGCTCAGCTATTTTAGCTTCTTCTACCAGCTCGTAGGTATCGATCAATTGTTTGCAGATCTCAAAAGTGATGGAGTCCTCCTCCAATCCACCAGCAGATCCATCGGATAAGGTTGGTTGATACTCATCGAGCATCACAACCCTGTCTTCCTTAACACTTAGGTACATCTCAGGTGAGTTGGCTGGTAGGCAGCCAATCAACTTAGTTGCTGGACTTACTTCCTTGATCCAGCAAGCTACTCCTGACATCATACCGCCACCACCAATGCAGCCGAATACCGCCTCTACGTCATTAAGTTCCTCCATAATTTCTACGCCTATTGTGCCCTGACCCGCGATGACGTCCCAGTCGTTGTAAGGAGATACCCATACCTGGCCAGTACTTGCTGCTATTTCCTTAGCGTACAGTTCCGTTGTAAGAGGATCGTCTCCATGGAATTCCAGCTGCGCATCATAATAATTCAATGCCTCGACCTTTGAGGGTTCAGCATTTGTCGGCAGATAGATGGTACCCTTCGCTCCGGCTATCGTCAAGGCCCTGGCAAAACCTTGCGCATGATTGCCAGTAGAGGCGGTCACTAAACCCTTGCTGCGCTCCTCAAGGCTGAGCTTAAGCACCTTGTTTAATGCACCTCTGGCTTTGAAAGATCCTGTGTACTGCTCATTTTCAAGCTTGAGGTAGACCTCTCCATCGTTGAGCGCGCTGAGATAGGTCGAATAAAACAGCGGCGTTTTAAGTACCTGACCCTTTGTTCTATCTGCTGCTTTCGCTATTTCTTCGTAAAGTGTACTCATTGTCATAGTTCAAATCTCGACTTAATTGCATTACTCATTTTCGTCAGCCCTTCGATCAAGAAGGCTGATCGCTCCCCCACACCGATTCTGATATAGCCATCCATTCCATAGCAGTCTCCAGGGACGATAAATACACTCTCCTGCTTTCTCAGCCAAGTTGATAACTCAGTCGAGTTAATCTCAATATTGTACTTCATAAACGCCATCCCACCAGCCTTGGGAGGAATGAACTCAAACAAGTCTCCATGAGATCGAATCCACTCTTGAAGAATCTCAAGATTCCTATTTAGCATATCACGATTGCGCTTTAAGATCATCGATCGCTTTTCTTCCGATAGGGCGATCTCAGCTACATACTGACTGACTATACCCGTAGAGATAGAAGTATAATCGTGATAAGACCAAGTATTATAGATTTCTTCCTTTGGTCCTGCCAACCACCCAATCCTGATTCCTGGTAAGGCGTAGGCCTTCGAAAGCCCTCCAGAGACCATCACCTTATCGTATAGTTGTTGGAAGCTCACTGTCTCCTGATAGTCGAGCTCAGCACCACGATATACCTCATCTGAGTATATCCATGCATCAACAGATCGGGCCATCTCCACCATCTCAGCCATCTCCTGCTCAGTAAGTACGTAACCCGTGGGGTTATTAGGGTTGCAGACGATTATCATTTTTGTCTTATCAGTCAACAATGACCTAAGTTCCTGTAGATCAGGGGCCCAGTTATTGTCGCTCCGCATATGGAAGGCTTTAGGAATACATCCCATCTCCTCCACCGCACCCCATATCTGTAGGTAATTGGGATTCATGATAATCACTTCATCTCCCTTTTGCAGCAAGGTGTGCATGGCGAGGTAGTTGGCCTCAGAAGAGCCGTTGGTGACCATGACATTATCTTCATCGAACCCAGGATATAACTGCTTGGCAATTTGCTTTCGAAGGGATATAGCGCCGTTAGTTTGGCCATAGCCTAGCATCAGGCAATGCATCTCTTCTAGTTGGTCTGGGCTCAGGAGTTCCCCAAGTGAAAAAGGATGAAAACCGCTCTCGGTCAAGTTGTAATCGACAGTGTTTTCGTACAATGATTGGATGCGCTCCAATTCGAAATCTCTGATAGGCATAATCGTATTTAATTAATGTAGTTGATCGAACCTATCAGGGCATACCGCCGAATGACGGTAAAAAGCTTGATCCTTCCCTGTTCTCTTCCCTGATGTCAGAAAGATCAACGGCCTGGCGGCCTTGCTTTATCTTCGATAAATCTAAGCATACTTCCTTATCCTGAAAAGTGGAAATGGATTTCATTCTGCATAAGGAAGTAGATATCAAGGTTTATTAGCTGAACCCGTTCTGGAAGATGTGAATCTACCCTTTTCCCTCAGAAGTTTTTTAGCAATCTTCCAATCCAAAAGACTATCGGACTCCATGACAAGAAAATTATCTTCAATCGGTAAATCTCTCTTTCTACTATTGATTATAGCCTCTTTATGCGCACCGGTATTCCTAAATTCCAGCATGTCTTCAGTAGTGCGCCAGAGGCTCATAGTGTAATGCTCCATTAAGAAACCTGATATGCAGCAGTCGAGACATGCGCTTGCCTTTAACTGCTTCTTGGTTTTCAGTGCGTGCCAGAAAAAGGGTAGAATCTTAGTGTAGTCTTTAAGTGCGATATAGGTGATGGAGAGTTTCAGAATGTAAGTTCGGTTTGATATGTGTCTAAATATCAAAAGACTTGAATCGTCTGACCCACCTGTTGCCGTAGATGGTAAGAATTGTGCAGTAGGACTCTCAGTAACTGCTCTCGAAAGATCATTTAATGAAGGACAATTGAAATCAACAATTTCTCAACCCATCAATCAAATCCGAAATGACGTATCTTAAAACCAAAAATCACATGGACGTAGTTGCAGGTATTATCAAATTCATCAAAGGAGGCGCCAATAAGGACGAAGTGCCAGAAGGCATCTGTCCTAACTGCTGGGGTAGACAGGAGTACAACGGTGAATTCTACAAAGCCGTACAACATGAAGAGATTGACACGAACAACGTGGATGCCAAGCGAGGCTGGATTCAGGGTTTTGTAGCACAAAACCTAGAGGGAATTGAGTTGTTGAGCACCCGGATTCGGGAGATTTAGTATGTTCTAAGTGTAAGACGCACTATAAAAAGGAAAGCTAATTTCATTCGTCAAGAACACAAAATACCAACCAAAAATCCAATGGCACAAGGTTATTTTGATTCCGAACACTATCACCTCTAGCGTGGGATTCTTGACCTATTAACCGAGTTAAGGATTCAAAGCTTATCGATAGATAAATTATAAATGAAGCCGTCATGACAACCCACTACCACGCCACTTCCAATGCTCGCTGGTGATGAAAAAACCGCTTTCTTAGTATAGTAGCGATTTAGCTGTTTCCCGTTTGAGCGATCCGCCAGGACCACAGCTCCCTTATCTGAAGGCTGATACCAATTACCTTCTGTATAGACGATGTATTCCTCTATGATTAAAGGTTTCGTGATAATGTTTTTGGTACCTGCAGCCTGCCAAAAGATATGGCCAGAATTTGGTTCTATCGAGAACAAAGAGAAGTTGTCAGATCCACCAATATAGAGCGTATCATTATGTACAATAGGATCCCCAACGATCCATCCCTCCTCTGGGTCAGTATAGCTCCAGATGAGTTCACCTGTGACCTTGTTTACTCCGTTGAGTGTGTAGTTGCGAGCACCGAAAAAAAGCAAATCGTCATGTATCCAGAAAGACGAGACAATACCCCCAAAAGTCGGGTAAGGTTGTGGGAAGTCGAACATCTTCCTGCTCCAAAGGAAGCTTCCTTCCTCAACATCGTTGCAATACATCACACCGGCCCAATCTCCATAATACAGTCGGTTTTCTTCTATTAATGGAGAGGACCTTATGGGAGCAGGATCGTCCGAAGCAATCTTTACCACTGGCCGACCATCTACTATGGAAAGGCCGAAGACAGTTCCGTCTACACCTCCAATGTATATGATGCCATTGGCATAAGTTGCCTTTGATCGAATATCGTCAAAAGGATCCAGTTTGAATCGATGTTGCTCTCCTTCATGCGAGTACTTTTCTTCTTCCAGCTGCGGATCGTACTGCCAAATCAATTTTCCCGAAGCGACAGTCAGTAAATAGAAGATATTACCCGATTCGAAAAATATCTTACCATCAACAATAAGCGCACTGGCCTGAATGCTACCATCCGTCTCAAATCTCCAAAGTTCCTTGCCGTCCACATCCAAAGCGCAGAAAATCCCATTCTGACTGCCTATATAAACCTTATCGTCAAGCACCACCGGAGCGGCGATGATTTCTCCCCCAAGCTCATATTTCCATACTAGCTGTAGGTTTTGAGCGCTGGTGAGCTTGCAAAAAGAAAGCTGTAATACTGCAATTAGCACGAGTGAGAGTTGAAGTAGGCGGGTCATAGAATCTTATGTGGTCAATTATACAACGAGATATTTTGAATCATCGTTTTTGTCTCGCTGCGATAATCTATCCTTATAAGGAAGAATGCTGATTGGCATTATTCGTGTTTTTATAAACTACCCCACCCCAATAGGCTAGAATTTTTCTTCTTTGTCTCGCAGCAGTATTAGTCCAGGTTACCCTTCTTTTAGCCATTTAAGTTCTTCTCGATTCAGCGAGGCTTGATCAATGACTCTTCCATTTTTGATGTCATCCTCACTCATTGAGAGCATTATTACATGTTCTTCAGTCAGAGGAACCCTTTTTTCCTTGACATTAGAAGAACTGATCATTTTGTCAAGAGCGCTCAAGTAATCAGAATTATTAATGGTCGTCAAACTATCAATTAATCTATTTCGGATTTCGCTAGTACTTTCCATATTTAAAGGTAGCTGAAAAATACAAATACCTGTAATAACTGTTCCGTACGACTTTTTTTGGCACACTTAATATTACAACAAAGTAAAAACAATCTCATTCCATTCAAGCTATGGTTAGTTTACGTCGAGACAGCAATAACTACAGACTAGTGACCTGTTAATCTTAGTAAGTGTTAGAACAATAGGCCATCAACATCGTCTACAACCTCCCCCAACCCTGCATCGTCTGGATAATCACTGCTACTAACTTAACAAGATCATCCATATCCACCCATTCGTCCGGTAGGTAAAAATTACCGCCTAGCGACCCGATACCATAGGCTGGCACATCCAATAGGCGTATAGGGTATCGAATATCACCCGCATAATGGTTGGGATAAGCCGTAGGTGCCTGCCCCTTGATATCCGTAATCGCCGTGCGTAGCACCTTGCTCACAGGTGCTTCCCAATCCGCAGCACCAGGATTGGTCATATAGCCCACTGACTTAAGCTCATAGGAGTAGCTGTTAGTTTCAGTCGCAAAGGACTTGAGATGGTCTTTGATCAGCTTTTCTGCTTCAGTGACAAGTGCTTTCCATGTATGGTCACCAGTGAATTTTAACCTGAAGGTAAGCTCAGCTTTATCCGCTATAGAGCCTATTCGATCTCCGGTAACTAAAACACCAATGTTGAGCAGTACATCTTTCAGTACAGTAGTTCGAAGGCGATCAATTAACTCCAGGCACCTATCTGCTGCACTACCTCCCTCAGACCATTCGGCTGAATCAACGCTACCGATCTCTAAAGGCTCTCCACGCCATCCGTTGATGGTAAGCTGTAGATCAGCTATACCTTGTACGGAGTTCTTAATATCATCTAGTCCCCGACCTGTCTCAGCGGGATGCACATACAGCACGCCACCAATGCCATGATCAGTTTTGCTAATACGCTCAAACACCGGCAGACTTCCTCGGCCGCCACCGCCCTTTCCATGCAAACTCATCACTACAGGTAGCGGGCCACCGGACTTAGCTAATGCAGCAGCGGCCACTAGCATGGCTGCCACTCCCGCTTTGTCATCTGATGTACCCAGACCGTACAGTTTGTTGCCGACCAGCTTAGGTTCGAAAGGGTCGGTCGACCAGCCCTCTTCTATACTATGCGTATCAATATGGGAAAACATAGCGTACTGCTTTCCTTTGTTCTTTTTCGGCCATCCAACCACATTGACAAACGGCCCATCTCCTGCAGGGCTTGGTGTCATGTATTCTGGATGATCCTGATATAGACTTGGCCGATCTGCACTCTCATCTATGGAATAGGGCAGCTTTGACAGATAATCCTTCACCACACCTTGTGCATTGGCTGCTGATTCACCGCTAATGCTTTGTACTCTAATCAGGTCTTGAACCAATTGAAGAAGCTCATCGGCATACTTCTCTGCCAGTTTCATTGCCTTATTTGATGGTTGAGCCTGTCCCAGCATTGGGTAAGCACTCATCAACGCCATCGCTGCTGCACTTGTCTTTACGAATTTTCTTCTGGTATTCTTTCGGCTGGATTTCATTTGTGGTAATCTATTGAGATGCTAATTCTTAGTTAGCACAAATTATAGATTACCATCTAATAACCAAGGGATGGCTTTATAAATGGTAGGGTGGAAAATTGAGCACATACTCCATGGAGCATGTGCCTTTTACTTTTCTCTTCCTAGCGTAAAAACACGGGCACTGTAAACATGACCTTATCCCATATGAAATCAATCTTGGCGCTTCCGCCGGCATTGTTAATGAGAATAGTGAACTGCTCGGTAGGATTAGTCTGCATCGTCACAGGTGCGGATACAGTCACCAGATCGAGTGATGGATCTGGCTCAGCCACACCAAAGAATACATCTATCTCAGTGTTGAGGGTCACCTGAAAAGCATCTTTTCCGGGTACGGCATACATACGGTACGTCCCAGCGGCTACTTTCTCACCACCAAACTGCACATCCGCGTTGAAAGTGATTTCAGTGGCTTCATTAGCACCTAGCCTCCAATATTGACCGTACGGCTGTAGTGCACCTTCGGACTCTTCGCCGAAAATCGTGCGATCTCGTTTGTATGGTCGACTATAGTCGATAGTGATATCAAGTCCATTGCGTGAATACTCAGCAGTATCTGGAGGACTAGCAGGAGTTGCAATAAATAACCCGTATACGACCCAGATAATAAATATTAGGAGGATGGCTCCAAGGCCTAGAAGTACTTTTTTGAGCATAGCGAGAAGTGTTTATGGTTAGAATAAGTAGTAAGTACAACCTGCAATGTACATTGATTCTCAATTGTGCATATTCTTTCTTTCAATAAAGATCAGCGAAAATTTAGCTATATAGTCCCTACTCCTTCCTAAAGACTAACTTCGGGATTTTAAACTTGAATTATGTCAGAGATACCTCCCTGCCCACAATGTCAATCTCAGTACGCCAATCCGATGGACGCACTGTTAGTCTGTCCAGAGTGCGCACATGAGTGGAATCCGGATGATCAGCAGGAGCCTGAACGGCTAATCATAAAAGACGCTAACGGCAACCTACTCCAGGATGGTGACTCGGTGGTATTAATGAAGACCCTACCGGTAAAAGGTGCTCCTAAGCCGGTCAAATCAGGCACCAAAGTTAAGAACATCAGATTGGTCGATGGAGATCATAATATTGCTTGCAAGATTGATGGATTTGGATCGATGGGGCTCAAGTCTGAGTTTGTGAAGAAGGCATAGGTTTTATCGAACGAAGCTTTGTCTTTGCGTGACCTAACCAATATAAATGCTCCTGACCACCGTCAGGAGCATATTTAAACTTGATAATCCCGGGGTTAACTCAGCAAAGTTGCCTTAGCCGCTGCTGCTTTGGCCACAGGTACCCGATAAGGGGAACAACTCACGTAGTTCATACCGACATGATGACAAAAGTCTATGGACTTTGGATCACCGCCATGTTCACCACATATGCCCACAACCAAGTTATGTCTGGACATTCGACCTCTTTCGATACCCATTCTCACTAACTGACCAACGCCTTCCTGATCCAGTACTTGAAAGGGGTCTTCTTCTAGAATGCCCTTTTTGATATAAATAGGAAGGAACTTACCCGCGTCATCTCTTGAGAACCCAAATGTCATCTGTGTAAGATCATTGGTGCCAAACGAGAAGAATTCGGCATGCTCTGCCACTTTGTCTGCCACTAATACTGCCCTTGGTACTTCGATCATGGTTCCAATTTTGAAATCAATCCGATCTTTTCTCTCTAGAAAGATTTTTTCAGCCTCCTGCTTTACCACCTCTTTTTGCATGATAAACTCCGCTTCGGTACCGATAAGTGGAATCATTATTTCAGGTATGGCATGTATGCCCTTAGCTTTTAGGTTCATCGCGGCTTCTATGATCGCCCTTGCCTGCATTTCAGTAATCTCAGGATAAGTATTACCCAGTCGGCAGCCTCGGTGACCAAGCATCGGGTTCACCTCTTTCAGTTGCTCAATTTGGTCCATCACCTTGTCCCTGGATATGCCCATTGTTTTGGCCAGGTCATTCTGACTTTCAGCATCTTGAGGCAAGAACTCATGTAATGGTGGGTCAAGCAAGCGGATGGTCACCGGGTAACCCTGCATGGCCTCCAATATGCCCTCAAAGTCTGAGCGTTGCATCGGAAGGAGTTTTTTTAATGCTTTTCTTCTACCCTCTTCATTATCAGCAAGAATCATCTCCCGCATGGCTTTGATACGTTCTCCCTCAAAGAACATGTGCTCGGTTCGGCAAAGGCCAATACCCACAGCTCCGAATTTTCTTGCAATCCTCGCCGTTTCAGGAGTATCAGCATTCGCATGCACGTTCATTTTTGAATACTCATCAGCCAGGTAAATTAGCTCTCCCAAGTTCCCTGAAATATCCGCCTGCTCTGTTTTAAGTTTTCCTGCGTAGACCTTTCCTTGAGATCCATCTAGTGAAATCCAGTCACCTTCTTGATAGACCACACCATTGCTACTCATGGTTTTATGCTCGCTATCCACATGGATTCCACCGGCTCCACTGATACAGCACTTGCCCATGCCCCTGGCCACTACCGCTGCATGAGAGGTCATCCCTCCTCTAGCCGTCAGGATACCCTGAGCAGCATCCATGCCCGCCAGGTCTTCAGGCGAGGTTTCCACTCTTACCAGAATGACTTGCTCTCCTCGGCTGTGCCACTCCAATGCATCATCGGAGAAAAACACAATTCTTCCTGAAGCGGCTCCTGGCGATGCAGGCAGTCCTTTGGCAATAGGAACGAGCTTGGCCAACTCACCTTTATGAAATACTGGATGGAGCAGCTCCTCGATTTTGTTCGGATCAATACGCGTGAGTAGTGTAGAGGCATCAATCATTCCTTCAGACAGCATCTCTATACCAATCCTTACCATAGCTTGCCCGGTACGCTTACCATTACGTGTCTGAAGTATCCACAGCTTACCTTCCTCGATGGTAAATTCCATGTCTTGCATATCTCTGAAATGATCCTCCAACCTGAGTTCTATATCCACCAGCTCATTATAAAGCTGAGGCATGCTTTCTTCCAGCGACGTGTAATTTGTCCGCCTATCGGCTTCATCTACTTTCGCCAGCTCCGCCCATTTCCTTGAACCCTCAAGGGAAATCTGATGCGGTGTACGAATACCAGCTACTACGTCCTCTCCTTGCGCATCGATCAGGTATTCTCCATTAAATACATTTTCACCTGTGGCTGCATCTCTGGTAAAGGCTACCCCTGAGGCAGAAGTATTACCCATATTACCATAGACCATAGCTTGTACATTGACCGCTGTTCCCCATTCTTCAGGTATGTTATTCAATCTCCTGTAGACGATAGCACGAGGAGTATGCCAGCTTTCAAATACTGCAATAATTGAATTCCAGATTTGAGTGACCGGATCTTGAGGAAATTCCGTTTCGGTCAATTCCAATATTTTCTTCTTGTAGCTTTCAACCAGCGATTTAAGATCATTTGTGGTGAGCTCCTGATCTGTCTTAACACCCTTCTGTGTTTTCAATTCGTGCAGTATCTCTTCAAATACATCTTGATCAGAACTCACATGGTGATTCACCTTCATCACTACGTCACCGTACATTTGGATAAACCTACGATAGGAATCCCACGCAAAATGCGGTTTGCCTGACTTCCGAGCTAGCCCTTCCACAACAGTGTCATTAAGTCCTATATCCAGCACTGTATCCATCATCCCTGGCATAGAATCCCGAGCGCCGGAACGTACGGAGAGCAGCAGTGGACTTTCCTCACTTCCAAACTTCGTTCCCATGATATCTTCAATGAACGCCACTCCATCTCTTACATCTCCGCGAAGTAGTTTCTTTACCTGTTCCTTGCCCAAATTGTGGTATTCGGTACATACATCAGTAGTAATCGTAAAGCCCGGAGGTACCGGTAAGCCAATTCTGGTCATTTCTGCAAGGTTTGCTCCTTTTCCGCCTAGCAACGGCTTCATTTCAGTGCCACCATCGGCAGTACTATTTCCAAAACGGTAGACCCTTTTGACTATTTTTTCTAAAGTTTCCATGAGGATTAGTGTTTCATTTACATATAGAGGAAAGTAGCCTTGGAATCCATATCAAACCATGTTTATTGAACGGCTTTAGGGTGATTTTTGATAATCTCATTT
>JAVKDO010000131.1:0-87246 GCA_040222235.1 Cyclobacteriaceae bacterium
TTCATAGGCTTACGATAGTCGAAAGCCTGAGCCGCAGATACTAATTCTACCGCCAATATGTTTTCGAGATTGCCGAGTACCTGATTGAATTTTCGCCCACTGATGGAGCCCATACTTACATGATCTTCCTGACCAAGCGAGGTAGGAATGGAATCCGCACTGGCGGGAAAGCAAAGTGACTTGTTTTCGCTCACCAAAGCAGCTGAGGTATATTGAGGTATCATAAAACCAGAGTTTATCCCGGTATTGGTCATAAGGAGTCTTGGTAATCCAGACTTACCCTCTATGAGTAAGTAGCTCCGCCTATCGGAAATGTTGCCCAACTCAGCTGCAGCCAGCGTGGCATAGTCAAGAGGCAATGCGAGCAATTGGCCATGGAAATTGCCGCCGCTGATGGTCTTATGCGCATTGAAAATGATAGGATTGTCTGTGACAGCATTCAGCTCCGTCTCCAGCATTTCCGCTAGGTGCTGCCATGCATGTCGGGAGGTACCATGTACCTGCGGCATACACCGAATCGAATAGGGATCCTGAACACGACCACAGTTTTCATGAGAGGCCACCATTTCAGATTTGTCCAGGAGCATCTTGAGCCGATGCGCAACATATTGTGCTCCCGAAAAAGGTCTTAATGAATGCAGGTCAGGATCAAAAGGTGCCGCAGAACCAAGGATCCCTTCAAGGCTCATCGCACCGATGATGTCTGCATTGTCCAGCAAATTGTGCATTCGGCTCACGCCCATCACCGCATACGACACGATAAACTGAGTCCCATTGATCAAGGCTAGTCCCTCCTTGGCACCCAACTCCAGTGTGGTCAGGTCTTCCTTTTGATAGATCTTTTTGGTCTCTACATACTTTTTCCCATTGTGCAGTTTTCCTAAGCCAATCAATGGCAAAAATAAATGTGCAAGGGGTGCAAGGTCACCCGAGGCGCCTACAGATCCCTGTATCGGCACGAAGGGTGTGTAATGATGCTCAAAGAGCCAGAGAATTCGCTCGAGCACCTCAATAGAAATACCCGAATACCCCTGACAAAGGGAATGCAGCTTGGTGACCATCATGGTTCGGGCTACACGAATCGGGACAGCTTCACCTACCCCGACACTATGGCTCCTCAGTATATTTTCCTGAAGTAGCTGCGTATCAGCGGCTGAAATAATGGTTGTACACAAAGGGCCAAATCCAGTATTGATACCGTAAACAACCTCCTCTCGATCGACTATATCATCGACGTAGGATTTGCTCTTCCTGATCTTGTCAGCAGCCGCTTGATCTATAGTGAGCTTTAGATCACCTACCAGTATCTGCTCAAGCAGCGCTGTGGTGAGATGATCAATTCCAAGTTTGAAAACTGTCATTTGCGATGGGGTTAATGACTCTCAAATAAAAAATTTCTTGAAATTTCTTATTTAGATCCCCGCCTTCGCGGGGATGACGCTTTAATAGGAACCCCGCGGCAAAGCCCCGAGGAATTATTTTCATTCAAAAGTAAGTGGTAGCTTTAATAACTCTAAATACCAAATTGATCATCAATTGATAGCTACAAGTAATCAAATAGAGCTCCGGCACCTCAGATATTTTTTGGCGGTAGCGGAAGAACTTCACTTTAGAAAGGCTGCTGAACGACTGTTTATCTCACAACCAGGTCTTAGTCGACAGATTACTCAACTAGAGCAAATGCTCGGCGTATCACTATTTGAGCGAAGTAAGAGGTCGGTGGTTCTTACTCCTGCAGGACATCATCTCAAGGAGGAGGCTATCTCACTGATGAATCGACTCAGTGTGACTCTAGATCGTTTAAAGTCAATTCAGAGTGGAGATGAAGGTGAAGTGCGTATTGGCTTTGTTGGTTCGGCAATGCAGCGGGTAATTCCGCAGAGCTTGCTATCACTCAGTCAGAACAGCCCCGACATTCATGCCAGTCTCAACGAGATGACCAATTGGGATCAGGTAGATGCCATAGCCCATGATAAGCTTGACATTGGCTTTGTGCGGCTCAGTCATGTCCCCGAGGGATTCCAAATCAAGACTGTGTATGAAGATACTTTTACTCTTGTACTGCCCTCTGATCACCTGATTAATGAAGGTAACTTCAATAGTCTCAAGCAACTTAAAGATGAGGCTTTTATACTCTTCTCGAGTGACTACAGCTATGGCTACTATGAGCAGATCATGAGTCTTTTTGAAGAAAATGGATTTTCACCGAAAGTCTCTCATCGATCGGTACATGCCAACACTATATTTCGGCTTGTTGAGAATAAGCTTGGAATCAGCATAGTCCCTACCACCCTTCAAGATGGGTTTGATCTGGAAGTGAAGTTTATCGAACTCAAGAAGGTGAAGCGAAGGGCGCAACTGTCGGCCATCTGGAAGAAGAGCAATACTAACCCGGCACTACTCAAGTATCTAGCCGTCCTCTAGCGGAATACTGCCGAACACCGATGCGTCATCTCTGTTACCGAGCTCATTCTTTCTCTCGCTGAATTCTCGCTCAAAGTCACCAAAATCTTCCGCACTCATTAAATCAATCAGTCGGATAACAGCTGACTCAGCATATTCCTCATGCCTGATCTCCAGAGCCTGCATGACATAAGCCTTAATCAATTCTGCAGAATATCGATTGATATCTATCGCCTTCAATAGGATATCGTAAGACTTGAACTTATTCCCTTGGCTATTAAAGTAACGAACAGACTGTAGTACACCTTCTTCAAAGAAAGGATTATTGTAACCCAGCTGCTCAAATAGTGCGCTGGACTTGATAGAGTCTTGTGAGATATTGGCTTCCAAAGCCTCGAATAGCTTTTGCATCCCATCCCAGCTGCCCTCACCGCGGTACCTGTTCGAAGCTGACAGGTCTACATACCCAATATCACCTTCCATCAGGTAGCTTAGGTTTTCTAGGAGCGTTCGCTGAAGTTCTACCTTATCATCAAAATCCTGAGACACTTGACCTAAGTGGAAACGGGCAGTGTTGAGATCCCCCTGCTTCAGGAAGTGCTCCGTCACTAACAATTGCGCATTGGCCTGATAAGCCGGCTCTTGAAACGACCCCAGTATATCCTGAATGGTCAACGAATCAAGGCTCGACATCCGGTAGCGAAGTGCCAAATAGCGAATCTGATCCGAAGTATTAGTAATCTTATCATCCTCAAGCAGTACCGCACTCATCAGATCATCACGCAATGCTCCTGTCGGTAGCTTATACAGAAACGGTCTGGCCTTAGCCAATTGATCAGATTCCAGGTATGCCAGTACGAGATTGGTCGTATCACTAGGCCTGACCCGAATCGACTTTTCAAAATAGTCAGCGGCCAGTCTTGGAGCGCCCTGGTGAAGGGAGAGTACTCCCAGCGCGTGTTGGTAGTAGCTCTGCTGCGGTGATGTGTTGTAGCTCACGACATCCATTTGGCGAAATGCGGCACCTACCTTCTCAAGGTTGTATTGAATCCAAGCATCGGCAAAGACTAATTGATCTTGGTAAGATCCATTGAATGGGTATTCTCCATAGGCACGAGCTAATTTTCCTTGCTCAGTGCTGAAATTACTTGGGTCAGTCGAAGCGTTGATCAGATAAGAGAGCGTATGCGCATTAAGTGTAGAGTCAGACGCAAAACCCTTATCAAATTCGTTGTTTAGTCCTCCATAATACCTATTGGCATAAGCACGTGTGTTTGCTTTTATCGGCAGTGATGTCATTTTCTCATAGGCGGCCTTCAAGGAGTCGGAGCTGAGTGGAAGCGCCTTCTCAGCATGGACAGCCATCAAGTTAGCTTGTGCAACACGGCTAGATACCGGGTCGCTTGATACATCTCCTAAGAAGTACAGCGTAGAATCATTGATGTCTGTCCGAGAGAATAGCATGCCTAGGTTGTTCTTCACAGCGCCATCCTCGGGAAAATCGCCATGAGCTTGTTGCATGGTGAATAGCGCATCAAAGTAGATATTCTGTTTCCGGTAGGCATTCCCCAAATTGATATAAGCATGTGGTGTAGGGTGCTTGGCGATGGCTGTTTTGAAATTCACGATCGCTGCTGGCACCTTTTTTTCCGATAGGTTGAGCTGACCCAACATGTAATTGGATCTGTGATTTTGATAGCCATAGTCGCTCCCCTGTGAGTAATATCGGCGTGCTACCGTTGGGTTGTCCTCGACATATAGGTCACCGATCAGATTAAAATATCCTGCGATCGTCTGGTTACGTGGCGCTTCATTCGAGATGAAGTACAATGCCACGACCACTATCATGCTTCCCAACATTGCTGTAGCATAAGGGAAGTTGTTGTCCTGATAGACGATCCGATGCACCGCAAGATTCTCAAGGAGTGGATTGACATAGTTGGCAATCACATAGATAAAAAACATCGCGCCAAAAGCCAGATGACTGAAGACGATAGCATCCTCGAATACCTCCATCAACGGGTCATTAGCAATGACCATCTGATACCGCAAAGTAGCCATACAAATGATACCCATGGCCAAATACAACAGTCCGGCATAAGGATAAAAACTTAATATTCCCCGATAGGCCTCCTCCCGTCGCTCAAATGTCCAAAGTCCAATGAATGCAGACAGGAGTAGAAGGATAAAAGCATGCACGTAGAGTATATCCCAATCGATATATCCAGCATTACGACTGTAGACCAGCGCAATATTGGCGATATAGACTAGCGTGAATACAATGAAATGGGTAGAGTTGTTACTGCCTACATCACCCTTCGACTGAGTGACTAGGTATAGGATCAGAAAAACAATCTCATGTCCTATGAGAAGTATGAAAAACAGAGAAAGGACGAAAAAACCCATCATCCCATAGTTTGCGAGATAGAAAAACGGCTGACTAACCCCAGAGAACTGATAGATTACCCCTGCGATTATGATCATAAGTGTAAGGAAGGAGAGCAATCGCACCAGCATCGTCGACAGTGGGCGAATCGCCTGAAAGAAGAATCCCATAGACAGAAAAACGGCAGAAAAGCCAATGAGAGCCTCCCGACCAGTAGTGCCGAAGAGCTGGAGGTAATTCAATTGGAAAGCAATCAGGATTACTGTGAACACACCCATGCACACGGTGAACCAAAACGTACTAAAATATGTGATTACAGTGAGCAGTAAGGCCAAGCCCAGTCCAGCAAAAACAAGCATCCAAACATGATCGAGTGGATCTACTCTAAGGTCGCTACCGCCAAAATACTGCTTGACCAAGTAGTTGTCATTGAGTAACTCAATCTCAAACAGACCGAGGTTGAACTCGAGTAGTGGAATCTTAATGAGCTCTGTCTCGGAGGTGATCGTCCAATCAAAGGCATTGTAGGGGCCTACCAAAAAAGCCAGAAAAACCAGACTACAGGCGATGACAAACAGCCCGAGATACATCCAAAAAATGGTTCGATAAGGTTGTCCCCAATTGCTCCTAAATAAGAATCCGAACATCAAATATTCATTTTACCTCTTGGTTACTTGTCGGTAGGCATCTTGGTTTGAGCCTATCACCGTTTTAAAGGGAAGCGAATTTAGATCAATTAAGAGCCAGCTTCAAGCCGATCAGGAAAATGCTTTTGCAATTCACTGTCTATGACTCGAAAGCATCTATCCTTAAGCTCAGCCACATCGGCTTCACTCAGCCCGTCTGTTGGGATCGGCTCATGTATGATCATTGAGCAACGCCGTATTCTAGGTAGAAATTGCCCATTGTCTGGCAGGATGATCCAGTTGTTGGGTATTGTTACGGGTACAATAGGCACTCCATGAGCGATAGCCGTTTTGAAGGCGCCTTCTTTGAATTTTGCCATTTGAGGTGGGTCGGTAGAGATAATCCCCCCCTCAGGAAAGATCACCAGATCTTTGCCTTGCTCAACGGCACTACTGCTTTTCTGATAAGTAGCGTATCGATCCCTGAGACTCTGGCGGTTGACCGTGATATGAAGTTTGCGAAACATGTAGCCAAACAATGGCACCTTCCGAATGGACTCTTTACCCACAAAAACGAAGGGCCTTGGTAAAAAGCCCATCGTGGCAATATCCAGAAAGGAAAAATGATTGACACAGAAAACCGCATTTCCTTTAATGCTTTTGAGATGCTCGCTACCCTCCATTCTAATGGGCATCCCTATAAGTGGAAAATAAATAGTCGCCCAAAGTCTAGTGGTGTACGACCCAAATCGCCACCAACCTGGAATCCATATGGCTAGTAGATATCCTGGGTAGATCGCTAAAAACAAACTGACGAACAGAATGAAGCAGTAGATACTATAGATCCTTCTTAGCAGATACAAATCACTTAATGGTTGGCAGTGTAGATATAGTCAAGATCGAGCAAAAGTATCAAGCCTCTGCAATTTATCAGAATCATTTGAGATTTGGGGCTGGGACAGCTAATGGCTTGTGCATTCCTATAAGTGTTAACTTTATTATCAGGAAATGTCCAATGGTACGTCTTGCATTCGTCACTTCATTGTATGAGAGAGGAACTACTAGAGTTTGAAGAAATCAGACAAGCGATGATTAGCATGGATTCATCACTTGCGGCTGGTAAAATGATGAGCTCTCCAGCCATCGTTTACCAAGACAAGGTCTTCTGTTTTTTGAGTAGAAAGTACAAAATGGTATTCAAGTTGGGCAAGGGATTCGATATCACTACGCTCAACTTTCCTACGGAAGAATTCTCCCCTTTTAAGAATAAAAAGCCTCTTTCTGGCTGGTTTGAGGTCGACTTTACCTATTCAGACCGGTGGCCAAAACTCGCTCAACAAGCCTTAACCCAACTAAAATCCGAATTGTCATGATATCTAAAGCTTACTCCGAATTTTTCTCTGCTCTTGAAGTGAACAATAATAAAGAGTGGTTTAACGATAACAAAAAGACCTATGAGCGAGAAGTAAAGACTCCTTTCTTACAACTTATCTCTGAAATCATGGAGACTGTCGGTCAATGGGATCAACGTATTGATCCTGACCCCAAGAAATCGCTCTTCAGGATTAATCGTGATATCCGCTTCTCCAAAGACAAGTCACCCTACAATACTATTATGAAATCGGCGCTGGCGCCCGGTGGTCGTAAGTCAGGGCTTCCTGGTTACTATATTGGTATCAGCGCTGATACAGTCCATGTAGGGGGAGGACAGTTTGACTTGGATACACCGACACTCTCCAGGTTAAGGACTTTCCTATCGGAAAACTATGAAGAGCTCGAAGAGATTATTGGGAGCACAGAATTCAGATCCAATTTCGAAAGCATACTAGGAGATAAAGTAACCCGACTGAATGGGCCATTGAGGGACAAAGTGGCCGAGATGCCCTTGCTCCTGCACAAGCAATACTATGCTATGCAACTAATCGAGAACCCACAAAGAGCGACTTCCGATATTCTGCTCAAGTCCCTAAGTGCCGTAAGACCGTTAGTGGAATTCGTCGAAAAAGGAATAAGGCCTTAGGAGAAGGAATTGCTACTTCTTCTAGTTCTAAAACAATTCTTTCACAAGAAATAGACGTCTTTTAATAGGGCTGACAAATTCATATATTTGACCATGGCTAAGGAACCAGAAAATACCCCGACAAGGCTCAGTCAACTAGAAGAGTTGTCCAGCAATATGCTCAGGTCAATTGACATACTTCATCAGGATGTCGAGGTTATCAAAGACTACACCGTCCAAAACAACAAATTTGTCCATGCTCTACAAGTACGTATGGATGATTTAGATGAAAAATTCGGAAAGTTTTTGGCTCACTCAAATCGGAGAGAAGAAAAGACAGCTGCTGAACTTCAGTCTATAAGACTTAGGTCGGAGGAAAGAGAAAAGAAGGTCGATGATGAATTTCAGGCGATAAGGCTAAGGACAGAAGAGAGAGAAAAGAAGGTTGATACTCAACTGCTACGGCTGAATGAGAAATCCAATTTGATGCTTGATCAAATGTTAAAAGATCAGGAGTTACGTGACAAGCAAATCGAAGAACTCAACAGAAAGCTGGAAAATTTAAGGAAGGACTAAACTTGAGAGTAACGTGTTCGCTTGAATGTTGCGCAATCCTTGACCTGGCCATATGGCAATTCTCGAAATAACCATCGTCGGATTTCTACGTCACCACATTACTCAAGTGGGCAGCACTCCCATATTTAAGTGGAACTACACTACAAATAATGGAATATAACCATCTCGGAAAAACAGGCATAAACGTATCTGCCGTCTCATTGGGCACATGGCAGGTTGGTGGTGGCTGGGGTAAGCGATTTGACGCCCGACATGCTAAAAAAATACTCCACCAGGCGCTGGACGAAGGAGTCAATTTTTTCGATACTGCTGATGTCTATGATGATCAGCAAAGCGAGAAGGTCGTTGGCCACCTTGTTAAAGAAAATCGTAATAACATCTTCATTGCTACCAAAATAGGTCGACGGATCAATCCTCACATTGTAGCCAATTATACTCCAGATGTACTGGAGAAATACGTGGATGAGGCGTTGTTCAATACAGGGCTGGACGAGCTGGACCTGGTACAGCTTCATTGTCCTCCAGCTGAGATTTATGAATCTGATCAGATCTTTGAACGTCTGGCATTGATTCGGGACAAGGGCAAAGTCCTCAACTTCGGCGTGAGTGTAGAGACTGTAGCGGAGGCAGAAAGAGCAAGCGCTTATGAGGTAGTCAGTACAGTTCAAGTCATCTTCAATATGTTTCGTCACAAACCTTTGGACAGCTGCTTCCCATTACTGAAAGAAAAAAATATTGGCATATTGGCAAGAGTGCCATTAGCGAGCGGCCTGCTCACCGGGAAGTACCAACAGAACACTAAGTTCGGAGCTGACGACCATCGTCAGTTCAATCGCAATGGGGAAGCGTTCGACAAGGGGGAAACCTTCTCCGGCGTAGACTATGAGCAAGGACTCAAGGCGGTAGATGAGCTAAAAGAAATCTTTGACAACACTGAGCATCTGTACCATTATGCAATTCGATGGGTGCTCATGCATGATGCAGTCAGCACTGTAATTCCTGGCGCTAGCAGCCCTAGTCAGGTCAAGAGCAATAGTCAAAGCCTACAGCTACCCCGGTTTTCCCAAGAGCAGATGGATGCCGTGAGGTCCGTCTATGATAAATACTTTAGGGAAAGTATACATGAGTTGTGGTAAGGTGAATATGATTCAGGTAGGTTAGCTAATCCCATTGATCACCTCCTGCTCAGCCCATCCTCTTTGAAATTGATGCGGATAGCTCCTGTGTTGGAGGTACCCCGGAGGTATACTTTGCCCATGATTTTGCGGTAGCTGTCGTGAGCTATAGGTGTAGCATGCCACATGATCTCTCCATTGGAGATGATATCTGCACTGAAAAATGACTCTGGCTGATCAATGGATAAGTTGATTTCTCCACTTTGACTCGAGAAGTAGCTATTGCGATCAAGTATGAGCTGCGTACCGTCAATCTCACCAGTATCAGTGGATAGATCAAGACCACCTGAGCAATTCACCACTTGGATCTCACCATCATCCGTCTGTGCTGTTACTTCACCGTCAAATGCATTGAATAACACATTGCCATTATCGGAAGAGATGTTGACCTTGCCTGTGCTTTTGAGCACCTCCACGATTCCCGTCTTGCTATCGATTTCTATACTATCGGATCGGTAGTCAACCACATGCACCTTACCAGAAGTCGATATGATATCGACTTTGACTTGTGGCGGAAGGCCGATCATTAGTCGGCCGCCAACATCATTCCTGATAGTTAGTGGAGAGATCACTTCTATGGTAAGCACCTTGTTTTCGATACTGGTGACAAACTTGTAGAGACGGGAGGTAGAATTACCCCAAATCCGACCCTTGACATGGGTGATATGGTCGTTGCTCTGGGTAAGCGTCAATTCTGCAAACCCTGCCTTGATTTGGATAGCATCGACACCTCTTCTATTAATGTCGATTTCATCAATAAGTGGCTGAGTATGGCCGGTAAAGGCACAAAATGCGCCTTCAAGAAGAAATAAAAGAGTTAGAAATCGGGGCATAAAAAAATGTCTGCTATACCGCTAATAACAGACATTTTTTGATATCCCCTCATTTGCGGGAGGATTATTGCCCGTTCGGGGGGAGTGGTCTTGGTATCAACATCAGTTCTTTCTGTCTTCCGTCGATATAGCGAAATCCTGTACCGTCGAAGTAACCGTCTTCCTCTAGCATAATTCTGATTTCCTTGTCCCACTCTTCGATGAACACACCAGCATTCAGCTCAATAGAATAAGCGGTGTTGCTGTAGAGCGGGTAATCCCCCCTACCTGGAACGCCACCTTGCTGATCCCAAAGCCCAATAGTAGGCCCTGCAGCGTGTCCGTGGAATCCAATCGGATGAGTATAGATAACTCCTTTTAGCCCTTCTACCTTGCATTGATCTAGTGCCGCTTTTAGTATCTCATTCCCCGTGCGGCCCTCTCTATAGTTGTCAGTCAATGCGTCTTGTACGGCATTGCCTTTGGCAAAGGCATCCACCAAATACTTTGGTGCCTCAGTTTCCCCAGGTTTTAGAATATAGGCGTGCTGTTGGGTATCAGTATTGAGTCGGAGATAGCTAATGCCAAAGTCAGTATGAATCAAATCACCAGGCTGAATGATCGCATCCTCCGGTCGCTCAGAAAATGACCGCAAATGCTCAAATGACTCAGGATCCTGACGCTGAATGGATACGGACGGGTGAAACCAAGTCGTCAGTCCTAATTCACGGATACGGTCTCTGTACCACCACACCACGTCATTGGTAGTAGTGATGCCCGGCTGGATTACCTTATCAGAAAATCCCTCAGCAATGATTTGATGTGCAATCCTTACGATCTGCTGATACACAGCCATCTCACTATCGGTGCGCGTCTCCAGCCAGCCTACAGCCAACATCTCAGCATTGGTCAGCCTGTTCTGAAAGTTCTTTGGCAAGGCTTCCGTCAATTTCTCATAATGACTGGCTGAAAGGCCGTCTGCAAGCGCAAACGTGGCAGACTTATTGATTCCTATCTTCTTAGGATTCTTTTCCTGGATCAACCGCGAAAGGGCTTGCCATTGGTCTGGCTGCTGCGACGGATTCCAAGCCTTTTGGAAAATCGTACCAACATTATAGCGCGCGATAGCATAAGTCTCCAATTTATTGCCTTCACCAGGATCGTAAATCACAAGCATCGTAGTACGTCTCGCAGAAATCCAAGTAGCTGGAAGCATGGTCTTTATGACTGGGTCTTCGTTGTACTCGCTACCGATCACGAGCCACATATCGATACCGGTCCTTCGCATCAAGTCGGGCAGCACGGTCTCGGATCTCTCAGCCAACCAACTGTTAACTACTCTTGCACGATCCTCCATGGGTAGTATTTTGGGGACATAGCTGTTTTGTGCATAGGCGCTGATGGCCAATGTTACTAGCATCACGAATAAGGTCAAAATCCGATTCATATTCCTATTTTTTTGAAGCCAATATAGTGATCAAATGAGTAGATTACATGTAGCTAAGACTGTATATCAGCCGCTTGTAAAATCTCCAAGACTGAAGCTTTGGACAGAATTAGGGGCATACGCATATAGCCTTGTTATTGACTCATGAATCGCCTTCCACGAATAGCACTCCCATTCATTTTTGCGCTAGCAACAGTCCTCCTCCTATCCTGTGGAGATGATGATGAGCCTGCCACATTTGAAGAAGAGGTATCTGTCACCACGAGTGCTGGAGACATCTTTGGGACATTGGTACGACCAAATACCGGAGAGGCAGTACCTGTAGTCTTGATTATTGCTGGATCCGGTCCTACCGATCGCGATGGCAACACCGCCTCCCTACCGGGAACGAACAACTCTCTGAAGATGATTGCCGACGAGCTATTGCTCTCCAATATCGCCTCTCTCCGGTATGACAAACGTGGAGTAGGTGCAAGCGCCGAGGCTGGTAATACGGCCGCTGGGCTGACCTTCAATGACTATGTGACCGATGCGATTAGTTGGATAAAAATATTACGAAAAGAAAGTCGGTACTCGAGCGTCGGTATCATAGGACATAGTGAAGGATCGCTGATTGGCATGATTACCGCTTCCGCAGCAGATGTGGATTTCTTCATTTCCATATCAGGTGCAGGTGTACCAGCAGATGAGATTCTCCTTGAGCAGTTGTCGACCTTACCGGCGGTTGTGATTGAGTATTCCGAATACGTCTTGTCGGAATTGCGCAAAGGGAATACCGTTTCAGATATTCCAGACGATCTACAATTCCTCTTTGGAGAGTCTGCTCAGCCCTACTTGACCAGCTGGATACAATTTGATCCTAGCCTCGAACTATCTAGGCTTGATATGCCCGTTGCAGTTATTCATGGTACACGAGACATTCAGGTGCCGATAGAGCAGGCAAGCATATTGGCGGAAAGTAAACCAAATGCCACTCTTAAAATCATAGATGGCATGAACCATATCCTCAAGAATGCTCCGGAAGATCCTAATCTTAACCTACTTACCTATACTGATCCTGAAATTCCATTGACGGAGGAGTTTACAATGTTTCTCGCCGACTATTTGGCTGATTTGCGGTAGCGAAATACTACAAACTCACCCTGATACCGGGCCCGATCATTACAAACCACGCAGCATTGGAAAGGAGATAGCCTCCACCTAGAAAGAGCGGAAAGGTCAACTTGGACTTGCTTCTTGGGTAAAGGCTACCAAGTACGACTATACCTATATCACGATTGTCATTCTCACTAGAGAAGTTGAAGGCATTGAGGGCAATAAAGCCAGCTCCAATCTTATAGGGGCGCTCGATGGCTATTTTCTCAGGATGATAGAAAGTGAATTGTGCCATCATCGCGAGGCTAATTCCGCCGAGGTTATCGAAATCATCGTCTTGTTCCGGGCCAAAGCGCTTGGTGAGCAGACCTGCTGGGAAGGACACATCGATATCGAAACTAGTGAGGCGCTTTTGCATAATCTCCACACGCTCTTCTTCCACATTGCTTCCATATTTGCTCTTGCTATGACGCACAATCAACAAGGCTTTGGACCACTCTTCCAGCTGATAAGTTTTCTTACTCAGGTATTGGTTTAAAGCCAGTTGGTCGTCGCTGCAGCGGCGCTCTGTGTACTGTCCAAATCGAGGGGAAGAGGTACTTGGGCAGACTGCAACATCCTCCAATTCCTTGAAGTCAATCAGATCATTTTTCGACGTTCTTAGCTCAACCTTGATATCCAGATACTGGACACCATGCATATCATTGGGCCTGTCGATGAGATCAGTATCAAACTCTAGTAGCAAGTCATTGATCACACTCTCGTAAAGAATGGGCTGGTTTTGATCTACAATATTGATCGGTTGCTCGCCATAGTTGAGATTCACAAATGACAGTGGCGCTGGCTCGTCGTACTCTACTACCTGCAGGGATTTGTTTAGGGGCTGTCCGTTCTGGAATATCCTGATCTCTTTCTTTTTGATGTCTAGTGGAATATCTATTCTATAATAGCCAACCCTATTGTTGCCTATCAATGAATCAAATGCAATCGTCTGAATATCCTCAAACAACAAAGGCGCATTGTCCATACCAAAGCCCTCAACCTTCAGGTCTATCGTCTGACCTGGGTTGACTTTAGTCGTCGACTTCCACTCTCCTCGCGAGGACAAGACACTGATATTAGTGATTTCTGTTCTGTGAATGATATTGAAATTGGTGATGAACTTGGGGTCATCTCCATCCTTCATGTAAAGGTATCCGTCCGCCTTATCATGAAAGTTGTAGACCCGCAACCATGACAGCATACGGTTATTACTCAGCCTACTTCGTGTATGAATCTCTGCGATGATTGCACCGCCTGATTCCGACTGTCGCTCCAGGCGGTAGGTCTTACCCAGTTGCAAGTTTCGATGATCCTGAAGCTGTATCTCTATGCCATCCAACCCGGTGCTCTCCGTCTTGATGACCTCATTGACATTCACATCCAGGAATGCTAAGCGGCTAGCCTTGATGAAGAACATCTGGGTAATTGAGTCCAAGCTATATACAGGTTTTCTCTCTTCGCTCAGATTGGGACGGATCACACTCAGCTGAGCCTCTAGTGTGACTGGCCCAAGCTCATTGGGCACAATGTGCAGCTTCGGCTTACCCCCTTGCAGACTAACGCGGTATTCAAGGCCAGGCTGACTTCTCCACTGGTTGTCGATCAATAGGTTTTGCGGATCATTGCACATCAGATCAAAAACCTTCTCTTCGCCAATGTACATCTCGGTATTTTGAGGTCGGAACTGAAGCTGGGTATTCCGGTAGGGAAATAGTGGAACGGAAATAGCACTCTGGTTGTCATCATCTTCAATGACAAAATTGAAAGCAGGAAATCGCGTCTCGATGAGATTACTAAACTGTACTTTGACACGATAGTGATCGCCAAACCAAAGTAGGCTGTCCACCAGCCTAAAATCACTAGAGGGCACAAGCCTCAAACCAGGCACCCGTGATGAGGCAAAGAGCTTTACATCTACAACCGGCTGTACCTCAGTAAATTCGAAGGCCAATTTCGGCTCAGCATTTTCGATAATGGTATCTGTCTTCCATGTATAGATGGAGGTGTCGATCATCAACTCCACTTCACTAAAAGGAGAAATGGACTGTGCTTGAATCATGGTGACTAGGCAAATAACCGCAAGTGCTGAGGCTATTAATCGCTTGCTAATGACACCATTGAAAACACGGCTATGCACGGATGGATTAGGATTCAATACTGGCTAAGTTTGTCGCAATATGCCAAATACGTATTTCGATTTCAAGGAATTTAGGATCGATCAGGGTCAAAGCGGGATGAAAGTCACCACTGAAGGCTGCATTCTTGGTGCTTGGGCAAAGGCTGAACAGCCTAAGCGTATCCTTGACATTGGTACTGGTACTGGGCTCTTGAGCCTGATGCTAGTGCAAAAGTACCCTGAAGCCAGTATCGACGCGATAGAGTTGGAGTCGCATGCTGCCGCAGAAGCTACCGCCAATTTCGAAAGGAGCAGTTGGTCACACAACTTATGCCTGTATGAGAGTTCTATTCAGAAGTTTGCTGGCGCTTCCCTCTTGACATATGACCTCATTGCGTGTAATCCACCTTTCTTCAGCAATAGCCAACGCTCGGTCAATAGCAAGAAGGCCCAGGCGACCCATAGTGACGCACTGCCTCCAAAGGATCTGGTTGACTCTATCTCAAAGTTGCTGAGCCCACAAGGCGCTGCTTTTGTCTTATACCCCTTAGCAGAATCTAGAAAATTTGAGAATGAGCTCAGTACTACTAGTCTTGCTGTAGATGAAGAATTGCTCATTTACGATAGGCAAGAGAAGTCCGTCTTTCGAAGAATACTAAAGCTAACTCGCTCGTCTAAGTCAGCTCCGACTACCAAAAATCTCATCATCAAAGAGAATGATGGCGCTTATACAGCGCAGTTTGTAGGGCTCCTCAAGCCCTACTATCTGCATCTCTAAGCCTTCACAGCAAGCTCTATTTCACGCTCCTCAAACCGAACGCCCATCGTTTCTAGCTCACCCAAGACAGGTTCGTAGATTTCCTTGCTCGTAGGTATGTGCAGTCCGGGAGTATTAATCTTTCCCTGAAGCCAGAGCTTAGCAGTAACACCTAGCGGCAATCCAACAGTTTTAGACATAGCAGTATTCACTTCATCCACTCCTGTCACCACCATATGCGACTGTATTTGGCATGGCTCACCAGTCTTATCCAAATAATCAAATTTATGCCACATGACGATCATGTCTTTATCGTCAGATCGCAGGCTCCATTTCTTCTTCAAAATGTGCTCAAGTACCTGCGCTGGAGTTCCTCGATCGAGCCCTACCGGAATTTCTTCGAACAGATCCAACCACTTCAGCTTATACATGACTTCTGACTCTATCTCAAGGTTGAGGTAATGGGCCAGCTTCAGCTCTACAGAATCATTCGGATTGAATGATAAGAATGAGTTGATGAACTGACGGTGCGTCATGTCAGCCACATTGTGCATTTCATAGCTATCATTGGTAGCACCCAGTTGGATGAATACATCCCAGGCCTTGCAGAAACCGGGCCTTCTTAGCGTACCTCGGTACAAGGTCCGGATGCCATGAAGGTCATAAGAATCTAAATATTTAAGCGAATCTCGATTGGCATAGCCTTCAAAATAGCCATACCCAGGAATATGAATAACTTCGGTTCTTTTGAAAAGTCTATGGTATGGAATGTATTTGTATAGACCTTCTTGTATGAATTTGACATAGCCATTACCAGCCATTACTACATTCCTTGGGTTCCAGGTAAACTTGTACTCCCAAGGATTATCCTCTTCTGAAGGAGCCAACAGCCCTCCAGTGAAGGTCTCAAACCCCGTAAGCTTAAATCCCTCAGACTTGATCCTATCTAAGACCTGCATAGCGGACATATGGTCAATACCAGGATCGAGCCCCATCTCCATAATCAGCGTACTACCACTAGATTCAAACTGAGGGGCCAGCGCCTGAATATCAGATGTCACGTAAGAGGCAGTCAGCATGGACTTTCCAAGACTTGCACAAACATTAGCTACATGGATATGAAACGCCGCAGGCAACATACTGATCACCAAGTCAGCCTTGTTGATCAACTCGAAGCGCTCAGTCTCGTCAAAGACATCAAATCGCTTCGCTTCTGCATAGGAAATTCCTGTTACTTTCTTTCGTGCTAGTTCAATGTCTTGATCCGCTACGATAACCTTGAGCGGACGTGTTTTCCCTACCTCGATAAGGTAGTTGATCAGCGAAGTGCACGATCTCCCTGCTCCTAATACCAATACTGTTTGCATTGCTAAAAATGGGTTTGTTGTTCACGCCAAATTATAGGATTTGCCAAGAGGCATCAAACCTTTTGGTCAGAATATCAGTAATATTATGCTCCCACAAAACCATTGACCCATGGCGGAAAAACGAACGTTGAATATTGATTATACCATTTATGACTGGGAGGAGCTGTCAGAGTCCATCACCCACTTAATGGAAGGTGCCAGGAAGGCCTTAGATTCTGCGTATGCACCATATAGTGGATTTCATGTGGGCTCGGCCGTGAGACTATCGGATGGCGTCATCGTATCTGGCAACAATCAGGAGAATGCGGCCTACCCATCAGGCCTTTGTGCAGAGCGCGTAGCTTTATTTGCTGCTAAGTCAGCCCATCCTAGTACCTCGATAGATGCTTTGGCGATAGCCGCCAAGCCCAAAGAAGGCATAGACTATGTATCAGCTGGCTCTTGTGGCAATTGTCGTCAGGTCATGATCGAGTATGAGCATAAGCAACAGAAGCCCTATGACATCTATCTGATGATGCCAGATCAAAAGGTCCTAAAGATCAACTCAGCAGCCGACTACTTACCCTTTTCGTTCAACGCCGCTACGCTGCTTAACAGCTAAGATCGGTTCACCACAGTGGCACTGGCCTGGTCAGTTGGGAGAAGCGTCAAATCACTTACCATCACATGCGGAGGTCGTGAGATGACATATTCTACAGCATCAGCTACATCATCTCCCGTGAGCGCTGTGATGGTAGAATAGACTTTTTTAGCCCTCTCCTCATCTCCCTTGAAGCGCACCAGTGAGAATTCTGTTTCCACTAGTCCTGGATTGATCGAGCAGACCCTAATGCCATAAGGATTCATGTCCAATCGCATGCCTTGCGTGATGGCGTCTACCGCGAATTTTGAGGCACAGTAGACGTTTCCGTTAGGATAGACTTCCTTACCAGCAATGGAGCCGATGTTGACCACAAAGCCTGATTTACGCTCGACCATTCCTGGTAAGATGGCCTTCGAGACATACAGTAGACCTTTGGTATTAATATCAATCATGGCATCCCAGTCGTCGAGTGACCCTTCATGAATAGGAGCCAGTCCATGGGCATTGCCGGCGTTGTTGATCAGCACATCTATCGACCGCCACTGTGCGGGAAGTGACTCAATCGCCTTAAACACACCTTCCCTGTCACGAACATCGAATGAAAGGGTGTGAATATCAGTCTGATTGGACAATTCCGCTTTGAGAGCGTCTAGTCTATCCTGTCTCCTACCGCAAATGACGAGTGAATAGTTGGCTGCAAGTCGCCTGGCAGTTGCCTCACCAATACCTGCTGTAGCTCCGGTTATAAGCGCAATTTTTTTCATATCACAAGTTTTGAATAATGACCGAACCTTGCCAACTAGCAGGTAAGCCATGGATGAAAATCGGACTTAAATTCCTACTAGGAAGGCCCTCCTTCGAAACTAATAAAAATACCGATGTTGTGAGGGCTCAATCGCTGTAAGCCTGCATTGAGAGAGTTAATTTGAGGCTCTAGGGAGTTGATGAGCCCGTAAGAATAACGCAGCTCTGGAGAGAACTTGAACAATGGGAAGTATAAATCAAACCCTACCCCTATCTCGAAGGAAAGGTTGAAGTTTTTCGTCTGTAGTTTTTCCTGCTCCTCCTCATCCTGACCTTTTGCGGCTGCCTCAAAAGCGGGATTGATCCCACCTACAAGGTACATGCCGATATTACCTCGCCGTACAGATTTGTATTTGAGCATCATTGGAAATTCCACCATTGTGGCATCTCGGAAGTCGACAAACTCAGTACCATCGGTATATCTATAGGCCGTCTGGAATTCATAAAAACCTACCTGAATCATCGCTCGGAAATCCAAATACTGATACAAGCGGAAATTGGAAACAAATGCCAGCTTAAATCCTCCAAGGTTGAGTGGGACAATAGAATGTACACTGTCCATGGCCGTGGACACGAAGAAGTCATTGTATTGCAACCGATAGGAGGATGAGTGAAGCCCTATAACAAAACCATAGTGCAACCACTTCTCGTCATAGTTGGGGAGATTGACCCTGACAGAGTTTTGTGCTTCGGCGGTCTTGCCACAAAGCACCAACAGCAATAAAGCAATAACTAACCCTTTACTCCGGTATAGATTGAGCTGATGCCAAAGGTTAGAGTCTTGCATGATGTCTTCTGAAAGCCTGATTCTTGTAATATATCTAAAAACTGCTGTCCGTAGGGAAAGGCATTGACCGACTCAGGCAGATAAGTATAGGCTGCATTGTCGCTCGACACCAACTTGCCAATCAATGGTAAGATGTAGCGAAAATAGAAACTATACAATTGCTTAAATGGGAAAACACTCGGTTTCGAGAACTCTAGTATGACCACTTTCCCGCCGGGTTTTAGTACCCTGAACATGTCCGTGAGCCCCTTTTTGAGATTCTCAAAATTCCTTACACCGAAGCTAACGATCACCGCGTCGAACTTATTGTCGTCGAAAAGTAGACCTTCAGAGTCTCCCATCTGCATATCGATGATATGATCGATTTTTTTACGCTTCATCTTTTCTTTGCCTACTTCCAGCATTCCCTCAGAGATATCTACTCCGATGATCTTATCAGGATTTAGGGCTAGCGCCTCTATCGCAAAGTCACCCGTACCTGTGGCGATATCAAGGATCAATTTAGGCTGATCTTCTTTAAGCATCTTGACAGCCTTTTTCCTCCATAGTATATCAATGCCGAGACTCAGAAAATGATTTAGGAAATCATAGCTCTTGCTGATGTTGTTGAACATATCAGCGACCTGGCGCTTCTTACTGGTATCTTTATCTTTGTAGGGAACTACAGCCATTAGCTTTGCTTCATTAAGAAAGAGTGCAAATTTGCAACAATAAATGGTAAACGGGTCGTTTCCCTCAATTGTTAGTCGACTCGGCATGTTTTTACCCTTTTCGGATACGTCCATTTAATGAGCCTCCAAGAGCACTATCGCAATAGACCAATGAAGATCAAAACAGCCCAGTTTGTCATCAGTAATACAGACTACAAGAAGTGTCCGGAGAGCAAAATTCCAGAGTATGCTTTTATCGGTAGATCCAACGTCGGTAAGTCGTCCTTGATCAATATGCTGACCAACCACTCGAAGTTGGCTAAAACCTCCGGGAGGCCTGGAAAGACGCAGCTGCTCAACCACTTCATCATCAATGATGAATGGTACCTGGTTGACCTACCGGGATATGGATGGGCTCAGGTGAGTAAGCAGAATCGCAACAAGTGGGACAAAATGGTCAAGGATTATATGCTTTACCGACCCAACCTTTATTTGGTCTTTGTGCTAATAGACTCCCGGCTGCCTCCACAAAAGGTGGATATGGAGTTCATCAACTGGATGGGGGAGCATCAGATCCCGTTGGTTATTGTGCTAACGAAAACAGACAAACTCTCCAAGAACCAGGTAGCCCAGAATGAAGCTGCCATCAAGCGAGGGTTGAAGGAACATTGGGCAGAGCTACCGCCAATGTTTAGGTCATCTGCGGTTGATAAAAATGGTAAAGAGGAAATCCTCAATTATATAGAGCAGATTAATCAAGAGAAGTCATAAAAAAATTATGTTTGCCTGAGAATTGAACAGCTATGATAGAATTTAAAGAGATTGCCACCATCAGCGGAAAAGGTGGACTATATAAGGTGGTCAACCCGACTCGTACCGGAGTAATCCTCGAGTCGCTGGATGAGAAGAAGAAGAAATTAATCGTCAACGGACACACCAAAGTGTCAATACTGGCGGAGATATCTGTCTACACCACTGACGAAGATGGTGTGGTACCGTTGGAAGAGGTCTTTCAAAAAATCCATATGGAATTTGATGGGGATACAGGTCTCTCGAGCTCCTCAGATGCAGACGAATTGCGTGCTTTTTTGAAGTTTGTACTGCCGACTTTCGATGCAGAACGTGTCTATGTCAGCGATATCAAGAAAATGGTAAGCTGGTATGGCATACTCGTGAGAGAGGCGCCAGAGCTCCTCACTGCGAAGGAAGAGGAAGAAGCTGAGAAATCAGAGTAAGCTGTGGATGGCCATGATCTGGTACGGATTGGCGCGCAACTCATCACTAAAGACTTTGGACTGGACGACAGTGAGTTCGCAGATACACTCAGTGTCGATTCACTTGAAAGGCGTTTGACCAAAGTCGTACAATACCTGTTAGACAAGGACTTTCAGCGGCTGATCAATGTAATGTACCGCATCGACCTACCGGAATCGACCTTCCAGCAGGTAATCGCTAATGAGGAACCCGACCAGATAGCCAGCTCCCTATCAAAGTATATACTCGAACGAGAATTGCAAAAAGCAGCTCTTCGTCAGAAGTACAGTGGTCTGTGATTAGTTGCCACTAATGAAGCTCTCCATCTTATCTACCATGGCCTTTGAGCCTATGTAGAGCGGAGATCTTTGGTGTAGGGCTTTAGGCTCGATATCCAAGATACGCTGCTTACCATCAGTAGCTCTTCCACCCGCTTGCTCGGCGAGTAGTGCCAATGAGTTGCACTCATAGAGCAGCCTGAGTTTTCCTTCAGGAGCCTTCTCAGTGCTTGGATACATGTAGATGCCTCCTTTGAGCATGTTTCTATGAAAATCTGCTACTAGTGATCCTATATATCTGGCGGAGTAGTTCTCCGTCTTGCAGTACTCTATATAGTCTCTCACATGCGGGTTAAACGAATTGTAGGATCCTTCATTGACAGAGTAAATTTTTCCATCTATTGGACACTTCATGATATCATGAGACAGCAAAAACTCTCCCAGGCTTGGCTCATAGGTAAATCCGTGAACCCCGTGTCCAGTTGTATACACCATCATCGTCGAGGAGCCATAGAGGATATAACCTGCGGCCACTTGCTCTGATCCCTTCTGGAGGATGTCCTCCATCTGCACTGGCCCGCCTGAGGGTGACTTGCGTCGGTAAATGGAGAAGATCGTCCCAATTGAAACGTTCACGTCAATATTGCTCGAGCCATCTAGCGGATCCATACAGACTACATAGCGACTCTGAGGGTTGAGATTGATGACCTCCTCATCTTCCTCAGAGACTATCGCGCAAACCTCCCCTCCATTTTTTAGTGCTCTGATAAATCTGATGTTAGCAATAACATCTAGCTTTTGCTGATCCTCACCCTGGACATTTTTTTCACCAAACCCACCTGATATGTCTAATAGACCAGACTGATTGACCTCTCTATTGATGATTTTTCCTGCTAAGGCTATGTCTCTCACCAGCTGAGACAGTTCGCCGGTGGCATACGGAAATTCATCTTGTTTGCGCTTTATAAATCGGTCCAAGGTTGTTCCGATAGGAAGTCCTAAATTGCTTTTGTTCATCAGATTTTCTTTACGGCTACAAAGGTATTAATTACAATAAAAAATGCTTCTGGAATCATTTAAATCGTTTGCATCATGAGAGTTTTTAAATTTGGAGGTGCTTCGGTCAAAGATGCTCCTGCCATCAAAAACTTAGCGGCAATATTATCAAGTCATCAGCATGAAGCCCTGATCATCGTCATATCCGCCATCGGAAAGACAACTAATAAGCTGGAAGAAATCATAAAAAAGCACAACGCTGGAGGTCAGAAGCATCTGGCTCTTCTTGAGCAACTCAAGCGTGAGCACTATACAATCATTGAAGAACTCGGGTTAGGTGTCCAGACTCATCTAGGAATCCAAGTGGATTCCTTGTTTGAGAAAGTACTTGTCGACCTTTCCAACCTATCGGAAAATAAGTTCGCACAGTATGATGCTGTAGTCGCTTGTGGAGAGCTACTCTCGACGAGGATTGTCACTACCTACCTACAGGGATCAGGGTTGGCAGCTATTTGGGTTGATGCACGGGAGATCATTAAAACGGATGATGCATTTACTGAAGCTGAGATCAACTGGGAGCTCACCGGGCATCTTGTGAAGCAAAAATTACAGAAGGACAGTACAAATGAGGTGCAAGTGACTCAGGGCTTTATCGGATCAACAAGCGCCGACCAAACCGTCACTCTCGGTAGAGAAGGATCGGATTTTTCAGCCGCCGTGATTGGCTATTGTATAGATGCAGAGGAAGTTGTCATTTGGAAGGATGTACCCGGCATCCTAAATGCTGACCCCAAGCGGCTGCCTGGCGCAAAGCTCATCCCCTCAATGAGCTATGAAGAAGCTGGTGAAATGACTTACTACGGTGCTAAGGTGATTCACCCCAAGACGATGCGGCCGCTAGCGCTGAAATCAATACCACTAAGGGTGAGGTCCTTTGAGCAAACTGGCTCTTCGGGTACGGTCATCTCCAATCAAAAAAGCTCCGAGCCCTACTCCGCTATCATCTTTAACACTTCGCAGCTCCTTATCTCATTTAGAAAAAGGGAGTTCAGCTTTATTGATGAGCGCACTTTAGGTTTGATTTTTCATACCCTTGATCAACTCAATGTCAAGATCAATCTGATGCAAAACTCCGCAACTACCTTCTCCATTTGTATTGATGATAACTCATACAAACTGACGAAGATATTTGATGCACTCAAAGACCAGTTCGAGATCCAATACAATGGGGACTTAACCCTGCTTACTCTCAACAACTATCAAAAAGCTACGGTTGATACTTTGATTGCTGATAGGGAGCTCATCCTAGAGCAAAAATCAAGGAAAACAGCTCACTTCGTCTATCGATGATCAAAGGTACCGCCGAAGGGTTCGATCAATGCCCGAGAGGTAGCTGCCGCCGAACAGGTTGACATGGACGAGCAGGGGGTAGAGATTGTAGAGATCAACTCGATCAGTAAAACCTTGCGACAATGGAAACGCCTCATGATAAGCAGTATAGAAGCTCTGGTCAAAACCACCAAATAGTCGGGTGAAGGCAAGCTCCATCTCACGACTGCCATAGTAGACTGCCGGATCAAAAATAGTTGGCAACCCTTCATGGCCTGGCATCATATTGCCACTCCAAAGATCACCATGCAAAAGCGCGGGTGCCTCCTCAGGTAGTTCTCCTGGCAGCACATCATAGAGTCTCCGAAACCTTTTGGCGTATGCACTATCTATGTGCCCATTATACATAGCCAGTCCTAACTGAACCTCTAACCGATGTTCAATGAAAAACTCTACCCAATCGTCGCATTCAGTATTACGTTGCGGTAGCTTTCCTATGTAATTGCTGTACTCAAGACCAAATGTATCGCTTGACATGCCATGCAGCCCTGCAAGCTGACGCCCAAATAGCGTCCAGTAGTCGGCACATTGACGATGAGTAGGCAAGTATTCCATCAATAGGTAAGACTTACCTTGGCATGTACCAAATGCTATGGGCTCAGGTACCGCAATTTTATTGGATTGCCGAAGCAACTCAAGTCCCATAGCCTCCTTCTCAAACATCTCTTCGGGTGTGGATTCATTCCACTTGAGAAAAAAATCTCCATTCTTCGTGTCGAGCCTCACGGCATTATTGATACATCCTCCAGAGATGAACTGATATTCTTTGATAATGCTCTCTAGTCCGAAGACTCGGAACAGGACTTGCTCAAAAAATGCATCCAGGCTATGATTGGTTAAGCCCATGTCTCTTCGTGATATAGGCCAATAGTCCATCACTCGATCTGTCAAGCATTTGATAGACTTTCTCAAATCCCTCATCGCCTCCATAGAAGGGGTCTGGCACGTCCTCATTCGTTCCTGCTGGATCAAACCTCCTCATTTTGAATATCTCTGCACTTGCGCTGCTACTCAATCTTTCAATGTTGTGAATGTTCTGATCATCCATGCCTATCACATAATCAAAGTCAGACAAATCAGCTTTCGTAAGTTGTCGAGCGTGATGATCCATTGGAATATAATGGTCTTTGGCTACTGCGATCGATCTGGGATCTGGCAGATGTCCCACATGATAGCCACCCGTTCCGCATGAGTCTAGTGTTATGTCCTCATGAAGGCCTACTCTTCTTACCTTATCAGAAAAAACTGCCTCAGCCAATGGAGACCTACATATATTGCCTAAGCATACAAAGAGTACTCTTATTTTTGTCATAACTCACTTTCGACTAATCGAATGATAATTGCACTTTAACCACAAAGATGTTGGATTAATCGATTTATAGTCATTACTTCGAATTATAATAGTTTCTTTGAGCTAGAGTAAATTATAAATCTATCTAATGCTAGTAAAGTTAATAAGCCAAAAGAGCTTCTTGGTCAAAATAGGTATGTTGCTATTGCTATTGGTATTAGGCAGGGGATTGAAAGAGGATTCTCAGATCCTTACGGCTGAAGCCCAAAATGAAGTTACAAGTACTCCAAAAACACAGCCCCCGTTGGTATTGACTGCTGAAAATATCAAATCAATTGTCCCCTCTGCTGAATTCACTTCCAGCATTAATTAAAAAAATATTCATCAGGTGGTTACCTTTTGTGAGTCAGTGGTATAAACCCTTACATAACACAAATTTTATTCATACACCTGTTTAAAATTAAAGAAAGTCCGCTTCTGGCGGACTTTCTATTTATAGCCACTTCAGTTTCCGTTACAATCAAGCATTCTGATCCCTGTGATATCAAATCAGTTTAGATACTATTCCCGTTTGTGTTAGTCCTTTAGTACAACAGGTAGAATATTCTATTATCATTCATTAGCAAGCAGCACACCAGTCGGCAAGGGTTTCCTATTTTTGCGCACATGCTACTCATTTACAACTTAGCCACTCGGCTTTATTTTATTCTCATCAGAGTAGCTTCGGCATTTAGTCCAAAGGCGAAAAAATTATACTCTGGACAAAGAGCGGCAACATCTGAACTTCGTAATTATTTCGACACGGGGACAGATATGAATCCTATCTGGATACATGCCGCATCTCTCGGTGAGTTTGAGCAAGGCCGTCCGATAATAGAATCCATCAAATCACAATATCCGAAAACTAAGATTCTCCTCACTTTTTTCTCACCTAGTGGCTATGAAGTTCGAAAGAATTACAGCCAAGCCGATATAGTCACCTATCTACCATTCGATACTCCAGCAAATGCAAAAGCCTTTTTAGATATTACTAGGCCTCAGCTCGCCATATTCGTAAAGTATGAGTTTTGGTACCACTACATATCAGCAGCCCATGCGGCCAAGGTGCCTTTAATATCAATCAGCACCATCTTTAAGCCCTCTCAGCCCTTCTTTAAATTCTACGGGGCTCTTCACAGGAGCATGCTGGTCAAGTTTGACCATTTCTTTGTTCAAAACGATCAATCACTTCATCTGCTGCAGTCTATCGGAGTGGCTAATGGCATAGTCTCAGGTGACACTCGGTATGATAGAGTGATTGACATTTCTGCTAAGCAACCTGACCTAGCAATCATCGATCAATTCATAGGTGATGAGAGGGTGATAGTGGTAGGGAGTAGCTGGCCGTCTGATATCGATTTGATCAAGGATGGCTTACATAGGGCCATGGATTCTGCCAAAATCATCATAGCACCCCATAATGTGGATGAAGTAACGGTTTCTGATCTATTAGATGAATTCCCTGGTTCGGTTTGCTATTCGGGAACTCAATCAAGCGATCTTACCAGCAATCGAGTAATGGTCATAGACAATGTCGGTATGCTATCCTCACTTTATGGATATGCTGATATCGCCTATGTGGGAGGCGGAGCAAGAGGAGCGCTACACAATACGCTAGAGCCCGCTACTTGGGGTATCCCAATCATATTCGCCCGACATGAAAAAAACAACAAGTTTGAAGAAGCACTAGACTTAATGCAAAATGGCGGTGCATTTGAGGTCTCTACGGCAGAGGATTTTAACAGCCAACTGATCCTACTGCTATCAAATCAAGACAAAAGAGAAGCAGCAGGTACTCAAGCTAGAAAACAAGTCCAGGACAATGCGGGAGCCACGAGAATAATTATGAACTACCTTATCAATAAAATAGATGTTTAAGGGTCGGGTGACTAAGTCCACAGGTTCATGGTATGCAGTCTTGGCTCAAGATGGTCGCTCGTACCAGTGTAGGTTGCGTGGTAAATTTAAGTTGGTCAATAAGAAAATAACGAATCCCATTGCGGTAGGTGACTGGGTAGTAATAGAAGAAGATAAGGTTCAGAATGATGCATGGATCATTACAGAAATCGCACCTCGCACCAACTACATCATCAGACGGTCACCAAAAAAAACTGATCATGGACACTTAATTGCTGCCAATATAGATCAAGCGATCATCATTGCTACAATAAAGCAGCCAGTAACCTCCACTGGATTTATCGATAGGTTACTTGTAACTGCAGAGTCATACAGGATACCTTCTCGTATCCTTATCAATAAGAAGGACTTACTGCAGGATCAAGACCTTGAAAATGTGCAGCCGCTGATCGAAATGTATGCAGCCATTGGCTATCCAGTAGATATCGTCAGTGCCAATGACAAGCATGATGTAGAGCATGTTAAGTCACTACTTACTGGTAAGTTCAGTATGATGGCCGGACACTCTGGAGTCGGAAAGTCTACAATGCTTAATGCACTAGTACCTCATGCCGATCAGCAGGTAAATGAGGTATCTTCATTTGCGAACAAAGGGGTGCATACGACAACATTCGCTGAGGTATTTGAAGTCGCTCCACAGTCCTATGTCATTGACACGCCCGGTATCAAAGAGCTTGGTCTGCTCGAAATAGAAAAGCACGAACTCAGTCATTATTTCCCAGAAATGAGACAGTTTCTTGGTGAGTGCAAATTCAACGATTGTCAGCATTTGGAAGAGCCTGGCTGTAGAATTCTTGAGGCATTAGAAAGTGGTGGAATTCACACTTCCAGGTATTACAGCTATTTAAGTATGATACAAGACAGTGACAACCGTCGCTAGATTTCTAACTCTTCAGTGCCCTCTCCACCTCTCCAATCAGACCATGATAGTCCTTGGCTAGTTTTAGATTGCCATTAGCTATAGCGTGCTTTCTTTCGTAGCTCAATCGCTTTTTTAGCGCCAAGTGTTCTGAGTTGTTTTTATTGAGCTTGAAAGCCTTTTGGCATATCTGGAAGGTGCTACGATCATGTTGACTACCAAAACTAAACTGCGCCGCGGATAATGAACCTTCTACGACTCTTTTCTTCACAAGGACGTGGTCAGAGAATTTGTACTTCCACCGTCTAGAAGACCTTACCCAAAAGTCAAAATCCTCGTAAGACAATGTCTCATCATATCCATCCAGCTGCTCCAACACCTCCCGTCTGATCATCATGGTAGGCGCACTGATAAAATAGCGCTCCAGTACTTCCGCATATATATCACCTGATGGAGGTCGGTTTATCAAGCTATCATCTTCGTTCCTTTCATACTGATACCCCAATGATTTTCCGGTAGGATCGATCCACTCGTGATCACAGTAGTGGACACCAAATTCATTGGACTCAGCTTCCAGCTCAGCTACTCCTATTGCGGCGCGATTGGGAGCCAAAATATCATCTCCGGCCAAATCAATGATATAGTCACCAGTGGATTGAGTAAATCCTTTGTTGAATGAGGCACAATTGCCTTGGTTAGCTGAGTTTTGAATGAGCCGTAAGTCGGGATATTTTCTGCTAAGCGCTAAAAGCACCTGCCAGCTCTCATCTGTGCTATAATCATCTATCGCAATGACTTCAATATTCTGATAGTCCTGACCAAATGCGGAATCAATAGCTTCCTCAACGTAGGGCTCATGGTTGTAGCAAAGACAAATGATAGAGACTTTAGGCGGCTTCAAGGGATTCTCCTAATTTTTGACAACTCAAAAAATACAACTCGCTGCACTAATTTAAGACTAAAAAAACCAGTGCTACACATTCGGAATAATCAAAGGTGTAACTTCAGTAATGAAATGAAAGTGTTTGTTATTCCCTCATGGTTCCCTTCAAACTCTAATCCCATTTTTGGGATATTCGTCAAGGAGCAGATTGAAATGATGGCCAGAGCTGATGAAAATCTGTCTTTTGGCATTTCACTTTGGGGTCAGGGTGAAGAATCTCATTTGATTTACTCCAAAAGACCAATTTCTTCGATCAACAAACTCCGTAAAGGACTTCCCAAAAGCTCAATCAGTCATTTTGAAAGAATTAGTAAATATTATACCCCGGCACACTCATGGTCAACCAAGTGGAGAAAGGGTAACCTTAGGGGAATCTCAAAAGTCAATCATCAAAATTTTCGTCATTACGTCCATGACCATGGTTTGCCTGACATAATTCATGCCCAGGCGTCTTATCCAGCCGCTTGGCTAGCTCTTGAGCTTTCCGAAAAGTACAACATACCATACATGGTCACCCTGAGAATGGGGCCTTTTCCTTTTAAACAATATTTGAATGAACAAGGCGGCCTAACAAAAGGCCTAGAAAACGTTCTCCGTAAGGCGCAGAGGCTGATCGCTACCAGCGACTCATTAAACTCAAGGGCTAGAGAATTTGGCCTACCCAATGTTCAGACAATTAACAATCCTGTAGATATTGCCAGTTTTTGTCCCAACATGTCTAGCACCTCTCGCAATACTAAAAAACTGCTTTCAGTTGGTCGTTTGGAGCATCAGAAGGGTTTTGATTTACTCATTGAGGCTGTTGCTAGCTTGAAAGGTAAAGTAACTTTTGAATTGGAAATAGTAGGAGAAGGAAGTGAGAGGAATCACCTTCACAGGAAGGTTGACGAGCTAAACCTCAACAATACGATTACGTTGACTGGAAGAGCAAATCGCGAGACTGTAATTGAGAAAATGCAGAACTGTGACCTATATGTCCTGCCAAGCAGAAATGAAACGTTTGGGAATGTACTCATCGAAGCTATGGCTTGTGGCAAGCCTGTAGTAGCCACTAGGTGCGGCGGCCCTGAAGGCATTGTGACCAGCTCAACTGGCCTACTCTGCGCACCTTCTGACCCTGAGTCTTTGGCCAAATCAATAGAGCAGGCGCTTGCTATAGACTGGGATCCAAAAAAGATTCGGAAACATGTGGAAGACAACTACTCCCCAGAACTATTTACTAGAAGAATGAAAGAGGTTTACAAAAAAGTCATCGATGAGCATAGTCAGATCGCTAACGAGGATAAGTAGATAGTTTTTCGGTTGCTCACCGCACCCATCGCCTCTTTAAACCTCGCAAGTGATTTCTGCTCCTTACCTTCGATAGAAGTGACTCCCCAATCCAAAGTCTTGAAGCCCTGATCACTAAGTTCGTGATAGAGCCGAGTCATCAGCATTACCATGGGACTCAGATGATTGTAAGCTTTATCAGAAGCTGGGAGATAGTTGTAGGCTATGTCTCCAGTGACTCTTACAACGACTGTAGCTGCTATTATCTCATCTCCTAATTCAACTACATATGCTTCATACTCTGATGGCAGAGTATCAGTTGCTAGTTTAAAATCCTCTTCTGTGATATTAATCTCAAGATCCTGAGCTCTTCGACATTTTGAAATGAACGAATGCAGCTTTGCCGCACCACCGCTATCCAAAGGCCACCTTTTAAAAACGCATCCAGCTACCTCAGCTTTTCTAAGCCTACGTCGCTCCATAGCATGCAAGGATATATCAGAAGTAAGGTCAACGTGGTGATTAATCTCTTCTCCAGAAATTGCGAATCCGGCATTGATGATCGCTTGATGATTGTTCTCATAAATACCCGCACCAGTCCTTAGCTCCAATCGTTCACTACCCTGAAATTGGGACTGGATATAGGCTAGAAAATCAGACACGTCAAACTCAGAGGCTGACTCTAAACCTCCAAAAGGTGCTCCAGGCAAGCTTGTCCAATCAGTATCCCTCCCTGTCTTAGCAAACCTTATTCGAGCCAGGATTTGACCACTCTGATCAAGGGCCAAAAAAGTTTTTAAGCTATGATAGTCTTTCAGCTCAATGAATGCATACTCATTATAGAGTATCGGTGCGAAGAGAAGCTTTCCCGGCATTTCACACAATCCATCAATTACCTCAAAAGAAGCCGCTACAGACATACTTCAGCTAAAGTAAAACAATTATGTTTGTCCGAATCTGTTAGTCTTTCATAGCATCAATCGCGCGAAACAACCTATTTCACAATCAACATCAATGATTCTTAGGGTACTACTATCACTCATTCTGCTGGTTTTTGAGCACACAGTGTCGGCCCAATACGCACTTTTCGATAACCACGCTAATATTCGCCTGGTCAGACAAGGCACCCGATTCATTTACAATCAGCAGCCAGACTCTGCTAGATTCGTCATCGATCAGGTCAGCAAAAAACTACCTGGACACCCCGTAGTGCCAATGATGAGAGCCCTGGCAATCAGTTGGTCTGTTTTTCCAATGAAGACCTACCTACCGGAATTTGAAGAGCACGAAGCACTACTTCAACAATCCATCAAGGCAGCCGACAAGCTACTTGATGAAGATAAAGATCACGTGGAAGGTGTATTTTTTCAAATGACTGCCAGAGGCCTGCTTGCCGAATATTATGCCGATGACGGCAACTATATGAAAGCCTTAGGTGAAGCACGTAAAACATATGGGCTCATGAAGTCTGGGTTTGACTTGGTAGAGGACTATCCCGAATTCTTCTTGACGACAGGGATCTACAATTATTTCCGAGAGAAGTATCCTCAAAAGCACCCCATTTACAAGCCCTTCCTGTGGTTTTTTAGAAGTGGCGATATTGAATTGGGTCTCCAGCAAATTCATACGGCCACTCAAAAGGCCGTACTCTCCAATGTCGAAGCGCACCTTTATTTGAGCTATATCTACTTGCGCTACGAGATGAAGCCTGAAAAAGCCAAAGACTATCTACTGGAGCTTACTGATCAATACCCCAATAATCAATACTTCAAAGCTAAGCTCCTCGAGTGTTACATTATGTATGATGAATTTGAGCTAGCTGAACCAATAGCTGAAAGATTTCTAGACTCTAAAAACTCATACTATTTACTTCTCGGCCAGAGCATGAAGGGTTACTTGCTCGAAAAATGGGTTAAGGCAAAACAGCCGGCAGCCAGGTTCTACAATGATGCGCTAGCAACAGGAAAGTTAACGAACAAGGGCTCCTATTATGAGGCTATCGCCTATCTCGGGCTAGGTAGAATTGATTTTCAAAATGGCAATAATGAAGCCGCCAAGAGTAATTTTGAAACAGCCATGTCCATCAATGACAATGATAGGATTGAAGAGGAAGCCAAGCGATACTTGAAGAAACTATAAGTGGACTCCTATCTAACCATAGGGCGGACCGGAGAGGGCTTCTACAAAGAGAAAGGTAGCAAATTCATTGCGGTAGCCCTGAGGGCTAGCTCAGAGGATGAGGTAGCAGCGCACCTATCGGAATTGCGAAAGCAGTACTACGACGCGCGGCATCATTGCTACGGCTACAGTCTGGGAATCGCCGAACTCCGTACGAGAGCTAATGATGATGGGGAGCCTAATCACTCCGCCGGTGATCCAATTTTGGGTCAGATCAAGTCTTTTGACGTCCGCAATACTCTCGTAGTAGTTGTCAGGTATTTTGGAGGCACCAAGCTTGGAGTGGGAGGTCTCATCAATGCCTACAGAACAGCCGCTACTTCTGCCCTTGAAAATGCTGCAATCGTTGAAAAGAAGATCACTCAAAAAGTAGAAGTGCGGTTCCCTTATACAGAGACCAGTGAGGTGATGCGGAAGCTCAATGAACTTCCTCTTGATATCACAGATCAGGAATTTACGGCCGATTGTCTGATCAAAGGTGAGATACTTAAAAGTCAATCCGATCGACTCCCAGAAGCATTTGCTTTAAACAGTCTGGTAAAGGTCAGTCTTCTATAAAACCCTGTCTCAACAGTTTCTGGTAAATCTCAAGACACACCCAGGCATCTGTAGCTGCGTAAACTTGCTGCTTGGGATGTAATACAGGATTCTCCCAATTGGATGTCTGCTGGCTCTTAGAGATTCTTGACTCTAAAATAATCCCAGACAGATTCCTGACACCTTGATTAATGATACCTATGTTGGCTGTAGCATCATTGATCTCAAATACATTTTGGGGATCAAAGCCATTCATCTTTTGCAGGTCAATTACGTCATCACGAATACTGATACCAACTTTCCTTATGTCAGGATTTTCAAATATTCCAACAAGGCCATCTCTAAGCCCTATCAGGTTGAGTCTTATCAGAAAAACTATGTCTGGAATGGCCAATTGAATCAGTGCTACATCGAATGACTGACCCTTTTTGAATGCCGGCCTTGTCTCAGTGTCAAAGCCAATCACAGTAGCCTTCCTGAGCTCTGAAAGCGCTTTCTTATAGTCCTCTTCCTTGTCAATCAAGGCTATGGGACCCTCATACTTTATCAGAGGTAGTTCATTGACCTCATCTTTCGTGATTTTCTCTGGATACATTAAGCGGCTACCTTTTGAGCGCTTACCAATCTCTTAATCCTGATATTGAGGTAAGCAAAGAGTATGGTCATAAAAGGGCTAATAATATTGAAAAAACAGTACGGGGCATAGGCCAACGTACCTACACCCAAGACCGTCGAGTGGTAGGCTCCACAAGTATTCCAAGGGATCAACACCGAAGTGACTGTCCCACTGTCTTCTAAGGTTCGACTAAGATTTTCTGCAGCCAGCCCTCTTTCACGATAGATGTCAGCATACATCCTACCGGGAACAACGATAGCAAGGTATTGATCTGAGGCCGTGACATTGAAGAACACACAAGTACCAACCGTAGACGCTACTAGTGACCCAGTACTGTTGACCATCGAAATGACCGCAGAAGCAATTCGCTTGAGGAAGCCAGCCTTCTCCATGACACCACCAAAAGCCATTGCCGATAGGATGAGCCAAATGGTGCCCAACATGCCATACATACCTCCTGAGCTGAGGAGTTCGTTCACCATCTCATTGTCTGTAGACACAGCTACCGAACCGTATAGTGCCTTCATGACTCCAACAAACATGACGTTCAAAGTGCTGCCGGAGATACCCGCCACCTCCCGCACAATATCAGGCTGGAAAATCAAAGCAAAAACACCTCCCAAGAGAATACCAGCGAGCAGCGCTGGAATGGCTGGTGTCTTTCTAACAATCAGAACTACCACTACAATAGGTACAATAAATAGTAGTCCTGTAATATTAAATTTTGAGTCAATGGCGCTGAGCATCACGGCTGTGTTTGAGATAGCACCATCACTTCCAGAAGTAAAGCCTATGATCAGAAACAGTATCAACGAGATCGTAATCGATGGGAAAGTCGTGTAGGCCATGTACCTGATGTGGGTAAAAAGGTCAGTACCAGCCATCGCCGGAGCGAGGTTAGTAGTGTCAGATAAGGGCGACATCTTATCACCGAAATAGGCCCCACTCAGGATCGCTCCAGCAATGAGTCCTTCTGATATACCCAATGCCTTACCAATACCGATCAAGGCAATACCCACAGTAGCGGCAGTAGTCCAAGAACTGCCCGTGGCAATACTTACGATAGCACAAACGATACAGGCCGCAAACAGAAAGATCCCGGGACTAAGTATCTGTAAGCCATAGTAGATCATTGCGGGTACGATACCACTAATCAACCAAGTGCCTGCTAGGGAGCCTATCAACAATAGGATCAGCAGAGAGGTCATTGCAGAACTGATGCTCTTCACGATTCCTTCTTGCAACTCATTCCAGTTGTAGCCAAGTCTCGTGGCAACAACGGCCGCCACGGCAGTAGACAGGATCAGCACGATCTGATTGCTGCCAGCCAATGCATCATCACCAAAAACGCTGACGTTGAAAGAGAGCAGAATGATCAGGAAAATAATAGGAATGAAGGCCTCCAGCAGCGAGGGTTGGTGTTTCTCTTTATCCATTAAGATTGGTTTGTAAAGTGGGATGAAAAACGAAAGATAATAAAAATTGTCCTATCCTTCGCCTATGAGGATTTTGGCTAACTTCTGACCAACAAGGCTACCCAGGGCAACACCCATACCCCCAAGCCTAACCCCAGCAACTGTATGTTCATTGATGCGCTTCACTACTGGGCGCTTGTCCTCACCAAACGCCATGATTCCAGACCATACATGATCGACTTCATATCGATCATGACCAAGAATGGTGTTCGTCAATCTTCCTTTTAACCCCTCCAGTATGGTCTGATTGATGCCAAACACGGTGGTGGTTTCATTTTCAAAATCAACATCTCTGGAGCCACCATAGATCACCCTACCGTAATAATCCCGGAAGTAATCATACCCCTCGTTCATATGAAATGTGCCTTCGAATGGAAGGTGCTCGATAGGCTTGGTCACCAGCACCATCCCGCGCCCTGGAGTCATCTCTAATTCTGGGAGGAGTTTTTTGGTGAATGCGTTGGTACAAACTGCAATCTGATCTGCTTTCAAGATATGTACTGCCCCGTCCGCTAAATGAGTGATAATCTGATCTCCCTCAATCGCCTCCACTGGCGCATTGAGAATTAGCTCTACTCCTAAACTCGCGGCTTTCGCTTGTAATGCCTTCATCATCTTCCCTGTGTCAACCTGACCCTCGAGAGGATTCAAAATGAGATGTGAAATCTGGTCTCCATTAAAGCCGAATTCCGGTAGGAGATCGTCCCGAAGTTTGAATACGTCTTGCTTAAAGTGATTTTTCAGCAACTCATTCATCCGATCAAAATGATCTAGACAGTCCGCTCGATCCTTGGATATCAATTCATACCCACCCTTGAGCTGAAGATCGATGGCCGCATCACCCAATCTTGATCTAAGTAGCTGAAGTCCTTCCCAGCGATCCTTAACTAGCTGTAGCATCGCCTCCTCTCCCATCGCCTCGACATCAGCCATCAGCTCAGTGAGACTACCAAAGCATGTAAATCCAGCATTCTTAGTACTTGCACCAGTCGACATAAATCCTCGCTCTAATACCACCACGCTGGCTTGAGGATTTATCTCTTTCAGCGAGATGGCAGTGGATAGACCCGTAACACCCGCTCCTATTACGGCATAATCATAGTGCATGTATTCTCTATGTTCCCAGAAACTTAGCATCGCGAGTCAGCTATTTCAGACTTGAGTAAATATCCTTCACTTGCTCACCGACCAGTTTCCAGTTGAGGCGCTTCACCTCGGTATTGAGGCGCTTCATATACTGGGTAGCTTTCGAAGGTTTATCGAGCATACTCGCAGCTTCCTTGATCCAAGTGTGCGTATCCCAATAGGGTATCGTCTTGATTGACTTGACCAGCTCAGCTACACCAGCCTCTTTGGATATGATCACCGGCAATCCCGCCAATGCTCCCTCTAACGCGACCAAGCCAAACGGCTCTGCCAAAGAAGGCAAGAGAAGCAAGTCGTGAGTGCTCATCGCTTTGAGGGCGAGTTGATGAGAAAGGAATCCCGTGAACTTTACCTTTTTGGCTATTCGAAACTGTTCAGCCTTGGCTTCCAGTTCGCTTCTTAAATGACCATCCCCTGCTATCGTAAATGTGGCTTCTGGGAATTGTCGACTGAGCTCTAGGACAATATCCAGGAACCTTGAGGGCCCTTTTTGCTCTGTTAGTCTTCCTACGAACAGTACTCTAGGCGCCTCTTTGATTGTGCGTGGCGTCCTCTTACTTTTCATCTCCGTACCAGATATCGCATTGTGAACTACCTGCACTTTGGGCGCTTTCAACCCATATTTCTTGACAAGTGTTCTTTTGACCCTATCGGAAACGGTCACCACTACATCAGCCTTTTCAAGTCCTTTTTTTTCTAGTTGGAATATCTTCGGATCGATGCGGTACGCACTGCGATCATACTCCGTCGAGTGGACATGTAATACCAATGGAGCACCTGTTGCGGCCTTGGCCATCACTCCTGCTTGAAAAGTCATCCAATCATGTGCATGGATGATATCATAGGTCGAATCCTTGCATACATTTACTACCGCAAGCGCATATTTTGCGATCTCTTGCAAGAGATCGGGACCATAGCCCCCTTTCAGATTGATTTTGTCAAGTACTACCTCCTCCGCCACTTGCTTTTTTACGGTAGTGGTCTCATAAGCTATCTTCTCAAACTCCCCTCGCGTGAGGTAAGGCATCAGTCGCGTGCCTACTTCTAAATATCTAATCTCCGAAGTAATCTCCTCTAGTACTTCAGTGATCTCGGTACCCTTGGTCGGGTAATCATTGGCATTAAGTAATTGAAGGCGCTTGGTAGAGGTCAGCCCAGTGGTTTGCGGTAGCACAAAATCGACACTGACGCCAGATTGAGTCAGTCCTTTAGCCAGGCCTTGACTGGCTATGCCCAGTCCTCCAGAGATTTTTGGAGGGTACTCCCAACCTAACATCAATACTTTCATGGCGAGCTCTTTTACAATACAAAGTTAGGCATTAATCGTCATGTTCAGATGTCGCACTTTGGTTAAAGCGCTACGCATTGCGGTACTTTTTCCAGGCGATATAGCCAGCAGCACTAACCAAGATGAGATAGCCCATTTGGAAGGCGACAATTGACCAAGGGGCATTATTCACAATACTCATTACTAGACTCAACAGCCCAGAAAGTAAGAATATAAGTACAACCATCAACGCGATTTTCATATCAATTATTTAGTCCTAAGTATATCAACATTGATGCTATGCTCTTCAAAAAAATCTATCCAAAACAACTGCTGAGCTGATAGATGATCGTTAGGCGACTTCACTTCATAGAAGTAATATTCGCTCTTGCTGTAGACGAATAAGTCTGGAAAACCCGTGCAGTTCTCCTTAGGATTCTTTGACATCTCCAGCAGCACTGCTTTTACCTGAGTCGCCTTCATCCACTGTAGAAAGCACTCGATGTTCGATTTGAGTTGCGAGTGCCAAAAAACAAATGGATTGCCTTCACCCTCTACTTCATCGAACTTCTGTGTGATCCATTTTTTTAAAGCCGTCTTACTTCTAAAGTTGGACAAGTGAGCCAATAGTTCTTCTTTTCGCGTCTCGTAAAACCCCGCATAGATATCAGATGGAAGTCGCTGAAGCGGCTGATGAATAATAGCATCCTCGGCATAAAGTTGATCCCAGAATACCAATCCGAAAAGGCTCCTCCAGATATAGTTCTCTGAGAAAAATCCAGAATAACCCTGATCTTCTAAGTGATCCAGTACTAAGCGTTCGATTCTGGTCTCTTGAGAATAAGTCACCTCGACCACCTGTGCAGCTTTAATCTTATGTGTTGTACTTCTGATTGCTTTACCAGAACCCTGCTTTTTGAGGTAATCTGTGCCCAGCAATTTGAGGTTAGCATTCGGCCCATCCGAAGAAAGCCATTGCGCATATTCAATAGCCGCAGCATCATTTTTCAGCTTGATCAGCACTCTCAGCTTGCGCTCATTAGCCTCTGGCCTGGATGACCAACCATAGAGCTTTGAGGCCTCTTCCAATGCCTGTTGCTTCTCAAAATATTGGCCCGCCCGAAATAAGAACTTGTCTGAAATGACACGGCTGGTGTCAAAGAGTGTCTCGAATACCTCCACCTTGTCTTCCAGCCACTCCCAAATCGCCATGGCCTCTACCTCCTCCTCCACAAGTAGCTTAAACTCACGGTACCACTGAAGTATTTGCCATTGCTGGTCGATTTGTGCTCTGTTTTCAAAAAAGGGCTTGAAGTTGTCGGACTTCTGATGGGGCATCTTCACATTGCCTACATCTCGCACTACAAACTGATTGAAGTCGCCATAGGGATTGCCAAAAAACATGATCTTGATAATCTCCATATGAGCCAACTGCTCCTGTGCGATAACCTGATCATAGTCCTGGAAACGTTCAATTTCAAAATGCGCTAGCACTGCCTGGCCTATTTCTGGTCTTGGTGCACTTTTTCTTGGCAGTGGGTCGATTCCCTGTTCCTTGAGCCAGTCATGCAGCTCTTGCTTGGTAAAGATCGGGGTTACCATTTCCGGTAGGTCTTCCTCATCTGCTAGTCTGACAAAGTCCGTGTCCAACAACTCCTGTACCGTGGATTCCATATCAGCTATTTCCTGATAGGAGAGCTTTGAAGGGCGGAAGTACCAGCCCTTGCGGCCATTGATGCGTAGGTAGAGACATTGCGCCGATTCGCTCAATGCTTCAAAGGACTTCAGGAATTCCTCCTGTTCTCCGAGCATGGTGGGGTACATCTGCCGAATAAAGCTGATCACGTACCTGAAGTAGTCCAGGTAGTATTTCTCAGGAAGTATCACTTTGGGCCTAGCTGTGGCTTCTGACAATGTATTAGTGCTTTAGCGTCTTGAATTAGCGATCATAGACCATGATCAACAACAAATTAACATTTTTTATAGGCGGAGGTGCAACTGAGAGGACTGAAATCGCATCTAATACTCAACGTCAACAATCACTCATGAAGACCAACCTCTTCGTTTACCTTTTCTTAATCATCTCGATCGCTGCTTGCATTGTGTACGAGTGCTCCGAGTTGCTTAGTGCAGATCAGTCCGTAACCAAGCATCAGCCGAAGGAGGAGTTTGACGATATCGTACTGAGCATACCTGGCAACATCTACTTCATCAACTCCAACGACTCCATGATCACTATAGAAGGACCCGAGTCGGTAATCGAAAACCTTTCATTGTCGGTAGAAGGGAACACACTTCACTTAGACGCTGAGGACTACTTCACTACTCAGAATTGGAAAAAACTGCTTTTCAATAAGGCCTATGAATTGAGCATCTACATTCCCGTCAATAGCATATCAGATTACGAAGTTTCTGGATTGGGTACTTTTCTGGGGGATATTGAGCGGTTAGAAGATAAACTCTGCATCCACTCGCTGGGACTTGTAGAGATTCATGTCTATCAGGAGCCATCCTTAACCAACGATAACGATCAATTTCGAGATATGCCCGCTCTCCTCTCTGTTCTTTGGTAAAAAAACCAACCTTCGTCTCACTATTTTCTAGTTTTATCGTTAGTACTACATTGTTCCCCCTACCGGTAAATAATCTTGATCGACTACTATCAACTGTTAGGAATATCTTCTTCTGCTGATGCAGTGGAAATCAAAAAGGCTTATAAGAGAAAGGCCGTTAATTATCACCCTGATAAGAATCCAGAAACAGAGGAGCTTTTCAAGGAGATCAATAATGCCTACCAAACCCTCTCCGATCCCTATGCCCGTGCACGGTATGATCTAAAACTAAAGTATGGAGAAGAAAGGTTTACCGGGCCTTCTACGCACAGACCTCCTCCTCCAGCGCGAGGGTATTATCGCAGACCTAACTATCATCGGCCGCACCCTGACAAGCAGGTATTGTCTAAAGAGAATCTTAGGGCGACATTGTTCGCTTTCATATTTGCGGTAGCGATGGGGTCTGTCATCATGGTCGTGATCCAGATCACCTCTTGGTACCAGGAGCAATCCTACGCTGAGCAGATGGCTGAGAGGCGCTCCACTTTTGAGCTTGCCAGGGCAGCCTTCAAGGCAAGCAACTACTCCAAAGCCATCACCCTGATCAATGGGTTAGGTAGCCTGAGGGCTGGAGAAGGTGATATCGATGAATACAAGGCAAAAATTATTGACGATATCTATAAAGAGGGCTTGACCTTCTTTCGCACTAACAAGTTTGACCAGGCATTGGCCAACTTTGCATTAGTTGAAGGTTTTTCAAGGACGAAAACCGTCCAGCACCAAAAGATGCTTGCGGAGGCCTACCTAGGAGTTGGCCAAATAGAAAAAGCACTCCAGCAGCTACGAGATATTCTAAATAGTGGTCTTACAGATGTCGATCTACTCGTTCGTATTGCAGACATATTTACCGATAGGTTAAATGACTACAGCAAGGCACTGACCTACTACGAGTGGGGCAATCGCATCGCTATCAATGACTATGAGGCGATCTATGGCGCAGCTTACCCACTATTGATCAACGCGCGAGTCATCCCTCTAGCGCACTATGAACTCTACTGCGGGCTAGCCAAATCGTACTATGAGACAGGAGAGTATCAGAAAGCCATCAACGCCACGAAGTGGTCTGTACAAATTTGGCCAGATAGCACGTTCAACTATCTGGTGATGGCTGAGAGTGCATTGGCGCTGGATAAAACAAACCTCGCCTGCGAAAACTTCCAGATCGCCAAGGCACTCGATGAGCGTCTCGAGTTACCTGCTCCCTGTGATTGATATAGCATATTATATCGGCGGGTGGCTTATCTCTTAAAGTACGCTTAGCTTTAAACTAAAAAAATGCGAGTAGTCCTCCTCATTCTCTGTTTCCTGAGTACGCAGTGCTTTGCAGGTGACCCGTATCCAATTAATCCTAATGTTGACATCCAGCATTATCAATTTGATATTGATCTGTATCCTGAAGACAGCCGCATCGAAGTAGTCGCCAAAATAAGAATTGCGGTAGCGGGTGAGCAGTTGCAGCAGTTTTATCTCGATCTGGATGACCTCAACGATGATGGCACGGGGATGAAAATATCAAGTGTCGACTATAACGGAAAGTCGCTCGACATAGCTCATACAGAGGATCGTATCTTCATCGACCTACCGGAATCTCTGGCTAAAGGAGCTGAATTTGAATTGACGATTGGTTATTCAGGATCGCCTAAGGATGGGCTGATCATTTCTAAAAATGACAAAAAGCGAATCACTGTCTTTGGTGACAACTGGCCTAACAGAGCTCACTTCTGGCTCTCTACCATTGATCATCCTTCGGATAAGGCAACCGTAGACTTCTCAGTGAGTGTGCCGAGAGACTACCAAGTGATCGCGACAGGTCTCTTGCAAAAGGAAGAACCAATGTCTGGCAAAAGAACCAAATACTACTGGAGCAACTCAGTGCCAATCCCTACCAAAGTAATGGTCATGGGTGCCGGAGAGTTCGAAGTATCTGAGCAAGGTGAAGTAGCGGGTGCGCAAGTAAGTACATGGCTCTATAAGGGCGCTGGTAAGAAAGGTCTTCCTCTGTTCAAGGAGACGGTCAATATATTGGAATTCTTCTCCGATTGGATTGGTGAATATCCTTATGCCAAGCTCGCACATGTGCAGTCGACTACACGCTATGGAGGAATGGAAAATGCTGGAAATATTTTCTACTATGAGGACATCACAAATAGTGAGGTGCCACGAGATCGCTTGATAGCACATGAAACGGCTCATCAGTGGTTTGGCAACTCAGCAAGCGAGAAGGACTGGCACCATGTGTGGCTCAGTGAAGGTTTTGCCACCTACATGACCATGATCTATGTTGAAAATAAAAAAGGTCTAGATGAGATGAAGATAGACCTAGAGAAAGCCCGAACTCGAGTGGTTGACTTTAATAATAAGTCTCCGAAGAGTTCGGTGATTGATACCACAATCGTAGAACTGACCAAAGTACTCAATGCCAACAGCTATCAAAAAGGCGCCTGGTTCCTGCATATGCTACGTCAGAAAGTGGGTGATGAGGTGTTTCAAGCCTCAGTGCGAGAGTACTATGCGACCTACCGGGAAAGTAATGCACTGACGGATGATTTTCGAGCCATAGTGGAGAAGAACAGCGATATGGAGTTAGCCTCCTTCTTCACCACTTGGCTTTACCGGCCTGATCTTCCAAAGTTAGAGTGGTCATGGAGACAAAGAGAAGGAGATCAAAGAGTGGGTATCCGAATAAAGCAATCGCAGATGAGAGCATATGATGGTCTGGAAGTCGAGGTAGCTATCCATGTGGCAAATCGAGATAAGCCAATGATCAAAACCATACAAATAAACTCCACCTCCAAGGAGTACTCCTATCTGGTCAATGGTGGTGTCGATCGGGTTGAGATCGATCCTGAGCGAAGGCTTCTCTTTGAAGGAGAGTATACTAAAGATGCAACGCAGTAAAGTCAAAGTTAGGCGCGGTACAATCGAAGAGGCTGTAAGTCTCTCCAGACTGATCCCAGAATTTGAAAATCCCGCAGGAGCGGAGACTTACCGAAGTAGATTAGAAGGGAGAGATCATCTCATCCTCATCGCAGAGTTGGATCAGCCTTGCGGCTTCAAGGTGGGTTACAATAGAGAAGCGGATGGCTCCTTCTATTCCTGGATGGGAGGTGTACTTCCCGACTATCGCCGACATAGAGTAGCACAAGCCCTTGCAGATGAGATGGAGACTTATTGTCGTACTACAGGTTACGCATATATCAGAATGAAAACCCGGAATGAGCATAAAGCCATGCTACAGTTTGCCTTGCACAATGGTTTTCACTTGATCGGATTCAAAGCATATTCCGATCTGATGAAATCTCGTATCTTATTGGAAAAGAAACTATGACACGAGGCTACTCAGGCACCCCGCTCCTCAAGAAGCTAGGCATCAAATCCGGATACAGTTGTATTGCCATCAATCCGCCAGCGCCGTACCTCGAGTGGCTCGGAGAACTACCCGAAGGAGCTCACTTCGAAGGAGCTACAGCACCGTATGATTTCATTCATTGGTTTGTTACCACTAATGAAGAGTTGACCAATCGGCTGACTGACGTAGTTCCTATACTTAAGTCGACAGGAATGGTCTGGGTCTCTTGGCCCAAAGGATCATCTAACATCCAAACCGACATCAATCGCGATCTCATCCGCACCCATCTGCTTCAAAACTCAGACTTGGTCGACATCAAAGTGTGTGCTGTAAGTGATGACTGGTCAGGATTAAAGTTTATGATTAGGAAAGAAAAACGGAAAGTCTAATTGAAAATGGAGAGTTGATAATGAATAATGAAGGGGTTTTCAATTCTCAATTTTCAATTGACTCAAACTCCTTCAGCCCTAGTATCCTCCCGAGTATTTTAGGAATATCTGTATTATCAATCTTGCCCCCAAACTTGTCAGCGTGAGGGCCATAAGCAAAAAGCGGAACAGGCTGTCCCGTATGGCCAGTCGTTGACCAGTTGATGCTGACACCATCCCGCATATTACCCTGAGAGAAAGTCAGTCCACCGGTCTCATGGTCGGCTGTGATGATCACTAGCGTTTGACCATCCTTCTCTGCAAATGCTAAAGCCGCAGCAATTGCATCATCCATTTGTTTTAAATGTGCTGTGAGATAATCCGCATCATTGATATGACCACCATTGTCTGTACCCTCCTGCTCCACCATCAGGAAGAACCCATCGCGTTTGTCCAGTCGAGTGATAGCTGCATTAGTTAGTTCGAACAAAGTCGGCTCGTTTTCAAGAAACTCTACCTGCTCTGCTCTCATATCAGTCGCCAAATTTTCAAAGAGCGCGAGTACAAGTGTATCATTTGCGGTAGCAAGTTGCTCTTTCTTACGCACCACATCATAGCCCACCTGAGTGGCCATTTTTTCTACTGACTTCTTCTGTAGAGGGTAGATGCCTTCAAAACCACCAGTGGAGCCAGCCATGAAGTTGACTCGATGATCCAGCATTTGCGCCGCTACTTCGATCATCATATCTCTGGCTGGTACATGCGAAGCAAATGATGCAGGTGAAGCATCTGTGATAGCGCTGGTGGTGACTAGACCGGTCATCCAGTCTCGCTTTTGGAGCGCTTCTAAGATCGTCAAGCGTACGACGCTATCAGGTGTCATAGCGATCATCTTATTATCAGTCTTGTAGCCCGTGGCGATTGCGGTAGCTCCAGCTGCCGAGTCTGTGATCAGACTATCCCCGGCGGGCTTGGTCTGCACAAGTCCCACGACTGGTGCTCTCTCCATGTTGAGTTTTCCGGTAGGACCATAGTAGCGATATCTTGTGAGCTCCACTTGATTGATACCCATACCATCTCCAATGAAGAGGATTACATTTTTCACGGTAGTGTCTGAGACCAACGGAAGTGGTACTCCGCTCGCCTCGAACTGTTCCTCAGGCATTAGCTTGGCGCCATATTTCTCCTTAACCAGGCCAAACCCTTGCATCTCGAGCAATAGGTAAACAAACAGCAACCCAAAAGCCACACTCAACCCAAGCATGCCTGAGATTCTGAGGAATATTTTTAGATACTTATTCATCCTATTGGTCGTTTTTCCGTTTCCAGTATTAATAAAGGCAGGCTTGGATTACCTTGCTGCTCAATTTACGATCAAGGCAGCTCAGCGCAAAATTAGATTTCTCATACTTTCATCCTTATACATGTTTCGATTATTGTTAGGCCTAACTCTGGTCTTTTCCATTGGCTCTGTCACCGCCCAATCCAATACTTCTAATAAATATTCCGTATACATCGACCTTACCGATGTACAGAATGATGAGCTCAAAGTCACCATACAAACGCCTCCTGTGGACAGTGACTACATCGAGTTTCAAATGCCCAAAATGGTACCCGGTACCTATGCCGTTTATGATTTCGGTAGATTCATGAGCCGCTTTGAAGCGTTCAACTTAGATGGTGAGTTGATGGTGGTAGACAGCCTCTCCCCCAACCGTCGTAAAATCAACGACGCACAATCACTCGCTCAAATCAGCTATTGGATAGAGGATAGCTACGATACTGACAAGAGCAACTTTATTTTTGAGCCGGCTGGCACCAACATAGAGGCTGGTGATAATTTCGTGCTCAACACCTACGGATTTATCGGGTATCTAGAGGATATGAAAGAGACTCCCTACGAGGTGGTTTTCAAGAAACCAACAGGCTTTTTTGGAGCCTCCGCGTTGATCAAGAATTCGTCAGATAGCATCAAGGATGTATTTACGGCTAGTAACTATTTTAATCTTGCTGACAGCCCCATCATGTACAGTGTTCCGGATACGGTCAATGTGGAAGTGGGAGGGGCAGACATTCTAGTCTCGGTGTATTCTCCCAACGGCGTATTGACGGCCGATTTTGTGACTGAAAATGTCAGCGAGATACTCGAGGCAACACAATCATACCTTGGCGGTACGCTACCTGTGGATCGATATGCATTCCTCATCCATCTGCTGGATCGCAATAGCGGCTCGGGTGGTTTCGGGGCACTCGAGCATTCTTATTCTTCGCTATATAGCCTACCGGAATTCAACCCGGCGATGCTGGCACAAACCATTCGGGATGTTGCAGCACACGAATTTCTGCATATCATCACACCACTCAATATCCATGCAGAAGAGATTGGTAATTTTGACTTCATCAATCCAAGGATGTCCAAGCATCTCTGGCTCTACGAAGGCGTGACAGAGTACTTTTCCGGTCATATACAGGTACATGAAGGTGTCATGTCACTACCGCAATATGTAAATGTGCTAAAAAGTAAAATTGAGCAATCTCAGGCATTCAAAGATGAGTTGCCATTTACTGAACTCAGTCTGGGTGCATTAGATGAGCATGAAGACCAGTACCCTAATGTCTACCAAAAAGGAGCATTGATTGGCATGGCGCTGGACATCAAGCTGCACGAATGGTCGGATGGAAAATACGCACTAAGGCAGCTCATGGCTGACCTGTCTAAAAAATATGGCAAAGACATCTCTTTCAAAGACGAAGAACTATTTGGTGAGATCGGATCATTGACTGATGCGAGTATTGAAGCATTCTTAATTAAGTATGTGCAGGAGCCAAATACACTGCCTTATGAAGAACTGTTTGAGACCGTAGGGATCGATTATCAGCTACCGGAGACCGTGAATGCTATCACGCTAGGCAATGTCAACTTCACCGTTGATGGTGAGACGCAGCGCTTTGTCGTCAGCAACCTTGCAGGTATGAATCCATTTGGGCATGAATTGGGCTACCAGGCGAACGATCAACTGCTCTCACTCAACAAGCAAGAAGTCAATTTTAGCAATTATCTACCCATCTTCGAGGAATTCAAATCCACTGCTCAGCCCGGAGATAAGGTGCAAGTGCTCGTACTGCGAGAGATCAAGGGCAAGAAGAAAAAGGTCAAATTGAAAGCAAAGGCTATGGAAGTCGAAACGAAAACCGGCTTTGAGTTAACCTTGATAAACAATCCAAGTCCTCAGCAGTCAGCGCTTAGAAACAAATGGCTGGGGCGTGAGTAATAGTATCTAAGATTGACCAAAGTATCAGGATCATCAATATTTTGTAACTTAGTGATAGATGACTGTAGAAAGAAAAGAGAACGAGCTAGTAGTAAGAGTCTCCACCAGCGGAGATTTATCTAAAGTTCAAGCCATTTTGGATTACCTGCGGTATGAGGAACTCACGGCAGAGTGTACTGCGACTGACGAGCTAGCTCAGCAACTAGCTACTGAAGCCAAAAAAGGGCGCTGGGAAAGATCCAAAAACCGCTTGGCCATCCATGAATAAAATAGTTGTTGATACCAATATTATCTTCAGCGCTTTATTAAACACCAATAGTCGTATAGGCCAGTTACTAATCCATTCGGGAGAGATTTTTGATTTCTTCGCTCCAGAATACTTACGCGAAGAAATCTTCGAGCACAAAGCAAGACTTCAAGTTCTTATTAAGCAGGATGATACAGGTTTTTTGGAGCTTTATGAATCCATTATTCGTCATGTAAATATCATTAGTGGATCTCTGATTGATGAAAAATGCTGGTCAATTGCTAAAAACCTATGTCAAAGAGTCGATAAGGATGACACGGAATTTGTGGCCTGTACGGAACTAATAAATGGGCTGTTGTGGACAGGCGATCTCAAGTTAATCAATGGACTACAGCGGCAAGGTTATGACAGGTGCATCACTACTGATGCTCTATTTGACAAGTATACTAAGAATAAGAAAGCACAATGACTCCTCTAGATAGTGAATCAGATGACCCAATCTATCTTCCAGTCGTCGATGTTGGGGCAGGCTCATCCTGACAGGCCGCTACCGCAATCATTATCATCACGTACAGAAGAATACTCACTCTCATCATCATCAGAATTACACTATCGGCAGCCAATCACTATTGATGGCTGAAAGCCCAAATAATAATTTTCTATCTTCATTTCCTAATCAACTGACCTATGAAGCAACTAATTACTCTTTCTCTCATCCTCCTCTCAGGAATAGTCCTCGCACAGGACCTAACGATGGACTACTATCTCGATCTGGACAAGCACCAATACGATGATAATGTACCTACTCCTGAAGATATCATTGGCTATGTGCCGGGCGAATGGCATGTAGGTCATGACCAGCTTGCCTATTATTTTAGAGCCCTAGGTGATGCCAGTCCAAGAGTAAAAATAGTGCCTTACGGTCGTACCCACGAAAACCGTCCTCTGATGGTCGCCATCATCACATCCGAGCGGAATCATGCACGCATGGATGAGATCAAATCAAGGCATTTGCAGAACGCTGACCCCAGCCAAAACATCACATTGGGTGAAGATGATCCTGCCATTGTCTGGTTAGGACATAGTATTCATGGTAATGAAGCCAGTGGATCCAATGCCTCGATGCTCACGGCCTATCACTTCGCCGCGGCAATCGATCAACCCACACAAGACTTGCTGGACAATACAGTCATCATGATCGACCCATCGATCAACCCTGACGGACTCAACCGTTTCGCCAGCTGGGTCAACAGCCATAAATCAAAGCAGGAGGTGCCAGATAACAATACCCGTGAGCACAACGAAACTTTTCCAAGAGGACGAACTAACCACTATTGGTTTGATCTCAACCGTGACTGGCTGCCTCTGACGCAACCTGAGTCTCAAGGCCGAATCGCCAAAATCCAGGAATGGAAGCCCAATATCCTGACTGATCATCATGAGATGGGCACCAACTCATCATTCCACTTCTCCCCAGGTGAGCCAACAAGGGTACACCCAATGATCCCACAGAAGAATCAAGATCTGACCTACAAAGTCGCCGACTATCATGCCAAGTTCTTTGACGATAGAGGAGCACTCTACTACTCTGCTGAGAATTTTGATGACTACTATATTGGTCGTGGACCCACCTATCTCGACTTCAATGGTGGAGTAGCCATTCTATTCGAGCAAGCCAGTAGCCGAGGTTTCGAACAAAACAGCGATAATGGCATCCTACAGTTCCAGTTCAGTATCCTGAATCACTTTACCGCAGGGCAGTCCACGGTACAGGCTGGGTATGAGATGCGCAAAGAACTACTCGACTATCAGAATGAGTACTACAAATCTGCCATAGAGGCTGCAGGCAGTGATGCAGTGAAAGCCTATGTATTCGGCACAAGTGACGATCAATACGCTACGCAGAAGCTCGCCGAAGTTGTGGATCGTCATGGCATTGAGCTATTCTCATTAGCCAAAGACGTATCATCTGGAGGAGCAAGTTTCGAGAAAGAAAAGGCCTTTGTAGTGCCGATGAATCAAGCGCAGTACCGACTCATTCACGGCATATTTGAGAAGCGTAGCACGTTCAAAGACAGTCTATTTTACGATATTTCTGGTTGGACCTTCCCATTAGCATTTGGGTTACCGAACGCAAGCCTGTCGTCAAGACAATACACTGTAGATCTCAAGGGAGCTGCCTATAGCCAAGCCGAAATGGCATCATCGAAAGTGGCGCAAAGCGAGTATGCTTACGCTTTCGAGTGGAGTGAGTACCTCGCACCTAAGGCATTAAATATGCTGCTAAGCGAAGGTATCATCGCTAAGGTGTCTATGATCCCCTTTGGCGAGAAGGGTGGCCGACAGTTTGACCGAGGTACGATCACAGTAGCTGTCAAATCTCAAGCACAGTCTTCTGCAGATCTCAGAGATATTATGCAGCAGGTAGCTGATGGCACGGGAATAGAAGTCGCCTCATTATCATCCGGCTATACAACTGGAACTAATCTTGGTAGCAACCAATTTGGAAGGCTAAATCAGCCAAGCATCATCGTGCCGATAGGTGCAGGTGTCAATAGCTATGATGCAGGTGAAGTGTGGCATCTATTTGATACGCGATACGAAATCCCAGTCAGCTTAGTGGATGTGAACCAGCTGGATCGCCTCGATCTCAACGATTACACCACGATGATCATGGTTGATGGTAATTACAACGCCCTATCGGAAAAAGTGACTTCAGAGATTGGTGGTTGGGTAAAGCGAGGAAATACGCTCATTGCTTTTGAGCGTGCGCTGTACTGGTTGAAGAGCAAGGGCTGGGTAGATTTTGATCAACCCAAACTGTCTGCAGATGTCAATAATGTGCCTTATGAACTATTTAGAAGAAAGACCGGTGCAAGGGTGCTGGCAGGATCGATATTGGAAGCAGATGTAGACACCACGCATCCATTACTATTTGGATACGGGCAAGCGAAAATGCCGATCTTCAAAGCCAATAAAGTGATCTATACGACCGAAAAAAGCACCATGGCTCATCCGATCAGATACGGCAGCAACCCAATGATCTCGGGCTATGCCCACCCCGAAGATTTAGCGGCATTGAGTGGGACTCCCGCCACCCTACTGCAGAGTGTGGGTAGCGGTCGGATCATCGGCTTCAATGACAACACCAACTTCCGTGCTTACTGGTATGGCACTAACAAGCTATTGGCTAACGCTGTATTCTTTGGTCCTTTGGTGAGCGGTGCAACAATGAGGTAGGTGTCTAAAGCTTAATCGAGATTTCGAGGTGTCCACCGAGACCATCGTTGATGATCCTCTGAAGGGTAGAAAAACGTATGTCCTTCAAATCTCGCTCAATTCTTGAGATATAAGACTTATTAGTGCCAGCTAGCTCTGCTAGCTGTTGCTGCGTTAGTCCTTTTTCTTCACGAGCTTGTTGTATCAAAAGGCCAAGTTTGAATTTTTCATATCCGTGTTCAAATTCTTCTCGAACTTCCGTGCCTTCAGCGCCAATATTCTCGTCAATGAAATTGTCAAGACTAGTTAAATCTTTACTTTCTCGCATAATACTCATCTCTTATTTTCTTGGCTCGTTCCAATTCTTGCACAGGTGTTTTCTGCGTTTTCTTTTGAAATCCATGACCTATGATCACTAGATTGTCTTTATCGAAAAAACAGATGACTCTAAAAATATCTCTTCCAGACTGAACCCTGATTTCATAAAGCCCATCAGTACTTACCAAATGCTTGAAGTATGTTTCAGGTATTCTTTCAACCTCTTCCAATATCCTTAGCGTCCAAATGATTTTGTTTTGGACTTTCTTTGTCTGCCCTTGATAGAATTTTTTAAAATAGTCCCTGAAGAAGAATAACTCTCTCTTTTTCAAACCGTGACAAAGGTAATGAGAGTTGTCCAATTGGACAACTCTCCTAGATTTGGATCAGTCTGTAGTTCAAAATTAAACGTAGTAGAACACATCATGATGTGAAATAATACCAACCAGTTTGCCGTCATCCATTACAGGTAGAGCGTGAAAACTGACATCTCTAAAAATCTTCATGACTTCCTCCGTTGTTGTATGCGGAGTGACGGTTCTCACGTCTTTCGTCATCAATTTGGACACTGGAGTGGTGGCAAGTATCTCATCTATTTCAGCGTCTGATCTATGCGCTAGCTGCAGACCAACCATTACCTGTTCATAATCTGTTCGGCTGATAATACCAACAAGACTGCCGTCCTCTAGTACAGGTAAGTGTCTAAAGTGACGTGTACTTAAGAATTGTCCGAGTGCTTTTAACGTAAGGTCAGGAGCAATCGTCTCAATGTTGGACGTCATCAGATGGGACACTAGGGATACTTCACTCATAACTTTAGTGGTTTTGAACGGTTCCAACGAAGATGGTTCAACTTCGTACCCCTTTTTATGAGCATTAGCTTAAAAAGAATTGATCTTCGTCAACTATGATTCAAAATACACTCCCCGATCTCATTAAGCAAGTTCGGTCACTAGCCCAAACTGGCCTGCATTACCAAAAAGACCCCTACGATCAGGAACGCTACAAAGAATTGAGTGATATTAGCCTACAAATGCTCAGTCTTGTTATGGATCAACCTGTAGCAAACCTTGAATCTGCCTTCCCTGAGACGGATGGATATATCACACCAAATGTAGATGTGAGAGCAGTAGTCCTCAATGACAAGTCTGAGTTACTCATGGTTAAAGAGGCTATTGATGGAAAATGGTCATTACCAGGTGGCTGGGCAGATATAGGTTACACACCAAAGGAAGTGGCGGTCAAGGAAGTTCGCGAGGAAGCCGGATTTACGGTTAAAGCAACCAGGCTATTGGCCTTGATGGATAAGAAATGTCACGAGCACCCTGTTGATGTCTACTATGTCTATAAGATCTTCATCCTCTGTGAAGAGTCAGGCCCACGGCTGGATAGTCATCACGAAACGACGGAGGTTAGATTTTTCCCGATAGGTGACCTACCGGAATTATCCTTACCTAGAAATAATCAAAACCAAATCAGGATGGTCTATGATCGAGCGATTGATACCGGCCTAGCCGTCTATGTAGATTGAGCTTTTATACCAGTTAAGCGAGCAGGCTCTTGAAAATACCCTAAGAGTCCATTGATGATCAGGAATTGCCCCCCGATATAGGTGGACATGATCAAGAAACCGCTTTGTGCTAGCTCCGTGTAGAAACGGTTGAGGCCGATCATAGAATCAGAAAGCACAAAAAATGTCGCTCCGATGATAATCTGCCAATTCTGGTAAGGAGAACGAATACCAAACCGAAGTGAAGCTGTGTACCACATCATCAGGATCGTGAGACCATAAATAATGATGGGTACCATCATGGGGCCACTTCCTGGTAAGAGGAACATCATAAGCGCGATGATGTAGCCGAGCATAGGTGCTATCAGTTTCCAACTCAGTCTAAAATAGAATGACTCGGTCTCTTCGCTGCGCATGAAAATGAAGATGTACGCGATATGTGCGAACAGGAAGCACGAAAGCCCAGCGATAAAACTGGCTGTGCCTTGTCCCATCAAACTAACGTCTCCTGCACATGAGAGCAATAAAGCTAGGGTAACCATAAGCGCTCGTCGATCAAACTTATGCTGATAGCTAACCAAGAAATAGATCAACAGCAGCGGCATCAGGAGTGGCTTGGAGTAGGCGTTGAGGCCTGTCCCAAAAAGGTGTGCCGTCAACTCAATAATGGCTGCTATGAAAAAGGCGAACGCGAAAAAAATCCTCATTTCAAAAATCAGCACTAAAATAACCAATCCTCTGATTTAGATGGGATTGGTTCGACGACCGAGCAGGAACTGTAGATAAATCAAGGCAATCATGGAAAGAACGGCGGCCATGCCGAAGACCATGGGCATGTTTGCCATGTCGTTTTGATAGATGAGACCCGAGCTGAAGGCACCCATCCCGATCCCAATCTCCAAGGCGATGTACATCGTGGCGATACCCTTGCCACGATGGGCTTCATCACTCAAGTCGATGGTCCATGCAAATGCCGTCGGAGAGCCAGCCCCTACACCCAATCCAAAAATGAAAGCGCCAATCAGGAACTGGAGCTGAGAGGTGGCAAAACCCACCAACAGCATTGAAATGATCAACAATATGGCCGCTACTTTGAGGACGGGTACCCTACCGTAAATGTCGGAGGCTTTTCCCGCTAGGAAGCGTACCAGCAAAGAGGCCAGTGTAAATGTGGTGAAAAAGAGGCCTTTGTTACCGATCTGGAGGTGCTCGCTAAAGTCTGGGACGACCGTCAAAATCGCCCCAAAAGGATAAAGACAGAGCAGCATAAATAAAGCTGCTGGAAAAACCCTGGGCTCATAGATATCGGACGGCTTGATCATGAAGTGATCTGCTCTAAGAGATTCTTTATTGGGAAGGGTCTCTTTCATTCCGATGAGGATGGCTACTGATGAAATGGCAAAGGCACTGGAAACATAGAACATCACATTGAGCCCATAGCTGCTGGCTAGCCAAGCTCCAATAGCCGGTCCCACCGCCATGCCGATAGAGCTAAAAAAACCTAGTATACCCATCGCTTCACCACGCCTGCTCACTGGAATGATGTCCGCGACGTAGGCTGAAGTGCCCGTCGGTTTGAAGCCCGTAGAAAAGCCGTGAAAGAACCTAAGTAAGAAAAACCCGAAAACGGAAGATACCACAGGGTACATCAGTGCGGCTATGCCACTGACCATCGCACCGACGATCATCACCGGCACTCTTCCTACTTTATCCGCTAGTTTACCGCTGAATGGTCTCGATAATCCAGCAGTCAGCGTAAAGAGTGCAATGATCAGTCCCTTGTACTCAGCACCACCAAGGCTGGTCAGGTAGTTGGGCAGTTCAGGAATAATCAGATTGAAGCTCCCGAAAAACAAGAATCCACTTAGGCAAAGAAGAACGAATTGTAAGGTATAAATAGACTGTGTTGGGGCTTCTACCGTTTGATTCATGAATCGGTTGGTTCTTGCTGCCCCATCAAAAATGCCTTCATAAAATCATCCAGATCTCCATCTAGCACATTTTGTACATCTGTCCGCTCAACACCCGTACGAGCGTCCTTGATCAACTTATAGGGATGGAGTACATAGTTCCTGATCTGGGATCCGAAATCAACCCTCATTTTGCCAGCCTCTACCTTATCTCGTTCAGCGTTGCGCTTATCTACTTCTAACTGGTAGAGTTGAGACTTTAGCATTTTCATTGCTCGCTCCTTATTGGCAAGCTGTGAGCGCTCGACCTGCACGACGATCACGATTCCGGTAGGCTTGTGTGTCAGCTGAACCTTGGTCTCCACTTTGTTGACATTCTGGCCACCCGCTCCGCCGGATCGGGAAGTTTGAATCTCAATATCGGCTGGGTTGATATCAATCTCTATGGAATCATCCACCACTGGATAAGCGTAGATCGAGGCAAAGGAGGTATGTCTGCGACCACCAGAGTCAAAAGGTGAAATTCTCACTAGTCGGTGAACGCCGATCTCGGCCTTGAGGTAGCCATAGGCCAGATCACCGTCAAACTCTAATGTGGCTGACTTTAATCCAGCAGCATCGCCGGCTTGATAGTTGAGTTGCTTGACTTTATAACCATGACTCTCACCCCACATGATGTACATGCGCATGAGTATCTCCGCCCAATCATTGCTCTCCGTACCACCTGCGCCTGGGTTGATTTCCATCACCGCACTGAGCTGATCTTCGTCCGAGGAGAGCATTTTCTTAAACTCCAACTCCTCAACAGCCGTCAGCAGCTTCTCATACTCCACATCGATCTCGGACATCTCCACTTCGTCCGCTGCATAGAATTCCATGAGCGTTTCGATATCCTCTTGCTTGGATTCAAGATTTGCAAAACTATCGGTCCAGGCTTTTTTGCCTTTAATGCCTTTGAGAATTTTCTCAGCAGCTTCCGGATCATTCCAGAAATCTGGCTGAGTCGTGATGGTTTCTTCTTCTTCTACTTCTTTGACCTTGCGATCATAGTCAAAGATACCTCCTCAAGGCCGAGATACGCGCCTTCACATCCTTCAGTTGGTCAACTGTCATAGGTATGTCTTTTTAAATGAAGCGCAAATTTATCGAAACCCATCGTCATGTGTTTATAAAAGCCTGATGATATTATTACCTACCGGAATGCTAATAAGAGTCGGCAACTCGCAAGGTGGTTTACGAAACAAGTGAAGGTCAAGGTGTTAATTGTTCTAAATGTGTAGATTTAGGTTACCGAAGCTCTTCTGTCACATTAATTGCAAATCATATGTTCGCCGAAATAGTCGCAGATTACAAAAATCTTCAAAACAATCTTGACAAGTTGATTACCGCGAGCGGGTACGAGCTGAGTGACATAGCCATGCAACTCGGAATGGAACCCGCAGCATTCGAGGATAAAATCGAAAACAACGAATTTCGCGTGGATGAAGTCGAAAAGCTACTGGATGTTATCAAGGCTGACGAATTAGAGGACAAGGTACTTCTTGAGAGCAGCCTAGAGAACGAAAAGGATACTGAAACGATCGCGCTGCATGGATGAAAATAGACATTAAGGGCAAGGCTTACAAAAAGTTACAAAGCTCCCCAAGGCAGATAGGGAAAAAATCAAAAACAAGATTTCCGCTATCTCAACGGTTGATCATATTAAGGATATCCCAAATGACGGCCGCTTAATAGGAACCACAAATCGGTATAAAATAAGACACGGCAGTTACCGGATAGGTTACAAAACAGAATCAGAGGCATCCATTCTGATTACAGCGATTGACCACAGAAAAGACATTTACAACAAACTCTTTGGTCTAACATTTGGTCTCTAGACCTAATAAGTATTTGGTGTAGTAATGATAGTGAGTGAGTTGCCTCGGCCCACCCTAAAGTACTTGCGTTGGATAGCTTTCAGCCCATAGCTCAAGCCGAGTAATCCGGTCGCACCCAAGAGCACGCCTCCATTGAGACTTGCATCATTCCCATCAACCACTGAGACATTGAACCAGTCGATGAGCGCATAGGCATATCCTCCATAAGCCGCTAGCCGGGTGACTGTAGCCGGGAAAGAGAGCGCCCGCTTCTTATCTCGAATATCAATCATCTCTATGCTGTCAAGCGAGATGATATTTTGGCTAAACCGGATATAGTTATCTCCGAACCCTGAAATCAAACCGATGCTGAAGGTGTCATCTCCTTTAAGCTTGAATCGGATCGTCTCCTTTTCGAAGTATTTGTAATTGCCCCTGCGACCTATCTGATTGAGATATAAATAGGGTTGGGATAAAGCTGCAAGGTGAATAGTAAAGAAAATACCAATGGCCAAAAACAGCTTAAGCTGAATATGTGAAAACTTCAATCGAGACCAAAGCGTATTCATGAGTCGATCTTATAGTTTGTATTAATGATAGCTATAACCTTCCTTCTCCCTACCGTAAAATACTTCTTTCTGAGGGCCTTGAGCAAGTATCCTGTACCAATTAATCCTGTTGAAACTGCCGCAACCCGCATATCAATCCCCGCGCCTACCTCTCCAGCGACAACTCTCCTGTTGAACCAATCAATGAAAACATAACCATAACCAGCAAAGGCTAGCTTTCCCGGTGTACTTCTGAAGCTAAACATACTGAAGTTCTTGTCGCGTATATCGATCGACTCAATCTCCTGCAGTAGTATGGGTACATTTTCCACTTTAATGACCCCATCTTCAAAGCCTGTAATCCTACCAGAAGTAAAGTACTCGTCACCTTTGAGCTTGAATCGTATGGTTTCTTTCTCAAAGAATTTGACCTTGGTGGTACGGCCAAGTTTATTGAGATAGAGATAGGCTTCTTGGGCGGTTGCCGATAGGCTACTAATCAGAATCAATGTGAAACATAGACGAACCATATTCTCTAAATGCAAAAATCCACCCGAAGGTGGATTTTTATCATTATTATTTGATCGACTTTACACTTTAAAAATCCAGTTATGCGGATCGACTATTTTACCAAGCTTGATGTCATCGAGCTGTTTCAAAAATCCATTGGAGTATTTGCGTGTTGCTATGTCTGGCAGCTCATAGTCAATGCCATCATAGCCTATCGACTTAATTTGAGCGATAGTTGCGGCAGTACCACATCCGAACGCTTCCTGCAACTCACCCTTCTTGATTGCGCCGATAACCTCCTCCACACTGATCGGTCTGATTTCAACGTTCATACCTACGTCCGTGGCAAGCGAGATCACACTGTCCCGAGTAATTCCATCCAGAATAGTATCTCCGATCGGCGCGGTAACCAAGGTATCACTGATCACAAACATGATATTCATCGTACCTGACTCCTCGATGTATTTGTGATCCTTTCCATCCGTCCAGATCAATTGGTGATAACCGTCTTTCTGAGCTTGTACTGCTGGGTAAAGCGCCGCAGCATAGTTGGCGGCCGTCTTGGCAAAGCCAGTGCCTCCAGCAACTGCACGAGTATAATGCTCTTCTACTTTCACCTTCACCGGCTCAGAGTAGTAAGCACCTACAGGGCTAGTAATAATGATAAACATGAAATTATCCGCTGGCTTGATTCCGATGTACGGATCAGTAGCAAAAATGAATGGACGTATGTAAAGCGATGTATTTGGCCTATCTGGCACCCAATCGTGATCGAGCTTGATCAGTTCTCGCATTCCCGATAGGAAGATATCCTCAGGCAACTCAGGAATACACATGCGCTCTGCGCTGACATTCATGCGTCTTGCATTGGCGTCAGGTCGGAAGACTACAATCTCCCCGTCCACATTTTTGTATGCCTTTAGCCCTTCGAAGATCGTCTGTCCATAGTGCAAAGTGGTACACGCCGGAGAAAGGGAAAGATTACCATAAGGTACAATCCTAAAGTCATGCCATTCGCCATTGCGGTAGTCCGCAATAAACATGTGATCAGAGTAGTTTTTACCAAACTGGATATCATTCATATCCATCGTTTCGAGCTTCGACTCTCCTATTTTTTTGACTTTAATGTCCAAGGTATCAACCATTGCTTTAGAGTTAAGGATCCTATATTGATGCAAAAATACTAAATGCCCGTCGTAATCAAATGAAATCTACCCGCGAGGTTTCCAGTGTATTTCAGCGGCTTGAACCTCTACCGCAATCATTCGTGATAGCATGAAAAGGTAGTCCGACAGGCGATTGAGGTACTGAATGATGAGCTCCGCCACTGCAGCCTCCTCCGATAGGCGGATCACCTGACGCTCAGCCCTACGGCACACGCATCTCGCTACATGAGCATGCGAAACAGCCAGATGACCTCCCGGAAGAATAAAATTCTTTAGCGCTGGAAGTTTTGAATCCATCGTGTCCATGGCCTCCTCCAGTAACTGGATGTCCTCCTGATTCAGGTCTGGCACTTTTATTTTTGACTGATCATCATCCAGGGCCAGGTGCGACCCAAGTGTAAACAATCGCTCCTGGATCTCTGCTATGAGGTTTTTTCGCTCCTCTGAAGGGCTCTCGTCTCGAAGCAGTCCCATCCAACTGTTGAGTTCATCAACTGTTCCGTATGCTTCTATTCGCAAATGTCCTTTAGACACTCTTGTACCCCCCAATAAGCTAGTCGTACCTTTGTCTCCTGTTTTTGTATATATCTTCATTTTATGCCTTCTCTAATGCTGATCGTCTAATATCATCATTGATAGTATCCGATTCGATTAGTCCATCTTTTAGTCGGATGACCCTATGAGCGTACTGTGCAATATCCTCTTCGTGTGTGACCATAATAATGGTGTTGCCGCCATCATGAAGCTGTTGGAATAAGTCCATAATGTCATAAGATGTTTTGGAATCCAGATTTCCGGTAGGCTCATCTGCCAAAATAATACTTGGATTGTTGACCAAAGCCCTTGCGATAGCCACTCTCTGACGCTGACCTCCAGAGAGCTCATTAGGCTTGTGGGTGGCACGATCCCCAAGACCAACTCCTTCCAGCGTCTTAAGGGCTTTCTCCTCTCGCGAACGGCGATCATAGCCTGCATAAACCAGCGGTAGCGCTACATTCTCGAGCGCAGAGGCTCTTGGCAGTAAATTGAAGGTCTGAAAGACAAAACCGATCTCCTTGTTACGCACTTCGGCCAGCTCATTCTCCGTCATACTGCTGACATCTTTGGCATTAAGTACATAGTTCCCCCCAGTTGGGGAATCAAGGCAGCCAATGATGTTCATCAAAGTGGACTTACCAGAACCCGATGGTCCCATAAAAGCTACATACTCACCTTTGTTGATCGTAATAGAAATTGACTTGAGGGCGTGGATAACCTCACTCCCCATGACGTAGCGCCGTGCAATTTCCTCGGTATGGATGATCTCTGACATTTATTCGGGATTTTGACCTGGTAACCGAATTGAAAACGGCTAATCAAAGTTAAGGGTTATCTTCGAGTCATGAGGACGGTTCTACTCATCATATTTACACTAAATACTTTGCCTGTCTTATCCCAAGGCAACTGGAAACTACTCACAGATGTAGAGATATTGACCAGGATGGACGATGCGCAGGGCTATGAGATTTCGTACCCGAAATTTGGTAATTCTGTACTCAAACTGGATAATCAGTCTATTACACTCAAAGGCTACATGATCCCATTGGATGATATGATAGGTCAGCAGTATTTCGTCCTATCAGCACTGCCATACAATATTTGCTTTTTTTGTGGTGGGGCTGGTCCAGAAACTGTCGCAGAAGTAAAGACTAAATCAGAAGTCCGGTTCACAGATGATGCTGTCACTGTCCAAGGTACGCTTAAACTCAATCCTGATGATCCCGATCATCTAATGTATGTAATAGAAGACGCTGAAGTAATCAATCCTTAGTCAACGCCATTATCATTATTGGGATCAATACGATTAAATAAAGCCTATTTTCAATCCCTCTCCCTACCCCTCTCATTGAGAGGGACATTTAGGTGGCTTTATTTAATCGCATTGCAGAGCAAAAAGGAGAGAAGCCCTAAAATCTATTATCTTAAAGGCATTGAATTCAAAGCATATGAAAAATCTAATCTACCTAACCGCTATCCTATTATCCACAACTGCCTTTGCACAGTCAGATGAGGAGATGATCAAGAAAATCTATGATGAAATCCTGACTAACGGTGAAGCCTATCAGAAACTGGAATACCTCACGACCAAGATTGGCGGTAGACTGGCCGGCAGCCCTCAAGCAGCAGCCGCAGTGGACTACACCAAAGAGGTGATGGAAGACTATGGTTTTGATAATGTCTTCCTACAAGAAGTGATGGTGCCACACTGGGTAAGAGGTGATGTGGAAATAGGCAAAATTGTCAACTCCAAAAAACTAGGTGCGGTAGATGTAGATATCACGGCGCTTGGTAACTCGGTAGGTACTGGCCCTGGCGGGGTGGTAGGTAAAGTTGTAGAAGTACAAAACTTTGAGGAACTAGCAGAGCTAGGTAAGGCTGGCGTAGAGGGAAAGATTGTGTTTTTCAACCGTCCACTAGACCCTACTAAGATCAATACATTCGAGGCTTATGGTGGTGCTGGCAACCAAAGAGGTGCCGGTCCGTCAGAAGCCGCTAAGTATGGTGCCATTGGTGTGGTGGTCCGGTCACTAGCTAGCGGTATCGATGATATTCCGCATACAGGTGGAACGCGCTACGCGCTCAATGTGCCTCAACTACCTGCGGTCGCCATTAGCACTATGGACGCTGAATTGCTCTCCGGTCTCCTTGCAGATGACGCTGACTTGAGCTTTTATTTTGAGACTTATGGAGAGATGAAAGAGGACAAACTATCACACAACGTGATCGGTGAGATGAAAGGCTCTGAGTTTCCCGACGAGTATATCGTCGTGGGTGGTCATCTTGACTCATGGGATCTGGCTCAGGGAGCGCATGACGATGGCACAGGCTGTGTGCAGTCTATCGAAGTGCTACGAGCGCTCAAAGCCATCGGTTATCAACCTAAGCGTACTATTAGAGCTGTAATGTTCATGAATGAAGAAAATGGTCTCAGAGGCGGGAGAAAGTATGCAGAATTAGCAGAGCAGAATAAAGAGAAGCATATTGCTGCGATGGAGTCTGATCGAGGTGGGTTCACCCCGCTTGGTTTCAGCCTTGATATGACTGACAGGCCGATGAAGAAAGTACAATCATGGGCGTCATTATTTAAGCCTTACCAAATCTATATGTTCGAGCCTGGCGGTGGTGGTGCTGACATCAGCCCATTGAAGACTCAAGGCGTTCCGTTGATCGGTTTTGTACCTGACTCACAGCGCTACTTTGACTACCATCATACGACTATTGATACGTTCGACAAGGTCAATAAAAGAGAGCTGGAGCTTGGTGCTGCCAGTATAGCTTCATTGATCTATTTGATTGACCAATACGGGCTGTAGCCTAGCTGAATTTGAAAACAAATTGGCTGATAAAAATGTAGCCAGGCCATAGCCACTCGTCATTCCTGATGCAGCGCAGCGGAAGTCAGAAATCTGTCAGCATGAGAGAATTACTTCGCTATTTTAAGATGGAATTTTGTACATGACTTCACTATTAGGCGACCGATATAACTTATCGCAGCATAGGGATTCCGGTATTGTCGTGCCTCCAAAGGAATGACGAGTATGCAAAACGAGAGTATTAGAATAGCGAACATTTACTCAATAGTCATGACCAGGCTATACTTGAATGGCTATTTCTATTACTTTGCTATTTTGAATCGCCTTTAAAATCTAATGAGTCATATGTTTGAAGTACTTACCCAACCCGAGTCGTATATTGCTCTGTTGACGCTCATTTTTCTTGAGATCGTGCTGGGCGTTGATAATATCATTTTCATCAGTATTGTCTCCAACAAACTACCAGAAGAACAAAGGGCCAAGGCCAGGAATATTGGGCTACTAGCTGCGCTTGGCTTTAGAATAGCACTTCTGCTGGGTATTACCTGGATCATTGGTTTCACCAAGCCGCTGTTTACGATCCTCGAACATGACTTCAGCGGACGAGACCTGATATTGATGGCAGGAGGTGTATTCCTGATCTTTAAGAGCACCATGGAAGTTCACAACAAAATGGAAGGTGCAGAGCTAGAAGGCGGCTCCCCCAAAAGCGCAAGCATGCTTCAGGTCATTGGACAAATCATATTGCTAGATATCATCTTCTCCTTCGACTCCATTCTTACTGCAGTTGGTCTGACACAAGAAATTGTCCTTATGGTTATCGCAGTGGTAGTTGCTATGATCGTCATGATGACTTTCGCTGGTCAGATTAGTAAGTTCATCAGTGAGCACCCGACATTGGAGATACTGGCTTTGTCCTTTCTAATATTGATCGGCTTTATGCTGTTGATTGAAGGATTTCACTATCATGTGCCTAAAGGCTATATCTACTTTGCAGTATTCTTTTCATTGGTGGTAGAGATTCTCAATATGAAGATCAGGAAAAGCAGAAAGCCTGTGAAGCTAAATAAGCGAATCAAGCAGGATTGATCATTCTTTCGTGATAGGTTAGTCGTCGGACGAGTTTTCTTGATTGTTTCGAGAAGGTTCCTTAGACAGTGCAATCTACGTTGAAAACTCGTCCGACGACTAAAAATCAATCTATAAAAAAGGGTAGCAAGAATTTCATCCTGCTGCCCTTTCTTCATCAGTCCAATCACTGGTTGATCAGAACTTCAAGATCTTCTTGGTTACTAGATCCTGACCATTATTGAGCTCGATTACATAAATGCCAAAAGGCAACTGAGAGAGATCAAGTTGCTGCTCAAGCTTGCCTGTTTGATTGAAGAGCGATTGGTTCATGAACTGCTTTCCAGCTAGATCAATTACTCGCACATTTATATCACCTCGCAATGCGTTCTCAATAGTCAAGTTGACATTACCAAATGAAGGATTAGGATACACATTCACTCTGGAGGCCAACGAACCATTATCAAAGCCTGTAATAACGTCATCGGCTTGGATCAACAAGTCATCAATAGACCAACCCCAGGCGTTGGTCGATCGATCTGAGTACAAACGAAACCTAATCTGAATGACATCCCCCGGCTCAAAGGTGTCAAGCATATCTATAGTGCGCTTTTTATACATAGTGCCACTACCTTCTGCACCAAGGTTGTAGGCCTCTGTCCAGTCCTCGTACTCAGCAGAATTGTACGCTGGTACTAACGGCAACCAATCCGATTGGTCTTTTGATCCTTCGATTATTACAAAATCGCTTAAGTCTTCTTCTCCAAATGGAGCCAATCCCTGAGCTGTTTCCACGATCACCACTTCTCTGAAAATGAGCGTCGCATTAGACTCAGCAATGCGGATAGGGACATTCAATACCGTAGTAAGGTTCAGTTCATTTTCTCTTTGGGATTGCGTCGGATAAGGGTGTACCGTTTGTAGAGAGCCACTTATAAAACTCGGAGCGTCACTAATAGTAAACAAGTCTAATGTAAAATCGTCACTCGGCTCGTTGAAATCATTGGTATAACTATCTACAACGGATGAGATAGGTGACACAACAATTTCAAGCTCAGTAGATTGTAGCATCAAGTCATCTTTCTTGGCTAAAACTCTCACTGTATAGGTTCCTGCCTCATCAATTGGCACCAATTCCGATATCTCACCTATCTCAGCATTTGCCGGTAGGCTCTTTACTACTTCATCATTGAGCAGGATGCTAACCTCATCATAAAGTTCCCTTAGCTCTATATCTATCACTAAACTAAACTCTGCTAAGGATTGGCTGAGCTCGTTTAAGACGGGGGCTAGCACTAGCTGTGGTGACTCGGCATCAAGTAGTTCAGGAATCGTAGCGGTCCATATGCCTCTACCGTGAGTTGCTATGACCACCTGATCTCCTTTGACCTTCATATCCCATACCGATACTGCTCTGAAATCAGGAGCATCCAGCAGATGCCATGTAGCACCCGCATCCAAGGATTCCACTATACCGATCTCAGTGCCTGCCCAGATCATGGTTGTATCATGGGGCATCACAAGTAAGCTGTAAGTCGTAATGTCAGGGAATCCGTTCTGGCTTTCGCCATTTTCAAACTGAGTAATATCAATCCAGGTTTGTCCAAGATCGGTTGTTTTCAAAACCTTAGGCCCATCTGCTACACCGAACAAGGCGAATGCCGCACCCCGTTCTAAAGGATGAGAATACAATCCCGTCACTAAGCCAACGTCACCAAAGTTGTTAGTAGCCTCGAAGCTAAAACCGCCATCCTGAGATAAGAATATGTTACCAGGATTGTCATCCTCAGTCATAGCCCCACCTGCCCATACTACTGTTGGGTCTGCCAATGACACCTCCACATCAGCAGCCGACCAAAAAGACCAACGTTCATCCTCAATACGGGAATAAGTCCAGTTACCTCCAAAATCGGCTGAGCGATATACTCCCGAAGCTCCGATTGCAAAAAGAATATCTGGCTCCAAGGGGGAATTGGATAGTCTAGATACAAATGGCCCATCATCTTCAAGTCCAGTGGTGGCATTAGAAAAACTAAATCCACCATTACTACTGCGTTGAATGCCATTAAACTGGCTGGCACCTATGATCCAACTTGGATCAGTGCTGTGCCAAATCACCTCAAATCCATCACCAAAAAAAGCCAAGTTGTACTCCGTACTAGCACTTGCCTCCTGCCCCACAGGGGATACGTGTGTACCCTGATCCTGGGCACCTGCAACATACCGATTTGCGGTAGGCGACTTGTCAGCACCATAGTAGGTGGTAGTGTTGTAACCATCACTAACAAGTTCCCAGCTATTATCTGTGACTCCAGGAAAGGAAGCACTGTTGGATATCCATACTCCACCATCATTGGTGTTCAGTATTTGGAAGCTATTGTCACTAATATTTATGGCCTTGAGTTGATGATGATCAGGGTGCAGTTCGAATAAATCATTGGGGCCTACATAATCGCCCTGGGCAAACTCATAAGGATTAGCCACAAGTGTATAGTTACCATTTATCTGGCCAATGAGATCGGTTCTTATCTCTAGGCCAATCGTTACATCCGTCAGCGTAACTTCATCCCACGACACTCCTTCGGGAGTCACGAGCCAAAGTAAAAATGAATTACGATATTGATATCCACCATTCAACCCTATGTTTGAGTCAAAGTCTATTGGATCGTATGCCAGATTATTCACAAAAATGTACTCACGACTTGAGTCAAAATCATCATTTAGGTCAAAAACACCGTTGGCATTGTTATCTCGAAAAGATACCATCAACTGTTGATCATTGTCTGTATCCCATACCTGAAATGGTACATCTACATAGTCTTGATAGATATGGTCTTCAGCAGGTACGCCAGATGTTGATCCATCAGGGACAGTAAACCTGTGCGCCTTCTGAACTAGTCCAAACCTGATCTCTACTGAAACAAATTCATCGATAGATATATCTGTACCCTCATCCGCAAAAACATTGAAAATCTCGACGACTTCCTCGGTATTTTGTAAATCCAGGCTAATCGTTTGCACCTGATCCGCACTAACGGTCGATCCCATTTTGAAAGACTCTATACCTACTCCTCCCATATAGACTACTGAATCATTGAGTGGACTGACCATCACTGTATTGTCCCACCCTCCTTGTCCACCGAGCCAGTCAATGTCACGCTGTGCGCCATCATGGACTGCTTCATTCCAGGTAAGGCCACCATCCAGAGAGAGGTACAAGTTCGATGCGTCAGTATCTAGCGATGCATAGATGATGTTCGTATTGTTCGGTGCTATCGCTAGCTCTACCCTACCGATATCGGGACTTTCCAATAGGTTTGATAGGCCGCTTCCAGACTCAAGAATATTCTTTTTGATTGCGATATTTTCTCCCCAGGTAGCGCCGGCATCTGTAGACTTGATGACAGAGCCATTATATACTGCTGCATACTGAATACTAAAGTCCTTCGGGTCAGCAATAATCTGAGGTATGACAAACTCAGATGTATAAACCTCTGTCCAGGAAGCACCACCATCCGACGACCTGAAAATATTGTTTCCTGTTTCTTCAAATCTGAAGTACTTATTCTCAGTAGTGCATATCAGCACTACATTTTCATCATTTGGGTCTACAATGACCCGGCCTATATTTTCAAACTCAGCTCCAGCAGTGCTTTCCAAGAATTCCCAACTTGCTCCAGCATTGGTAGATTTCAAGAGGCCATTACCATTGCCACCACCTAGTCCAGCAAATATTTTTTCACCCGTCCCTGCATAAATGATAGCAGGATTGGCAGCTGATTGCGCTAGCGATGAGATGGAAAGGTTAGGAAGCGAGGCAGTAAGCTCTAGCCATGATTGGCCTGCATCTTCTGTCTTCCATACGCCACCTCCCACAGCCCCAGCGTACCAGCTACGCTCTGAGGGGTCTGCGGCATCCACAATGATCGCTCTGGTACGGCCAGGAATATTAGATGGCCCACGCTCAGTAAAGGTGGCCACAGATTGAATTCGCAAACTGGCTCTCTCCTGTTTGGCCTTTGCGAATGCCTTGCGTGTATGTCCAAGGGAGTATAGCGGAAATCGTGGCGGCTCGCTGATATCAATCTGTCCCCGTTTAAAGGCCTCTTGTATATAGGCATATTTCTCATAGCCGTCGTAGTGCACTCCACTGATGATAAGGCTCTCTTCTTCTTTTGAAGCAGCGGCCATTTCAATTTCAAGGTCTGAACCTAAACCAATTTTTTTCCTTCTATCATAGAGGCTCAAAAGAAACAGACCAACCACCATGGCACATAAAAGCAATACCGGAACCCATCGACTGTTTATCATCTTCATCTATTCACTTTCTGCCATGTTCTCTTCTCATTAGTTGTGATGTTGACATAATACTCTTCATTTTCAGGTGATTCAGAAGGTATTCGAGCATAGGGTCGCACTTTAATCTCATCATCTGCGTGCCACGATACCGACCTAACTGGATTGTACTCCTCATACACAATGCTACCTTTTTCTGAATCGAACACTAAAAAAACGACCTGCCCCTGAGCAACACTCTTCCATACCAATAGTCGATTTAGACGTGATGCGGTTTTGAAACCTTCGCCCAATTTCTCTTTGGCCAGTACTTCCATAGTTGTCGGTTCGACCTGGGCATGAGCTGATTGGGATTGATCAACCGCACTCCTACAGCTTAGCAGCAACAAACCACAAACGATAATGCAAGTAAAAGACTTCATAGTATTATAAAATAACATATCGCAGCGATTGATTCGATAGTTTTACGTCAGTGCTTATATATAACGCAATGAGAGTGCAAACGCACCAATAAAAGAATATCAAATGTCACGAAACAGGCAAATAAGCATTTTAGGCATCCCTTATGATCAAAATGGTTCCTTTCTCAGAGGTCCGGCGCTAGCGCCTGATTTGATCTGGCAAGCTTTCAATAGTCCATCTGCTAATACCTACAATGAGCAGTATGAGGATATGGCTGCCTTTCTTAGCTACAAAGGTTGTCTCAACATTCAAAGTTTTGAGCAGGACATTACATCAGGTGTTCGCAAACAAATTTCTGGAAAGAATGGACTGATTAGCTTCGGCGGGGATCACTCTGTGACTTATCCCACTTTATTGGCCTATGCCGAGAAATATCCACAGCTGTCCATATTGCACATAGATGCACACCCTGACCTCTACGAAAACTTTGAGGGCAATCCCTACTCACACGCGTCACCCTTCGCACGCATCATGGAGAATGGGCTAGCACAAAACCTCACTCAGGTTGGCATACGTACCGCGACAAAGCATCAGCATGAGCAGATGGTAAAGCATAAGGTCAAGTGTATACCGATGAATGCGTTTAAGGAAAATCAAAAGATTGAATTGGAGGGCCCGGTCTTTATCTCATTAGATATAGATGCACTTGATCCAGCTTTTGCGCCGGGTGTCTCGCATTACGAGCCGGGCGGCATGAGCACTCGCGAGCTGATCAACTTCTTACAAAATCAGTCCCATCTTAATATCATCGGAGCTGACCTGGTTGAGTACAATCCTACTCGTGATATCAATGAAGCTACCGCAATGGTGGCTGCCAAACTGCTCAAAGAGCTCGCCACACTCATGCTCAAGAACCATGACTAGCACCAAATATTGGATTGAAAAGCTCGACATGAAGCCACATCCTGAAGGTGGCTACTATTGTGAGTCGTTCAAATCTCCTTCTCAGATCACCAGTCCCGAGGGCAATGTTAGAAGTACAGCTACAAGTATTTACTACCTACTGGAAGCAAGTGATCAATCACATTTTCATAAATTAGGAGCCGATGAAGTCTGGTACTTCCACACTGGAGACTCGGCAGACATCCATTTTATCACACCAGAGGGCAAGTATTATGTGGAGCGGATTGGCCCTGCTGATCATTTGCAAGTCGTCATACCCAAGGGTCATCTTTTTGGTGCTACACTACCAGAAGGGTCTAGCTATATACTAGTCGGCTGCATGGTCGCACCGGGTTTTGAGTTTGAAGATTTCGAGCTGGTACCCAAAGCCGAGCTTCTCCGCAATTACCCGCAACACCAGCAGATCATAGAGCAGCTATCCATTTCGAAATAACTTAAAGTACAAAATTGACCCTGCCAGCATGATGGTTAGGGAATTGGTTAAGATAATTGGAACATTGCCTAGTAGCATTCCATAAATAAGCCATAGAAGCACCCCCATGCAGAATATCAAGAACATCTCCAATGATAAATCCTTGGCTGATTTGGTCTTCCAGGTCTTGATAGCCTGTGGCAAAAAGGAAATGGTCGTCAACATCCCTGCGAACAAACCCAAATAATCAATACCGTTCATATTTGCATAAGTACAGACTAATCTGCAATATTGCTAATACATAACCGCAAATAACCGCATAATACAGCATTGTTAAAAGAAGAACGATACAGCACCATTATTGCCAAGCTGCGGCAGGATAACAGGGTAAGCTCGACTGAGCTCAGCGAACAGCTTCAAGTCTCGGACGACACCATCCGGCGTGACCTCCACGAGCTCGCCAGTCGTGGCATTTTGCAAAAGGTTCATGGTGGAGCCATTCCCAAACCCACCACGCCAGAAGGGTTTGATCAACGACTGGACTTCTCATCTGAGAGCAAGAAAGACCTCTGTCGAAAATCACTTAGGCTCATTGAAGAAGGTATGATGCTGATGATCGACGGAGGCACCACCAATTTTACGCTAGTCAATCACCTCCCATCGCTCATGCCTCTGGAGGTCGTCACTAATAGTCTACCATTAGCAGAATACCTCTCAAAGCTGGATAACGTCAAGCTTCATATGCTAGGAGGTGCCTATGATCCTGTTTCCAAAGTTTTTAAAGGGCAGGAAACCATACGTCAAATTGGTAATTTCAACCCGGAACTGTGTGTGGTAGGCGCGTGCAGCATTCATCACCGGCAAGGTCTTACCACACCTTATGCAGAGGAGAACTTTGTGAAACAGCAAATGATAGCGGCCAGTCAAAAAACGCTTGTCCTGGCCACCAATGACAAAGTAGAAACGGCAGTACGCTATCGCGTTTGCGACTTTGAATCAATCGACTATCTCGCGTTGGAAGACACGCTTGACCCTTCTTTGAAATCACTATATATCTCAAAGCACCCTCAACTGTTATGAAAATAGAACACATCGCCATTTGGACAAATCAGCTAGAAGCAATGAAAGACTTCTATGTCGACTATTTTCAGGGTACTGCCAATCAGAAGTATGTCAATGTGAAAAAGAAGTTCGCCTCCTACTTCATCTCCTTTGAAGACGGGTGCAGGTTAGAACTGATGACCATGGAGGGAGTACCGAACAGCAAGGATGATGTGTATGCTCAATTCTCCGGCTACATCCACATGGCGCTTGAGACTTCATCAAAAGACGCGGTAGATCAGTTGACAGCTCGGCTGGCAAAGGACGGCTATGCGTGTATCGATGGCCCTCGTACTACTGGAGACGGCTACTACGAGAGTGTCGTACTAGATCCAGATCAAAACAGGGTAGAACTGACTTGTCCCGTATCCCATGCTTAATCATCTTCGGAGCTTTTTCTCTCATAGAGACAGCCGGACAGTAGGTCTTATTTTCTCTTTCAACAGTATCATGTTTGGCAACTGGGTGACTCGTATTCCGGATATGAAATCCACCCTGGAGTTGAGTGCGGCTGACTTAGGGCTTGCCATATTGGGAATGCCTATTGGAGCCCTCCTCATTATGCCCTTTTGTGGTGGTCTGATCAATAAACAGGGTCTGGGTAAGGCCACAGCGCTTAGCACCATCCTATTCCTATTGACAGCATCTCTCCCGGTCTATGGCTTCAATCAGATCAGCCTGATGGGTGTACTGTTTAGCTACGGTCTGAGTACTGCCTACATGGACATCACGATGAACGCCGCAGCAGCCGTGACCGAGAAGAAACGTGATCATCCGATCATGTCGACTTGCCATGGTATGTGGAGCCTTGGCGCCATGGTCGGCTCGGGCATAGGAAGTGTCTTTGCCGGATTTGGTATAGATCCAAAAATTCACCTGACCAGCATAGCAATTGTTCTATCTGTCTTCGCACTCTTCTTGCTTCCCACCCTTCTCAAGTACCATGATGAGGAAGCGGTCGAAGGACATGCTTTTGCGCTTCCAAAAAGAGGAGTCTTTGGGCTCGCCTTCCTCGCTTTTTGCACCATGTTTAGCGAGGGAGTCATTGCCGATTGGAGTGCCGTCTATATGACAGAGGAGCTTAGGAGCGGAGCATTTTACACTGGCTTGGCCTTTTCTGGCTATGCCATGATGATGGCATTAGGAAGGTTCTCAGGTGATATGTTGATTCCTCGATTTGGCAATCGCCGCATCGTACTTTACGGAGCTTCTATCGCCCTTATTGGCATCAGTATCGCATTACTTGTCAGCTCTCCCCTTCTAGCCATTGTCGGCTTTTCATTTGTCGGGCTTGGCCTGAGCTGCCTCGTTCCTGTGTTTTTCTCTGCTAGCGCAAAAACGCCAGGCATGTCCTCAGGTGCTGGCATAGCTGCTGTGGCAACATTCAGCTATTCTGGTTTTCTGATAGGCCCTCCACTGATAGGATGGATAGCTGATGCGACTAGCCTAGCACTTGCGATGGGTGTGGTGGCCATTCTGTGTCTAACGATCGTCTTGCTCTCAAGTAGGGTACGTTTGTAATCGCGGTTTTAATAGCACCTAAAACAAAAAAACCCGCGAGTGCGGGGTTTCAATTTACTTTAAGAGTTCTGTGCATCAGGTCGCGCAGAATTCTTTCAATCTTCTATTCTTAGATGGCTCTCTCAACTTCTGGAGGGCCTTCTCTCTTATTTGCCTTACACGCTCACGTGTCAAGCCCATCACATCACCAATTTCCTCAAGGGTAAATGGGTTGTCATGACCGATACCGAAGCTCATCATCACTACCTCACGCTCACGAGCAGTCAAAGTAGACAATGCACGCATGGTCTCTACTTTCAGCGAGTCACTGAATACTAATCCAGAGTCAGTAGCACCAGTAGCGTGATTCTCCAATACATCAAGTAATGAACCAGACTCGTCCTCACCGAAAGGTGCGTCCATAGACATCTGCTTTACTTCAGCGCCAAGCGTATTTCTTACCTCATTAGGCTTCATCTCGAGGATGTCTGCCAATTCCTCCTCAGTAGGCTCACGCTCAAACTTCTGCTCAAGCTCCGCGTATGCCCTTCTGATCTGGTTGATAGCACCAGACTTATTCATCGGTAGACGAACGATACGAGACTGCTCTGCAAGCGCCTGCATGATCGACTGTCTAATCCACCATACTGCGTAGGAGATGAATTTGAAACCTTTGGTTTCATCAAATTTCTTAGCTGCCTTAATCAAACCAAGGTTACCCTCGTTGATCAAGTCATTCAACGGCAAACTTCTATTTTGATATTGCTTCGCAACAGATACCACAAACCTAAGGTTGGCCTTCACTAGCTTCTCTAATGCCAGCTCGTCTCCCTCGCGTATTCTCTTCGCCAAAGTAACCTCCTCATCAGGAGTGATCATCGGAACGCTACTAACCTCCGTAAAATACTTTTCTAGTGTATGGCTTTCCCTACGGTTAGTAATTGACTGAGTGATCTTAAGTTGTCGCATATGTTGTCCTTAATGAATAATTTATGATAACGATGATTTAACACCGACAATAACAAAATGGTTACAGCTATTAATGAATTTTTAACTGATTAACGTCAAAAGTCCGCGAAGGTAGAAGAATATCATATACAGCGCAATACTTTTTGCATTTTTTTATGGCCTATCAGCTAACGCACCAATATGAGGTTTAGTTCTCCAATTCACAAGATTTATTTTCTAAAATCATCTATCATCATTTTATCGGTAGATGTCTCCTATCGGAAATAGGAAGGATTTGACAACACATGTTTAGTACTGGTGATTTCTGGTCGTCCGTCATATTTGGATTGAGCCCAAATTATTGTATATTCTTATCCCGTTTTCTCGAGCGGGTCAGTCAATTGTCGAACTTAAACAAACCATGCCTATGAACTTCCAGGGAAGAAAAGTTGAGGATAATACTAAAGGAGAGGTTACCTATGAATCCGTTACTAAATACATGGCCAGAGATCTGATCACTTTCAGTCCTGATCAGGAAATACAAGATGCCATTGATGTTATGCTTGATAAAAGAATCTCAGGCGCGCCAGTGCTCAATGAAAAAAAGGAGCTCATCGGTATGCTCTCCGAAAAAGATTGTTTGCGAGTGATTGTGGATGCGAGATATCACAACCAGCCGAATAGCAAGGGGAGCGTATCAGACTATATGAGTAAAAACGTGAAGACCATCTCGGTGGATAAGGATGTTGTTGAAGTAGCGGACGAGTTTCTTTCTACGCAGTTTAGGAGATTTCCGGTAGTGGATGACAAAGGAGTACTCAAAGGACAGGTCAGTCGTCGAGACATCATGAGGGCCGCCAGAGAACTAAAAGGAACTACTTGGTAGCAGAAAACTACTCTCAGGCACATCAAAATCGAGTCTCCTCAGTCTCGATTTTTTTATGAATAGGTGACGCGATTATCTTGTTTATAGGGGTGAGGGAGCTGATATTGTTATCATTGTGCCCTATCAGATCATCCATGAAAATCAACCAACAGCTTTTGGCATTCTTACTATTCCTTACCAGCACTCATATCGCTTGGGCGCAATTCACCATTCCAGTCGACCTCAAGCAGGCCTCTGTCACAGCTATGCCGACCGGCCCCCATGGCTTTGTCGTTTTTGATTCACTCCTTTATCAAAAAAGCGATGATGATTTCTTCCTAAAGTATACACAGTATGATACCAGTTTTGTACAGAAGTGGGAACAGTTCATCTACTTTCAAGAGGGAGATCGCATTGTCTCCAACTACAATTCAGGTCAGCACATCTACCTGCTCTTTCAGACACTTGGAGATTACATCCGGCTTTCCCGCATGGACGCGCAGTACGGCGCAGTGGATACAGCTAGTTTTATCTTACCAGAAAAATTTGAGATCCGGAGCTTGCACGGCTTGCAAGAGCATGTGTGGGTTGAGGGAGTCCTGCGCGGGGCACCTGCTATTCTCAAATTGAACCTTTTTACCAGATTGACCGAGCTGCTACCGTTAAATGTCAATCAACAAGCGCAAGCACAAGTGGTATCGGCTCAAGTCGTGAATAATGAATTTCAATTTATAGTGACTGATAGGCTCCAAAGATTCAACAGATTGGTCGTTCACAGACTGGAAGGTGACGAGTACGTGATCGAACCCATAGACATACTTTCTAAAACCGAGCTTTCAAGGATTCAATTACTTGAGAATAGTCATATCATTGGCCAGTATGGCAGGGATGACGCCAAGGCGGACGGGTTGTTCACCGTTGACCTAGCGACCAAATCTTATGTTGAGATTGCTTTTAAAGACATTTGGGGTGAGGGTAAGGCTTCACTTTTGGGTACTATGCCTGCTGAGAAGGCTATTGCAAGAAGCAATAATGCCTTCTTGATTGAAGAAGTATCCATTAAAGATGATTCCATTATTCTATGGCTGGAGGTCTTCCAACAAAAATTTAGATCGAAGAACCAAACAGAAAAAGAGATTGAACGTGATTATCGGGATTTTGAGAATTTCATGACTCCTGGTAGCTTCTTCGGAAGTACCGCAGGATACACGGGCTCGGGAACCCAGCGCATCGAGATGCGTTCGCGCGAAGCACAGATCAACAATGCAATAGCCACTGGGTTTGAGTACGTCTGTCATATTCGAGTCGGACTGACTGCCGATAGCAAAATAGGATCCAATCAGAAGTACATTACAAAGGATGTTGAGCACCTATCGACACTCAACAATACTAACGTATTCGTTAAAAAGGACGAGGTGACTATTTTGGGCTACTATGGAGAAGAGATTCGATCTTTTGATATTTTGGGTAATGAGCAGGTAATCTTTCCTCAGGATGGTCCAGTTGATCAAATGGGTCGAGCCAAGATTACACATTGGTACAATAACACTTTCATGCTAAGAACCTATTTCAGAAAAGAAGGGCAAGACTACTACACACTTCAGGCACTAAAGCTGAAGTAACAAGAAAAGCTACATAAACTGGAAGAGGTCTCTCTCTGGCCAGTCCTCAATCTTAGAGAGTGTTTCGGACATCATCCACTTTACCCGAGAGTTGAAGCGACGACTTCTCCAGTTGCTGGTATTGACCAACACTGCCCAGGTAAAACCATCATCTTGGCGCATCACGATGGCAGAAGATCCAGCAAGTGTGCCTGTGCGCATCCATGTCCATTCGTCATAGATTTTCCTCCAGCCTATCGGCGAATGACCAGGCACGTTGGTGTCTACCATTTTGAGGATGGCCTCATGGCTAAGAATATCAGGCTTGTCAGCATATCCATCGATTAGGCTGATCAGCTTTAGTAGCTCTGACGAGCTTGCTATCCATCCACCTGCGCCTTCGAGCGTACGAATGTCAGTTGCACCATAGGTAGTTGGCACCATCTCACCACTACCATCGAAGGACTCTCGGACATTGCCTCTTGTATCATCATAGTGAACCACTTCACCTTCCTGACGCTCATCCAGCATATTGCGACCGATGTGCATGTCATTGATATCATTGGGCAGTAGTATATGATACTTTACATAATCCTCATAAGGCATATTGGTGACTGTCTCTATCACACGATCCAGCAGGCAGTAGCCAAAATTCGAATACTCATACCTACTCCCTGGACGGTAGGGAATCCTATAACGGAGCACAAACCCCGCTATCTGATCAAATGACGGAGGCCCTTTGATCCCAAGCTTATTTGCGATGTAAACCGGCTTAAACATAGGGTCTCCAATCGTCAATAAGCTCCAGCCCCCAAGATGTCTCAGCAAGTGTTCTACCGTTATATCATATACACGGCGATCATAAGGGTTAGAATAGGGTTCCGAATTGAGGATACCCTCCTTGCCAAAGACTTTACTGTCCAGGGCGAGCTTGCCATCATCTACCAGTTTCATGATTGCGGTAGCGGTGATCAGCTTACTGACACTCGCCAACCTAAACTGGTGATAAGGCTGTAGTGACTCGTCCGTCTTTCTCTCCGGCTTGCCAAAGCCCTTAGCATAGACCAACTTGCCTTCCTTCATCACAGCTACTGAGGCTCCTACAAGCCTCCAGTCTTTGACAAATCTCTGAAAGGTACTGTCGAGCGGCTTGAGGCTTGGTGAATCACTAATCTCGTTGGTCAGGGCCATCGGAATAATGGCCTTTGGAGCCATGTAAGTCCGAGGAGTCACCTCTTCCTTCATCGAGAAAGAGTAGAAACTCAGTGCAATCAAAATGACCATTGTCCTCTTCAGAGGGAATATTTGCTGCACGTTCATTGCCGCAATGATAAGGACATCACAGTCGTTTAACAAATCGAAAACCTTCAGAAAACATCATTTGCCCATAGAAATCAATGATTGATTTGTAAATAATTGTCTTATAACGGCTCGGGATAGGCTATAATGGCACTTGATCTGAGGTCATGGCCTACTCTTGCTTCTGATAGCTCAAAATGGCCATTGTGTTTGTAAATACCGCAAGTAGGGCCGTATAGATGAATTCCATCCTAATGTCCATAAAATCACTTCCTTTGATCAAAACCTTCCGAGATACTGAGATAAAATGGGCAAGAGGGTTGGGGATGGTGGCATACTGCGCCCACTTCGGCATGCTCTCTATAGGAGTAAACAGCCCACACATCAATATAAAAATAAAGACAAAAAAGAAGGCAACAAAAATGGCCTGCTGCTGCGTATCCGCAAAATTGGAGATCAACAGTCCAAGTCCCAATACCGCAATCAGGTTGACAATAGCATAGCCGAAGATTAAAGGGATACTACCCCGCATAGGTATATCGAAGATTAATCTGCCCGCAGTGAGCCCAACTGTCAGCAACAAGAGCCCAACACACAAGAATGGAATCAACTTACCCAGAATGAACTGCCATTTCTTAATGGGTGTCACGTTGATTTGTTCAATGGTGCCGATCTCTCGCTCCCTTACGACGTTCATCGCTGTAAGGACAATGGTCAGGAGTGCCGTAATCTCCGCCAAAATTCCAGGCACCATAAAGTCAGTATAGCTGAGCTCTGGGTTGTACCAATTGCGTGATGCAATCAACAACTGACCTGCGCCTGCCCGTTGAGCGAAGAGCTTGATGGGTACCTCAGCCATGATGGCTTTATTGAAGTCTCCGATGATCGCTGCAAGATACCCAGAACCCACCGTGGCTTGCTGCCCGTTGATCGCATTGGCCAGCATCTGTATACCAGGACCCTCTCCACGCAGATAGTCGCGTTCAAAATTGAGGGGGATCTGTAAGACAATGTCTGCTTCATTGGCTTGAATGGTGGCCATGGCTGACTTATCATCAGGAGGAGATGATACTATCGAGAACTCGTTGGACGCGTTGATTTTGCTTGTCAAGAGTCGGGACATTTCACTTCGATCCTGATCTACGACCACCACATTTACATTTTTCACCTCATTGGAAGCAGCATTGGATAGCACGATGAGCTGGATGATGGGTAGAATCGTCATCATCGGCAGCAGCGCTTTGTTCCTGATAATCTGGATGAACTCCTTTTGTATGATATAGGCAAGTATTCGCATGCGCTTATGGTTTAGGCTACTGAGTGACTAGTATCTCATTCTAGTCTGATCTTAAATTTTTTCCAGGTTAGTGCCAGAAGCAATAGCGTCATCCCTATCAAAATCAGGATTTCCAGTAGAACAGCATCGAGCCCTACTCCTCTTAGCATTACGCCTTTCAGAATCTCAATGAAATGGGTGGCAGGGATAATGTGTCCAATGTATTGCAAGACAATCGGCATACTCGTCATCGGAAATACAAAGCCCGACAACATCATAGAAGGCATCATGAGGCCTATCAGTGATCGCATCATGGCATCCTGCTGGGTCTTCGATACAGTAGAAATCAGCGTGCCCAGAGACAGTGCTGTCACTACATACAGCAAGCACATCACGAGCAACAACACTAGGCTGCCAGCTATCGGCACGTTGAAGACAAAATAGCCCAGGATGATCACCAGCACCGCATCTAAAAATGAAAGCACTGCGTATGGCGCTACTTTACCAAGAATGATCAGCAGTGGAGGTAGTGGAGATACCAATAATATCTCCATTGTCCCAGTCTCTTTCTCCTTGGCGATGGTCAGGGAGGTCATCATCGCAGAGATGATGAGTAAGATCAGCGCGATTGTACCCGGAATGAAGTTGTAGGCGCTAGCCAGCTGCGGATTGTAAAGCATCCTCATCTCCACTTGTACTAAGTAAGGATTAGCAGGTTGATCCAGTCGCTCCTTCCGAAAATCATTGATCATGTTTGTCGCGTACTGGATCAGAGTATTGGCATTGTTAGGATCTGAGCCATCCGCGATGAGTTGGATTGTTACATTTGATGCTCCGTAAAAGTTGGAAGAGAAGTCTTGAGGAATCACCATCACGAGCTTTGTCGATCCTTCCTTGAGCCCAGCTTCCATCTCATTTTCCGATAGGAGCATCTCATTGATCTCAAAATGCCCGGAGCTGGCCATATGCGAGACCAACTGCTGACTGGTCGCGTCACGTGATAGATCAAGGATATCAATCTTAGCATCCTTGAACTCATTGGTCACTGCATAACCGAAAATCAAGACCTGTGCCACCGGCATTCCAAAGAGTATCAGCAAGGTCCTGCGATCCCTGATGATGTGGAAGACTTCCTTTTTGACAAATGCCCAAAAAACCTTAATCATCGGCTAGTCGATTAAGAATTTGAGTTTGGTGAACACTTCAGGTCGATCCAGTCTGATCTGACTCTTCTCAAAGGAAGGCTTGCCTAACTTGTACATGTTGGATGCACCAATGGGCTCCTTTGGAAAGCCTACAAAGTTGCGATCAATCTCTCCATTGCCATTCTCATCCTGGAAGATCGCGACCGCATATATCCCATATGGTAGATTTTCAAATCTGTAGAGGGCCTTATCGTCCTCAACCTCGACTTTACCGACCAGTCGAGCAAAGTTGACTTCTCTCGGAAAGCCTTCTTCCGTATCAAACAGCATGAAATAGATCGGCCCCTCGGCAGGTTTCGAGATTTCATTTACCTCTACTACGATATTGCCGCTATCCTGAGCCCATAGAGGTGACATGAGCAGGAGTGAAAAGAGCGTTGTTATTAGATACTTATCCATTAGCGCTTGTGTGTCTTGCAAGTTGAAGAAATACATCATCCATTGAGGTAGCCTGGTACTGGGCTTTCAGCGCTTGTGGCGTATCAAGCGCCTTGATCTCACCGTCCACCATGATCGATACCCTACCGCAATATTCAGCCTCATCCATATAATGCGTGGTGACGAATATGGTCCTCCCCTTGGCAGAGACCTGATAGATTGTCTCCCAAAATTGTCGCCGCACCCTGGGATCTACCCCTCCAGTCGGTTCATCCAAAAAGACAATATCCGGATCGTGTACCATGGAAACTGAGAAGGCTAATCGCTGCTTCCACCCAAGCGGAAGAGCAGCCACTACCTTGTTGGCAACCTTTGTCAGTTCAAGGTCAACAAGAATAGTTTCTGTTTTTTCTTTGATCTGAGCCCTTGATAGCCCGTAGATCCCTCCATAAAATCGAATATTCTCCTTTACGGTCAGGTCATTGTACAGGCTGAATTTCTGCGACATGTAACCGATCCTCTTTTTGATTTTCTCTGACTCACGCAGTACATCATAGCCCGCAACCGTACCTGTACCCGAGGTAGGCTTGCTCAAGCCGGTGAGCATGCGAATGGCGGTCGTTTTTCCAGCACCATTTGCCCCCAAAAACCCAAAAATCTCTCCTTTCTCTACCGTAAAAGAGATGGCATCCACGGCTGTAAAATCTCCAAACTTCTTTGTGAGCCCTTCTACACTAATCGCATGTGTTGTCGACTCAGGCATTTGCGTTTTCAGTTTGTGTATCACTAAGACCTAAGAATATGTCCTCTATGGTTGGAGGTATTTTGGTCATTTCCACATTGGGATACCCCTTATCAGAAATCATCCGCAGGATGGCCTTCACATCAAGCTCATCTTCTGTGGTGAGGTGGAGGCAATCTCCAAAAGGCAGTGCGCTTGTGGTAAAGTCCTGCGCTCGGAGCAGCTCTATCAGCTCATAAAAGTTGTTTGACTTCACAGCATAGACTTGTTTTTGATACCCTTTGATCATGGCAGATGGCTCGTCAATGCTAAGAACCTCTCCATGCTGGATCAGAGCGATCCTATCGCAAAGGCTCGCTTCGTCCATATATGGCGTACTTACCAGAATTGAGATATCCTTCTTGACCAATGACTTCAGCATTTCCCAAAACTCCTTGCGGCTAACTGCATCGACCCCAGTGGTTGGCTCATCGAGAAACAGCACCCGTGGCTTGTGAATCAAAGCGCAGCACAGGGCCAGCTTCTGCTTCATCCCCCCTGACAGCTTACCTGCCAGGCGCTTTTTGAAAGGCTCAATCTGGATGTAGATGTCTTTGATAAGATCATAGTTCTCTTCTATAGTCGTCCCAAAAATGGTAGCAAAAAAAGAGAGGTTCTCTTCCACGCTCAGGTCCTGGTACAAGGAAAATTTTCCTGGCATATACCCGACTTCTTTTCTGATAAGTCGGTAGTCGTCGATGATATCATGCCCCACTACTGTCGCCTCACCCTCATCAGGTAGTAGTAAGGTGGTCAGTATCCTGAATAGTGTAGACTTACCTGCCCCATCAGGCCCAATCAAGCCAAACAACTCACCTTCACCGACCTTGAAACTGACAGACTTCAGCGCTTGTGAATCGCCATAGCTCTTGCTGATATGATCTATCGAAATAGCCGACATGCTCAAAGGCTTTCCTGCTTGTTAAAGAGCACTTCTCCTGGCATGCCGATTTTCAGCGAGCCGTCATTTTTGACCTTCACTTCAAGCGCATACACCATATTGACCCTTTCCTCCTTGGTCTCAATCGTCTTAGGCGTAAACTCAGCTTCATCAGATATCCAGGATATCGTACCCGTGAGTTCGCGATAGCCCTCTTCCCAGTCATCCACCAATACCTTCACTTCATCGCCAAGTGCTACTTGAGTCAATAAACTGGCGCTTGTGTAGGCTCTGAGTTTGAGAAGACTCAAATCGGCCACCTTGTAGAGTGGCGTACCTGCACCGACAAGTTCGCTGGCTTCAGAGAGTTTGGTCAGCACCGTTCCCGCTAGGGGGTTGGATACCAGATGATCTTGGATACTGTTCTCGAAGATGGCTAACTGGGCCATCATTGGCTCTTGCTCCGACAATATGCCTCTATTGGCTATCGCTATTTCCCGTTGTGCAGAGGAGATTTGCCTGTTGGCAACATCTATTTCTCCATTTAGATCGTCAAGTTGCTTTTGTGTAGCTGCCTTCTGTTCCAGTAGCATAGCAGTTCTATTTCTTTCTCGTGTGAGGTTGGCCAGTCGCTCTTTAAGCACTGCTATTTCTGGTTCTGCGTCTCTCAGTTTATCCTGCAGGGATCGCAGTTGCGCCTGCAGCTTCAGTTTTTCGAGATGAAGACGTGTTGTATCAACTAGACCGATGATCTTATTTGCTGGTAAGGGCTGGCCCTCATCCACATTCAGATAAATCAGCTGACCATTGCCTTTGGCACTAACCGTGATGCTAGTCGCCTCGAAGTTACCGTAGGCATCAGATTTGTTTGCTTCGTTGCATGAGAGCAATGTCGTCATCAGTAGTAAAGCGAGGAAGGTATTTCGTAGAGTCATAGTCCTAGAGTAGTCCAATGAGGGTTAGATAATTGATTTGTAATTGCTTGAGCTGCACAGTGTGTAGCTCGTATTGTTGTCTGGCAGATAGTTCTGCATTAACCTGCAGCAGGTAATCATTCGTATTGATCACTCCATTGGTAAGTTGTACTTCGGTCTGTTCCAATATTTCCTTTTGCAAATCCACAATGCGTAGATCATTTTTCAATTGTTCATTGAGCGCCTCGATCTTTTCTTGAAACTCACCATCACGCGAGGTGATGTCATGAACAAATGTCTCCTTAGAGCGCTGGTTTTGTGAGTGTTGCACATGTAGTTTCTCCTTTTCACGCTTGGACTTGTTCCAGTCGGTAATGTTCCAACCCATGCGTACACCTCCAAGTGCGTAAGTACTCGAGTTGATATCCACAAAATTCAGTGGATTGGGATATCCAATACCACCTTGTGCAAATAGCGACATGACAGGCTTCCGACTCGCATCAACCATTCCTTTCTGGGCATTGATCAACACTGATTGTTGTTCATAAAGGTCCAGTTCTGGCCGAGACAGTGGGGTATTTCCCGATAGGGAGGTAGCCATGGTCACAGGAAGAGTGAGCTGAACGTCCGGCGATATAGGAGTGCCAAGCAGCTCCCCTAGCACAGAGGTATAAGCTTTGAGATCGCCTATCAGTCTAGCTCCATCTGAGGATAGCTCCAACGCTCGTACTTTAAGCTTAGATACTTCACTTTGGAGCACAGTCCCATTATCACAACCTGCCTGGAGTATTTCGATGTTGGTATTAATGCTCTCCATGGATGTCTTGAGTAGCGTCTGTTGCTGACGCGCGAGTAGGATGCCAAAGAATAGCTGATTCACTCGATCTTTGAGTGATCGCAGGTTGACTTCCAGGGACTTTTGATTGACTTGAAGACTGGCTTCCTCAATCTGTCTTTGTGCAGCAGACATGCCACCATCATACAGCTTATAATCGAACCCAAGATACACTTTGTAACTCTCCAGCGGTACTTCGAAATTGAGCCCATTAGGATCTCCACTCATCAGAGCAACATTCTCACTTTGAATCCGTGCTTCGGCATTTGCACTAAGCGTGGGCAAGCGATTCTTATTGATGATCTCCTGATTAAGCGCACTGGCCTGTTCAATCAGTGGCGCATTGTCCGCCAGTGGATAGTTGTGCTTCACCAGCCGATAAGCCTCAGTCAGCTCCAAACTGGCCATAGGCTGTGCCATTAGGCCTAGCTGAAGTAATGACAACACTACCCCAAGTGAAATAAGTCTCTTAGTCAGCATCATATTGTTTATTCTTAATCAATTCTCTATTTCTTTTAACCATTTGGTTAATTCCAAGGCAAAAAAACACTACACCCTCAAAGCAGCCATAATAAAAGCTGGCACCTCTTTCTTCCGATGATCCAGGTAGTCATAATAGGCATCCTTGTCGTACTGTAATACCTTCATAAAAAGTGGACTGGCAATAAATGGGAATACGATCATCGAAAGCAAATTGGCAATAAAATGCTGTGGAGCGATTTCACGTATTCTACCTTGCTGGGCTTCTTTTTTTAACTGCATTCCAATCACATCAACATTCATTGACAACTTTGCATCTATTTTCTCAAATAGTCTTTCCGGTCTTCTTTGCAGCTCGCCTAGTACAAAATGTGGTAGCTCGGGATTCAATTTGAGAAAGTCAATATAGCGCTCGGCAAGTAGGTGCACCTTCTCCTCAATCGTCTGATCACTATGAAATACCTGAAATATCTTAGGCAAAAAGCTTAGCAGCTTCTCCTCAAATACAGACTTAAATAGTTGCTCTTTGCTTCGATAATAGTAGTGTAAGAGCGCTTTGTTGATACCTGCCTTATCAGCAATCTCCTGCATTCGAGCTCCATCTAGTCCCTTCAGTAAGAATACCTCGCTCGCCGCTTTCTTGATCTTTTCCTCTGCTGTAATATCAGTCACAATGCAAGTCTACGAAATTATTAACCAAATGGTTAAACTAAATAGTTAAAATTGTAGAACGACATACCACATACGATCACAATTTTTGAAAAATAGTACTCTATTGAGGGTGGAGAGAAGTCTTAAGAATATAAATATCCTGTAGCTGATCATCCTTTAGAATGGTACCATCACGTTGATAGCCGTTCCATTGGCTATTGGCTATATAGTAGAACCAGCCATTATGGACAAATCCTAAAGTTGGCTCTCCGAAAAATGGATTGGCCTTGTCTAGATATTTCATGTCGCTGAAAGACACTTTGTCGCTACTCATTTCCCACGCACATATCCTGTTAGGGTATACCCCGTTTTGGATAGTGATAAGCTGGTCATCAATTGCATACATTCCGTCGATACCTTTCATAATGGTCCCGTTTGGGTAGACCATCTTTGTGGGGACCGTAGCTTGGCCGTCTAGCGCAATACTAAAAGCACCATGGACATAATCAGAAAAGTATAATCTATCCCCAGAGATAGTCAGGCCTTGTAGAGAAATCAACTCGGGAAATGATCGCCACTTCTCCAATGTTCCATCGACAGATGCTATTCTATGAATCTCCGGCGTTTGGCTGTTCGATATATATACAGCTCCGTTTTCGTCCAGTGTCAAGTCACCAAACCAATAAGCGCCTGATACCTGTGGCTCATACTTCTTGACAAGCGCCTTAGTAGTAAGGTCAAATGCAAAAACAGCTGCTTTTCCTGCTAAATCATCGGAGTACCAAACCATCTGTGGTATTGCCGTACTGGCCACCCAAAGCAGGTTCCGCTCTTCATCTATCTTCATTCCCATTACTGCGTAGAGCCCATGTGCACCTGCGGCCACCCAATCCTGTAACTCTCCATTCTCATCCACTTTCACAATTCTCTTCTCATGAACACTACCAAGCAGTAAACCTTCATTATTAGGAAGCATGACCACAGATTCAGGATGGAGTCTTCGGTCGCTTATTACTGCAACAGTATCGAATATACCCTCTGCTTTGTTCATTTGATCAAATGACTGTTGCACTACATTAAAACTCTTATCCCCTTGGATAGCCTGAAGATCCTGATGCAGCAGAAACTCAACATCAGCATCAATCAATCGCAAGTTTTCAAGTGATTCGTAGGCCTCCTTTTTTCGATTGGTTAGCGAGTTCAGTCTTACCAGCAATCTTGTAATCATCGGGTGATTGGGTCTTGTGTCATTGGCTTCCTCGAAGTACCTCAGAGAAGTCTCAAAATCATCTTGTTCATAAGCTGCTCGGCCCTTCTCGATCAGTACCCTAAGGTCATTAGGTTGAGCATAGCTGGGTGTGGATAAAGCCATCAATAAACAAACCAGAAAAAAACTTATTAAAGAATTCATACTCCTATTTCCATTCTTGGTTTTAATACTGTCAACTCCATCTCACCTTGTCTATCGAATGCACTAGGCCCAAGATGAGTGAGAAATGTTCTTTCAGCTCCAAGGAGGTCTATGTTTGCCATGATCTCCTGATAGCTCAGATGGTATTTCATTGGGCCTTCCCAGCCAAAGCACTCCGATATCAATACATTACAGCCCTTCGTCAAGAGAAGCAGTTGGTCAGTCCATTCGGTATCACCGGTATAGACAATCGACCTTCCCTCAATATTCACCTTGACAGCATGTGGATTGCTCGCTTCACTATGGACAACCGCAACAGCTTCCACGCTAAGGTATTCTGATAAATTCAACGATTGATCCTGCGAATATTCTTTGAAAATAATAGGAAAGCCAAAATCCATAGCAGAAGTTCCCCCATACATTGCTTCTTGCAATTCCCACACTTTATTCTCTACATCTACTGGACCGATTATAGTCAATTCCCTTTGGCGCCTTTGCGTGAAAGCGGCATCCAACAGAAAATTCGGTAACCCTCCAAAGTGATCTCCGTGAAAATGTGTCAGGCAAATAAGGTCAATCTCATTTAGATTGATAAGCATCTCCTTAAGCACAGGTAGACTACCAGATCCAACGTCAATCAAACATTTGTGATGCTCAGTCTCTAGATAGAAGCAGGTGGCATGAAGCCCTCCTGTGCCAAAAGCATCCCCACAACCAACTATTTTCAATGTAACCATCTCCATTGTTAAGGAATATTAATACAAAGAGTCGACTTAACTAAACTCTACTCTTATTCATGGGTTCTTTTCACATGAAGAATACTAACAACGTCAGTTGGATGAGCGTAGTGCTCAAATTAGCCGGAGTATACAACATACTCTGGGGAGCATGGGTGGTGCTTTTTCCACAGCATTTCTTTGAGTTGACCGGCATGGAACCACTCAACCACCCCATGATCTGGCAAGGTATGGGGATGGTCATCGGTGTTTACGGTTTGGGTTATTGGTGGGCTGCTATTTCGCCAATAGTGCACTGGCCAATTGTCGCAGTAGGTTTTCTAGGTAAAATCTTTGGCCCTTTGGGCTTTGTTTTCAACTGGCTTACTGACCAAGTGCATATCGAATTCGCCTACACCCTGATCACCAACGATCTGATATGGTGGGTACCATTCGCCCTCATACTTAAGTCATCTTACAGTCATCATCGTGCTTTATAAACTATCGTTTATCAGCCAAAGCCTATTCTATTTAGTAGCTGGAGTCAATCATTTCATTAATCCTTCATTCTACCTTCCTCTCATCCCTGATTACCTACCGGAAAAAGCCATCATCAACACTACGGCCGGTTGTGTTGAAATAATTCTTGCTCTGTTGCTCCTATTGGAAAAGTTGAGACCAATAGCGGCACTAGGACTGATGGTTATGCTTGTGGCCTTTATTCCTTCGCACATATATTTCATACACCTTGGGAGCTGTGTTGAGCAAAGTCTGTGTGTTTCACCCATTATTTCATGGATTAGACTGATTGTAATTCATCCAATTTTAATCTGGTGGGGAGCTTCATTGATTAATATTGCTATTCCCCCATTACGGGGGAAATAGAAGCCTGAATTTCTGTTTGATATCCTAATTGAATAATTTCAATACTCACGTTATAAGCTGATTCCCATGAAAAAAATTATCACGCTCACTATCTATCTTACCTTAGGTATAGTCTACCATTCGTTAGGTCAAATAGCTACGAATAAAAGAGAATTAAAAAAACAGGTCAAACTTGATAGAGCCAATGAACTCAGAACTCTGCTTGAAAATCAATATTTCTACGTAGATAATTTTCAATTATTTGATAGGAATCAAAATACCAAGCTGCTTTCCGCCAGCAACAACTTCATAAAGTTTTCAGGTAATGATCTACTCATTCAAACCAGTTTCAGCAATGTTAACGGTATAAACGGATTGGGTGGACTTACACTTCAAGGTAGAATTATTGATTACGAAATAAGCGATGTAGGCCAAAAGGGCCCCATCAATGTTCAAGTCCTTTTTTCAACAAAGACTTTTGGTCATTCCACACTCAACATTAACTTCTACAATGATTTTACAAGCCGTACACAGCTTTCAGGGTTTAAGGGTCTTGAAGTATTTATGTTGGGCAATTTGAAGAGTAACTATTCTGACCTATCGGCCAACCAAGGCGTTCCTAGTTTCTAGATTATATGGCCTAGATACCCAGTTGGTGAATACGGTTAATTTGAGCTCTTCTCTATAGCCAGTCGTTAGATAAACCAGCATCCAGCACCTGAGTTCAAAACCTAAAAAGAACTTCCAATAACGAGTGGCTTATCTCTTTTTCCTAATCGCAATTTTAATATTCAGTAATCTCAACCGAGTGTTCCACTTGACCCATCGGAGAACAAGGATACACATAGTTTCTCGGATCACATAGAAGAGGCGTGAAGTGTTGAGTAAAGCCGGAGTAGAGTGAGGTTATGCATGAAGAATATATCTCTATCATTTGAGAATCAGAGTTTGAAATAGCCGGTAGTTTTCTTTGGTTTTAGGGCATAAAAAAAGGTCTTTAACAAACTGTTAAAGACCTTTAATTCGCTTGCGCTATAAGCTTCAGCAAATAAAATAAAAGCTGGCGACGACCTACTCTCCCAC
>JAVKDO010000132.1:0-9576 GCA_040222235.1 Cyclobacteriaceae bacterium
CACCTTATAAGCACCTGAAGTCACTCCCGAAGGGAGTCTCTGTTGCAGGAAGCACAAGGTTGGATCATAGATTCCCTTCGGGAATGACTTCTAACCGCAGGTTTGCCATAAAGCTGTTATTTCTTAAGTGCCTACTTCAATCGATCTAATCTCGAAAAGCGCATTCCTTAAAAAGGAGTCTAGGCAGAAATTAGTAAAAATGCTAGGTGTGCTTGAGACTTACGACTATACAGTAGCAGGAGATCATGGGGTTGACACAAACCCAGTTTAGATTTGAGTGTTTAAGATTGCGAGAATAGTATATATCTAGTTCGTCTTGCCATTTCAGTCTCCGATTCAATGGCTCTGACATTATTGAGGCCTCTTTATCACTGCGTAAAGCACTGCACAAAACATATCCTGACCGATAGTAAACAAGGAAGAAGGCACCAAATACACACCCTATCAGCTACCTAATATAAAGCATAACAGGTACCTGATACGATTCCTATCAGGTACCTGTATCAAATTAAGCTACGATCAGGGTGCTATTAAGGCTTCCGGCACGAAGGGTTTTGCCGTTTTGAAAGATCGTCCGCACCTCTAGTCGGTATGCCCCGGCAGCCATTCCGGTAGGGATCATGAATATCAGGTTGCTAGGCTTGTTGCGAATCAGCGTTGCGGCTTTCGTCTCTGTGCCATCCTCTGCGATAAAGAAGACACCTTGTTCCTTCTCTGCCGGATTGATCTTGAGTCGGCTACCCGTCAGCTCTCCAACACCTCCGGGCGTGAGGGTTTCATTGGTGGTGTCAGAGCCCACATCTTTAAAGCTGGCCAGGTTGGGCTGTGGTGAGCTGGCCGCTACCTTCTCCACACCGATGTTGGGTGCTATCTCCCCGATCCGTCCACCGGGCGTGACATTGAGTCGTACATAATGCTTACTGCGGTCGAAGCTGTCATTTTCATAAAAGACCCCCTGCACGGAAGCGCCGATCTTAAAAAGCGGCGTGTTGATGCTGTGGCCGTCTTTGAGCGCTTGCTCTACGGCCGCTTCGAATTCCTCAAGCACAGAGAGTGCTTCGGCCTTGGTGACCGTACTCCCCCGCCCGATCATCACGTCGATGATGTCCTCTTTGGTACGTGAGGATTGGTTTTGCACGACTGCCATATAGTCGTCAGGGTCGCTGGTCAGGTGATTGGGAAATAATGCATATTGAATAGGCATAATCGTATGGTTTAATGAAACATAATTTTAGGACTATGAACCTAGTGGTGATTATTGAATTAAAAAATACCTAGAAATGAGTATTTTTTGAGTGTTGCTGTTCGAATTCGATCAGTTGATCTTGGTTATTTTTTATCCCAACTATGATTAATGCTCTTTTTTGATCTGTGGTGATTAAAATGCCCGATTGGAATCATGGTGTTTATTTCATTGAATTAAATCATGGTTGAAGACAACAGGCATCTTGATCTATACTATGATTATTACTGATTATCAGATGGGCTATGATTACTTTGACTTCTTCAAATTATTGTTTTCATTTCATCATTTGAGTTATAGTTAAAGAAATTTGGCTGGCAGAATTCGTCTAATCTATAATTAGGAATGATTACCTGATGAGCTATGATTAGAGTTACTACTTCAAAACATAGTATTCATTCCATCTTTTGAATCATAGTTAAATACATACAGTCATTTCAATTTTTTCCCAGGTTTCATAACCCTCTTGAATTGCAGGCTTCTGCTACCGAAATTGATAAGCAGTCCAATATCCATTTGATAAGCTTCCAGGTAGTTGATGGCCTGTGCGAGATGGACATCTTCAAGTTGAATCACCGCTTTTATCTCTACCATTATTTGGTTTTCGACAAAGAAATCTACCCGTCGGGTTCCAATATCAACCCCCTTGTATGTAAGGGTCATTTCATGTTCTCTGGAGAAACCCAGACCCTGGGTTTCCATTTCTATGGCCAATGCTCGTTGATAGATAACCTCTTGAAAACCATTACCCATCACTTTATGTACTTCCATCGCACATCCAATAATTTTGCCTGTGAGATCAGAAAGTGGATATCGTTGATCAACCATATGGATTATTTTTTGGTCTTAACTACGATGATGGAAATGGTTAGCTGTCTAGTTATGATCGAAGCTGCCATTTAAAATCACAGTTTTCATTGGATCAATTTAAATCATAGTTGAAGAAATGGTGCGCTATTATCGTCTAAACTATGATTAATACTGATTTTTTGACAGGCTATGATTAAAGGGGTACTTCGTAATCAAAGTTCTCATTCAATCATTTCAAATCATAGTTGAAGACACTAAGCATCTTGATCTAAACCATGATGATGAATGATTATCAGATGGACATGATTGCAGTGACTTCTTCAAATCATAGTTTTCATTTCATCATTTGAGTCATAGTCGAATACACTAGACCACCTCAGCGTGGAAATCCTTAGCAAGTATGAAAAGATAGATTCAGGCTACTTAGTGATCGTATCAGCTATCAGGGGGATTACATCATTGAGCAGGCAATTGAGCAACTCATAAAGACATGACATTTAATGCGAAATAGGTAAATTGGAAGGCTAACTAACCTTACTTCGATGAACCGATTATTATTTCTTATTCTTTTCATTCCTCTCTGCGACCTGCAAGCACAGGATGAAGACCAAGGCTGGACACCCGCGCTCCAGATGAAATTCAGATCAATCTCAGGCACTGATATCTCCTCAGATGGGCAATACGTGGCATATGTAGTTCGCACACCCATCATGACCGAAGATAAGTCTGAGTACAATCAGCAAATATGGGTGGCAGCTACCGACGGTAGTTTTGATGAGCAGTATACAAGAGGTGAAAAGTCCAACTACGCACCGGCTTTTTCGCCTGACGGGCGATCTATCGCCTTCATCAGTACGCGTGAAGACAAGCCTCAGGTCTGGGTAATGCGCCTCATGGGAGGTGAGCCGCGGCAGGTGACGAATGTACCCAGTGGCGTGAGTCGGTTCTCATGGTCGCCTGACGGCAGGCAAATTGCTTTCCTGCAAAAAGATCCGGAAACAGAGGAGGAAGAGAAAGCCAAAAAGGAAATGACCGATGTGATCCTGGTGGATAAGAACTACAAATACAGTCACCTCTACACTATTGGCTTATCAGAAAATGACAGTGCGCGGCAGATCACTGCCGGAGCGATCGATATCCTCTCATTTGATTACTCACCCGATGGTCAGCAGATAGTCTTTGACTACCGTATGCGCCCCACCATCAACGAAGGTTTTCTCAATTCATCCATTGCGGTAGTGCCTGCGGATAGTGGTCAGGTGACTCCACTAGTTGATCGACCTGGTGTCAACAGTAGTCCCAAATTCTCTCCTGATGGCAGGTATATCGCCTTTGGTACCACGAATGGAAAGCCCGAGCCTATAGGCCTGAGAGATTTGGCCATTATCGCCCTATCGGACAAAAAAATAACCAACCTTCCCTACTCCTATGATCGTCAAGCTGAGCTCATCGACTGGGTAGGCGATCAACTTTACTACTCAGAAGATCAGGGTACTGCGACCGTGCTGAAGTCCATGAGTGTCAATAAGTCTTCTAAAAAAGCAGAATTGTCTTTTCAGGTGGACGACAATAGCCTGATGGCAGCCACCGGCGTGGGTAGCCAATTTAGTATCAACGCCAATGGAGCGATCACTATGTCTTACCAAACACTGACCCAACCAGAGGAAGTTTACTTTAAGTCGGCAGGTAGTGCCGATCCTAAGCAGCTGAGTCATGTAAATGATGATATCGAGTATGATGAGTTGGCCAAAACAGAAATCATCCAGTGGAAGTCCAAGGATGGCAAGCAGATAGAGGGACTACTCACCTACCCAATAGGTTATGAAAAGGGCAAACGCTATCCGGTTATTCTAAATGTGCACGGTGGTCCTAACGGTGTGTACAGTCAACGATTTACCGGTAGGCCTGCAATATACATGATGCAGTACTTCGCAGAACAGGGCTATGTCATTGTACAGCCCAACCCTCGTGGAAGTGCCGGGTATGGCAAGGATTTCAGGTATGACAACTTCCAGGACTGGGGCTATGGTGACTTTGACGATGTGGTCACTGGTGTCGACAAGGCTATCGCAATGGGTGTAGCGGATCCTGACAATCAGTTCCTCATGGGCTGGAGCTATGGAGGCTATATGACCAGCTTTGCCGTGACCAAAACCGATCGCTTCAATGCAGCCAGTATGGGTGCAGGACTGCCCAATCTGGTGAGTATGACCACTACTACAGATATCCCCGACTATCTGGTGGCACACATGGGTGGTGAATTTTGGGAGGACTATGAGCGATACGAGAAGCACAGTGCCATGTATCGGATCAAGAATGTCACGACTCCTACGCAGGTTATTCATGGTCAGAATGATCTGAGGGTGCCCTTTACACAGGGACAGGAGTTTTATGTAGCACTTCAGCGATTGGGAATCGATACGGAGATGATCGTCTATCCCCGCACACCTCATGGTCCAAGAGAACCAAAGTTTCTCATGGACGTCTCTCCGAGGATATTGGCGTGGTTTGAAAAGTATAAGAAATAAGCAAGGCTTTACAATTCACTTACAATTTAGAATACATGAACCTGCTAATGAAATTCGCATTACTGCTGTTGCTAACAAGTCTTGTTTGTACCTCCGCCATTGCCCAAACCACTGGTCCTGAGAAAGGCTCATTAGTAATTGTTGGTGGTGGTCAGGTGGGACCTGAGATCATCAATAAGTTCATTGAGCTTGCGGGAGGCCCGAATGCGAAGATTGTGGTCATCCCTACTGCCGCAGGCAGAGCGAAATATGATGAATCAAATAACAGCTACCAGCTTTTTAAGAAAGCCGGTGCTACCAATCTAACCCTGCTACACACGGATGATCCGAATGTTGCCAATACACCCAAGTTCACAGCACCCCTCAAAAATGCGGATGCTGTGTGGTTCGGTGGTGGCCGCCAGTGGCGCTTAGTGGACTCCTATGGTGATACCGAGTCAGAAGAACTCTTTTGGAAAGTGCTGGATCGTGGGGGAGTGATTGGTGGCTCTTCTGCTGGTGCTACTATACAGGGCTCCTATCTGGCGCGAGGTGACACTGAGAACAATCAAATCATGATGGGTGATCATGAAGAAGGTTTTGGCTTTGTGGAGAACATTGCGATAGATCAGCATGTGCTAGCCCGAAACAGGCAATTCGATCTTTTCGAGATTATTCGCGAAAAACCGGAATTGCTGGGGATAGGTATCGATGAGAGCACAGCAGTAGTCGTTAAGAAGAACCGTTTTGAAGTGATCGGTCAGAGTTACGTCCTCATCTATGACAACAACTTTTGGTCACGTGAAGGCAGTGATCTCAAAAAGCTACCCGCAAAGGAGAACACCTTCTACATGCTCAGGTCTGGTGACAAGTATGATATGAAGGCTAGAAAGGTGATAGAGTAAACCCAGGGTAAGACACGTCAGGTTTGTGATTGGTATAACTACATAACTAGCCAGCTGACGACTAGATTACATTCATGAGATTGCTTCACTATGTTCGCAAAGACGGGATGTAAAAGTTAAGAATAACAGCCAGAGGTCTGGTCAATCAGAGGAGATCATATTTTCCGAATGAGTGTAACAAAGCGAAGTAATCTCGGTCACTCTAAGGAAAATAAGCCGTTACTTATCTATCTTCAAACCTATGAAAGCATCCTTTATCTCCAACCTCTCCCTCCCAGCTATTGCGGCACCTATGTTTCTGATCTCTGGCCCGCAGCTCGTCATCGAGTGTTGTAAAAGTGGTATCGTAGGTACTTTTCCTGCATTGAACAATCGTACTACTGAAGGCTTTGAGCAATGGGTCATCCAGGTCAAGGATGAGTTAGCCCATTGGGAAAAGGAAACAGGCAAGAAAGCAGCACCCTTTGGTGTTAATCTGATCGTACATAAAACTAATCCAAGGCTACAAGCTGATCTGGCAATCATCGTCAAGCATCAAGTACCGCTGATCATTACATCGCTAGGAGCTGTAACGGAACTGATCGATGCGGTACACAGCTATGGAGGTCTGGTATTCCATGACGTGATCATGAAGCGTCATGCCGAAAAGGCGGCAGGCGCAGGTGTAGATGGATTGATCCTCGTGGCTGCCGGTGCTGGTGGGCATGCAGGGACCCTCAACCCTATGCCTTTGATTGGGGAAGTGCGACAGTTCTTTGACAAAACCATTCTCCTATCGGGTTGCATCTCTACCGGTGGTGATATTGCATCTGCCATGCAAATGGGCGCTGACCTGGCTTATATGGGTACTCGATTCATTAATACCAAAGAGAGTGTAGCACCAGAGGAGTATCGCCAAATGATCATTGATGCTGGTGCAAGTGATGTGGTTTATACAGCGGCGGTATCTGGTGTGAATGCCAACTTCCTGCGCCCAAGTCTGGAGTCGATGGGTATTACCGAGGATATGTGGAAGCAGTCGGCCAAAGTTGACTTTGGAAGTGAGTTGACCGCAGATGATGAAGCGAAAGCATGGAAGACGATCTGGTCGGCCGGTCAAGGCGTAACCAAGATTACAGACAGTCCTAGTGTGAGTGATTTAGTAAAGCGATTGAAGCAAGAGTTCCGATCAGCAATTCAGGCACAAGCGATGCTGTTGGATAGGTATTGAGAATATTTGCACAAACCTGACAGGTCTGCGAGACCTGTCAGGTTTCGTTGTTACTCCACTCTGGCTATGTTGATTACATCCTCAATTTCCATTCTAAAGACACCCCACCGTTTGCCTTGAACCAATAACGCGGGTGGCAAATAAGGTACTTGGGTATTGCCGTAATCCTTCTTTTCAATAGCCTCGGTCTCGTGACTCGCAAGCACTACATCTGCAATATCCCCGTTGGACTTGATCAGCTGTAGCTTAGCCCCTACCGGAATCTCCTTTAACTGTTCTTGAACTTCTGCTTCTGTCATGATTTATAATACATTTATGACTTACTTAACCAGTGTACAAGGTGCTTGTTTGGTAAACGTCATATTGTCTTAATGCTTCAGCTAAAGCTGTCACATATGCAGATACTTTGAAATTAATTTCACTAACTATCCCACCGAGTCCCCCCGCGATAGTATTCACTAATGGATAATTCGTGAGGATATGAACCAAGACGGAGGACTTCCCTAAAACAGTAATTATTTAGTTTTGCCCACAGCTGTACTGATTTATTTTAACGTCAACGTTGTTTGCAAATATTTTAAAAAGTGAAAGTCTCAGAAGAAGAACTCCTCCAACCACTCAAGCAATATTTTGGCTATGATAGCTTCAGATTGCAGCAACGCGAGATCATTGAAATGGTATTAAATGGGCAAGACTCTCTGGTGATTATGCCAACAGGTGGCGGTAAATCAATTTGCTTTCAGCTCCCTGCTCTACTTTTTGAGGGCTTGACATTAGTCATCTCTCCACTTATTGCTTTGATGAAAGATCAAGTGGATGGTTTGAATGCAAACGGTATACCCTCTGCTTTCTTGAACAGTAGTCAGGAATCCTCACAGCAGCAGGCGATCGTTGATCGTATCAGAAGTAAAGAACTCAAACTATTGTATATCGCACCTGAGAGTCTTCCGAATTTCACCCATTTACTTACCTCTGATACGATCAGTTGTATTGCCATTGATGAGGCGCATTGTATTTCTTCTTGGGGTCATGACTTCCGACCATCTTATCAGCAACTCGGATACCTTAAACAAAAGCTGCCCACTGTGCCGCTCATCGCTTTAACAGCTACAGCAGATAAGGCCACACGACAAGACATTCTGGATCAACTGAATATGGCTAAGGCCAAACAGTTTCTAAGTTCTTTCGATCGACCCAATATTTCATTGGAGGTGAGGCCTAGCGTAGATCGAGTAAAGCAAATATTTGAATTCATTGAAAAGAGACCGAATGAGGCCGGAATCGTCTATTGCTTAAGTCGAAAGTCAACAGAAGAGTTAGCAACTAAGCTTACTGCCAAAGGACTGAAAGCAAAGGCCTATCATGCGGGTTTGGCGTTTCCAGACCGAACAAAAATCCAAGAGGACTTCATCTATGACAAGATTGAAATCGTGTGTGCGACGGTTGCTTTCGGTATGGGCATAGATAAGTCAAACGTCCGCTGGGTCATTCACTATAACATGCCCAAAAACATTGAAGGCTACTACCAGGAAATTGGCAGAGCTGGTCGTGATGGGCTGCCTTCTCACGCGCTACTCTTCCATACTTACGCAGACGTAGTACAGTTGAAGCGGTTCATGGAAGATGCGCCAAATGCAGCCATGCAACTGGCCAAACTTGACCGCATGAAGCAGTTTGCAGATGCCACTTCCTGCAGAAGAAGGATTTTGTTGAGCTACTTTGGTGAGTTAATTCCGGAAGATTGTGGCGACTGTGATGTTTGTAAAAATCCTCCTACGTTTTTCGATGGGACCGTTTTGTCGCAAAAAATCTTATCTACAATATCCCGGCTCAATCAGCAAGAAGCTATGGGCGTGGTAATAGACGTAATGCGAGGCTCCCGAAATTCTCAAGTGCTGGATAACGAATACAACAAGGTGAAAACCTACGGCATCACATCCAATATCCCGCTCAGAGATATGCAGCATTATGTTGTCCAATTGATTAATCTCGGACTTACGGAAATTGCTTTTCACCAGGGAAATTCCTTAAGACTCACTGAGCTTGCAACGAAAGTGCTCTTTGAAAACAAGAGCGTTGAGCTCACAAAACCAATAGACAAGGAGGCGGCCAAAGCAAAGTCCAAGTCTAAACCAGTAGCAGACGATTATCAAACAGGTGAGCTGTTTGAAGCCTTGCGAAAACTCCGAATGAAAATTTCCAAGGAAGAAGGCATTCCACCTTATCTAGTGTTTAGCGACAAAACACTCAGAGACATGGAAAACACACTTCCCATGAACGAAGATGACTTCTTAAGTGTAAATGGCGTAGGCCAGCGAAAGCTTGAAGTTTATGGCAATCGGTTTATTGATTTGATTGTTGGGTACAAGGGGAAGAAATAAGGTGATTATTTGTTCAAATACCGTGTTACAGGACTGAGTTTCATTATTACGCTTAAGTCTCCGATGGAATACTTAAATGAGCAACGAACTTTCCAAAAGTCTAGACGAACCGGTCTAGACGACCCTAAAACTTTTGGAAAGTTGATGTTACCCGATAACTATCCCACCAACTCCTCAACGATAACGATCACTACTGTATGATTCGTGAGGACACGAACCAAGGCGGAGATATCTTGAATGAGCAGTCGAGCGAATAGTCATCTCACCTTATCCATGGTTTAAACCACGATCTGTTCAACTATTAGACAAAATCCCTAATTTGGGATACCTAAACTACTAATCACTCACACCTATGTATACCCGCAAAAAGTATAAGGTCAGAGATATGATCAAGTGGACAAGAAGAGAGCTGCGTTTCTTCTTCATAATTGCCACCATTGTCACCATTTTTTACGAAATACTCGGATTTGGTTGGATGCAGATACCTTGGACACCCATCGCTTTGCTGGGTACGGCAGTG
>JAVKDO010000133.1:0-87314 GCA_040222235.1 Cyclobacteriaceae bacterium
CTTACCCCAGAGTGGCACGGTTAGAACCGTAATGCCATAATTTACTCTAAGTCATAACAGTCCAAACTGGCACGGTTTGAACCGAAATCACTGGCACAGCTCGACCGATATCACTGGCATAGTTAGAACCGTAGTATCCACTGAGTTATTAATCACTGATTATCAATATTTATGGTAGCCAAGTTAGCTGGTACAAGTTCCAATATAGTAAATGTTCTCAAATCAGCGGATCACTTTAAAGGGCATGAATAGATTGAGTAGGAGATTTGAAAGTTGATATATCTAGACGTTTCTTCTCAAGACCAACCCTCTCAAAGTGACTAAACTAAATACGCCTACTTTCGATTTATGATGAATAACATTACTATGTTCAGTCGCTTTTAAAATAAAACAAGCTCCTGCCAGCTTTTATCAAACCAAAGCCAATTTTTCGTGCGGTCCTTGTAAAAACCAATATCCCTCTTCGTTCAAAAAAAGTGAGAAATGAAGTAAGTATAAATTTGATACCACCAGTTAGGGCATTCCCAAAACCCTGCGTATCATCTCTTTCTCTACTCAATGAAGGTGATCTCCCCGACGGATTACCCAATTTGACATTTTGTCTTAAATACTCAATTAAACGTGCCGAATAATACAAATGTTCATCTATCTCATCTGGAGATTTGAATGCTTTTGAACTGATGATTGATCCAAAATCAATTCCCGAATAAAGAATGGAACTGGTACCCATTCGAAAAGCAGTTTCACTGAATGAGCTGAAATAGCTGCCTAAAATGAGTTCTGACTTACTCAGCAAGAATAAATCAGCCAACGCGTACTGGATACTTGCTTTACTTCTATCAAACGATGACCTTTCTAAATAAATAACCTTATTCAAGTACTTAAGGGATAAGAAGTCAAGGACTTTTCTTTTATCCGAAGCTACAAAGAACTTAGCATCTGGTTTTTCCCGTTGTAATTCATCCATTTTATCGGTGAAAAAATGAATACTTGCCATTGCTCTAGCAAAATCAAGCTGTTCTTGAGCTTTGTCAGTCCAATGACCTTCAGGCTGCTCCCATTTAAACCCATCCTTCCTACCTTGTTGCCGTATGTGAACACCAATTGTAAATGGAACCTTAATAGTTTTCATTATTCTAGAAACACTAACCGATGGGATTAGAGATCTAAGAAATTCATTTTCTGCATTAAGATCTACTAAAGATGTATTCAATGGGTTATATGTTTTGACATAAATATTATTCGTAGAATCTGCATCGATGAAAGGTAAAGGATGATTCCCGTCATTTTCCATACAATTGTACTGTTCATATCCAGTCAATGAAATTTCAGAGCGTCGATATACCCGAAAAGGTACCTTTAGAAATAGATCTTCAAAGAGACAGTCACAATGAATATCGGGCTCCCAAATTACAATCAAACTTCTTTTTGTCCTTTTAGCAAAATTGTATGCACTAGCAAGTGCTCTTAATCTGTTAGTCAGCCCGAACTGAACATCGATAATCAAACTAGTTTTTGATTTGGTTTTCATTATCAAATCAAGTAAAAAAGCTTTTTAAGATATCATGAAACTTATAATCCAAATTTGATATCGTTTCATGCTTTAAGTGCTTTTTAAAATTCCCAGGATGCACCTGTCTAATATGACTATTCTGATCCTCCACTGCTGGGAAAATATCATAGTTCCTAAGAATATTGCGAAGCAAATCATCGTTCATTTCTAAGTCTAAATACTGGGCTAAATCTTCAACCCAAGTTCTCTTTTGATAAATGATATCTTCATACTTATAAATTTTCCATAACGGTTGAGCAATCTGTTGCAGATAAACTTTGTACTCACTCAACAATGACTCAGCCTTTTGAAGAACAAAAGAATCAATTGAAGTTATAGACTCAGTCCTTAATCTGATAAAAGCTTGACGAGCTTCCCCTTCCTTCGGAACAACATGGCTGAAATAATTTGAAAAATACAATGAAACCAAAATATCCCTAGGGTCTCGCACCAACAAAATCTTCTTATTTCTAGACAAATCTGGCGGGTCGTTGAAGGGGAAATAATGTCTAAATCCAAGATATCCATATCCTCGATCTAAAATTATTCTTTTAACTGCTGAAGGAACATTTCTAGTTCTAATGCCTTGAATAAAAGCTTGATCATATATGGAAATTGTAGAAATCCTGTTGTGGTCACATATCTCTTTGACAATGTTATTAATTAAAGTCGAACCAGCCTTGACTAGGGAAAAAACGAAGAAGCTTTCAATTAAGGACGGTTTAGGCAATTCAATCAAAAAGTGATTTCCATGTATATCGGTAAAATTCGTTTCGATTTTATTATCCATCTGTTAATCTTGATAATTTGACAAAAGGCTATTAACTTGATTTTTAAATGAGTGAGTTATTTAAAACTTTTAAAGTATTTCTGGTAGTAATTAACCAATCATATCTCATGGGTTTAGTTAACCTCTCACTTTTAAAGACCTCCGGTATAATTATAGATAAAACATCTAATAGTAATAACCCAGATTCACCACCCAAATAATATATATCAGCACCCCCCACCTCTCTCAAACTCGAATTATCGGCAGCTATACATCTCGCTCCACACGCAATAGCCTCTAAGAGCGGCAATCCAAACCCTTCATAGTGCGAAGGAAACACAAAAAGCTCACACATCGAGTAAAAAACTGGAAGCTCCTCTTTTAATACATGCCCTGTAATGATGATATCCTGGCGGTATCTGCTGTCCCTGATCTTAGTCAAGAGGTTCTCAGACTTCCACCCTTCTTTACCTACCAATACTAGATGAACAATATCCTTTGACTGATCGCGGAATTGAATGTAAGTATCAACAAGTAACTCTATGTTCTTGCGCGGCTGTATCGTGCCCACATGCAAAAAGTAAGGCTGCTGGATACCATACTTCTCAAGAACATCGGTGTTCATAGTGGGCTTGAATATCTCTTCTACGCCTAGATGTATTACACTTATCCTTTCATCCGGAACTCTAAAAAATTCCTGAATATCTCTCTTTGTAGATTCTGAAACTGTGATCAGATGACTAGATCTTTTAATAATTCCAGGTAGGAGTAGCCGCTCTGCCATTCTATTAATCCAGGTATAATGTTCAGGGTAAATGAAGGTGGATAAATCATGAATAACGGTAACTCTTCTTATCTTCTTAGGTAAAAAGAAGGGACCCATATGGGTCGTCTCCATCACTACATCAGGATTGAGCGATCTAATCTTTTTAGGAACCTGATAAAACTTACGAATAAAGAATTTGCCAGGGTACTTGGTATAAGTCACTGATACGAATTGCACATTCCTATCCCTGTCTGAGCGCTTATGGTTTATTATGAAATACTCGTTTTCAGTGTCAACCTCAGGTATACACCTCACCAAATTATCAGCATAGGTCTTCATTCCCCCCAAGCCTGTATCCATTACATCGGCGATAATGACTATTCTCACAATATCCAGTAAGATGAATTCATAATGCTTCAAAGTAACTCCATATCAGCTACCTAGTCAAAATCAATGCTATCTTTAATTGAGATAAAATTGATATGTCCACACCCTTAGATATCCTCCAACAATACTGGAAGTATCCAGCCTTCAGGCTGATGCAGGAGGAGATTGTGGGGTCAGTGCTGAAAGGCAAGGATACCTTAGCCTTGCTGCCTACAGGTGGTGGTAAGTCGATCTGCTTCCAAGTGCCAGGCTTAATCCTAGAGGGGGTGACTATTGTGATCTCGCCGCTCATCGCATTGATGAAGGATCAGGTAGAGCAGCTTAATAAAAGAGGCGTGAAAGCAGCTGCCATCTACTCTGGTATCCCAAAAAGAGAAATCGACATCCTGCTGGACAATTGTATCTATGGCGAAGTGAAATTTCTCTACGTGTCACCTGAGCGGCTGAAATCTGATCTCTTTTTGGCAAGATCCCAGCTAATGAACGTGGGCTTATTGGCGATAGATGAAGCGCACTGTATCAGCCAGTGGGGATATGACTTTCGTCCCGCTTATCTCGAAATTGCAGAGTTCAAAGCAACACTGCCAAATGCCAAGATAATCGCATTGACAGCCACAGCTACACCTGAGGTCAGACAGGACATCATTGACAAACTTGAGCTTAGCAAGCCCAGCATTTTTCAAAAGTCCTTTGCCCGGAAAAATCTTAGCTATTCCGTTAGGATAGAGGAAAACAAGGAGCAAAAACTACTAGAAGTACTCAAGTCTGTTCAAGGATCGTCGATCGTCTATGTCCGAAATCGTGGTAAAACAAAGCAACTCACCCAACTCATCGAGAAGAGTGGCATATCAGCTGACTTCTACCATGCAGGTCTAAGCAACGAAATACGTGCTAACCGACAAGACCAGTGGATTCAAGATAAGACGCGTGTGATGGTATGTACCAACGCTTTCGGTATGGGGATTGACAAGCCCAATGTCCGGCTAGTGATTCATATGGATATCCCCGACTCGATGGAGGCATACTATCAAGAGGCTGGACGTGCTGGGCGAGATGAGAAATTGGCCTATGCCATATTGCTAGCGCATCCAGTAGATGGTGATCAACTCCTGGAAAAGACCAATCGGGCACATCCCTCTATTGACTACCTCAAGACAGTCTATCAATCTCTCTCTAACTATTATAAGATTGCTGTAGGCAGCAATCTGCTCAGCAGTTTCGATTTTGAACTAGAGGATTTTTCCCGACAGTACAAACTGAACGCCTACGAGGCTTACAATGCACTCCGAAAGCTGGAGGAAGAAGGACTTGTCCAACTCAACGAAAGTTTCTACAAGCCAAGCAAAATCATGCTACTGATCAATGCCTCTGAGCTTTACAGTTATCAGGTAGCCAATGCGGCTTTAGATCCAATTCTCAAAGGGTTACTGCGCCTCTATGGTGGTGAATTGTTCTCTTCTTTCATTACCATATCTGAAGGCCACCTGGCGCAGCTAATCAAAATGAATAAAATGGAGGTGATCAAAAAGCTGGACTTCCTCCATCAATCCAATGTTCTGGTCTATGAGCGTCAAAAGGAAAAACCACAGCTTACGTTCACCACGGCACGCCAAGATGCGAACCGACTCATCATCGACATCAAGCGGCTCGAGCAGCGTAAATCTGCTTCACTAGCACGGGTGCGAAAAATGATCAGCTATACCTATGAGGCAAAACAATGCCGCACGCAACAGTTTCAGAGGTATTTCGGCGAGCTCGCAGTGGTTAATTGTGGTAACTGTGATGTCTGTATTCAGCGTAAAAAGGAGCTCAAGGGCATCAACCAAGAGCACAAATACTCACAGCAGGTACTAGATCTTCTGCGCGGGGGAGAACAGCGTATCGAGGCTATTTTGACCGAGGTTAAAGTAGCTGACAGCCATCATCTCTATGAGGTACTGCGAGAGTTACAAGAAACGCATCAAATCACGATCAGCTCAGCCGGTCAGATTAAGTTGGCCTGATGCTCTGGCTGCAAGCGGTGATGATTTGACCATTTATCCTCATCTCCTCCCATCATTACATTACACTTTGCTTCTACCTCAGTACAGTGCTATTTTTATCTTACAGCTACCGCAATATTATGAAACACAGATCCTTACTTATCGCCCTTCTCCTCAGTGTGTCTACCCTCTTTGCTCAGAAAGTAGACATGGACATGTTCAAAGGCATGAAAGCCAGAAATATCGGCCCAGCAGGTATGAGCGGACGTGTCACTTCCATAGAAGTTGACCTATCGGACAATGACAATATTCTGCTAGGAACAGCAGCTGGGGGTATTTGGAAGTCAACTAATGCAGGCCACACCTGGACGACCATTTTCGAAAACGAGATGGCTGCTTCCATTGGAGATGTGAAGGTTTATCAAAAGAATCCCAATATCATCTACGTTGGTACCGGTGAAGGCAATCCTAGAAATAGCCAAAATAGTGGCTATGGAATGTTCAAGTCCATGGATGGCGGCAAGACCTGGAAGCACTTAGGTCTAGAAAATACCAGGCAAATACACAGGGTAATCATTCATCCAGACGATCCCAACACGGTGTGGGCCGGTGTATCAGGCGCTACCTGGGGAGATAGCGATGATCGAGGCGTGTATAAGTCCACCGATGGAGGCGCTACATGGTCGAAGATATTGTATATCAACAATCGCACGGGGGTTTCAGATATGCGCATGGACCCCAGCAACCCTAATAAAATTATTGTGGGCATGTACGAACACCGTCGTTGGCCTTGGACCTTCAAGTCGGGCGGTGCGGGCTCAGGTCTCTACATGACCTTAGACGGTGGCAGCAACTGGACACAAATCACAGAAGATGATGGTATTGCAAGTGGTGAACTCGGTAGAATCGGTATTGCGATAGCGCCTAGCTCACCGAATGTAATCTATGCCTATATCGAGTCAAGCGATAATGCGATCTATCGCTCCGATGATGGAGGATACAAATGGAAGAAGGCGTCCAAGTCAGGAGATGCAAACATAGGTGGACGACCATTCTACTACGCTGATATCTATGTAGATAGCAAAAATGAAAACCGCATCTACAGTATTGCGAGCGAGGTGACAACTTCTGAAGATGGTGGTAAAACCTGGACTGTTTTTGCGGCGGGCAACAAGCTCCATACAGATCATCATGCTTGGTGGGCCCACCCTGAGGATCAGGACTTCCTGATGATCGGTCATGACGGAGGATTCAATATCACACATGATCGAGGCAAGAATTGGTGGTTTGCCGATAATTTACCGCTAGGTCAGTTTTACCACATTCGTGTCGACAATGAGATCCCCTATAATCTCTACGGAGGCTTGCAGGATAATGGCTCCTGGAGGGGCCCAAGTCAGACTTGGTTTAAGGGTGGCATACGAAATATGTATTGGCAGAGGCTTTCAGTGGGTGATGGCTTTGACATGATCCCAGATCCACTGGACAATGATTACGGATACGCAATGGGCCAAGCGGGAAATCTAGTCAGGTATCACTACCCATCAGGCCAGTTGCAACCGATCAAGCCTATCCATCCCGAGGATGAGCATCTGCGCTTCAATTGGAACTCTGGTATTGCCATCGATCCCCATGATAACAAAACCATCTATTATGGTAGTCAATACCTACTAAAGTCAGAGGACTATGGGCAGAACTGGGAGTTGATCTCTCCAGACCTCACCACCAATGATCCTGAGAAAGCGAAGTTCTTAGAAACAGGCGGGTTGAACTATGACGTGTCTGGTGCCGAAAATCATCTTACCATCATCAGCATCGCGCCAAGTCTCCAGGAAAAAGGTGTGATCTGGGCAGGGACAGATGATGGTCAAGTACAGCTTACGAGAGACGGTGGCAGTACCTGGAGCAACGTGACCAAGGCCTTCAAAGACCTACCGGCAAATACCTGGGTGACACAAATCCAACCCTCGAAGCACAATGCCGCTGAGGCTTTTGTAGTCTTTGATGACCATAGAAGAAATAACTGGGAGCCATACATCTACCGCACTCGAGACTATGGTAAGTCGTGGACTCGCCTTGTCGATAGCAACAGTGTTTGGGGCTATGCCCTCTCATTCGAGCAAGATCCGATTGAGCCAAAGCTTTACTTCGCAGGTACCGAGTTTGGCCTATATGTCAGCTTTGACGAAGGGCAGAATTGGAATAAATGGTCTAACATTCCCACCATGCCGATGCAGGACATGGTCATTCATCCACGGGAGCATGATTTGGCAATCGGTACATTCGGAAGATCATTCTGGATACTTGACGACATCAGACCACTCAGGGCTATGGCTAAGAAAGGCGCCACTGAAGTACTGAACTCAAAAGTTGAGGCATTCCCGGCTCCAGTTGCTTATCTAGCTAACGTCGGCGAGTCGAAAGGTTATCGCTATGGCAAAATTGGAGATGCACTCTATGAGGGAGACAATCGTCCGTACGGCAGTATCATCAGTTACTATCTTAACACCGCCAACAGCGATGCTAAGGAACTGTCAGAGCAGGTGAAGGTGGAAGTGAAAAATGCAAGCGGAGCAACTGTCCGAACACTCTATCAAAAGCCAGTCAAAGGCGTGAATCGGATCAACTGGAAACTTGACCGTGACGCTCCCAGGGGGCCACAGACAAAGAAACCTACCAAAGTGACGGTACCTAGAGGCGGATCGCTGGTACCTACCGGAAAATATGAGGTCATCGTCACCTACCAAGGGGAGTCTTCAACCACCACTGTGGATGTACAACCGGATCCCAGACTTTCCATTTCATCGAGCCAAATGGCTGAGAAGGACGGGGCTATCACGGAATACTATGCTATCGTAGAGAAGGCCACTGCCGCGATGGACCAAGTGAGAGTAGCGCAAGGCAAGCTATCTCAACTGGAAGGAATGATAGAGAGTGAAAATGAAGCAATGAGTTCATCGCTAAAACAGCTCAAGTCAGACCTAAAATCACTTCAGGAAAAATGCACTGGTGTGAAGAAACAGGGGCTGTACAGAGATCCATATACGATCACCGGTCGACTATCTAGCACCGGCTATATGCTCAAGAATCCATTAATTCCGCTTAGTGAAAATCATAAGCTACTGATGGGCCAAACTGAAGCCGCCGTAAATGAATTCGTAAAAGAAGTCAATGACTGGAGCACCGGTACATACAAGCAGTTTCAACAAAGTGTGAAAGAAGCAGGCATATCGTTATTCGACTAGTCTATCGATAGGTCATATGTATGAACCAAAACTGGAAAGCAAAGGCTAATCATTTGATAATAAGCGATCAGCAGTCTTAAAATTTCCTATTTTTGGAGTCCACGCTAATCGGGTTACCTTGAAAAAAATATTCGTTACACTTCTGATCATCCTCTTAGGAGTAGGTGGGTATTTTGGATATCAATACTGGCAAGACAATCGTAGCATCAATGTATGGTCACTTGTGCCAGAGGATGCCTATTTTGTCTATGAAGCTGAAAACGCATTTGCATTAGCACAATCGCTGGATTCTGTCAAGGCTGGCCTGACCTTGAAGTCGCTCCCATCATTCAAGCGCGCCAATGATTACTTACTCAAACTAGACAGTGTAGCAGGTGAAAATGCGAGCTTCTCTGACTTCTTCTCAGATAACCCGCTATTAGTCTCTGGACATGCTATCGCAAAGGATAAAATTGACTTTTTATATACCATAGAAGTGCGGAATATCAAGCAGCACGCACTTGTGACTTCCCTTTCCAATGCGATTGCCGACTCCTACACGAAGAGTACACGCACCTACCTCGGCAATACCATTTCTGAGATTTCCAATAGGGAGTCGGTCTTTACCTATATCTATTATAAAAACTACTTCGTAGGCAGCTTCACTCCTTACCTCGTCGAGGACGCAATTCGTACGTTTAGTGAAGAAGATCGTCCTTCGTTTTTGGAAGCAAATCGATCACTTTTTCAGCTCGCCAAGTTGGAGCAAGATGAAGGTAATTTGTACATCAATTCATCGGCACTAGGTGGACTGGCAGAAACTTTCGCTGATAATATCAAGAAGGATTACGGTTTTCTGAACACACTTTCGGATCACACTTTTCTCGACCTACAGGTCGAAGAGGACTTGATCGTATTCAATGGTTTTTCTGTTAATGATAAGCCTGGAGACAATCTCTTGGATGCGTTTGATGGTAATGCCGGCGTGCCTTTTTCATTTCATGATCTCATTCCCAATAGGGCGGCTTGGCTTCTTCACATCAGTTTTGCTGATCCTGCCAAATGGATGAAGGGTTGGGCAGCCAAATGGGCAGATGAAATCCGCGCCTCTCAAAACTATGTCAACTTCCTTGCAGCTGAGTATGATATCAACCTACAGTCTTTCCAGTCGTGGATTGGGAACGAAGTGGCACTAGTCGAGGTTGAAAATGCTAATCCTCAACTTCAGAGCCTTATTGCGATAGTGGATGCCAATGACATAGGTGAAGCGTATAAGCAACTCAATATCCTCTCTGAGCGAATGGCTCAGAATGATAACGATTCTGTCTACAGTGAGCCTTATGGCGATATGGTGATTCGACAGCTCAAGATTGATCAGCTACCGCAATTGCTATTCGGGCCGATGTTCGCTGGATTCGAAAGTACGTTTTATCTGCCGTTTGACGGGAAGATCATCATGGGTAATAATGATCAGGTACTCAAGCAACTGATGGAAGATGTAAGCAACGAAGACACCTGGGGCAAGTCAATCCGAACGATGCAGTTCTTTGATCTGCTGAACAAAGAGGCTAACCTCAACCTTATCGTGGATACCAATCGATCTTGGAAGACGATCACCAAACATCTGCGATCTGAGTGGGTGGTCTTTGCCGAAGAAAATGGATCGCTATTGCGAAGCTTTGAGATGGTGGCTGCTCAGTTCAGCAACATTGATAATAAGTACTATACCAACGTAGCGCTTTATCAACCAGGGGAATTTGATGCTAAGACTGGCGCCACGGACTATCAGGTAGAGCAGACCATTACCTTCCCTCATAAGATTGTGACCCGCCCATTCTTCAGCAGGAGCCATGTCGATCGCTCTATTGAGTTCGCGATGCAAGACAGTGCTGGTAACTTCTATCATCTGGATAAAGACCTGGAGGTGCTCTGGTCAGACTCGCTCGGAGGTATTATCAATAGCGAACTGATGCAGATTGACTACTTCACGAGCAAGAAGCTACAATTCGCATTCTCTACTCCCTATCAGATACAAGGCATTGACCGCACAGGTGAGTCGTTACCGGACTACCCTATCGAAAATCCTTCTAGTGATCCAATTGCTTTCTTCAATGTCATCGACTATGACAATACCAAGAATTATAGATTGGCGGTAGCGAGTAATCGAGGGAGTGTATATCTCCTTGATAAGTCTGGCAAGCAGCTGGAGGGTTGGAATCCGATGAGGCTAAGAGGTCGATTGGCTGTTGGTCCCTTTCATTTGCGCATTTCCGGTAGGGACTTAATAATAGCACCGCAGGTAGACGGGCTAATCAATGTGCTGAATAGACGAGGTGGCAGCTACCAAGGCTTCCCACTTGATCTGAAGTCACCTCTGGCCACCAAACTATATGTCAACATCGGCCCGGCCTTCAACAACACTTCACTCACTACGATCAATGAACAAGGCGAAATCATTAGTTTTAATCTTAATGGTGCCATCACAAAGCGAGAGCAGCTCTACAAGCCAAAACCAGCATCCAGATTTGACATAGTGGAGGATGCGCTGAGCAATGGTTTTGTCATTGGCCGAAAGGATGATACACGAGTCGGTGTGCTCGATCAGAACGGCAACATCCTTTTTGAAAAGGACTATTTATCTACAGGGGATATTGATTTCCAGTACTATAATTTTGGTGCTGGCGTAGAGGTGATTGTACTGATCGATCGAGAGCAGGGCTATACTTATCTATATGATCGCAAAGGCACATTAATCAACTTCAAGCCATTGGAGTCCGCCCATCGCATCGGACTTATCTACTCTGAAGCGAATAAAGAATTTAAAATATTCAAGGCATTTGAGAATGAGTTCTCGGTGCTTACTTTGAAATACTCTGGCTAACCAATCTCAACTAACCCATGCGGAATTTTTTCACATCCATCCTGCTGATCTACTTCATTTTTCCAGTTTCTGCCCAGTCCGTCAAAGCACTTGTAGGCGGGACGCTGATCGATGGTCACGGCGGTACCCCAATCCAAAATAGTGTCGTGCTTATTGAGGACGATCGGATCGTGGCAGTAGGCTCGATGAGCGAGGTGGATATCCCTCAAGATGCAGAGATCATCTCGACTGAGGGCATGAGCGTCTTACCCGGCCTCTGGGAGAGCCATGCTCACCTCCAGCTCAACGGCCATGGCGTCTACACGCACTGGCGACCTACCTATCGGAAAATATTTGGTTCTGTGATCATGCCCTCTTCGGCACATCAGCTACTGATGGCAGGCGTGACCAGTGCGCGCGATCTCGGTGGCCCCTTGGAGGAATCCATCGACGTTCGCGACCGGATTAATCGCGGCGAGATACCTGGCCCCACGCTCTACGTATCAGGCCCATTTATCCAGAAAGCACCTTATGTGGGTACTGAGTTTTATCGTTGGGGTGTAGATGGAGCTGAGGACGCACGTGCGAAAGTGAGAAAACTAGCCAAAGCTGGAGTAGATGTCATTAAATACATCGATCAAGACCTGATGACTATGGAGGAGGCAGCTGCTGTGGTAGATGAGGCGCATAAGCAGGGACTTCCCGTGGTGGCCCACTCGCATCGGCCAGAGGAGATCCGAAGAGGGCTAAAATTCGGCATTGACAACTTTGAACATACCGGACTTGCCAATGCCCCTGAGTATCCCAAGGAGATCATGGATATGATCAAGGAGCGCACCGGATCAGGTAAGAAACTATTCTGGACACCTACTATCGAGGGGCTGTACAACTATGAATATGTGCGTGACAATCCTGAGAAACTTGATAATGACAGCTGGCATCTTGGCCTCCCCGATTCTATCATTTCTGATATCAGAGCCTCCCTAAGATATCCTGGCAGACTCTCCTATTTCCAGATCACACCCTACCGTCGACCGCATCTTGAGCGCAAGTTCAATCAGTTGGTAGAGTCTGGCGTGGTACTTATGATTGGTACAGATAGCGGTATCCCAATGAAGTTTCACAGCCAATCGACCTGGAACGAACTAGACGTATGGGTTAATGAATTCGGGTACGACCCGTTGCTGGCCATCAAGTCAGCGACCTACTGGCCGTCCGTGATGATGGGTGTGGATAAGGACTATGGCACCATCGTTGAAGGTAAGTATGCGGACATCATTGCCGTGGATGGAGACGTGCTTCGGTACATTTCATTGTTGCAGGATGTGGACTTGGTGGTCAAACATGGGAAAATTGTTAAGCAGGATGGTCAACGAATAGAGTAAATCAACGTTATGGTTATAGGTGTCATCCTGACGGTCATCAATGAAAAAATACCTCTCTGAAGCCATTTTTCTAATTAGCGCCTGGGTTATTGCTACTACAGGCTTCAGTTTCATTGTATTGGTCATGCTACGCTACTTTCAAGAAGCTACTCAGATTAGTGAGCAGATTTCAGAAAAGACTGTTGCCTGGTACATGACGTCACCTTACCAAATATTAGAAGGATTCTTATTCGGATTATGCTTTGGCATAGTTCACTTCATTGTCCACTGGTTCACAGAGCGTGGCAATATACAGAAACTCAGTTTTGGCCGTGTGATTTGGATCAAAAGCTTGCTCTACCTGGTGGGGCTGGGTATTGTGACGCTGGTGGTGTACTTCGTGATAACGGCCATGCCCTATTTTCCAAAAACTGCCATGGACGAACTCATCGAGAAGCAGCCGCCTATGATGATGCTGTTCGCCAGCTTCTTATTCATGATGTTCTTCCTGATTCTCTTCAACTTCCTATTGGAAATCAACAAGAAATTTGGTCCTAACAACCTCTTAAGAATCTTCCTTGGCCGGTACCATACGCCTATCGTAGAAGAGCGAATTTTTATGTTCCTCGACCTCAAGTCGTCTACTTACTACGCTGAAAAGCTTGGGCATTTCAAGTACAGCCAGTTGATCCAACTCTGCTTTAGACACCTCAATTTGGTGTTGGAGAAATCTAACGGAGAGATCTATCAATATGTGGGTGATGAAGCAGTAATGACCTGGGATGCCCGATATCAAGAAAATTTCAACCATTGCATTGATTTCTTCTTCGCATTCAAGGATAAAATTGAGAAAGAGCGGTTCAACTACGAGTCAAAGTTTGGCTTGGTACCTGAGTTTAAAGCTGGGGTCAATTGCGGTAGCGTAACCGCCGCTGAGGTAGGTACGATCAAGCGAGAGATAGCCTACCATGGTGACGTACTCAATACCGCCGCTCGCATCCAGGAGCAATGCAATAGTCTCAAAGAGAAGCTCCTCGTTTCCGGGGATTTCTTATCAGAATTGGGCAATGGTCACACCTACCATTCTATTCCGCTAGGCGCAACAGAGCTCAAAGGGAAATATCAGCCAGTCAAAATCTTTGCGATCAAGGATCATCCACAAAAAGAAGAAGTGCTAGCCTAGACCACCACTTCCTTCCATCGACCTTTTCGAAATATTATGATCGCGATAATCGCGTGCAGGGAATGGCATCCGGCAATGGATATGAATACGCCCAATGGCCCCATACCCAGACTAACCGCCAGTAGATAAGACAATGGTATCTGTATCAACCAGAAGCTGACAACATTGATAATGGTTGGCGTTTTGGTATCTCCGGCTCCATTAAATGCTTGTGAAACGACCATTCCATAGGCGAAAAACATGTAGCCGAGGCATATGACCTGCAGTGCAAGTACCCCGTGCCCAACGACCTCCATAGTGGAAGTGAAGAGCAGCATAATGGGCTCTGCACCTAGTATGAATATGAGAGAAATCGAACCCAGGAATATCATATTGAACTTGGCTGTACGCCAAACAGAAGTTTCTGCGCGCTCTGGTTCTTTGGCTCCAAGATTTTGCCCCACGAGGGTCGCCGCTGCATTGGCCATGCCCCATGAAGGCAGTATCCCAAAGATGATCACGCGTACAGCTATAGTATAACCTGCCAGTACATCGCTTCCAAAGACAGACAATACCCTAATTAGGAATATCCAGCTCGCAGACTCGATCAGGAATTGGCCCATGCCTCCGGCAGAAAGCTTCAGCATCGACTTCATGATGTTCCATTGCAAAACAAAGTTCTTGGCTGTGAGTCGAACGATTGCCTTGTCGCCGAATAATCTGGTCAGCTGATAGAGCACACCAACCGATCTACCAATGGTCGTGGCAATCGCGGCTCCTTCCACGCCATAGGCTGGTACAATCCAAAATCCAAAAATGAAGAGTGGGTCTAGAATCAAGTTGAGGCCATTGGCTATCCAAAGTGACCGCATAGCTATGGAGGCATCACCAGCACCTCTAAAAATGGCATTGATTAAAAAGAGCATCATGATGCTCATATTACCACCAATTAGGATCGCCGTATATCGCCAGCCTTCTTCGATCAGAGCGGGCTCTGCGCCCATCAGGGCTAGCATATCCTTGGCATAGACAATGCCGATCACTCCTATGACTAAAGAAACTGCTACTCCTACAATCATAGCCTGAAATGCGACCGTCCCGGCCGCATCTGTATTCTTCTCCCCTACTCGCCGAGCCACCATGGCAGTCACGGCCATGCTCAAGCCAATAGATACGGAGTAGACTAGCGTGATCATCGACTCGGTAAGGCCCACCGTAGCAACGGCATTGGTGCCTACCTGACTAACGTAGAATACGTCCACTACTGCAAATAAGGACTCCATGACCATCTCCAGGATCATAGGAATGGACAGCATAAAGATGGCCTTGTTGATGCTGCCAGTGGTAAACTCTTTTTCAGTGCCTTGCACCGAAATAATGAAAAGCTTGTAAAGCTTGCGTAAGCTGTTAATAGAAAAATTGGTCATCTGAAGATTTTAATACCTGAAAAAATGGAAACAATAAATGCCTGATTATCCCTGGGAGGGACGGTTACACCTGAAATAGATTAGGTGCGTATACAGGCTCAGGTATCTTCATAGTGAGGTAAAGTTGATGCTTTTCTAGATAAAGAGCAAAACTACTCGGACCAAAAGCCAAATAGTCGGTTGCCCGGGTCGTCTGGCGTATCACTACTGAAGAACTGCTCAACCGCCTCAACTAACTCTTCCTTACTGATATATGCATCTCCATTGCGATCAATCAATCGAAAACTCTTGGCTATGTAGCGTACTTCAATATTATAACCTACGAACAAATCGACGTATTCAATCATTGAGATAAAGCCGTCACGATCAGTATCGAAATTTGTTATTATCTCACCTGTTAGACGACTAATGAAGCTATAGAATTCTTCGTCTGTTCCATTTACGATATGCTTATCAGCATGGTCAAGCCATTGCTCCAATGTGACCTGGCCGCTATCCCCTCCTACGGCTTGATAAATATCTGACCATTGATAACCATAGGCTTTAGTTAGATTTATAAAGGGACGAGCATCCTCCTCTAAACTCCTCAAAATACATAGGTTCTCAGCCACCCCGAGAAAATCTGCTTCTTCTAATATTCCATTAGAATCAAAGTCAAGAACATCGAAATAATGAGTGAGCTTCTTTTTTTGAAAGTCAGTGAGCATATCTATCTATGGATTGAATCGAGCAAATATATAGATATAGCTCAAGAATAAGATTTCACTTAGATAAATCAGGGTTCACCAGTCAATTCACCATTATAAATGCCCCTATATATGGGCATAAAAAAAGTCGGACAACTAGCGTTATCCGACCAACCAGCTAATAGAGATAAAAAGACCTAAGTCTTGATGTAAAGTTGAAGCATGGGCAGCAAACAAAAAATACCTAGTAATGAGTATTTTTTGAAAAAATCACTTCAAATATGAACGATTTCGAACACATTTGAGCTGTTTTGTGATTATCAACTGATAATTCAGAGTTATCAAAAACTATAAATGAAATTCTTAGCCTTCGAGATTACTGCAATCCACTCCGCTCAAGAAGGGCTTCTATCGACGGCTCTTGGCCTCTAAACTTTTTGTACAATTCCATGGGATGTTCACTACCACCCTTGGACAGGATATTTGCTCTGAAGCTATTGGCCACCTCACTATTGAAAATCCCTTTTTCTTTAAAATAGGAAAAAGCATCAGCATCTAGCACTTCGGCCCATTTGTAGCTATAGTACCCAGCTCCGTATCCACCGGCAAATATGTGGGAGAATTGAGTGCTCATACAAGCCTCCTCTATTTTGGGGAATAAGTCTGTTTGACCAAGCGCCTCTTGCTCAAATTTCTGAACATCATCCACTTCTTCAGCTCTTTCGACGGTATGCCACTTCATATCCAGCATACCAAAGCTTAACTGTCTCATCGTCTGATACGCTTGATGATATTTCGAAGCATTCTTAAGATTGTCAATCAATTCTTGAGGGATAGCTTCTCCTGTTTCGTAATGCTCGGCAAACAAGTCCAGGCATTCTTTCTCTAGCAGCCAATTCTCTAGTATCTGAGAGGGTAGCTCGACAAAATCCCAGAAGACATTTGTACCCGCAATGCTGCTATAGCTTCCTTCTGCTAAGATGGAATGTAACGCATGCCCAAACTCATGGAAGAGCGTGTTGACCTCATCAAAAGTGAGTAAAGACGGTGTATCACCCGATGGAGGTGTAAAATTACAAACGATAGAAACGATAGGCCGTCTCTCCTTGCCATTAGCTACGCGCTGCTCTCGGAAGTTAGTCATCCAAGCACCTCCACGCTTTCCTTCTCTTGGGAAAAAGTCGCCATAGAAGATCGCCATCAGCTTCTCAGACTCATCATACACCTCGTAGGCTTTTACATCTTTATGGTAAACTGGTATGTCCGCATTTACTTTAAAACTCAGTCCGTATAGTTTTTCCGCTACCGCAAATACGCCATTGATACATTTGTCTAATTCAAAGTAAGGCTTAAGCAGCTCATCACTGACATTGTATTTCTTCTTTTTGAGCTTCTCAGAGTAATAAGCCCAGTCCCATCGCTGAAGCTCAACATCATCTCCAATTTCACGCATAAATGATTTGATTTCTACTACCTCCTCTTTGGCTTTGTCCATAGACTTGGTCATCAACTCTTCTTGCAATTCCTCTACCCCTGCTACCGTCTTGGCCATTCGCTCTTCGAGCACGTAAGTGGCATAGCTCTCATATCCAAGTAGCTTGGCTAATTCAGATCTAAGAGAAATGATCTTGCTGATATTCTCCTGATTATCTGAGTCATCGCCTTTGACACATTTACTCATGTAGGCCTTAAAGAGCTTTTCTCTGAGCTCACGATTGTCCGCATGCTCCATGAATGGGACATAGCTTGGTGCCTGTAGTGTAAACATCCAGCCCTTCTTGTCTTTGGCCTTTGCAAGATGCTCAGCGGCATCTTTGGCGTATTGAGGCAACCCAGCCAGGTCCGTCTCATCTTCAATAAGTAGTTCGTACTTATTGGTCTCGGCTAACACATTCTCCCCAAACTTCAATGTAAGCTCTGCCAGCTCAGTCGAAATTTCGCGATAGCGCTGCTTTGACTTACTGTCAAGATCTGCCCCACTTCGAACAAACCCCTTGTAGGTTTTCTCTAGTAGCGTGCGCTGCTCAGTGGTCAGGTTAAGTTCAATACCCTCACTGTATACACTTTTTACTCTTGAAAAAAGGGCTTCATTTTGCATGATATCGTTCTGAAACGCCGTAAGATCTGGACTTAGCTCCATCGCTATCTTCTGTATTTCGTCACTAGTCTCGGCAGAGTTGAGGTTAAAGAGTACACTCGTACTGAGGCCGAGTTGATCTCCAGCAAACTCTAATGCTTCAATGGTGTTTTCGAAGCTTGGAGCTTCATCACTATTTGCGATAGCTTCGATCTCCAATCTTGCCTCGGTAATATTTTCTTTAATTCCGGGTACGTAGTGCTCGGTCTTAATCTTATCAAAAGGTGGTACTCCAAATGGAGTGGTAAAGGGTACAGTAAGTGGATTATTTTCAGTCATGATTTTATCATTTTCAACTCAAAATTAGACAGAATCAGGGAAGCCTATTGCCTGAAAAAATCATTTTATCTTTGCTGCTCAAAACCCAATTGAATATGCGCTTATTGAAGTACAGTCTCCTTGTTTTTTCGCTTCATTTTTCTCTTCATCTATTCGGTCAAGTAGAAGCTCAAAACCCCTTAGAAAATCCGAGAAGCGCATTAACGATGTATTTTGGTAATCTGCAGGATGATAACTTTAATCCTAAGGTAGCAGCCCAAATCATGCGTAGTGGTTTTGAGTCAGAGGAGTCGGCAGAGCAGTTGGCCATTGAGCTTAAACAAGTACTCGATGGAGAGGGCCATTATATTTATCTAGACGAAGTACCTGAGGATCCGCTCTACAAAGACTCATTAACCAATAAATACAGGTATGTGCTTGTGCCGCAGTACCCTAATCTCTACCTAAGTCTGTACAATGGTCGCTGGGAGTTTGGTCAGAAATCCATTGATGAAATTGAGAAATTACATCAAGCGGTATTCCGGTTTGGCTTGGATCGGGTCATCGAGTATTTTCCAAATGTTGGTACACGCAAGATTTTAGGGCTGCGCATATGGCAATACGTAGCAACATTCTTTCTCATTTTTTTGAGTTTCGTTGCTCACAAAATACTGACTGGTATTTTCCAACGTGGAATCGTCAGAATGCTCGTTAAAACGGGTAGAGATGAGCTTGCTGAAAAGTATGTCAAGCCTGTGGCCCGTCCATTGAGTGTTTTCTGGGTGCTTTGGTTGATTGTACTGTTTATACCTGTACTACAATTGCCTGCCGACATTTCACAGTATATCATTATCGGTTTAAAAGCGATCACGCCACTATTTGGTACCATTGTAGTCTATCGGTTAGTCAACGTCCTCAGCTATTATTTACACAAAGTGGCTTTAAAAACTGAAAGCACACTTGATGATCAACTTGTACCGCTTTTGAGGAAAGCGCTCAAGACTTTTGTAGTGGTAGTTGGCGCATTTGTCATCTTACAAAACCTCAACGTTCCTATTCTTCCACTACTTACAGGTTTGTCTATCGGTGGCCTGGCATTTGCCTTGGCCGCTCAGGATACTATCAAAAACTTCTTTGGTTCATTGATGATCTTTGTCGATAAACCCTTTCAGATTGGAGACTGGGTCACTTCCGGGGATATAGATGGCAGTGTTGAAGAAGTCGGCTTCCGATCCACTAGGGTTCGTACTTTCCGAAATTCGGTAGTCTATGTACCTAACGGAAAATTGGCCGATAGCACCATCGATAATCACGGCTTGCGACAGTATCGACGCTTCTACACTCAGATAGCATTGACTTATGATACACCTCCGCACCTCATTGAGACTTTCGTAGAAGGCCTGCGTGAAATAGTAGTAAAGCATCCTGATACGCGCAAGGATTACTACCACATCTACTTCAATGATATGGCCTCCTTTTCGCTCAACATTATGTTCTACATCTTCTTTGCAGTTCCATCATGGCCAGAAGAACTGAAAGCCCGCCATGAAATACTGCTGGAGATCATGAAATTGGCTGATAAGATTGGGGTCAACTTTGCCTTCCCCACGCAGACGCTCCACATGGAGAACTTCCCAGGGCAACCAAGCCTATCTCCGGGCTATTCCGGTAGGGATGAGAGTAAAATCAAGCTTGAGGAGTTTTTCCATCCACCTAAGTAACCAATAAAAAAATTCTTGAAACCAACTATCCCCTGGTCGGGCACCCCGAGGCAAGCCGTCGGGGTACCCGTCTGCCGACGAGGCAGGTTTCGCCGTTTTCATACCCAATCAAGTTGAGCACATGTTTTGATCTGAAGATCAAAAACCGAAATTATTTATTTGGATCACCACCTTCGCGAGGATAACGTTTTTATTGGCACCCCGAGGCAGAGCCTCGAGGAATTCTTTGGATTAATCTTGAGCATCTTCCTCGGCCATAAGCCTTGAACGAACTTCGTCCAATCTATCCACCGTCTCCTGAGTTACTTCAGGGAACTGTAGATTTAGTTTTTCTATTCGATTGGTGATCACATCTGCCACTACTGCCCGCATAAACCATTTGTTGTTGGCCGGCACCACGTACCATGGAGCCGATGCTGTGCTGGTTGCATTGAGCATCTGTTCATAGGCATTTTGATAATCATCCCAATGTTGGCGCTCTTTGTAATCGCTCACGCTAAATTTCCATTGCTTGCCAGGTAGATTAAGCCTTCGAAGGAATCGGTTCCTCTGTTCCTCCTTTGAAACATTAAGGAAAAACTTGATGACTGATATTCCATTATTGGAAATACGCTTCTCAAAATCATTAATCTCTTCGTATCTGCTTTTCCAAATCTCATCTAAAGGCGCTTCCCTATGATCGACAGGAAGCCATTCGTGATTGAGTATCTCTGGGTGAACCCTTACTACCAGAACTTCTTCGTAATAGGATCTATTGAAAATAGCTATTTTTCCGCGTGGTGGTAAATAGCGATGAGGTCGCCAGAGGAAGTGGTGCAACCTTTCTTCCTCGGTAGGTGCTTTGAAAGAGTACACATCACACCCTTGGGGGTTGATACCAGTCATTACATGTTTAATGGTGCCATCCTTTCCGGCTGCATCCATCGCTTGAAAGACAATTAGAATTGAATTCTTCTTTGATGCCCAAAGCAACTCTTGCGCCTCAGATAAGTCACCGATATCTTCTTGGAGTGTTTTTTTACTGTGCTTTTTGCCATCGATCTGTTCTACATAGTTGGGATCGAAGCTGGACAGTGGAGTATAATTACCTATAGGTACAGTGAAGGGACTTAGATCAAACCTGTGTGATTGTGCCATAATAGTGAATGTTGAGATGATTCAATCTTGCCAAATTCATATATTTATAAAATGATGAATATCAGAACATTAGATCTTCAAAGACTACTATTTATCACCTCGTCATCAATCGCTTACGTCACTCAAAATTTAAATATCTAGGTGCCATGAAGTCGCAGTTTCCATCAGCAAGGAATTAATTCACCAATCTGTATAAATTCGTCAGACAAGAACAAAAGCATCAGGAATTTCGTCGACCTAGTCGAGAGTCGCTTCTATCAACATCTAAACCCCACATCGATATGAAATTTGGTACCAAAGCTATCCACGCTGGAGTTCATCCAGACCCCACCACAGGTGCTATCATGACACCTATCTACCAGACCTCCACGTATGTGCAGACGAGACCTGGAGAGCACAAAGGCTATGAGTACGCTCGTACGCAAAACCCAACCAGAGATGTGCTTCAGAAAAATCTTGCAGCATTAGAAAATGGAAAGCATGGCTTGTGCTATTCAAGTGGTTTGGGAGCTACAGACGCTATTTTGAAGACACTACGACCTGGCGATGAAGTGATCTGCACGCATGACTTGTATGGTGGATCTTACCGCATCTTCACAAGGATATTTGAGCCCTATGGTATCAAGTTCAAGTTTGTGAATATGCAGCGTGTACGGGAGGCAGAAAAAGCAATCACCGCTAATACTCGAATGATCTGGGTGGAGACACCTACCAATCCTACGATGAGCATAGTTGATATTGCTGCGATGGCACAACTGGCTAAGACCGCAGGTGCAACACTTGTCGTGGATAACACCTTCTCCTCACCCTATTTGCAGAATCCTCTAGATCTTGGTGCCGATATCGTGGTACACTCCGTGACCAAATATCTGGCCGGTCACTCAGATGTGGTGATGGGCGCGATCATTACCAACAGTGATGAGATCGCAGAACAGCTTGCCTTTATCCAAAATTCATGCGGTGCAGTACCCGGTCCGCAGGACTGCTTCCTTGTGCTAAGAGGCATCAAGACGCTCCATATAAGAATGCAGCGTCACTGTGAGAATGGCAAAAGAGTCGCTTATTTTCTTAAGTCGCATCCTAAGGTGCACAAAGTGTACTGGCCAGGATTCGACGATCATCTTAACCATAATGTGGCAAAAAAACAGATGAGAGATTTTGGAGGCATGATCTCATTCACCCTACTGGATGATGAGCTTGATGTAGCCATGGACTTACTGAGTTCTTTTAAGATATTTAGCCTAGCAGAATCACTGGGTGGTGTAGAATCACTAGTGGGTCATCCAGCCAGTATGACACATGCCAGCATACCGAGAGAGCAGCGACTAGAATCTGGCCTGACTGATTCACTTATTAGATTGAGTGTAGGGATCGAAGATGTAGAAGATCTTATCGAGGATCTGGAGCAGGCGATTGGTTAAGCTAAACCTTCGCAGATTTGAGCAAGATCAAGTTTGAATCAGTGCCGATGTTGATTAAATTGATCTTATGAAGAATGAAGATAGAATTGTCGAACTCCTTTCAGAAAGTCTGAGAAAGCAAGATCGTCACGAAGAGATATTGGTAAATCAAGGAACGTTGCTTAAAAAAATGGTCGAGGGTTTGGATCAGCTGAATGGACAATTTCTTAAAATGAACGATCATCTGCTCACTAAGCAAGACAAAATGGAAGATCGGCTGAGTAGGCTCGAAGATCATGTTTTCGGTAGAAAGCCCTGATCAATCAACAGCTTTTTACCTCCTACCAATTTTCACGTCGTAACTTGTAAATGAAGCACAGTTCTTCATCAAAACTACGCTCTTCAACAAATTGAAACCCTATCCTTTCATAGAATTTGTGAGCCCTCACATTGGTCGCTAAGGGATCGATAATAATAGCCGATACCTGAGGCACCTGAAAGCAACGATCAATAGCCATCCTCATCATTTGGGTACCGTATCCCTTACCGAGATCCCCAGCTTCTCCAATCCAGATATCGATGGCTCTAAGGTTTTTCGATACCTCCCCCCAATAGTGCGTCTCCTCTTCGAGAGGGTCTATGATCTGAAGGAAACCAATAGGTCTGCCGTCTAGCTCAGCCATCAATTGCTCACGCCATACCGGCTCATAAGCCAACTCATGTTCCCAATCCCAGTCATCATCCGGATCAGAAGCGATCACGTGCTCCTGCTGATCCCAGTGCTCCAAAATGAGCTGATCTGAAGGTTTGGCTCTTCTCAGGGTAATCTGATTACTCAATATTCGGTTCTTCCATAAGCATCATGAATCCATACGTATGAGTACAGGGATTAGGTTTCGATAAGTCCTCATTGTGATGAGCTCAGGTCAATCTTGGAGTTTAGAAAATACTGTATTGGGCTACACTCCGCCCATTTATCCCAATCCACCACCTTCCTTACAGTTCGTCTTTTTTTCCGGTAGGGTAAGCCCTAATTTTTCACTGAATCAAAACCTGAAAATCTTATGAAGAGAAAGACATTTTATAGTTCAGCAAGTGCTCTTCTCTTTGCGGCATTGATGCTCGTTGCTTCTATAGGTGACGTCACAGCCCAGAGAAGAAGAGGCAACAGCGCGCCGGCCAACACGGTGAGCTTTGACAAGTCGCTGTATGATGGCGTCACGTGGAGGTCAGTAGGCCCCTATCGTGGCGGTAGAGCATCATCGGCTGTCGGAGTACCCGGCAAGCCTAATGTATTTTATATGGCCGCCGCTGGTGGTGGCGTATGGAAGACTAAAGACGGTGGTCAGTCATGGTTCAACATCAGTGATGGCTACTTCGGTGGATCTATCGGTGATATAGCCGTGAGTGACTCAGACCCTAATATCCTCTACGTTGGTACTGGTGAAAAGACAGTTCGTGGTAACGTATCTCCAGGATACGGAGGCTTCTGGAAGTCATATGATGCAGGCAAGACCTGGGAAAAAATGAACCTTGATATCGACCAAGTACAAGTAGGTCGTATCCGAATCCACCCAACAAATCCTGATGTGGTAGTAGTAGCAGTGATTGGTGACCTATTCAAGGACTCACCTGATCGCGGAGTGTATAAGACTACAGACGGTGGTCAGACTTGGAAAAAAGTACTTTATGCCAACGAGCGTACAGGTGCTGTAGACATTACTTTTGAGCCTGGAAACGGTCGAATTCTTTACGCTTCAACATGGTCTATACGTAGAACTCCTTACTCACTAGAGAGTGGTGGTGAAGGATCAGCGATCTGGAAGTCTACTGATATGGGTGAGACCTGGAAAGACATTTCTGGAAATAAGGGGCTTCCTGGTGGTATATGGGGCGTATCTGGCATCTCTGTATCCCCAGTCAATCCTGACAGAGTATTTGCAATTATAGAAAATGATAAAGGTGGTGTCTACAGATCTGATGATGCTGGTGCTACTTGGGCGTTGATGTCTGCCGACAGAAACCTACGTCAGCGTGCTTGGTACTACACCAAGATTTTTGCAGATACTGAGCTTGAGGATAGAGTATACGTTATGAACGTGCAGTTCTGGCAGTCTAACGATGGTGGTAAGAATTTCAAGAACTTCAACACTCCTCATGGTGATCATCACGACCTTTGGATTGCGCCAGAAGACAATAATCGACTCATCGTCTCTGATGATGGTGGTGCGCAGGTAAGTTACGATGCAGGTGAAAATTGGAGTACCTATATGAATCAGCCAACTGCCCAGTATTATAGAGTAGTGACAGATAACGCCTTCCCATATAACATATTGGTTGCTCAGCAGGACAACTCCACGCAACGCGTAAAGCACAGATCTGATGGATCTGGCATCACAGAGCGTGACTGGGAGCCGTCTGCCGGAGGTGAGAGTGCCCACATGGCCGCCGATCCAGACAATCCTAACATCGTCTACGGTGGTAGCTACGGCGGTCTTCTTACCAGAATGGATCATGAAACTGGTCAAGTGCGGGTAATCAATGTTTGGCCAGATAACCCAATGGGGCATGGTGCTGAGAACATGAAGTATCGCTTCCAGTGGAACTTCCCTATTTTCTTCTCTCCACATAATTCTGATAAGCTATACACAACTTCTAATCGCTTCCACGTGACGATGAATGAAGGCCAGAGCTGGGATGTAATCAGCCCAGACCTTACCAGAAATGAGGCGGAGAAACTAGGCCCATCAGGTGGACCTATCACTAAGGACAACACCGCAGTAGAGTACTACGCTACAATATTCGCGGCATGCGAATCACCTTATGAAGAAGGTCTGCTATGGGCGGCTTCTGATGATGGACTGATCAACGTTTCGCGAGATGGTGGTGACAACTGGACTGATGTGACACCCGCCGGGGCGCCAAAGTACTTGATGTGGAACAGCGTGGAGCCAGATCCATTTACAAAAGGTGGTATGTATGCCGCCGGTACTTTGTACAAGGATGGCGACTATCAGCCCTATTTGTATAAGACCAAAGACTATGGCCAGACATGGACTAAGATTGTGAGTGGCATAGCCAATAATCACTTTACCAGAGTAGTAAGAGCCGATCCTGATCGTCAAGGCTTGCTTTATGCAGGTACTGAGTCAGGCATGTATGTCAGTTTTGACGATGGTGCTAGCTGGGATTCATTCCAGTTGAATTTGCCTTTAGTTCCTATCACTGACTTGGCATTAAAAGACAAGAATCTTATCGCTGCTACTCAGGGACGTTCTGCTTGGTTGATCGATGATCTCACGCCATTGCATCAACTTAATGACGAGGTAAAGAGCGCTGAGGTACACCTTTTCAAGCCTATCGATAGCTACCGCATGGGTAGAATTAGCTGGAGAGGCGCAGGTAAGGCTGAAGGTAAGCAACATCACAACGGCGTGAAGTTCTTCTTCAACATAGCTAATGAGCTAGATGATGACGCGGAGGTGACTCTTGACTTGATGGAGAGCGATGGCGATATGATTCGTACTTTCTCTAACAAGGCTGAGGAGAAGAAAGATCAAATCATGGCTAAGAAAGGTAGCAACAGTTTTGTATGGAATATGCGCTACCCGGATGCCGAAGGCTTTGAGCAGTTGATCATGTGGTCTGCAAGTCTGACTGGCCCAAAAGCTAAGCCTGGTGATTACAAGGCTCGCTTAACAGTGAATGGTGTTTCCAGTGAAACTGACTTTACCATCATCAAAGACCAGAGAAGTTCTTCTGATCAAAGTGATTATGATGAGCAGTTCGATTTCTTGATAAGCGTAAGAGATCAATTGACTGAAACGCATCAGGCGATCAAGGAAATGAAACTTGCACGTCAGCAGATGATCGAGTTGAAAGATAAGATCGGTGATGAGGAGCAGTATCAGGAGATCACTGACATGGCCAATGAGATAGATGAGAACATGACGAAAGTAGAAGAGGAACTCTACCAGACGAAGAATCAGAGTCGTCAAGATCCTTTAAACTATCCAATCCGATTGAACAACAAGCTTGGCCACCTCAACAACGTTGTAGGTGGTGGAGACTATCCTCCTACAGATCAGGCAGTAGAGGTAAAAGATGAAATGACTGCTAAGATCAAGGCCGAAATTCAGAAATGGGAGACCATCAAGAATACGGAAATTCCTAAGTTGAATGAGAAAGTGAAGCAGATGAATATCAATGCAGTAAACATCGAGAATAAGTCAAGCACGATGTAAGCTGATAGGATGGTTTAACAATCCTCGAAAGCCGCCTCATTCCTGTTAGTCTAGCAGTGAGTGAGGCGGCTTTTTTGTGCCTTCAAGTCTCTCTCTACTGATGAAGGAATCAATAATTGATTATCTTCAAATGAAAAAGTGAAGACTTCAATCGCCCTCCTACTGACCTTACTTACAATGGGTCTTTCGAAAGCACAGCCCTACACAGAAGTGTACTTGTTTGACTACAGTCTGGAAGGTGCAGAGCTGACCATTTCAAATCCCAAAAATGTCAGTAATAACCCTGGAAAGTATGATAATCAGCCCTCCTTCTCCGCTGATCAATCTCTACTATACTTCAATAGCGCAATTGACAAGAACCCTGATATCATGAGCTATGATATTGAATCAGGGCTGTACAAGCGCTTAACACATACTCCTGGTGGTGAGTATTCGCCTAGAGAGACGCCTGACGGTAAGTTCATTAGCGCTATCGTCCTTGAAGACAATGGTCAACAGCTTTTTTGGAAATACCCTCTAGCAGGTGGTCGACCTGAAGTGGCAGTTCCTGATAGGGTGATAGGCTACTACGCTTGGTGGGACAACATCACGCTCGTGTCATTTGTATTGGGTGATCCTGCCTCCCTGCAGATCACGAATACTGTCCCAATGAAGCATACCACCGTAACAGAGCGCATTGGTCGCTCTATTCACAATATCCCAAACACGGGCTTAGTCAGCTTTACCCAAGCAGGAGAAGTCAAGTCGCTTAATCCTAAGTCGCAAGAAGTACTAACCATTACCACTACGCTCGAAGGTGCTCAAGACATGGCCTGGCTGGCTGATGGTAGCATTCTGATGGGCAAGGACACCCAACTGCATCGTTGGACATCAGCAGATGGATGGAAGGTGATAGCCGACCTGGGCACAGAATTCGACCTTGGCTTGATCACTCGTATCGCTACCGCAAAGGATAAAATCGCCATTGTCATCAATGAATAAATCTATGAAGTATCTATTTTCTCTAGTCCTTGTCATCTCAACGCTTTCCGCTATGGCACAGTCAGAATTCTCGAGCCCCACTATCCAGATTGGTGTGGTGGTAGAAGACCTTGAAAGATCTAAGCAATTTTATACAGAGGTCATCGGCATGCGCCAAACAGGTGGGTTTGAAGTAACTCCTGAGATAGCAAAAGCTACCGGGCTCACTGATGGGACTCCCCTCTCTGTAGCTGTAATGAAGTTGGAAGACTCACCATCAGCCAATGAGTGGAAGCTCATGTCATTTGGCAAAAAGGGAGAAAATGCTCAGCACTCCTACATAGATGGTGATACGGGCATGCGCTATATCACCATTTTCTATGAGACACTCAACGACGTGTTGGAGAGGATAAGAGACAACAATGTGACTACACTAGGCGAAACACCTTACTTACTACCTGATGGTCGTCATTTCATCCTTGTCAAGGATCCTGATGGTACATTCATTGAATTGATTGGAGGTATGGAGTAGTACTACTCCAGAATCGTAAACTCCACTCTCCGGTTCAAGGCCTGCCCTTCTTCTGTGTCGTTAGAAGCCACAGGCTTAGTCTCACCATAGCCCTTAGAAATTAAGCGCTCAGCTGCAATCCCCTGTTCCGATAGGTAAGCTTGAACAGAAGCTGCACGATCCGTAGAGAGATTCAAGTTATAAGTATCTGAACCCTGGCTATCGGTATGACCACCTAGCTCAATTTTGATACTTGGGTTATCCTCGAGGATCCTTACCAGAAGATTCAGTTCCTCGAAGGACTCCTGTCGCAGTTGTGATTTATCAACTTCGAAGAAGATGTTGTTGATTCTGATGGTTTGACCAACTTCCAGGGGAGTCATATGGAGGTCTTCCGTTATTTCCTGGTAAGCCTCCAACTCGCGTACATCCAGATACTCACTCACAGGGTAATATGCCTCTTTCTCTCCTCGGAAAGCGTATTGCTTGCCAACAGGCAGTACGATTTGATAAGTACCATCTGTAGGATCTGAACTCGCTATACCTAGCTCAACCCCCGTCGTAATGTCTGTATAAGTCACCTTGGCGCCAATTGGCGCATTGGTCTTGCTGTCATAGACTACACCAGATACAAGTACCACCGGCTCAGGAAGTAGCGCTGGAGGTAGCTTGATTCGGAATACATCACCACTCCCTACACTATTGTTAGTAGAAATCATATAGGCATATGCCCCTGATGCAGGAATATTGAAATAGGCATCCCAATCACCTGTGTTGATACCCATGCCTAGGTTTTTAGGTTCACTCCAATTCATCCAGGTATCATCCAGGCGCTTGGTCATGAAGATATCAGAGCTGCCGTATCCGGGCCATCCGTTCGAGCTAAAGAACAGGGTCTTATCATCAGCCGCCAGAAATGGAGAGGTTTCATCTCCAGTAGTATTTGCGGTAGTTCCAATATTTTTGGGCTCACTGAAAGAACCGTCCTCATTTCTAAAGCAGACATAGATATCCCTAGAATCTTTATCTTCGGCATTCTGGGTATCCTCTCTGTTCAGCGTAATCAGAATTACTTTACCATTACTAGAGAGATTGGACTCAGAGTGTATTCCATTGTTATAGTAATTATCGATAGTCACGTCTTGAGGAATGGACCAACCCTCCTCTGTACGCTGCGAGAGTGAGATTCCCTTGCCATTGCTTCCCGAGCCATCTGACATGTACCTATTCATGAGCATCAGGCTATTGTTGTCCGGAGTTACACTAATTACCGTGTTGTGAAAACTTTGGTTAAGCGGATAAGGCATCTGTTTTGCGACACTCCACTCATCATCCTCCAAGGTTGAAAACCAAATATCATCATGCTCTGAACTCGTATTCATGGGATATGAATCACGAACAAAGAAGAGAGTTTTACCATCAGGTGCGATAATTGGCATTTTCTCAGACCATTCTGTATTGACGTTCCTGCCCAGATTTTCCTTGACCAGGTCAGAAGGCACATCCTCGACCACTTCGATAGGATTGTCATCTTGGTAAATTCGCATGCTTTCAACGGTTATTGATTGTGCATTGGACACATTAAATCCAATGGAGTTTCCATGAAAAGGAAGTGCCTCCATTTCATGTACCCGTTCATTATTGATCTTAAATTCCCATCCTCCGTCACCACCCAAGATCTCAACTGTATTTAAGCCGCCGGAGGTATTGATCAGGTCCTTCTTTTCAACCCAATCAAGAACATCCGAATAGTCACCATCTATGGTTTTGCCTATAAAGAAGTAGCCATTCCCGCTAAGTGCAAACTGATAATAGCTATTACCATCCTTTCCAAAAAGCAGTGAGTAACCATGATTATCAACACCCTTGAGGTGCCCCATTACGACTTCCATTCTCCAGGGCTTACCCTCGGTGATGTCTACGGCTTGGAAGGCACTCCATGAGCCACTTTCTCGCTTGTGCTCAAACTGATACCGACCGTAGTTAAACTTGCCCTCAGCATTGTCATGAGAGAAGACGGGCCAATCCCAACGATTATCCTCAAAATCATCCGAGAAAACCAACTGATCCTGCGCGTACGCTGAAAATGAAAGTAGAAAGAAAGCAGCCAATAATAGCTTGTTCATAATATTTAGATTTAGTCCCTCTAAATTCTATAGCCCTCACTCCTATCGCAATACCGCCTTGACGGTATATTGAGCTACCGCTAACGAAATTTCTGAGATCCTAACTTCTCAGCTTGAGTCCGAAAGTAGTATGTTTGGTTATGCTCCTATCCATCTCCATGTATGTAATGGCTGGCTTCTATATTTTCGCCGGCGTTTACCATTTCGTTAAGCCCAAGTTCTTTCTCAGAATCATCCCTCCGATCCTACCTCTTAAAGAATGGATCAACTGGATCACGGGTGCCATAGAGTTTAGCTTAGGCATCCTTATTCTATTCCCCGCCTATCAGTCCATAGCAGCCTGGGGTATTATCTTTCTCCTGATTGGCGTATTCCCCGCCAACGTATACCACCTCATGGCCAAAGGAGCTGGTATGAAAGTGCCAATATGGGGCCTCTGGTTGAGACTTCCCTTTCAAGGGGTACTGATTTGGTGGGCCTATCAATTCACTGCCTGATGGAGATCATCACTCATATTGCAGCTAGTTTTCAACAAAACGAAAACCCTTCCAAGGCGGTCGAAATGGCAGCCTATCTAAAAGATCAATTTCCTTTTTTTGGGCTGCCGCGAGATCAACGATGGCCACATTACAGATCAGCATGGGCCGCTCACCCTATCGGAAATAGCGATGAGCTGGAAGCGGTAATACGTACCGCTTGGTCGCAACCACAACGCGAGTTTCACTATTTTGCCATTGAGACAGTGATAAAATACAAAAAGCTCCTTCAAGCTGATCATCTATCCCTAATCCATCATTGTATCACCCATCAGAGCTGGTGGGATACCGTTGATATGTTTGCAGGTAGGATTAGCGGCTACTTCTTCCAGCAGTTTCCCAACCTGATCCCTAAAGGGCCTGATCAGTGGATAGGAAGTGACAACCTCTGGTTGATAAGATCAGCCCTTCTTAATCAGCTCTTCTTTGATATGGATCACTTTGACGAACAGCGGCTCTTCAGATATATCCTTCAGCACAAAGCCAACAAAGAATTTTTCATTGCTAAAGCTATAGGGTGGGCATTGCGCCAATACAGCAAGCAGCGACCTGAGAGAGTTAGATGGTTTCTTGACCACACGGAGCTACAGCCTCTTAGCAGAAAGGAAGCAGCAAAGCGACTTATATGAGAATCCATTTCATACTTAGCCATCCTGCCGTACCCGAAAACATTGGCTTTGTGTGCAGGGCCATGAAGACAATGGGATTTAGCAATCTCCTACTAGTCAACTCCGAGAATCACTTAGACCAAAAGGCGCTCAAAACAGCCTATGGCTCCCATGACATTCTCGATTCAGCTAAAATCTATTCTGAGCTATCTGAAGCCATAAAGGGAATGGATTTAGTCATTGGCACTGCCGCAAAAAACAGAGTTGGCAGGCATGATTACTATGAGCCTAAGAAATTGGTCTATGTATTAAACTCAAAGACAGCAGCAGTGAATAATGTGGCCATGGTGTTTGGGAGCGAGCGCAACGGCCTTTCCAATCAAGAAATAGAGTTGTGTGATTTACTGACCACTATCCCATTGCAGACTGGTCACCCTTCATTGAATTTAGCCCAAGCTGTCATGGTCTATGCCTATGAGCTATCGCAAATGAACGTTGATGAGTCGTCTCCAGGTGAGTCGATTGAGCCAGAAACAGATCAAAGAAGATTAAAAACTGAAGTCATCAAACTGCTTGACTACTTACAAATCGACAATCAACCCAGTCTTTATCGTCGACTCAAAGATCGACTTATGTCAGCCTCAGCAGACGACACCTCTCTGATACTCTCATTGTCTCGATTCTTGAAAAGGAAGCTTGATGACTAGCCTTTTGAATATTTACGCATGGCCGTAATCCTCTGCAGCAATGTTGGATGTGAGTAGTTTAGGAATACATACAAAGGATGAGGTGTCAGGTTGCTTAGGTTATCACCTGAGAGCTTCTTGAGTGCTGACTCCAGCGGCGCATTATCATAGGTAATGCTGGCATAGGCATCCGCCTCGTATTCATTCTTCCTTGAATAAACACTCATCAGTATGCCCAGCACCTTACTCAAGGGAGAGTACAGAATACCAAAAGCAAGCATATTCAAATGAAGTGCAGTTGTTTCTCCACCCATCGCCCATGTCACCTCAGAGCTGAAAATCATTTGCGATAGCAGATAGAGCATCAAGCCAGTCTGAGCAATCCCCAATATCATACTTCCGATGATGTGCTTTTTCTTAAAGTGGCCTACTTCATGTGCCAGCACTGCGACTAACTCTTCACTGGTATGTTTTTCGATTAGCATATCGTAAAGCACCACTTTCTTGTTCTTTCCAAAACCAGAAAAGAAAGCATTCGCTTTACTTGATCTTTTAGAGCCATCGATGACGAAGATGTTCGTCAATGGAAAGGATACCTTCTGAGCATATTCCTCTATGGCAGTTCTCAAATCCCCAGAGGCCAGCGGAGTGAGCTTGTTGAACAACGGTACGATAAGGCTAGTGTAGAACATGTTCATGAAAATCATGAATACGGTAATCACCAACCAGAACCACAACCAAAAGTCTTTGCCTAGCGCAAACACCAAAAGTATCAAAGCAACTAGCAATATTCCACCCAGGAGGATAGCAAGAACGTATCCCTTCAGTTTATCAACAATAAAAGTCTTGATGGAAGACTTATTAAAGCCAAACTTCTCCTCGATAACGAAGGTGCCGTAGAGTTGGAATGGAATGGTCAGGATATCTGAGATAAAATACAGAATGCCAAAGAAGTAGAGACTGAGCACTAGTTCATTCTGCGCAAAACCTCGTACCCATTGATCAAGAGTGCCAAACCATCCAAAATACAAGATAGCTACAGTTGCAAGGAATGATATCGAGCCAGTAATGAGGGAAAATCGATAGTTAGTCGCTCCGTACTCCTGAGATTTCCGGTAGCTCTCCTCATCATAGATGCCTTCAAGCGGTTTGGGTATGTTCTTATTGGCCGATTTGTGATTGAGAAAGTCAACTAAATTCTCCAGCACAAAATCAAAAACAATAATTCCTAAGAGCAGAAAGAGTATTTGCTGATCATTCATTCAGCAAAAGTAGGTGGTATAACGCTAATCAAGCTCTTTGAGTCCATAACAAATAAAACTTTTATAATTCAAATAATAACACATCTTGTTGTCTATTATTCTGCTTTTAAGAATATCAATATTGCATTTATGCACATCATTAAAGTAAACATCATGTGGATAATTTTTAAAAATTAAAATTAGCAAAATGCTCTAAATACTTTATTTAGAATATTTTTTTTCAGTTATGTGTGATATATCAGAAAATTGTTTTTTATTTGTCAACATAATATTAACAACTTATAAACACTAACAGCTATGAAAAGATTAACGCTAACCCTCGTTCTTGTCTCATTATTCGCCTTCGCATTTACTAGCTGCGATGACTCATCAGATCAGGCTTATCCAGACTTAAGTAAAATAGAGGCACAGGCTACTGGTGACGATGACACTAATGGCGGAAAAGGGAATTAAACTCGTTACATCAGTCCTGCAAATACCAAAGCACAGAATAGGCTACTTTTCTGTGCTTTTTTTTTAGGTAAAGGTTACATTTACCTTGATGAAGATTTGGGGAGTAACAGTATTGTTCATTTTACTGCAGTTCGATTGCATTGGACTTTCATCTTATGGTTCATTGAGAAAAGTTCTCATTGATGTTTATGATGGGGTGCTCAGACTAGACAATGACAGCATTCAAACTGTAGCTCAGCACCTTCAGCAGAATAGTGATGATCAATACAGTCTAGCCCTTTCAAATTATTACATAGCGAATCATAAGAACTCTTTAAATGACCTAAGAGCAGCTTCGCATTATATTGAGGCTATTCACCAGCTAGAAGAAGCGGATACGTTAGACGTATTCTTGGAACTCTCATTAAGGAAAAATCTTGGAGTAATCTTCAAACAAAATGGCGACTTAGAAAGTGGTTTAAGGTATTATTTGGAAGCCTTGCCTTTTGCTGAGGCATACGATAAAACCAGGCCCTTTGAAAAACAGACCAATGTAATGAGTCTAAAGTACAATATTGCCAATGCATACAGTGCTAATTACAATCCGAAAGCTGTTGATATATATCTAGAGATACTTAATGAGGCCAAAAAAAAGAATGATACTAAGAAAATAGCCCAGATAAATAATCAGTTGGGTGATCTCTTTCAAAAAGCTGAGGAATACGGGTTAGCAATAAACCATTTTAAGAGTATTCTTGATATATCAGACAAACTAGATGACCCTAAACTTGAGATGTATCTTGGCTTTGCCAATCAAAACATTGGGGAAGTATATTTTGAACAAAATAGGTTTGACTTGGCAGAGAAACACCTTCTCAGATCATTGGACTACTACAGTAATGACCGGAAATTTGGTGCGATGGTAGAACTCGCGGAGCTTTACATTCGTATTGGAAAAAAAGCTGAAGCAAAATCCATAGGTGACCAGGCATTAGATATCTACCCTAGCGTTCAAAAAACCAAAGAAGGTTTGCGAATTTTTGAATTAATGGCATCACTTATATCAACCGAGGAAGAAAAATCCAACGTCTACATCACACGCCTATTGGCAGAGCAACAGCTCCTAAACGAGGAACGATCTCAACTTACGGATCTCAAGGACAAAGAGAACCTGTATCGTGTTGTGGATAGCTATTACAAGGAGCTTGAAGCCAATCAGCGCAAGTCCGAATACAGACAGTGGATTATTACTGGGTGTGCCATCTTAGTGTCATTAATCGCCTTAGTTGCGATTTACTTCATGATCATGGATAAGCGTAAGAAGCAAGAACTCTCTGATATAGCCGAAGACGATTCTTCTGACTTCAAGTACTATTAATTGTAGTAGTCTTTTCTTCTCTAGAAAATAAACGGCACTGGGCACCTCAGCTCTCTTACCTCTCTAGGTGGCTTCCTAGGATCACCCCAATTAAAACTCACCATTAATGAAATCTCATGTGCTCCTCCGGAGGCAATATCCAACTGTGATAAGGTGTAATCATAGCTGTAACCCAAACTCAAGTTTTTCTGCGTCACCCCCACCATAAAGACCAATGCCTCATTATTGGGGAAGTTTTCAAATTGCTTAACCGGTATGCCTCGATACCACAGACCAAAGATCACTGGCTGCAATGTCAGGTAGACGCCAATATCAAGTTGATCAAATTCACCTTGAGACTTGTAATTAAAGGTAGGAGTAATACTTCTTTCACCACCACTGCCTGATCCACGACTATCAACATTCAGAGGCAGCTTGTAGCCACCATGGATTGAAAATCGACTTGGAAGGATGCTTTCTCCGCCAATGAGCGATTGGTTTGGTTCTAGAATATTATGGAGAGAAGCGCCAATCCAAACATTATTACTGTAAAGAAGGCCTCCAAAAGCCAGATCGAAGTAATTGACATTCAATCCTGTATTGAGATCTTCAACTGTTCCAGGGTTGATGATACCCGTAGCATCTAGCTGGTCTCCAAAGACCAGTTTATCGAAGTTGATATCTCTCAGCGTATAAGAAGCCTGCATGGCCGGACGGAAAGCCCACTTATAGTTAATGAAGGTCTGATAGGAATACTGAAGCCCTATGGTTGTAGAGTTTAATCCAGCTTGTCCCTCCCGATCGTTAGTGACAATGAAACCCATACTACTATTGTAGTCCTCAAAATTGTAATCGAAGTAAGCAGAGAAGGTCTCAAAGCTCGCCGGAATTGACGGCCACTGCTTGCGATAGTTCACACCTGCGCGCCCTTGCTGATTGATTCCCGCTAGGGCAGGATTGAGAAAAAGTGGAGCTGCGTAATACTGGGAAAACTGAGGGTCTTGGGCATAAGCTTTGTTATGAAAAAACAAACTCAAAACGAGCCCACCGACAATGGCCAATACAACTGTAAATGCTTTTCTGATCACGCTGTGCAAAATATGTATTATACGGTCAACTTCGAAAACAATGAAACAATATATAGCGCAATTGTAATGAAACTACGCCAATGTGCGTTGGGTTCTTATCACAGTTTATAACTTGCCAAAAAAGGGCATTTGTAGTAACTATGGAGCCAGATCAAATACAATTGGTAATCTGTTAACCCTTATCAGAATGGTAAACGAACCATGTAGACAAAAATTAGTTTTCGCGCTCTTTTTTTTGAGCCTTTGTTGGATTAATTCCAGTGTATGGGCACAAGGACAAAATCCTTTGATCGACAATCAGTGGTACTTCGGCAATTCGTCCGAAGCATTGATTTTTGACAAGACTAATTTGCCAGGTGTAGAAGTCAACATCGTTAATAATCAAGCTACACCTTTTGGACTTGGCGGTAGCGCGGTAGCAGCAGATGAGGCAACCGGAGATCTCATTTTCTACTCAGATGGCGCCAACCTCTACGATGCTAGTCATAGCTCCATGTTGGATGCAGGCGTGATCCTTAACGGTAATCCTAATCTCAACAATGCGGCGGTGGCGTCACCAGCACCCGATACACCTGCCAGCTATTACCTATTTACCAACTCAGGTGTGACAGGGGTCAATGAAGTCCAGTACACTATCGTAAATAGCCAACTTCAAGGAAACGCTGCTAACCCAGGTCAGCCACCATTAGGTGATGTTACCACAATGATCAACCAGTCCACTGGCCTAGTGAATCCGTCTGATGCTATGATAGTGGTGCCTGGCCTAGGCAATGCCTATTGGCTCATTAACCAAGATGTGGGAAGTGGTCAGTTTCGCGTGATGACTATTGATGCTGGTAACTTTGGAGCGATCCAGACCTTCAATTTTTTTGATGCAAGCATACCACCTTTTGAAGTATCAAGTTTCGCGTACAATGAAGACTCTACGCTCCTGGCAGTTTCTCCTAAGGAGCAAAACAGGAATATTATCATTCTCGATTTTGATCCCAGCTCTGGAAACCTGAGTTTCAATACCCAGATTCTAAACTCAGGCAATACTGACGATGGAGGTGTAGCGGTGGCAGACGTTGCTTGGTCCGCTTCTGGTAGGAAGTTGTTTTTTAGTAGAAAAGGAAGCGCAAATGGCCAACCCACTACTGGGCAGGTCTATCAGTTTGGATTTGATACCATATCGGTCACGAGCGCTGTGATTCCCTATACAGTTTTCAGAAGCTTAGGTCTCAAACGCGGGCCAGATAGGCGAATCTACCACCTTTATCAGCTCACCGAGACCTCTCCTATAGAACTTGGCAGGTTCAATTTTCCAGACAGCCTCCTTGAAAACACCGAATATGATAGCCTCCCATTAGGCAATAGCACACTCAATGGTATACAATTTCCAGAGTTTGCTCCACCATCCAATGATCCATTTGACCTTGTGGATTTCAACATTACTGACTCAGTAAGCTGTGTCAACAACCAGGTATTTTTCACGCCAGTCGTCAATCCAACCCCTCAGACCGTGACTTGGGACTTTGGTGATGGTGGTGGATCAGGCTCCTTCTCTCCTATTTACGGATACGAAGCAGCTTATGCAGGGCCAGTGACCATGACAGTCTCGGTCAACGGACGATTCAGAAGCGTGCAAAAGAATGTCACCATCAATATGAATAGCCTGATGGCTGATCTGGGCAATGACACCACAATATGTGTAGGAGAAGAACTCATTCTTGATCCATTCGCAGATGCGGAGACCCCACCCCCAGCAGGAACCACTTTCTCATGGAATACTGGTGAGACCAGCCCCACCATCATGGCCAATTCGGATACGACAAGGACGTACTGGGTATACGTAGAAAGCCCCGATGGCTGCAGCAGCTTCGATGAAATAATAGTAACTGTGTATGGAGATCAGACGCAGGTGCTTAACTACTGGTACTTTGGCCAAAATGCAGGCATAAATTTTACACCACAAGCCACAGCTCTGAATGACGGTGACATGATCTCTCCAGAAAACTGCTCGACCGTTTCCGATAGGAATGGTGACCTACTCTTCTATACCAACGGAAGCACTGTCTGGAATAGAGATCATCAGGTGATGATTAATGGCACAGAGATCGGTGGGGATAGCACGGTATCCAATGGCGCGATGATCGTGCCTGTGTCGAGTGTGACGCTAGCCGGAGAGCAAAGTGCCACTATCTTTTATGTATTTACCGCGGATGGAGTTTATGGCGACTATACCTATGACATGAGGTACTCTATCGTCGACATCAGACTAGACTCTGCCAGAGGTGAGGTAATCGTTAAAGATCAGCCACTATTCCAGAATAGTACGGAGCGAATGACTGCTTCTGGTTTTGGTAATGGTACGACGTGGATGGTAGGTCATGAATATGGTAACAATACGTTTAGAGCGTATCAAGTGGGCAATCAAGGAATAGCAACCCCTACAATCACCTCCGAGGGATCTCAGCATTTCTATGATGATGAGCGCAAAGGTCGCGGCTATATGAAACTCGCAAATGGCGAATTGGTAGGCGTGGCTTTGCCTGGTGATGACAATTTCTTAGAAATATTTGAGTTTGACTCTATTGGTCGAGTAAGAAACGGTATCACTATAGATATAGAGGAGCCAGGTCCATCCGTCATCTATGGGGTAGACTTCTCCTCAGATGGACGCAAGGTCTATGTTACCACAAATAATGGAAACTCGAAATTGATCCAATACAGCCTTGACAGTCTGGGCACAGAAGATCAGGAAGCGGATATTCAGGCGACTAAAAATGTGGTGTACGCCGGAGGAGAAGAGTTAGGAGCCATCCAGACAGGTCCCGATAGACAGATGTACGTAGCTGTAGAAGGCTTACAGTCACTGGGCATAGTCAACGGCCCTACGGCTGATAATCCGACGTTCAGCCCAACAGCCTTCCCACTCTTGGCTGGGACAAGCAGCTTACTAGGTCTTCCTAATTTTGTGCAAATCGTATCCAACCCTCCTCAGTCTCCAGGCATCTCTTTCGCCAATACCTGCTTTGGTCAGCCCGTAGAGTTTTTCGGCTCGGGCACATCAGACATTGATGAGTACGATTGGATATTTGGAGATGATCCAAGTGCTTCCTTCCCTGGTAATCCTGATACGCTCATGGTACAAAATCCGATCCGACCATATGAGGATTTCGGTGAGTACACAGTGCAATTGAGAGTGTACAACAGATGCGGTTATGACTCTGTATTTGTAGATACACTGGAGATTTTCACCATTCCGGATACGGTGATGCTCGAAAGCCCCCAAAACATATGCGAGCAAGACTTCCTCGAGCTGGCAGCATTTCCAACAGATACTTCGATCTATTCTTATACATGGTCAACAGGCGACACGGCTCGCGTTATTCAGGTGAGTGAAGCTACATCTGTCTCCGTATTCATTACCAATAGCGACGGTTGCTCCTCACCTCCTGCCACCATCAATGTAGCCGATCAGCGGCCTGATATAGAGCTAGGACCACCGCTCGATGCATGTCAAAATGAGGAACTGGCAGATATCGATGGTAGTTACGGGCTCGGTGGGCTCTCCTACACCTGGGAGATCAATGGAGAAGTGGTTGGTACGGATCGCTTCCAGTCAATTGAAACAGAAACGCCCGGTTCATTCTCTTACAAACTTCGCGCATTTGATCCCATACTTAAGTGTGCAGCGACAGACAGTGTCGCCATTACAGTCCTTGATGAGCCGACTGTTTCAGCAATTGAGACATTTAATTCGTCATGCGGTATTAACAACGGGCGCTTATTGTTTGAATTAGCGGGTGATGGCAACTTCACATATGCGGTCACTGGCCCTGTCAATGTGACTCCACGAACCTTCACTGGTATCAATCCTGTGACGATCGATAGTCTTGGAGCTGGTATCTACACTCTCTCTGTGACCAATACAGTCAGTGGCTGTACGAATATGCAGAATATCAACATTGAGGATATCGCCAGCTTTGATATTATCACGACCCAATCAGGCATTTGCGGACTTGATATAGCGCTTAATGGCAATGTGGCAGACACGGTTCTTTTGACATTGCTGGATGAGTCGGGTCAGGTGGTCACGAGCAGTGACGGCATCACCTATGATGGCTCCTTCCCTATTTTGTCAAGCGACTTTATCACTTCAGCCTTCAATGTGGGCGTCACCAGTGGCGGTTCCTACAATATCTCAGTAAGAGAAGCAGGAGCACCAGGTTGCGTGCAGACGGATAGCCTGACACTAATCCCACTCGAAGTGACCATCTCTGCTGAGCCCAACTGTAATGTCAACGGACTAATCCAGTTGACAGCTGGAGCCTCTATTACAGAAGATGTCACTTTCCAGTGGCAAGATGCTGATGGCAATGTTCTCTCTGGTGAGTCTACGGCTTTCCTTGACGTAACCGAGACGGGCACCTACACAGTCAACGTCACAGATGTGAATGGCAACTGCTCCACTTCTGACTTTATCGATGTACTAGTTGTACCGATACCAGAGGAAGATCTGCTACTGGATAGTCAAGCATTGATCTGCTCCCTCGATCCTGATCCAGAACGTGGGACGATAGAGTTAGATCCGGGCATTTTTGATACTTACGAGTGGAGACAAGACGGTGTAGAAGGCATTGTCTCTACGGAGCGCATGTTGCTCGTCTCTGAGGCTGGTGCATTCGTAGTACAACTCTTCAATGGCTCCACCTGCGTCAATGACAGAATCATTATTGAAGATGATTGTCGTCCTACTGTCGTAGCTCCGAACGCCTTCACACCAAATCAGGATGGTACAAATGATACCTTCTCAGTATTCCCTAATGACTATGTGACTGAATATGCCATATTCATTTTCGATAGATGGGGAGAGATGGTCTTCCAGTCAGACGATCAAGACTTCCAGTGGGATGGTGTCTACAGAGGCCAGCTACTTCCTACCGGAACATACGCCTATAAGATGGTATTCCGCAGCTCGCTTGATGCAACTCAGTCAGTGATCGAACAGTATGGCGGAGTGACACTACTGAAATAGAATCTGTCCATAATGTCCGATCTCTTCGTTACGCCCGCCTGTCCGGCGAGGCAGGCTCGTCAGAAAAATACTCATTTCCGATAGGAAACTGTGCTTTTTCCTCTGTCGCAAGCCTTGATCTCGAACATTCTGAATCAGATTCTTGACTTATTAGACAGACACTAAATAATATTAACATAAGCAGGTCTGGATCGTTCTTCAAGTATGGCCTATTTTGAAGACCTCTATCAGCGTCTATTTACCAAGCAGCAAAAGCAACCTCAGCTCAGCCATGAAGTTATTCGGCGCAGTGATAAGTATTCCGAAGGCTACCGCCAATGGTGTCAGCAGAATCGCCTTCCAGAGTATTTGGATAAATACCAGAAGGGATACCACTACAAGAAACTGAAGATTCAGAGTAGTTACGATGTGCATCTCTTCACTTCTAGTATGGCCAATGGTTTCGCATTGTCATACAACTTGGAGATAGCCCCAATAGAATTTCAATACCTATTCGATTACCTGGCGGAAAGAGTGCTTACCCTAAAATACAAGAAGGCCAACTCGGATATAATGATCTCTGAAAAAGGTGAAATCATAGAAACCAAAGAGAAACATTATCTCAAGCCCGTGTCAGCAAGTGATGCAACCAAAGTTGAGCAGCACTATGGCAATGTCCTGATAGAATATATCCGAATAGACGATCAGCCCTCCTACATCAAGGTGATGGCCAGTACCTACGCTGATCAGCTGTACGCTGCACCTCTCGATTTTGACGAGTTAGTAGACTACTTATTCTCTTTTGAGAGCAACTCCAACGCCTAAGTCATCGTAGTTGATCCAGCACCCTTTTATCACATTAGTCTTATGAAAAAATGGATCATCATACTCTGTATCGAGCTTCTCCTATGGCTAGCGTTCATTACCACTAACTACGCCAGCTCGGAAGTTCTCCCCACCAGCTTGAGAATCACTGTGATTGACAACCTAGGTAATTTTGTAGAAGGTGCTCAGGTGATACTCTATACCAGTCAAGAGGATTATAACAGCGATGAGAATCCAGTTGCCGATCCGCTGACTACTGACGAGAAAGGTAGGGTCACTTTTAAGAACCTGAACGCTCAATCCTATTTCGTGGATGCAAGGTATGGTGACAAGACCAATATCGGAGAGGGTGTCAAAACAGCCCCACTTCAAGAGGGGCGTATCAACAAAGTCAATACAGTCATGCAGTGACTACCAGAGATGATTTCACTAAGGCGATAGCAGGTTACAAGACATTAGACAAAACAGAATCAGCCTTTGTTCCCCAATTTGAGGAGTTACTACGGTACCCCAATTGCTACGAGCGCTCTTTACTTTCAGGACATTTGACAGCCTCATGCTGGGTACTCAATCATGACCATTCACAAGTGTTAATGCTTCATCATGCCAAGCTCAATAAATGGCTTCAGCCAGGTGGTCATGCTGATGGCGATGAGAACCTGCTAAGGGTAGCACAGAAAGAACTTGACGAGGAAACCGGGCTATCAGACTATTCACTGCTAAGTGAGAAGATCTTTGATATCGACATTCATGATATCCCAGAGCGCAAAGGTGTGCCGGCTCATAAGCACTATGATATCAGGTTCGTATTTCGCGCTAGCCGATCCTCATCAATCTCCAAAAATCATGAATCAAATGCTTTAGAATGGGTAAAATTAGCAGAAGTACCTGATGAAGCATCGCTACAAAGGATGGTAGCCAAAACGATGATATTGTAGTAGTTGTTAACCTTTAGTAGTCAAGGAGCGTAGCGTGATCTTTTCCCATTTCAGTGAATCGCTGTACTACTTTAGTAATGAAGGAATCATCGATCATTTCTTTGATCTCAGCCTCACCAGTCACATCAAATTCACTGAATTTATAAGTCTGTTCAAGCATCCCTCGCTCAAATTTTATCAGGTATTTATTGTTCCAATGGAACATGGTAATCTTGACCTCCGAGTGCTCTATTTCGCCTATTACGCGCATATCATTTCAATTACAATACAAAATTTATTCGGATTATTGGTTGGAATCGCGTCTTTTATCCTTAACATTTGTATGATTATTAATTCTAATTCCTTATTTAATGCAAACAGGCAAAGTTAAGTTCTTTAATGAGTCTAAAGGTTATGGCTTCATTAAAGACGATGATTCCGATGAAGAATATTTCGTACACGTATCGGGTTTGATTGATGAGATCAAGCAGAATGACTCAGTGACCTTCGAAATAAAAGAAGGTAAAAAAGGTTTAAATGCAATTAATGTGAAGCTCGCGTAATTGATTATAGATCTTACCAGAATAAAAAAGGCCTCCTAGTGAGGCCTTTTTTGTTGACCACTTCCACAGGTTCTAAGGGTAGTTTTTAGCAGCCTCAATTAATAGAATATCAATATCTTTCAGCTCCAAATTGGTAATCCCTTGACGAGCATCGATTTCAACACATTACTCATTAGGCGCCTCAGGAACAGAGATGTTACTGCCCTCGATTATCTCTATGATCATTATTCCGAGGCATTGTATGGCGTGATACACAGAACAGTTGGTCACAAAGAAATTGCCGAGGAGACGCTACATGATGTCTTTATTCGGGTCTGGGATCAAATCGAGGCTTACGACCCCTCTAAGGGTACTTTGTTTACCTGGATGTATCGCATAGCACGAAACAAAGCCATCGATGCTCGACGTTCCAGAGATTTTAAGGTCGGAGAAAAATCCAAAGACTTGGATGAGTACGTAGATATATTTGAAATATCAGACAAAAGGGAAGACTATATTGGACTCTCGAAGGTGCTTGACACTGTTGGTGAGATGTGTAAGAAACTTATTCAACTGAACTTCTTCATGGGGTATTCTCACTCTGAGATTAGTGAAAAAGAGGAAATAGCATTGGGCACGGTCAAGACAAGGTTGAGATACTGTCTCAAGGATATTAAGCAGCAATTGAAAAGCGATTTTGGATAAGCAAGAGCTACTATCGGACGGTTACCTGGCCGCCTACATCACCGGTGAGGTCAGTGGAGAAGAATCAAAGCAGATTGAGGTTTTGATCGCTTCTGAAGATGAAGTGCGTACCGAATACCTTGAGCTTCAGAAGACGCTGGAGCTGCTGGCTTTTCGTCAGGCCATGGCACCACCTTCATCGGTGAAGCAATTAGTGATGCAAGACGAAAAGGTGATGAAAAATCTCAACTTTGTTGATAACAGCAGTGGGCGTCAGACCTCACGATTTATGATGGCAGCCAGCATCACGATAGCGTTGATTTCTGCAATGGCTTCATTCTACTTCTGGAATCAGTGGCAAAATACAGACTATCGCCTGACACAGCTAACTGCACGAAACATTGAGTTAGCTGAAAATTACAATTTGGTCAATCAAGAGCTCACCAACATCAGGCAAGACTTAGCAGTAATCATCAGCCCTGAATTCCAAAGAATCATACTGCATGGAACGGAGAATGCCGAAAGTGCCAAGGCTGTCGTCTATTGGAATCCTACGCAAGAGGAGCTCTTTCTCAACTCTTCCAATATGGTCAGTTTATCAGACGACCAGCAGTACCAGCTATGGGCGCTAGTCGATGGAGTACCCATCGATGCTGGTGTCTTTGACGCAAGTAGTGGCACATTTCAGATCATGAAGGGTATTGCCGAGGCTGACGCCTTTGCGGTAACCATCGAGCAGGCAGGCGGAGCAGAAAGCCCCACCCTTCCTACAATGCAAGTCTATGGAGAGACAATCGGCTCATGACAAACTAATTGAATAGCGCTAAGCAACTACCTAACTTTCATGACATACTACCATCTTAAGAGCTGCTTGTATTTGGCATTGGTCATCCTCGGTTTTACGGGTTGTAAAAAGACCTCTGAGGCAACTCATTTGGAGGCTTCAAAGGCTTTCTATCAGGCTATGAGCGCCTCTAACTTTGATCAGATCACCCAACTCTATTACGATAGTGTAAGGGTATTAGAAGGCAGTTATGCGAGTGCCTATGCTCTAGAGAATTACAGACCTTGGCTAGAATGGGATGCCGTCTTTGAGCCTACCTATAATGTCATCGCACTAGAGGAAGGCGACAATTCGGTTATCGCGACAGTGGAAAAGACTTGTCGTCGCACACTGTTTCTAAATGTAGCACCCACGATTACTCAAGAGAAGCTCACCTTCAAAGACGGGAAAATTTGGTCACTAGAGATCATGGCCTATACCCAGTATGATGATGTCAAGTGGAATGGCAACCGTGAATTGCTGGTCGCATGGATTGCCCAAAATTACCCAGAGTTAAATGGCTTTGAACATGACCAGACAAAAGTTGGTGGACAGAACTATCTTCGAGCAATAGAACTTTATGAGAATCGAGTGGGTAATTGATCCTCCCTGATCGAATAATCAACCGTAATGACCCATTACCAAAGGTGATCAGGCTATTTAAAAATCTATCTTCGTACCCATTTATTTTGAGGCTCTAGTATCCCATCCTGATCAACGCGAAAAACCTACCTCCGACCTCTATCACTTCTATCAAGGGAATAGCCTTCCTTCTGATTGCTGCTTGTACGCTTCATCCAATGATCAACGGTGCAATAGCCTTAGTTATGGGCTTCATCGCTTCTTACTTCTTGGGACATCCGTTACCCAAGCACAACAGTAAGACCATCTCTCAACTCTTGAAAATTGCGGTGGTGGGATTAGCTTTTGGGATGAATCTGCAGGAGACTTTAGCCACAGGACAAGATGGTATAGGGCTCACGGCTTGCTTTATTGCACTAACCCTGGGAGTTGCAATGATCTTGAGCTGGGCACTCAAGCTTCCTCCCAAGCTATCGTACTTGCTAGGTACTGGCACTGCCATTTGCGGAGGTAGCGCTATTGCTACGATTTCACCCATCATCTCTGCGACGGAAAAAGACATCAGTGTCTCGATAGGTGTAGTATTCCTACTCAACTCTGTGGCATTAATCATTTTTCCCGTGATTGGACAATGGCTCGACCTGAGTCAGCATCAATTCGGTATGTGGGCGGCCATCGCTATCCATGACACGAGCTCAGTCGTGGGAGCCGCCAGTACCTACGGGGATGAGGCACTGCGGGTCGCCACTACCGTGAAATTGGTGCGAGCGCTGTGGATCATTCCCGTATCAATATTCTCGATTTTCTTATTTCACAGCAAGAGCAAGGGTTTCCAAATCCCATGGTTTATCCTACTTTTCATTACCGTCATTTTCGCAAAAGACTACCTACCAATGGATCCTAGACTCATCGGCACAGCAGTCGGAGGGGCTAAGGCTATGATGGTATTGGCCCTATTTCTAGTAGGGTCCAGCCTACCGGGAATCAACATACGTTCGCTGGGATGGGGAGCGCTGGTGCTAGGGTTAGTCCTATGGATCCTCGTGTCGGTAAGCTCTTTGTTTATGGTCATGAGTTTCTAATACAACTCCATAATTGGTCTCGCTGCTCTAGCCCTCCAATTGAGAATTCAGCCAATTCGATGTAGATTGAGAAATGCTTTCTCTGGTAACTTTCATTGGATTTACTGCCTTTGTTGCTGCATACGCCTCGTACAAACTAAGAAAACAGAACCTTCAGACTCAAGAAGGCTATTTTCTTGGCGGCAGATCGCTTACCGGAATAGTGATCGCTGGGTCAATGCTCCTGACCAATATATCCTCCGAACACCTCATCGGAATGAATGGCGCAGCTTACAGGTATGGAGCTATCATTGTAGCGTGGGAAGTGACCTCTGCGATTGCGCTGGTTATTGGTGCGCTCTACTTTATTCCCAAGTACCTGAAAATGGGTCTTACCACTATCCCAGAGTTCCTGGAGAGTCGGTTTGATGGCGTAACACGAACCTTGATAGCATTACTGCTCATCATCTCCTTTGTCGTCACCTTACTACCCATCGTGCTCTACACCGGAGCTTTGAACATCGAGTCCATTTTCAATATCTCCGAGCAATTCCAAATTACCGTCCAAGAAGGCATCTGGCTAACGATCATCGTTGTGGGTATCATTGGAGCAGTCTATGCCATTTTTGGAGGCCTCAAAATGGTAGCCTACACTGACACTATCAATGGGTACGGTTTGCTCCTTGTTGGCTTGCTCGTGCCTATACTCGCACTCCTCGACATTGGGGATGGCAACATCACGGATGGCTGGATGAAGGTCTTTGACAATAACCCTGGCAAGTTCAATGTCATCAGTGATGAGCCTTCTATTGGAAAGGGAGCAAGAGATTCCACATTACCCTTCAGCGTCTTGTTTACAGGCTTGATCATTAATCAACTCTATTTCTGGACCATGCACCAGTCAATTATCCAAAGAGCTCTTGGGGCTGTCAGCTTGGCAGAAGCCCAAAAAGGATTGCTGTATACAGGAGTACTGAAGATTCTTATTCCTCTGGTGATCGTACTACCGGGCATTATCGGATTTTACTATTTTGGTGATGCGCACTATGATACACAAGACAATATCTACCCGCTTCTGGTAAAGCGTGTAATGCCCGTCTGGCTAACGGGTTTCTTTGTCGCTGTAGTCATGGGTGCTATTCTCAGTACTTTCAACAGTGCACTCAATAGTGCCGCTACCGTGTTTAGTTTGGGTATCTATCAGCGCTACATCAATCTCAAAGCATCTGAGAGCAGATTAGTCAAGGTTGGCAAATGGACCTCTGCTATTTTGGCCATCGTTGCGATATCCGTCGCTCCGTTTGTAGCTAATGCACCCGAGGGTCTTTATCAACTATTGCAGCAGCTCAACGGGATTTTCTTTGTCCCTATGGCCTCAGTGGTGATCGCTGGCTTTTTCTTTCCCAGAGTTTCAGCCATGGGCGCAAAAGTCGGTTTAATCTTCGGCCTATTGTTCTATATCATCACCTACTTCCTACTGGAATTGGAGATCCACTTCGTTCATATTTGGGGAATCGAGTTTGTGCTGAATATTGCTGTTATGCACTTGGTATCTATGAAGTTCCCAGTAATCGAGAGGTTTCAAATTATGGATGTAGGGAAAATATCAAGTCAGCCGTATAAACATGCCGTCCCTTTGGGTTGGGCACTGATCATTACGACTATTCTTATTTATTTATTTTTGGGAAATATTCAATAGTACAATGGAGACGAACATAGAAAAAAAGGAGTTCCGGAATTACGACCAGTCCGATGTGACTGCCGCTGTACGAGAGCACTATAGTAAGATGAGAGTCAATCAAACCTACGAGTATGTTGGGCGCATGAAAAAGAAATATTTGAGCTATGACAAACCCATGAGCATCTGGGATGCCATGAACAAGCTCAATGCGCTGATCGATGTAAGTGATCCAGACTTAAACCTTCCCAATGTTCAACACCTAATTCAGTCTGCAGAAGCCTTGAGGGAAGACAAGCGACCCGACTGGATGCAGTTAGTCGGCTTGATTCATGATCTTGGCAAAGTGATGTACCTATGGGGATCCGATGAAGATGGCACCAGCCAAGCCGAGCAATGGGGCCTTGTTGGAGATGTGTTTGTGGTTGGGTGCAAGCTACCCGACTCCTGTGTCTATCCAGAGTTTAACAGCCTCAATACTGACATGAGCGACAGCCGTTTTAACACAGAGTTGGGTATGTATACTGAAGGCTGTGGACTGGACAATTTGCAGCTTGCATGGGGCCATGATGAGTATCTCTATCAAGTGCTAAAAAACCACAAAGGCAATATTCTTCCTGAAGCTGCCATGGTGATGGTTCGGTATCATTCTTTTTATCCATGGCACAATGGCGGCAGCTACAGTCAATTTGAATCTAGGGAAGACGCCAAGTACAAAGAGTGGATTTTAGATTTTAATCAATACGATTTGTACTCAAAATCGCCAAAAATCTATGAACTAGATGATGTTAAAGACTACTATTTACCAATTGCGGAAAAGTACTTAGGAACAGAGCCTGTCTATTGGTAGTTAGTCCGCTCAAATTGAAAGGATTTTAATCAAGTGATTCTCATGGCCTTAATGGTCAAGTCAGGTTCTTCGAGGATGAGTGCAGTGACTTTATCGTCTGACAACTCAAAACCTACTTTGATCGACGGTGCGGCGTATGCGCCGAAATAGCCATCTGCTCTCTTGTAAATACCCGTACCAAAGGTTCCCTTTTTTCCAAAGGAGAGTGACTTTCTCATATTGAGCCCTATGAAGAAAATATCATTTTCCCCCTCCCCATAGCGATATTCTCCTTGATAGCGTTCTTTCTCTTTATCTGAAATCTCTGTGCTCTCAGGACTCATATTAGCATCTCCTAAAGCTTCCAAATAGTCAATTACTTTTTGCACTCTTCCACGCTCTATTTCGGTCATGGTATCCATACGTAAGCCTGCCTTTGCATGACGAAGCAATGTAATGCCATGAGGGCCTCCAATCGACTGAATGCCAGGACTCGCCGCTACAATGGCTTTGACTACTTCTAGTTCTCCAAGCATAGCATAAGTGAAAATCGTCGGTCGCGCACCGAATTCTATCAGTAGTTGCGCTATGTCCCTTCGACCCATATGTGAGGCGCCATCAATAGCCGTCTCCCAGTCCCCAAACCCCCAGTCCCAGGTAGCGCGGGAAAGTTCTGGTCGCTTTGTCACTAGCGCCTTGACCTTATCATAATCAGAATGGGACTTCCCAACGACCTCCTTAGCGGTCTCATCGTCTATCGCCGGATAGAGATAGAAACGATCTTCTTCCATTATACTATTATCGGAACTGATATTGTTCGTCTTAGCGTAAATGATATTAGGCGCAGAAATGGCCAGTGCACCAAGCAGCGAGCTTTTAACCAATGTCCTTCTTGAGAAATCTGTATGCTTCATGGTTTTGAGTTTTTGCTGAGATAGGGTACTATATCAAATGGCTGAAACGAGCGGCCAACTTTAAGCCTCTGTCCTCCTTTGAGAATTAAGAATTCGTCACGCTGCTCACGTTCCTTGCCAATAATCTGGCTGCTATTGACGAGATATTTTCTATGTATCCTGATGAAATCAGGCTCTAGCTCATCAGCCATCCTTTCTAAACTGGATCGTTTCACGAGTTGGGAGTCTTCCGTATAGAGCTTCAGGTAATGGTCGTCTGCCTCTATCCATCTGATCAACTCAGACGGGATAGTGACGGACTTACGGCCAATGCTGCCTTCGACGAGTTTGCCTACCTTTTTCTGGTAAGAGAAGTAGACGTAAACACAGGCCCCAACGACGAGCAGCATATGGAAGAGCGCCTCTCGGCCAAAGTACTGGCGTGCATATCGAATGTTAAAGAACTCGTCGAAGAAGCCCAGGATGTACATTAACAATCCTGAGCAGACGTAAAATACCAGGATCGAGGCTATGGTGATTGCGGTAGCGCTCCATCCAAAATACCTGGGGTATCGATCCAATGCACGCTTGGCAGTCTCTAGAATGGTCGGCAAGAATGCTATGAAAAGCACTAGCGATATAAGGAGGTAGGTAATCGAACGCCACGGGCTATAGGTCTCGCTCATGCCATAGCGGATGATGTTTTGCACCATGGCGATGACGAAAACTATTGTCAGGAATAGCGCAGACCAGAGGAAGAATTTCCTCTCTCTCTTGACCCAATCCTGTTGATATCCCATGATCATAAGTTAGCATTTTTTAAGATGATGATGCCTGGTGAAGCTTCAATACAGATGAGGAAAGCAACGTAATTTCGGTCGACCAAGTAAGGCCTTATGCACCTCATTTCGTGAAGTGGTCATCAGAAGTCGTGAATAGCTTTAGGTCAACTGATTACCTCTTGCTATCTTTTGATTTCTGAATACGCTAGCAATCGCTGTGAACCTCAAAGAACAAATACAAAAAATCCTTTGGATCACCTTGGCCTGGACCTTGGTGTCTATATACCAGTTCTTTCTCGGCTGGGGATCAGTACTAGAAGTGGCTACCTCAGAGATCAAATATGAGATCTGGATACTTTTTCGCGGTAGCCTCCTAACTGGCATCATAGCAGGCTTGGTCGGTGGTACTGTCCTTACGCTCGTCTGGGAAAAATGGCTCAGGACTAAGCCCTATGGCTGGACAATCAGGAGCATCCTGATCAGCTACTTGATCGTATTCATTATCGTCTCGATACCCACCAGTGTCTACTTCAATATCACCTATTTAGAAACAAATATTTTCGACTCGCGGCTGTGGGCTGCAGTGCTCAGAGCACACCTCAACCCCACTATATTGATTCCGTTCATCTTTTGGCTGACCGTAGTATTGGGTACTATGATTGTCTTCCTGGTCAATGACAAATACGGCCCAGGCGTGTTCAGCAAATTCCTGATGGGTAAATATTTTCATCCGTCGCGGGAAGAGCGCATCTTCATGTTTCTGGATCTGCGTTCCTCAACTTCCATCGCAGAGCGACTGGGAGAAGAACGATACTTCGAATTTCTGCGCATGGTGGTCAAAATCGCTACTGAGGGTATCCTAAAGCATCATGGAGAAATCTACCAATATGTAGGAGACGAGATTGTCATCAGTTGGCCAGTCGAAAGAGGGGTCGCTCACATGAACTGCATCAATTGCTTCTTCGACATACAAAAAGCGTTGAGGGTCCAGTCTGATTATTTCCAAAGGACTTTTGGTGTACTACCGGAATTCAAGGCGGGATTGCACTATGGCAATGTAATGGCGGGTGAAATAGGTGTAGTGAAACGCGATATCGCCTACTCTGGGGATGTGCTCAACACTACCGCAAGAATCCAAAGCAAATGCAATGAAATGGGTGTAGACCTATTATTGTCCAAAAACCTAATCGATCGGCTTGACACATTAGCCAATGACTTTAGAACTGAGGAATTAGGAACGATCGCACTGCGAGGTAAAAAAGAAAAGATGCAGTTATGCACTCTGGTTTCTGATCGCTAATATAGCGCTGCGTATATCATGAAAGAAAACAGTAACAAGAAAGTTTCGGGGTTGGTTTTGCGCGAGCTGCAAGCTATCCTCACCATTTCCTATGGCACGGCAGTTGCCATAGGCATGCTCTTTCAATACCAGAAGTTCTCTGAGTTTGGCATCAATATTTTTGACTATGCTGATGTCTTTGACTTCTTGATCGCCCCATTTTCAGACATGACGATCATCTTATTTGCATTAGCTTCAGTCCTCATCACGGCCGGTTTTTACCTGCTAGACAAGCTCTGGTATACAAAATGGAATAAATCATATGCCATTTTCAGCTTTGGTCTGCACCATAAGTCCTGGTACAAATACTTTAAAACCTTCACTTTTGTATCCCTTATAGGTACTTATCTCTATCTCATGGCGGACATCTACGGTAAGAGGGCAGCCGAACTCATCACCAGTCAATCACCCATGACTATAAGATTCATAGATGATGAGACCATCAAGGGTCAGTTTATTGGTAAGACAAGAGAAGTAATCTTTCTTAAAAATGGGGAAAGCGTGAAGGCCGTTCCAATTATTTCTACAGTAAAAGACTTTGATGTGAGATAGGGAGTATCCCTTAGATCTATCTTATGATCTCAAAGCTATGGGTCAGGTTGGCCGAGCCGCTCACCGTAGCACCTACAGAACAATAGTCCTCTACCGAAAGCTTCACGATGCGCTCTGCTTCTTTTTCCGTTAGGTCTGCTGAGAAGATTTGATACTTCACATGGATCTCAGTAAATGAACGTGGGTGCTCTTCCCTCCTCTTACCCGTAATCACCGCTTTGAGATCACGCAACTCTTTTCTCCGCTTCTTGATCATAGAAACAATATCTACAGCACCACAGGCTCCAACGGCAGCTAGTAGTAATTCTGTTGGTGACATGGCTTGCTTATTCTCCTTCAACATGTCAATGGCTACTTCATTGCCAGCAGCATTAGTACCGGTGTATTCTTCATCGGCCACATAGGCCAGATCTACTTTCATTTCCATAATCGAGTCAATTTCCTTAATATCAATTTAATATGGACTGATGATCAAACGTCACAAATCTCAATAGCATCTCTCAACACACTCAACTTATCCTCTACCGTCGGTATGAACTCCTGAGCGACGTATCCATCAAATCCGGTATCCACGATGGCCTGCATTATCGCTCGATAGTTGAGCTCCTGAGTTGCGTCGATCTCATGACGACCCGGTACACCTGCCGTATGATAGTGAGCAAAGTAGTCCTTGCGCTTACGAATAGTCGCGATGATATCGCCTTCCATGATCTGCATATGGTAGATATCATAGAGCAGCTTGAATCTATCGCTTCCAAGCTTATCCACCAATGCACACGCCCAGTCCGAACTATCGCACTGGTAGCCTGGATGGTCGACCTTTGTATTGAACAGCTCCATGCAAATGGTGATTCCAGCCTGTTCGGCTAGTTTGACCATTGGCTCCAGCCCTTTTGCACAGTTCTCCAGACCCTGCTCATCAGTTAGTCCATTCGTATTACCGGAAAACACGATGATATTGGGTAGGCCTGCATCAGCTGCTTTAGGTATCAATTCTCTATAGTCCTCATGTAGTCGAGCATGCTGCGCGGGATCATTGAACCCCTCCGTCAGTGAGACCTGCAGGTAAGTGCCCATCGCGCAGGTCAGCCCATATTCTTGAGCTGTGGCCCACTCGTGCTCCACGAGCAACTCTACAGATTTTATTCCCATATCCGCCACTTTTTCGCAAAACTCCTCCAGCGGTATATCATCAAAGCACCATCTACAGACGGAGTGGTTGATCCTACCGGAAAGTTGGAGCTTAGGTGCTGCTGACAATTTCGGTAGGCCTGTGACAGACAAAGCTGCTATGCCGGCGATATGCTGAAGGGCTTTTTTTCTAGAGATGGGCATGGCTGTTTGGGTTTGTAGGTAAAATAATAAATTGGTGAGATAGCTTACTTTTTGCTGAGACTAAAGTATCACTTTGTCCAGCTTAAGTCCAGTAATGAGGTACATGAAATTACTCCAGCTTGATAGAGCAAAAAATAAATTGCTCAGTCGTCGAAAAACAGCTCAACGAAAATAATTATACTACAATTAGGAATTAATTCAGAAATATACATTCCTTTGTAAATACTACAAATAGGAATTAATTATTTCAGATATGAAGAAGTTTCAATTGGGAGAGTTTGAGGAGATCGTGATGCTCACAGTCGCCATCCTTCATGAAAACGCCTACGGTGTATCTATCAAAAAGGAAATCGAGAGCAGACTTGGACGGAGTGTAAGCGTAGGGGCTTTGCAGTCAGCATTGAAGCGGCTCGAGGAAAAGGACTATCTCGCCTCACATGATGGAGAAGCCACTCAAGAGCGAGCTGGACGACCTAAGCGCTTCTTCAAAATCACATCACTGGGTAAGCAAGCCATGGAGCATGCACGAGAAACCCGTAATTCCCTGTGGGATGCCATACCCTCTGTATCTCTCGATCTCAAATTCTTGAGAGGTCACCATGCATAGACCACCGAAGTTTATCCTCAACTTCTTTCGCTGGTTTTGCCACCCTGATTTACAGCGGTCAATCGAGGGTGACCTTATCGAGCTCTTTGAAGAAAATGTAAAGCGCAAAAGTCTCATGAAAGCACGGTGGGTATTCATGCTCGACGTGATCAAGTTGATAAGACCTGAGATCATCAATCCTCAGCACCATAGGCCTACCTCATTGTTGCGGAATCACTTCAAAATGGCCGGGCGCCAGCTCTACAGGCACAAGGCATTTTCAGCGATCTCTATCCTGGGACTAACCATTGGGATCGCTGCTGCACTGATCATTCTAAGGTTCACCACCTATCAATTGAGCTATGATCAGTTTCACGAGAACAAGGATGACATCTATCGGGTCGTCTGCCAACCCTGTGGGGATGACCAAGAAGCCTCAGCACGGAACTACTATGGACTTGGATCGCTGATTCAATCCGACTTTCCACAGGTTGAGCATGTCGTCAGATTTTGGAAGATGTGGAACAACAACGATGGCTATGCATGGAAATACAATGACCTGATTTTTTATGAGCGAGAGTTAATTGAAGCTGATGCATCATTTTTCCAAGTGTTTCCCTCACTTCTATTGAAGGGAGATACAGAGACCGTGCTCAGTCAGCCTAACTCTATTGTGATCTCAGAGTCGACGGCTAAGAAGTATTTTGGAAAGAATGACCCTATCGGTAAAGTACTCAACAGCAGCGAGTATGACTATCTCATCACCGGAGTTAGCAAGGATATGCCCGACAACTCTCACTTCAAAGTCAACATGGTCTCTACTATGTATGAGGATGACTGGAGCGAACAGGAGCACGGCTGGTATTCATCTACGCTGTACACATATTTGACACTCAAGGACCAAGAAGCTATTCCAGATTTTAAGGAACAGCTCACGAAAGCCATAAGAGCGAAAAGCAAAGAATTCGAGCATCTGGAACAGGCTGAATTTGAGTTACAGCCGATTGCAGATATTCATCTGGACTCTGATTTGACACATGAGTTGGGTGCCAATTCTGATAGATCCACGGTATATGCCATAGGTGGAATTGGACTACTCGTTCTGATCATGGCATGGATAAATCACATCAATCTATTCATGTCAAGGTTTTTGTCGAGAGCCAGGGAATTGAACATTCGCAGTATTATGGGCGCTGGGAGGGCCAACCTCACCAGCCAGCTATTGGTGGAGTACATCTGCCTGATGTCTATGGCAACCTTATTGGCGATAGCTACCGTCGCTCTTGCCGAGCCCTACTTGATACATTATCAAATCATTCCTGATATGGGAATGGAGTACTATCGTAAAGATATTTGGCTGGCCGCTGCATCGATCATCCTGTTGTGCAGTCTGTTGACTGGTTTGTATCCTTCATTACTACTGTCAAAGATCAAGATCCAAAACGGACTCAAGGGCAGTGTCAGCACCGGCAAATCTACGGCTGAATTGAGAGGTGCACTATTGGTATTCCAGCTCTCTATTTCCATAACGCTGATCGCAGGGGTAACTATCCTGTCACAGCAGCTCGAAAAGCTACGCACGGCCGATCTCAACATGAATGTGGAACGTGTGATTGCTATCCATAACCCCACCACCTATACAGAGTTTGAAGGGGAAGAAAATCAGGTGATCAACTACCAGACTTTTAAAAATGAGCTGAGTAGACATTCCAGCATTTCCTCAATCGCTTCTTCCTCCTCTATTCCCGGTTCTCCGGTAGGATTCTCATACGTCGATCATTTGAAGAATGACCGTACTGATCCAAGAGATGCCAAGCGTTTCAAAATGGTTTTTATCGACCAGGATTTTTTTGAAGTTTATAGTATCAGTCTTTTGGCTGGCAGGAGTTATTCATCTAACATCCAGCAGGATGTCAATCAAAAATCTATCATCCTGTCATCGTCAGCTATTGAGCATCTTGGGTATAGCTCAGCTCGCGAAGCAATCAACCAATCGGTAGATTTCAAACTGTTCGATGAATGGGCCTCCTATGAAATCATCGGAGTATTCGAAGACTATCGGCATGAGTCTAGCAAAGTGGGAATGTACCCTTCAATCATGTTTTTTAATCGGTACGAAGAATATATCATGCATCACCTATATCACTCCTTCAAGATCAATAATCAGCGTGACACGAAAGCTGCTTTAGCCCACTTAGAAAAGAGCTGGGCTAAGGTATGGCCTGAGAAGCCATTAGAGTATTATTTTATTGATACAGTCTATGAGAAGCAGTTCAAAGAAGAGATCGCAATGGGTAATACGCTCATGCTCTTCTCTTTCATTGCCGTTTTCGTAGCAGGTTTGGGAATTCTCGGAATGACCTTATTTGAAGTTCAGATCAGAAAAAAAGAAATCAGCATTCGAAAAGTACTCGGCTCGTCGGTAACCGCCATCATAGGACTACTTTCTAAAAGGTACGTTGCACTCCTGGCTATCGCCAGTCTGATATCAGCTCCCATCATTTATTCGCTTGGGGGTCAGTGGCTCAATAACTATCCGGACCCTATTGCGCTGGGTCCGGTACTCCTAGCCCTACCGGTAATGACAGTCCTACTGGTAGTCGCTATAGCATGCGGTGGTCAAATCTTAAAATCAGCAGTTGATAACCCAATAAACAACCTCAGAGATGAATAAAAGGCCACCGAAGTTTCTCCTTCGATTCTTTCGTTGGTTTTGCCATCCTGATCTGCAAGTGTCGATCGAGGGGGACCTGACCGAGCTCTATGAAGAGCGGCGCAAAGATTCCGGTAGGATGAAGGCTAACTCCATATTTTTCTGGGATGTACTATTGCTCCTACGTCCTGATATCATTCGCCCGATAGGCGGCTACTCAAAACAAAACAACATAGGAATGATCAATAATTATATTAAAGTCGGTGCGCGCAACATCAACAGAAACAAGGCTTTCTCTGCGCTCAATATCACCGGGCTAAGCATCGGCATAGCCTGCTGTGTGCTTATCTCCATCTACGTCAAAAACGAATTGTCGTATGACACCTACAACAGTCAGTATGATCATACTTATCGTGTGCTCCATCACTTTGGGGGAGCAAAGAAAGCTGAATTAGCGTCAAGTATCCCTTTAGACGAATATCAGGTGTGGGGTGTGGCACCTGTGTCAGAAGCTATCCAGGACTATTATCCGGAAATCAAGTCCGTCTTTCGCTTTACTACCGCCAATCCATGGTTGGTAGAGTATGAGCACAATCGCTTTCAGGAAAATAATATCATTTTTGGAGATTCCACTGCCTTTGATGTATTCGACTGGCCTGTGCTCGCCGGAAACCCTGCTACTGCACTAGTGGCGCCTAACAGTATCGTGCTGACCAAGCGCGTGACACAGAAGTACTTTGGTGAAGACAACCCTATCGGAGAAACACTGACCCTAGATAGTGATGAGCCCTTCCAAGTCACAGCTGTAATCGACTTGCCGGCCAACTCTCACTTCAAGTTTGATGCGATGATCTCCATGAGTACTTTCAGGGCAAGACGACCTCAAATATTTGACTCCTGGGGGTATGTCGATTTCTACACCTACTTCACTACACACCCTGATAGTGACATAGACAAAATGCAAGAAGCCATCCCGGACTTTATTGAGCGGCAAGCATCTGATGGAGAGGGTTATACCATTGCATTTGAGCCTTTGGCTAATGCCTATCTGAAGTCACCCGCAGGCCGCCAACCCGGAGCTGTAGGCAGCCTATCCAACATCTATATATTCGTATCGGTAGCCATCTTCATCCTCCTGATTGCTTGTATCAATTTTATTAACCTGTCCACATCAAGGTCTGTCGAGCGTGCCAAAGAGGTAGCCATTAGGAAGACCATAGGCTCTGGAAGAGGTGCACTAGTCGCACAGTTTCTGGTCGAGACGATATTGTTGACATCATTCTCCTCGCTGATCGCTCTGGGCATGATCGCACTGGCTCTCCCCTATCTGGAATTGTTGTCTGGTAAGACGCTACCTATCCAGTGGCTGCTGAGCAATGAATACCTCCTATTGGCGCTTCTATTTATTCTGACCATTGGGCTGTTGGCAGGTGCCTATCCAGCCATTATGTTTTCAAAGTTCCAGCCAGTCAAAGTACTCAAGGGAAGCTTCAAGACTTCTGGCGAGGGCGTATGGCTGAGAAAGTCATTGGTGATACTACAGTTTACCCTATCGGTAATATTGCTGGTAGGCGCCAGCGTGATCGACAACCAACTCGATCACCTCCGTCAGTACGACATGGGTTTTGACCCTGAGCAAGTCCTGGTCATAGACTATGGGTGGGATGGGCAAGTCCAGCGCAATCTTCAAAGAATCAAGATGGAGTTTCTCAAGCATCCTGATGTAAAAATGATATCAGCCTCGCGTGCTACGCCTGGTGACTTTTTCCCGAATGGTGGCACGGGGGTAGAAGAGCGCAATGGAGAAATTGTATTTAGAAGTGCAGCCGTCTACGAGGTAGATGAAGACTTCATCCCAACCTATGACATGACCATGGCCGCCGGTCGCAATTTCTCAAAAGATTTCCCAACGGATTCGGCCACTGCATTACTTCTCAATGAGGCAGCTGCCAAAATGTATGGCTATGCCAATTCTGAAGATATAGTGGGTAAGAAGTTTAACCAATGGGGGCGACAGGGTCGTGTGATCGGCGTAGTAAAGGACTTCAACTACGTCTCTCTTCATGAGGATGTAGAGCCGCTTGCACTGCGGTATGGGATCTATTACAACACCTCGATGCTATCCATACGATTGATATCCCAAAATCACACCAACACGCTTCAGGAATTAGAAGTGATCTGGAACGAACTGGTACCTCATCGCCCGTTTCTCGCGCATTTTGAGGATGATAAGTTCAATGATCAATACCAGGCAGATGAGCGCTTTGGGATGATCGTTGCTACGTTTTCAGGTCTGGCCATACTCGTGGCTTGTCTCGGGTTATTCGGACTTACTGTATATAGCACCGCTCAGCGCGCCAAGGAGATCGGGATCAGAAAAGTATTGGGTGCACCAGTGTTTCAGATCGTGGCGCTATTATCCAAAGACTTTATGATGCTTTTTATCACATCATTAATCATCTCTATCCCGCTCTCGTGGTATCTAATGAGCAGCTGGCTGGACAGCTTTGCTTATCGTATCTCCATGGGCTGGCAGCTCTTTGCCATAGCAGCAGTGATTACGCTACTGATCTCCTTACTGACAATCAGCTGGAAGACGGTGAGTACGGCACTGGCTAACCCAGTGAAGTCGCTGAGGGATGAGTGAGGAGGTACTTCATAATTTCTGAATCACGGATTTAGGGGATTTATGGATTTCGCAGATTAGGGAATTAGATATCTTAAAGAGATCAAATTCTGTGTTCATCCAATCATCTGTTTAATCTGTGTTTCAGATATTTTTCCTTCAGGGTGTTGAGGAGGCGTTTCTTATTATCTGCATAAAACCCGCCCGAACCGGCAAAGCAGGAATTTGATAGATTTACTGATTGCGCAGATGTTTATTTGGAGAAAGGACAAGCCTCTTGAAAGTCAAACTCTTGGAACCAAAATTGATTAGTAGGCCAACCTCTATACGATAAGCTTTGAGGTAGTTCAAAGCCTGGGCCAGATGTACATCTTCCAATTCTTTGATTGCCTTTAGCTCGACAAGCACCTTTCCCTCGAAAACAAAATCAGCTCGGCGCGTTCCAATAGGTTCTGGTAAGTCCTTATAGAAAATATCTTGTTCAATTTCACGAGCAAATTCAAGGTTTCGCTGGCTCATTTCATAGGCTAAAGCTCTTTGATAAATCACCTCTTGAAAACCATTACCCAAGAAGGAATGAACATCGAAAGAAGCTCCAATGATCTTTTCAGTAATCTCCTTATGAAGTAAATCCGGGTTCATCCAATCATCCGTTTAATCCGTGTTTCAGACATTTGTCTTTCAAAGTTGTGAGGGGGCTTTTCATATTGTCTGTATCGCTGATTTAAAGGACTTATTGATTCCGTAGATTTTTGTTTGGAGCAATATAGAAAATCAGAGTCATCCTTTAATCTGATTCATCTGCGTATCGGACAATTAGCTCCAGCAATTAATCTTTGAGGGGTGGTGAGCAAGGCAGGGAGGTGTTTCAGGCGCGATGGTCAACAAAGCGGTATAGTATGAACATGATTTCGATCTGCATACCGACCAATCATCCTTTGTAGACCATACACCAATTGCAGGATCCTCAAAAATGTAGACTAACGAACATCCTCTCTATATCTAAAGTGCATGTCATCAGAGTGGCACCAACCATGCCGAAGGACTTTTAATACTGTACTATTCTTCAACACCCTTGTCCTTCTCTCCAGATTGCTCAAGATCATTCTTCCTTAGAAACTCAAGAATGGCACGTGTTTCCGTCACGCTAAGCATCGGATCTGGCATCACTTTTTTGTGCCTTCTCAATAAATCAGCTGCTACAGGGTCTTGTTTAAGCATCTCATCGACATTGATAATCATGTTCATGATCCACTCTGGAGATCGTCTGTTCGTGACACCCGCAAGTGCCGGAACGATAAACTCAGCGGTATCCAGTGTATGGCATCTTGTGCATTTGCTAGTGAAAATCTTCATCCCTTGCTCAATCAACTGCCCATCCAAGGGGTCGGTCAAATCGACATGACCAACAAGGCTTTTTTCTTCGCTGATGTTGGTGTTTTCTGGTGCTTTTTTATCAGAGCTGCATGCGTAGAGTGCAAAAATCACTATGGCTAAAATCAAGACTGAGGACTTCATTTGATCAGGTTTAAGTTCTAAATATCGCTCAATCAAGGTAGTAGAACTAGCCTCGATAAATATGCCGATCTTCTCAAGTTGACATGAGTATTGTCAGATTTTCCGACCTCCAAACAAAGCAATTCGTCAGATTAATCACGGTTCTCGATTAGAATATCCAGAAGGTCATTAATTGGTTCTCTAATGCCCGGATAAATAATATTCTGTTGATACTCATATAACGATAGCGTCGCAGCGAGACCGTTATGGAACTGTAAATACTGAGTGCTATTGAGATCGCACTTCCATTTCCTGACTTCTATATGCTCATTAGTAAGAAGGCCATCTTCGTAGAGGCGATCCACATTTTTAAGATAGTCGTCGTAAGTATCGGTCAATCCTCTGAAGTATAGTTTTTCGTAGAAATCGTATAGTTCAAAGGCTCTTTTGAGTTTTCTGATCGCCTTTTCTCCTCCTCACTAAACAGGGCAATGCCGCCAGTGGTCGTGAGTTCATCCAAGGTATAAGCGTGCTTGTTAAACCCATCGACGGTGGTATTGATTTGGCTCATCTTTATAATCAACCGATCAATCTCTACATCAGCGCTTTTTTTATACTCGAGATATTGCTTGATCTGATCTTCTCTGCGCCGGGAAGCACTGTCTAGACGATTGGTCTGCTCCAAGTCTATCTCCAGCTCTGCAATCAGGTTTTCTCGGTACTGACCAAGTGTATTGCGTTCCTTCCGGCTTTCGTTCCAGTTGTTCAGCGTAAAGGCCAGCAGGATACCTAGAGTTACTACAAGTATTTCCAATAGGTATTCGGATCATTTTTCTTTGAAGGTGGTGAGTAGGCGTTTCATATTGTCTGAATCACGGATTATAAGGATTTAGTGATTTCGCAGATTAGGGGATTAGGTTTCTGAAAGATATCAAAATCAGTGTTCATCTATTCATCAGTTTAATCTGTGTTTCAGACTTTAATTACCCTACATATTCCTCCTATACTGCCCTCCTACCTCAAACATAGCATGAGTGATCTGACCCAGTGAGCAGTACTTGCTCGCCTCCATCAATGCGTCGAATATGTTGCCATTGGCAATGGCCCGTTGCTGTAGTTTCTTGAGTATCTCATCACAATTGTCACCGTGGCATTCTTTGAGCATATTCAGGTTAGCAATCTGCTTTTCCTTCTCTTCCTTGGTAGCCCGAATAACCTCACCAGGAATGACCGTCGGGCTACCTTTAGAGCTGAGGAAGGTGTTAACTCCGATGATGGGGAATTCTCCGGTATGCTTGAGGGTCTCATAGTAGAGACTCTCCTCTTGGATCTTGTTACGCTGGTACATGGTCTCCATAGCCCCTAACACGCCACCGCGCTCAGTAATGCGATCAAACTCTGCCAGCACCGCCTCCTCTACCAAATCAGTGAGCTCTTCGATGATGAACGAACCTTGGATAGGATTTTCATTTTTGGTCAAGCCGAGCTCTTTGTTGATGATAAGCTGTATGGCCATGGCACGGCGCACACTTGCCTCCGTCGGCGTGGTAATCGCTTCATCGTAGGCATTGGTGTGCAGTGAGTTGCAGTTGTCATAGATGGCGTACAGCGCCTGCAGGGTGGTACGGATATCATTAAAGTCGATCTCCTGGGCGTGAAGCGATCGGCCACTGGTCTGGATGTGATACTTCAACTTCTGAGATCGGTCATCTGCACCATACTTGTGCTTCATCGCTTTCGCCCAGATGCGTCGAGCTACCCTACCGATCACTGAATACTCTGGATCGATACCATTAGAAAAGAAGAAGCTCAGGTTAGGTGCAAACTTGTTGATGTCCATGCCCCGTGAGGCATAGTACTCCACGAATGTAAAACCATTCGAGAGTGTGAACGCCAACTGCGAGATAGGATTGGCTCCTGCCTCAGCAATATGATAACCTGAGATAGAAACAGAGTAAAAATTACGGATCGCATGATCAATGAAGTACTGCTGCATATCGCCCTGCACCCGCAGCGAAAACTCTGTAGAGAAGATGCAGGTGTTTTGCGCCTGATCTTCCTTGAGGATATCGGCCTGCACGGTACCTCGCACCTTGGTCAGGGTATCCGCCTTTATCTTGTCATATACATCTGCAGGTAGTACCTGGTCACCAGTCACCCCGAGCAGCATCAAACCAAGACCATCACTTCCTTCTGGTAAGTCTCCCAAATAGGAAGGACGCTCCGTTCCTTTCCTGACGTAGATCGCCTCAATTTTCTTGGCTACTTCCTTTTCAAGTCCTTGATCCTTGATATAGAGCTCACATTGTTGATCAATCGCAGCATTCATAAAGAATGCACAGATAGTGGCTGATGGACCATTGATGGTCATCGATACCGAAGTAGTAGGCTCTGCAAGGTTGAATCCGCTGTAGAGTTTCTTCGCATCATCCAGACTACACACACTCACACCGGAGTTGCCAATCTTACCATAGATATCCGGTCGATGATCTGGGTCTTCTCCGTACAATGTGACAGAGTCAAATGCCGTAGACAGACGTGCCGCCGGAAGGCCCTTGGAGACATAATGAAAGCGCTTATTGGTGCGCTCGGGTCCACCCTCACCAGCGAACATCCGTGTGGGATCCTCTCCCTCACGCTTGAATGGAAAAACTCCAGCGGTGAATGGAAACTCACCCGGTACATTTTCCTGTAGCGACCACTTGAGCAGGTCACCCCAGGCCTCATATCTTGGCAGGCTGATTTTAGGAATCCGCGTATGCGACAGGGACTTTGTTGAGGTCTCTACCGTAATAGCCTTACCGCGGACCTCATAGGTGAAGGTATCGCCGCTATACTTGGCGACTTTCTCTGCCCAGCTATCGAGTAACTGTTTATTTCTAGGATCAAGGTCTAGTGCTACTTCATCGCTCAGCTGCCCGAGCTTGTTCTTGAGATCTTCCTCTGATTTCATAGCGGACTCATCCAGCGCATGCAATGACTTCTCAATGGCATAGAGCCGCTGGGCAACTTCCTTTTGTTTATCCACCCACTGATCATACTCACGGATCGCATCTGATATTTCCGATAGGTAGCGCGTGCGATTGGGCGGGATGATGAATACCTTTTCTGACAATTCTCCGGTAGGCGAAAAATGCGAGTCGAGCGAAGCTTTTGTACGCTCATTGACCTTGTCGATGATCGCCCGATAGAGGTTATTCATCCCAGGGTCGTTGAATTGTGAGGCAATAGTCCCGAATACGGGCAAATCATCATCCGACGCATCCCAAAGTTCGTGGTTGCGCTTAAACTGCTTCTTCACATCACGCAGAGCATCCAGTGATCCACGCTTGTCAAACTTATTAATCGCCACTATATCCGCAAAGTCCAGCATATCGATCTTCTCCAGCTGCGTCGCTGCACCAAACTCAGGCGTCATCACATAAAGTGACACATCAGAGTGATCAGTGATCTCCGTATCCGACTGGCCTATCCCGGAGGTCTCTAAGATGATCAGGTCGAAGTTAGCCGCCTTCACGATATCGATCGCATCCTGTACATATTTGGAAAGCGCAAGGTTCGATTGTCTTGTGGCCAGCGAGCGCATGTACACACGCGGGCTGTCGATGGCATTCATTCGGATACGGTCACCGAGCAGCGCGCCACCCGTCTTGCGCTTCGAAGGATCTACCGAAATGATAGCAATCGTCTTCTCTTCAAAATCCATCAAAAACCGACGCACCAGCTCATCTACCAAAGAAGACTTGCCAGCACCACCCGTTCCGGTAATGCCGAGTATGGGTGTCATCGCCTTATCAGAAATAGCCTTCACCTTCTTCAGCATCACAGAGGATTGCTCAGGATAGTTCTCAGCTGCTGATATCAGCCGTGCCATGGCCTTTGGTGTCTTTTGCGGTAGCTCATCCAGCTGACCATTGAGTGACTCCCCTACCGGAAAATCGCAAGACTCCACCATATGATTAATCATTCCCTGTAAACCCATCGCGCGCCCGTCATCCGGCGAGTAAATACGGTCTATCCCATAAGCATGTAGTTCCTTTATTTCTTCCGGTAGGATGGTACCCCCACCTCCACCAAATAGCTTGATATGACCAGCCCCCTGCTCTCTAAGCAGATCATACATGTACTTGAAGAACTCGATGTGACCACCCTGATATGAAGTAATAGCAATCGCCTGAGCATCTTCCTGGATCGCACAGTTGACGATCTCCTGTACCGATCTGTTGTGCCCAAGATGGATGACCTCCACTCCTGTCGACTGGATGATCCTGCGCATAATATTGATCGCAGCGTCATGGCCATCGAAGAGTGATGCAGCAGTGACGATCCTCACGTGATTTTTGGGGGTATACTTCTCTTGTACAGGGTGCGACATAGGTCTCCTACATTTTTGGGTTTACTACCGCAAAAATATGGATTCCTGATCAGTTAACATCTCAATTATTACCGATGGTTATTCAACCAGTCATTACAAAACAGTTATGCGATCTTTTATATTTTTTATAAAAATCATACATTGCAAATAACTCTTTGTGGGTAGCCAACTCAGTTGGTTGTCCTGCAGTCCTCCAGCTACATTTTCTACAAAATTCAACATCAGATAGTGGGGTTTTGTATATTCCAGCTTTAACACCTGACTTTAACCAAAGTATTTTAATCTGCTCTTATGAATCGTTTAACTATTTTGCTCGCCGCGTTCACCTTCGCATTCGGCGCTTGCACCTTTGATAATGAGGAGGAAGTGTTTCCTCTAGAAGAAGGAGAAGTTGGTTGCGTAACCACTGATATGTCCTACCTGACTGACGTTGTGCCCATTCTGGATACCAACTGCTACGTCTGCCATGGCGATGAGAACTTTAGCACTTTCGGTAGCAATATCCACCTTGAGGGTTATGATAATCTCATGGACTGGGTAGACAATGGACGGTTCTTTGGAGCTATCAATCACGATGCAGGATTCTCGCCTATGCCGAAAAATGCAGGACAACTGGATCAATGCGATATTGACCAAATCAAATCATGGATAGACGCTGGGGCTTTAAATAACTAAATATGAAATCAAGACTACTACTTATATTGTTTGCCGGGCTGTGCATCAGCTTTCAGGTTACAGCACAGGATGATCTAGAGGCCTTGCTCAATGCAGCAGCACCCACAAGTGATGAACCTCAGTTCACCAAAGCCGCTTTCAAATCTAGTCGACTGATCAATGGACAATCAGTAGAGCGTATCGCTCCAGGAGCCATGGAGTTCAGGATCCATCACCGTTTTGGCCCCCTCAATGGCGGCTCATACAACCTTTGGGGACTTGATCAGGCATTTATTCGCTTTGGACTTGACTTTGGCTTGACAGATCGACTAATGGTAGGCTTTGGGCGAAGCTCCTTCGAGAAAACCTACGATGGTTTTGTCAAGTACGCTATACTGCGCCAAGGAACAGGTAAGGGTACTACAGGTATTTCGATGGTTTATCTTGGTGGCATGTCCATTAATACACTTAAATGGACTGAACCAGATCGAGACAATAAGTTCAGTCAACGACTGTCGTTCGTTCATCAGTTATTGATAGCTCGCAAATTCAATAGTAGCTTCTCGATGCAGCTCACTCCGTCCATTGTTCATAAGAATTTTGTGGACACGACTGATGATCTTAACCTATTCCCGGTGGTCGGTATTGGGGCTCGTCAGAAAGTTTCCAATCGAGTAGCCATCAATGCAGAGTATTTCTATCGAGTGCCAGGTGGAGATTCAGATGTGGCTCCCAATTTTCAGGATTTTAAGAATTCATTCAGTCTTGGCGTGGATATTGAGACAGGTGGTCACGTGTTTCAACTTCATGTCACCAACTCTATCCAAATGGTGGAGAAAGGCTTCTTAACAGAAACAACTGGTGACTGGGGAGACGGTGGCATACAATTTGGTTTCAACATTCAGCGTGTGTTTCAAATAAGTAATAAAGAATAAAATTATGATAAGAATACTTCTAATAATACTCATAGCTGGCGTGACCAGCACGATAACAATAGCCCAGTCCAAGTATTTAAGTAAGACCTCTGAGGTTACATTCTTTTCTTCTGCTCCGCTTGAGGATATATCTGCAGTTAACAAGGCGATGACCGGAGTAGTGGATTTTGAGACTAAGGAATTTTTGATGCGAATCCCGATTATCAAGTTTGATTTTCCAAACAACTTAATGGAGGAGCATTTCAACGAGAATTACATGGACACGGAGAAGTATCCTAATGCTACTTTCAAAGGTAAGTTCACGGAGAGCATTGACCCGACCAAGCAAGGAGAGTACACCATTGTTTGTAGCGGTCAGCTCGAGATACATGGAGAAACGCAAGATCGTGAAATCTCCGTATCACTCAAGATTGGGAAAAAGGCCATTGAAGCAAGCTCAGAATTTAATGTGTTGCTCGAAGATCATGATATAGACATACCTAAAATCGTCTTTAAGAATATTGCCGAAGAGATCGAAGTGAAAATCAACGCTACCTTCGAACCTTTGAGTTAATGATGTTCATAGTGTAGCTTCATTTCCCTGTTTATTACTTGCATAGCCTAACACCTAGTACCAACCATGAATTCGCGATATTTTTTGGCGATGCTCAGTCTTTGCATCGCTTGCAGCCCCAGTGAAGTAAAAGAGCCGTCTAAGCCTGAAGGTGACTACCTCGGCTTCCTTGATGAATACATAGTGGCTCATGAAGCATCTTTAGATAGTACATGGATAGGTGGCCTATCGGGAATTGACAACCTTGGAGGTGATTTTGCGATCATCTCTGACGATGCTGCCAGATTTCAAGACCCTAGATATTATAAGGCGAGTATTGATATCAACAATGCACGAATAGATACGATCATCTTCAATGAAGTAGTTTTTCTAAGAGATGAGAATGGTGATGGCTATGCCGATATCAAATCAGCTCAAAATCTATATGTAGACCCGGAAGCCATCAGAGTGACAGGAGATACCATCTATTGGGGAAGTGAGGGGTTTAGGAGCCAGCGACATTTCGACCCTCTTGTGCTCATGCACAATCTCAAAGGAGATCATTTGCATACCTATGATGCCGATCCTAAGTTCTCCACAGCTGTCAAAGAGGTTGGGCCAAGACACAATGCAAGTTTTGAGGGTCTGACCCTAGCCCCGGATGGAAAGTCCCTCTGGGTAAGTGTCGAAGCGCCACTTATGCAGGATGGTGATGTCCCCAATACTGAAAGCGGAGGTGCGCCCATCCGAATATCAAGAATCAATACCTCTAGCGGAGAGATCGATCAAGAGTTTGGCTACCGGTTGGAGCCTATATTTGTGAAGCCTGATTCTGGAGCTTTTGCCATGAATGGCGCTGTGGAGCTCCTTTGGCTAAATGAAGATCAAATACTCGTGCTTGAGCGCTCATATGTAGCTGGTGCAGGCAACAAGGTCAGATTGTTTAGAGCCGACTATGGTGCTGCTACTGACACCAAGGCAATGGCTTCACTTCGAGGCGGCTCTTTAATACTAGCGGAAAAGACCCTACTCTTAGATTTCGACGATCTACCAGTCGATAAAATAGACAATGTCGAGGGTCTCTGTTGGGGCCCAGGCTTGGCTAATGGCAACCCTACTCTCCTATTTGTTGCTGACAACAACTTTAACAAGAGCCAGATCAACCAGTTTTTGCTTATAGAAGTGCTGCGATCCCTGACAGAATAATATTTCCGGTAGGAAAAAAATCAGCTTATCATGTCGGGTTTCGTCATCCTATCTGTCTATAGGGTAAAAGCATGAAATCGATCCTTACTACCATTCTACTATTTCTTGGTTCAATTGCCTTCGCGCAAACGAATCAAGAACAACAAAACAAGAGCATTGCGCTAGGCGTATTTGAAGCCTTCAATGCACATGACTGGCAGAAAATGGCCGGCTACTACCATGATGAAGCGGTTATAGAAGACCCTAGTGAACCTGAACCCGTCATTGGTGTAGCTGACATGCCAACGAAGTATGCGGGTTATGCCGAATTTGTTCCTGATATTCAGGATAAGGTGACTAACCTCTACGTTTTTCGTAACCACGTCGTGATAGAGTTTACATCGCACGGCACTACCATAGAAGGTGATGCTTTCAGCCTTCCTATATGCACCATTATGACAATAGAGGATGGAAAAATTACTCGAGACGCCAGTTATTACGATCTGAAAAACTAAATTCTACATATATGAAGACTTACTTAATTCTGCTAAGGGAAGATATCCAAGCCATGAATACCATGACTGAAGAAGAGGCAATGGCCGAAATTGGGATGTATCAAAAATGGGTTGATGAACTCACCCAAGCAGGTAATCACGTATCCTCAGAACCGCTGACTACCGAAGGGTACATGGTCAGTGAGGATCAGGTGGTCAGCGATGGACCGTTCATTGAAGCGAAGGACGCAATCGGAGGCTATTTCATTATCAAGGCCAGTGATGATAAGCATGCCATCGAGATCGCTAAATCCTGTCCACTGGTTATGAAGGGCGGTGAGGTCGAATTGAGAGCAATCATGGAGTATTGAACCATTGGCCAATAATTATGATATTTCTAGACAAGTAGATCAACTGTACCGGCAGCACGCCGGTCAGTTGACCGCCGCTTGTTCTTCATATTTTGGAATGATCAATTTGGCTATGGCAGAGGATGTAGTGCAAGACACCTTCGTTGCTGCACTATCGTCCTGGAACAAAAAAGGAATCCCCAACGATCCAAAATCTTGGCTTTACAAGGTTTGCAAGAATAAATCGCTCAATCTAGTAGCAAAACGAGGGACAAGCACCAGTCATCAATCCGATTCATCAGAGGTTCTTGAGATTGATCAATTTTTCCTCGATCACGAAATTCAAGATCAGCAGTTGCGTTGGCTGTTTGCTACCGCAATACCGTCATTCAGCCCTAGGATGAGAATGATTTTCATGCTCAAGGCGGTGCATGGCATTAGAATTAGGGAAATAGCTTCACTCCTGCTCTTGACCGAATCATCAGTTCAAAAAATGTATGAGCGGGCCAAAATACAAATCAATGCAGACCTAAAGAATACCAGCGTACCAGACCTTAACCAGTCTAAAGAGCGACTGCCAAGCGTAATTAATTCACTTTATCTTATTTATACCGTTAACTACAATAAACCCTGGCAGGCAGACTCAGGTCAAGATCTCTGCTATGATGCATTGGAATTGACCAAGTCCCTGCTCAGCAAACCGATTTACCGAACACCTAGTTTGTACGCTCTTTACAGCTTGATGCTATTCCAAACTGCACGGCTACTGGCAAGAATATCACCCGATGGCGTATTCCTCGACCTGGAGCAGCAAGAGCGAACCCTCTGGAACAAAGAACTGATTCATCTCGGGATTACACAATTGAACAAATCTCAAACGCAAGAAAGCCTCTCCAAATATCACTTGGAAGCGACGATAGCTTCACTGCACTGTACAGCTCAGTCATGGCCCGAGACACCTTGGACACAGATCCTAAAGCTATATTTCCGTCTGGTTAAAATTGCTCCTTCTCCTTTCGTCAAACTCAATTTGTCCATTGCGCTACTTTATGCAGAGGGTCACACCATAGCTCTTGAGTACCTAGAGGATAATCACTTTTCCGTTTTTAACCAAAATTATCAGTATCACGCTACGCTATCAAGGATATATGAAGCCGGCGCTAACCTCTCAAAAGCATGCTATCATCTCGATTTGGCACTTCGCTATGCACAAGAGCAACCAGTCAAATCCTACCTTCAGCAGAGGTTAGATACTCTGAAACTCAAACACTAGAATCTCCGTTCATCAATATGAAATAGGGGGATTTCCTATTAAGAATATCCCCTATAAAAAAACTATCAAAAACTATCAAAAAATCACTAGATTTACGATAGAGATAAAAAGAATAAAAAGAATATGTATTGTGAAATTTGCCAGGCATTTTCAGCGATGTACTGCACCTGCAATACGGATCACAAGGATGACGGAAAGCCTATTACAGGCGGCCGAAGGTCTGATGAATACAAAATCCGTATGGACAAGTTGTCCGAATTTGTAGGAGAACTCGCTGAAAAGCATCCGAAAGACAAATCATTGAAGGAAGTAAAAGACTATTTTAAGATGAATTAACTCATCTAGAATAGGCTTAACCCTACTATGAAAGCGGCTTTCCAATGTTTAGAAAACAGTTTTCTAAACATTGGAAAGCACAAAATTTATCATTGGATAATCAATGGAACTATTCCTTTAGAAACTCGCTAACCAGTTTAGTGTAGCGATCTTTTGTGGAATCCGTCTGATACAGCTTTACATGAGGTATACCTGTGAAGGCATGGAACTGGATATGATCAGGATTTTCGACCACTGAAAGTTCATTGGTAAGTAATCCAAAAGGGGTTTGCTTGTCCGTATCACTTGCCATAATTAGCGTTGGTCTATCATTTTGCGATAGCAGGTAACCAAAGGCCATCTCCTCACCGAATCCATCAACTAGGGCGTCAAAGTCTTGAAAATAATAATCAAATAGACTTTCAGGCAATCCAAGATCTTCGGCACCTCTCCAAAGTGTCCCCTTTACATCAGAAAGCGGACTATCAAGAATAACCTTTGATACATAGCTCTGCCTGACCTCATCTACCAAGTCTCCCCTTCCCAGTAGTATCTCAATCGCCATAGCCCCCATGGAGAATCCGTAAAGGACAACTGTATCCTGCTTTTGGTTCTCTTGTAGCCATTTCATAGAAGCGGCTATGTCATCCGCAAATCTGTACCCCATGTAGGTGCTAGATGCCTCGGACCTTCCACTGTTACGAAGGTCTGGGATGAAAAAATTATACACTGTATCCAAACCTGTCGTCTTGAACAACTCTAAATACTTCATAGGCTTGAGTCGATTGGACGTCCTGCCATGAAGAAGAACTACACATTGACCACTTTGAGGAGCAGAAGCGACATACCAACCAGAAAGCTGCTTTCCATCATAACCCGAAGAGAACGAAATCTCTTCCACTATGTCGTATCCGTAATTGGAGGGATGATCATTATCATAAATACCATAATGCACCCTCATAGAGTCATATGGTAAAATGCTCTCAAAAGTGTATGGTTCATACTCGGTGATCATCGACAACACTTTTTGCGGAACGAAATACAAGAAAGTCCAAGCCAAGACCAGTAGTAGTCCTACCGCAATGATGATCCATTTTTTCATATCAGAATTCTTCTTACCGAAAGCAATTTAGTAGAAATATACCGTTCAACATTATCCTTCCCTAGCTCTGTACTAAGCATCAGAAGTGTAATGAGGCTTACACTTCCGCATGAAACCGACCTCCTACCATGGGTGATCTGTCTTCTTTGCAGTTAGAGACCTGAGTGAGGGAAAGGCAAACATATCTGGATAGATTGGTTAGGAACAAATCGGTAGGGCGACTCGGCGCATTATTTCTGCTGCTGTGGATTGCTATTGGAGGTCAACATCAGGCCAGCGCCCAGACATGCTGCTCGGGAGGAGTACCCATCTCAGGCAACCTTGGCTTGCCAGCAGCGAGCTCCGGCACTTGGCAGTTTTCGCTTAACTATGATGCCAATGTGCTTAAGACCTTAAAAGACGAACGGAACATTCTGGACGATCTTACCCGCGAACGACAAACCAACACTATCATCTTCGAAGTGGGTTACACATTAACCCAGCGTATATCGTTTGATTTATTCACTTCCTACGTACGCCAAGAGCGCATCCTGCGACCCATTGGTTTTGACAAAAATGAGGTGTTCACCAATGGTGTTGGGGATGCGGTGATATTGGGCAAGTTCAAAGTACTGAACCCGCTCCAAGTGGGTATTGGGGTGAAGATGCCGACGGGAGCAACTGACCTGACCTTTGATGGTATACCGTTAAATGCCGACCTGCAGCCTGGAAGTGGTGCATGGGATGCCATCTTCTGGTCAAACTATACCAACACACTTGGCTTCCGACAATCACTTACCTTCAATGGCACAGCGATCTACAGAGCCACAGGAGAAAATGACGATTACCTGGGCAGCCAGACCTATGAGTTTGGAAATGAATGGCAGCTTATAGCGGGTTTGGCAGATCGCTTTCTGATTGGAGCAGTGATGATCGATCCATCCATTAGGTTTCGCTATCGCAAAGCCGGAGAAGACCTCAACAGCAACTTCAAACTTCCCAATACGGGTGGTCAATGGGTCTTTATTAATCCGGGAATATCAATACCGCTCAAGCCCAGCTTATCATGGCAGATCAACGCAGAAGTCCCACTGTATAGCAAAGTATATGGCACACAACTCACACCGACCTACCGGATCAACACAGGATTTTATTGGAACATTAAACCAAAGAGCAATGAGAGCATTATACAATTTTAAGGGGCTTTTTCTCCTGATATTAATAGCAGGTACGATGATTGGCTGTGGTATAGATGACGATGAGCCATCTGGGCCAACGGACGTTATCACAAACCCAGTCACTACTACGGGCATTGATCCAAACTCCTGGCTGGTACCCCAAAACGAAGTATTTGATGGAGGTCCGGGCAAAGACGGTATCCCAGCATTGATCGATCCCCCAAAGATCTCAGTAGGCGCAATCGACTTTATGGAGCCCAATGACCTTATCATCGGTTATCAAGTGGGGGACAAAGTAGTCGGCTATCCTCACAAGATTCTGGATTGGCATGAGATCATCAATGACGAGGTAGATGGTGAGCATTTTGCGGTCACCTACTGTCCTTTGACAGGTACTGCCATTGGTTACAGTCGAGTGATCGATGGTAATCTTACCTCCTTCGGAGTGTCTGGTTTACTCTATAACACCAATCTCATTCCCTACGACAGGCTGACTGACAGCAACTGGTCGCAGATCCTTCGCAAGAGTGTCAATGGAACTTTAGTAGGTCGTGAAATCGAGACGCTTCCATTAATTGAGACATCATGGGCTAACTGGCAAAGGCTCTATCCCAATTCTACGGTAGTAGGCACCAATACCGGAACACCACGCAACTATGGACGCTATCCTTATGGTAATTACCTAACCAGTCCTGGACTGATCTTCCCGATATCCGTAACCGACACTCGACTTTTCGCCAAGGAAAGGGTTCTGTCTGTGATAGTGGGTGAAAATGCGAAAGCATATGAAATTGGTCGTTTTGACGAACCGGCAATCATCGAGGACGCCTTCGATGGACTGGATTACATCGTCTACATCGATGGTCAAAGCAATGCAGCCGTGGCATTTGCTAGTACTACACTTGATGGTGTGTCCATTGTGTTGAGTCCCTACACTGGCGATAATGCAGGTGTCATGCAAGATCAGTTTGACAATATCTATGATCTCTTCGGCTCAGTTGTAGAAGGGCCAAATGCTGAACACAAGCTTGAAGCCGTTGAATACATCATTGGCTTTTGGTTCACTTTCCCGTCCTTTTTTGAGACGGTAGACCTGGATGGAGGCAAGAACTAGAAGGATCTTTTAAGCTTCAAATGATCAGCAAGTATCAGAAGGCGTCAGATTGCTCATTTCCGCTTCGCTACACCTGCCCGCCGGTAGGCAGGTCAGGAATGACGATGTGGTTACACGAAGACTGCAACACCATAAGTGACGTCATTCCAGTTTGGAGGTACGACAATACCGGAATCTGTAAGCTCGATTATAGTACGGTCGGCAGATTGGTATTTAGGCGTGTTCGAACCATGAGGTAGAATGAGTTGTACTCATCAATAGGATATACAGATTCCTGAATTCCGCTACGCTGCATCAGGAATGACGAGTGAATTCATGCTATAGCTGTAATAAAAAATTTCTTGAAACCAACTATCCCCGAGGCAAGCCGTTGGGGTATTTCGCTGGTTTCATTTTGATCTGAAGATCAAAAACCGAAATTATTTATTTGGATCCCCGCCTTCGCGGGGATGACGTTTTTATTGGAACCCCGAGGCAGAGCCTCGAGGAATTCTTTGGATTAAAACATAGACGGGAGCTATCAGCTCAATACTTTGTATTGACTGTTAGGCGACTGCTGGGGTTTCCGTCTTTTTTAATCTAATCTGCGGACGGTCAGATCATGTAAGGAAGGTGATATCCATACCTGATCTCCGATCTTCAGTTCTCCGCTCTTGATTTGACCGCTAGGAAGTTTGCGCAGTTGATTCTCGATCATTACTGTCACCTCATTATCTTCAATACTGATCACTTCTCCTATCTTATCAAAAACAGAATCAGCATTATCAACTTTCACCAATATCTGCCTGGGTGGCCCTTCTTTGATCACTTTCCCACTTTCAATAACATAGGTGTAGTCTGATAGTCGAAGTACCTCTGATAGGTCATGACTCACCATGATCGAAGTGAGCTGATACTCATCATGTACCAGACGTATAAACCCTTGAAGTTTTTGCCTGATCTCCCTATCCAAAGCTGAGAGCGGTTCATCCAACAACAGCAGTTTTGGACGCGGCACTATAGCTCGGGCTAGTGCAACCCGCTGTTGTTGTCCACCGGAAAGGGTAGCTGGCCGTGAGTGCCGAAGATCACCTAACTCCATCATTTCTAATAAAGGATCAATGTCTTCACTTGATTGTCCCTTGGCTAAGGCATAGGTCAGGTTCTGTAGCACTGTCATGTTAGGAAAGAGTGCATAATCCTGAAATACAAAACCAGCCTGCCTATGCTGCGGTTTCAAGTTGATCCTCTTTTCCGTATCCACCCATTGCCCTCCATCCACCTCGATCGATCCTTGATCTGGCTTCATCAATCCTGCTATCATACGAAGGACAGAGGTCTTTCCCGCTCCTGACTTTCCGTATAATGTAACGAAACTGCCTTTATCAATCGAGAGTTGAACATCTAGCAGCATCATTCCTCCCATTGCTTGGAGTCGCTTTGATAGTTCAGCCTTCACCATTTCCATAAGCCTTTAAAATATCCCCCATTGGTGAGGTTGAGGATGAGAAGAACCAGGAAGGTGATGACAAAAAGGATCGCTGAATAGACATTTGCGCCAGCATAATTGAGCGACTCTACCTCTTCGTAGATGGCTATGGATGCTACCTTAGTCACCTCGGGTATGCTACCGCCAATCATCAACACCACACCAAATTCACCCACGGTATGTGCAAAAGTTAAGACCGTCGCTGTGAGTAGAGAAGACTTGATATTGGGTAGAAGAACGTACCGCAACGTGGTGAATCGGGACTTCCCAAGAAGATCGGAGGCTTCCATTAAATTTTCCGGTAGGTTGACCAGACCCGCACGAACAGGCTGCACCATAAAGGGTAAGCTATAAATGATGGAGCCAACTACTAACCCCTCGAATGAGAAAACAAGTCTAATACCCAACCACTGGTTCATCCACAGACCCAATCCACTACCGGGACTGAATGCGAGCAATAGATAAAATCCGATGACCGTCGGTGGCAGTACTAGTGGCATACTCACCAATGTCTCTACAACGAACCTCAGCTTAGAGCCCGAGTAGGCTAACCAGTAGGCCAAGGGAATGCCAAGAACAAGCAGAAGCGCAGTGGTAATGCTCGCTAACTTGAAAGTCAACCACAGTGGTCCCATATCGATCGCTAGTAAGATCACCTGCATTTAACTTGGTGACTGATAGCCGAAGTATTTAAGTATCGATTGCGCTTTTGGTGATAGCATAAAGTCATAAAATATCTGCGCAGCAGGCAGTTCATAACCTTCATGATTGATAATGGCCATGCCTTGATCAATCGGAACGTAATGATTTGGATCAACTTCCAACCAATATCCCTTATCCTTCATTAGACGAGTCATTACGACTGATTTGGCCGTAAAACCTAAGCCAGCTGCACCAGAAGTAATGAAATGGTTGGTCTGGGCAATACTCTCACCATAGATCAGCTTATCCGCCACTACATCCATCAGTTTCATAGACGATAGAGCTTCCATAGCAGCTATGCCATAGGGAGCCGTTTTGGGGTTAGCTATCGCGATGTACTTCATCTCATCAGATCTGAGTAATTTCCAAAGATCGTCGCTATCAATATTGGTCGGACCCCAGAGCACAAGGCTACCTTGGGCGTATATAATTGGCTCATTTTTGAGAAGGCCATTATCGAAGAGCGTTTTGGGATATCTCATATCAGCAGACAGGAAAATATCATAAGGAGCACCTTTGCTGATCTGAGCCGTCAACTTACCAGAACTGCTTATGACTACCTCACAATCCGTACCTGTGTCTAGCTCAAATACGCTCACCAGACTATCGATTGCATATTGCACATTAGCCGCCGCAGCAATGGTCATCGTTCGGGGCTCGCGTGTGCTGCAGCTCAATATTGATAGTATGATCATACCGACCATTAATAAATAGACGCTGTATTCAACCCTCATACGAAATCAGTCCCTTTAAACTTGTTCTGAATGAACTCATCGACTTCCTCTTCAAGCGATTGATACTGCCTTAATATGGTCTTCCCTGCAAGCGTAACTGAGGCTCCACCTCCCCGATTACCACCTAGCTTTTTCTCGACCAGTGGTTGAGTTGCAATGCGATTCATATTCTCTACCAGCTGCCATGCTTTTCTGTAGCTTAGCTTTGTGGTCTCTGCTGCCTTTGCAATAGACCCCTTCTGATCGATCGCTTTCAATAGTTCGATCGGACCTTTGCCTAAGTAGGCCTCATCTCCTACAAATACCTTCATTCTAAATCCGATCCTAATGTCTTTCATCTCGACTCAAAAGCAATATGCACCCAAATGCATATTGCAATAAACTGATTAACCTCATTAACTCCAAAAGGGTTTTATTTTCAGGATCAGCTGTACTCCGAACTGGCTACCTTCTGGAGCTTAGCAGGTTGCTTAATGGTAATTGCGCGACCGTCCACTTCTATAAGCCCATCTTCTTTGAATTCCTTTAGGAGTCGTCCAAGGCTCTCTCTCGCAGTACCGACGATATTAGCCAAATCCTCTCTAGGCAAGATGATCTCAGTTTGCTCCGAACGATAGCGCTCCTGTAGTACGAGTAGATATAGTGCAAGGCGCTCTCTTAACGGCTTATGCGCCATCACCGTAATGGTGTTCACCATCACACCAAACTCATGGCTCATATTTTGAATGAGCAATAACTGCAGTTTTGAAATCTTGAGCAGCAGATTGTCAAAATCCGGCTTACTCACAAAAAGGATATCGCAAGTCTCTAGGGCTTCACATGAGTCTTCATAATGCTCATTGCACAGTAGTGCATGATATCCCATCAAATCCCCGGCCTTATAAATGTAGAATATCTGATCCTTGCCATCGAGACCTGTTTTATAGATTTTGGCTTTTCCTTCTTTGATCAAGAAAACACCCGTAGGGATACCTCCTTCATAGAAGATAAGCTTACCCTTCTTAAACGTGAGTGTCTCGGCAGCATCTAAAAAAGCTTGTTGCTCTTCTGGTGCTAATGAGGACAGGATTTTGTCACTCTGAAAATCGAATTTCTGTATGCTAACTTTCAATGGAATAATCTATGCTTCAGTAAAATGTAACATATATCACATTTTCACAATCCTAATGTCCTATTTTTTGGTTTGAGGCTTGCGCAGTTTTGCTTTATGCTCCGTAAAAGTTCAATTTCCACTTTATTAGCTTTGCTCTTGATCAGTGCTATGACCCTGGCCGATACCAGGGCCTGGGTATTTGAGCTAGATGAGATCATCGAGGGCAGAGAGATTGAAAAAGAAGAACTCAAGGAGGGTTCGGAAGTAGCACGTGAGTGGTATAGGCTACTCTCAGCAGGAGGTCTGGATTTTATACCTTCTGACCCGTTTCTTTTCAAGAGTGTGCTCCTTCATTATTCAGCACTAAATCAATCCTCTGCTTATCTCCACACGACTGATAGTCGTGCACCCTTATTTATCCTTCACTGTAGCCTGAAGATCCATCTCGGTTAATCGATCGTAGTTTTTACCCATCCATTGCCATTCCGGTAGGTGGAAACCTGCGTCAGCTCACTCATGAGCCCGCGCATCTAACCAATTGTTTATCGATTAATCAACTACAATGAACGTACGTTTAAAAGAATCTCTGAAATATATCAAACGCGACGCACTGGCCGGCACAGTTGCTGGTGTAATGGCCGTCCCATTGACTGTAGGCATCTGCCTTATGTCCGACTACCCGATTATGACAGGTCTGTATACTGTTATCTTTGCTGGTGTAGTTAGCTTTATCACTTATCTCTTCCGCCCTGGCAACTACACAGGTATGCCCGGAGTAGCCGCGGGACTAGCCCCTGCACTAGCACTAGGTGTGAGCACTTTTGGTATAGACAACATGCCATTCGTGATCATGCTCACCTCCATATTCCAGGCCATTGTGTGGAAATATCGACTAGAGCGCTATATTCTGAGACTCGTCCCCCACTATCTCGTCGAAGGTCTCCTCGCTGGTGTTGGTCTGAAGATCGCATTAAAGTTTTTGCCCTTTCTCTACGACATAGAGCATGAGACGGACACTTGGCTCAACTTTGAGCGAGAAATGGTAATCCTCCTCAGTATCGTCTCCTTCACGCTTTTTGTGCTCCTATACAAGTACTATAAGAAGAAAATGCCCGCCATGCCTTATTTCGTTATTATGGCAACAAGCTTTGGCTTGAGTTTTTTTATGCCTCTACCGCGAATAGCAATAGACTCGGTACCCTTTCAGCTTATCCTGCCCATACCCGATTTTGCTGGACTCAATCAGCAGCAGACAATGTTTCTTCTGGCGGAAATGATCGGATTTGCAATGATGCTGGGTACCATAGATGTCATTGAGCAGGTGATGAGCAATGTAGCTATTGAGAAAATGGATCCGATGCAGCGCAAAGCTGATTCCAATAACAGTCTTTTGGCCATATGGATTGCGAATATGGGTGCCACCTTCTTTGGTGGCATGACTAACCTGGACGGCTTGGCAAAGAGCACCACCAATACTGTTGCTGGTGCTGTTACCAAACTCTCCAATCTTTTTACCGCCTTAGTACTTTTGCTAGTAGTGCTGTTCCCTATGATACTCGAGCACCTACCGGAATACGCTCTAGGCATCATTATGGTCTACTCTGGTTGGAAAATGATCGCCAACATAGCTCATGTGAGATCAGAAGGCCGATATGCTTTGATCATGGCAGCCATCTGTGGATTGCTCGTGTTCGAGTTGGGCATATTCGAAGGTTTGTTGCTACTACTTGCGGTACATGCTGCCATACAATACGTCTTTATGCTCAGGACAGGTAAATCCACTCAGGAAGTCTGGACATTATTTATGGACTCGTTCAAGGCAGAAGCCGATACAGCAGTCATGGAGAGAGCGGATAAGATCGATGAGCCCACCGTACCTATCCTTGATAAATGGATGACAGCAGTCAACAGTCACGACATTGATAACCTCATGAAGCTCTATGCTAATGAAGTCATTATGATCCCTGCCTTCTCTACTCGTATCCGAACAAATAATGATCAGGTCAAAGATCTATTCCGTGACTTATTCGAGAAAAATGACCTGCGCGTGGTTCCCTATCAAGTCTCCTCTCAAAAAGTCGATGGTGTAAAAATAGATAGCGGCCAGTATAAGATAAAGTGGAAATCTCAGGGGTTTGAGAAAACCAATGATCTACGCTTTTCGTTCGTCATCAAAGATGGCCGTATCGTGAGCCATCATTCGAGTTTCGAGCCAGGAGAAGAGGTCTCAATTTCCCACCCTGAAGCATATGACTTGGATTTTGTAGAGTAGCAAGTCATATGAAAAACATGAATATCTGGTGTCTGGCCATCTTGTTGATGGTCACACCCGCTTTGAAGGCTCAGGTCACTGAAGACTATACCGACGCATGGTTCCTTCTTCTCACTGATTATAAGGTCAATGAGCGCTGGACGCTTGGCAATGAACTGCATTGGAGAAATGTCAATTTTCTTAAGGATAAAGAGCAATTGCTTGTTCGTCCCTACGTCGATTACCACGCCAATGAAAATGTCACTTTCAGTGCTGGATATACCTATATACGGTCTTATCCCTATCGCCAGGAGGCTTTTAAAATCACCAGGCCCGAGCACAATGTCTGGGAGCAGGTGACCTTACAACATGGCTCGGGTAAGTTCACCCTTTCTCATCGCTATAGATTGGAGCATCGTTTTCAAGGAGTATTCAGACCGGATGATTCAGGACAATTTGAGGTGGACGGCTATGAGTTTACGAATAGGTTTCGTTATCGCTTTACGCTAAAACACCCTATTGGGGAAAAATACTTCCTGCATATTTTTGATGAGCTATGGGTCAAAGCGGATGATGATTTTCAAAATGCCCATTTTGACAGGAACTGGCTATATCTCGGACTGGGTAGAAAACTCGGCACGCATAGCAACGTCCAGATCGCCTATTTACACCAGATGATCAGACTTAACGCGCTGCTTTATGAAAGGCATCCAACATTACAGCTGACCTATCAGCATAGGTTTGAGTGATCTTTGGAAAATTAAGTGGATAATTATTTGAGTGCCCCGATAACATTTCGCATTCGGGGCACTCAATTAAGCCTTACGAGAGCAAGTCGATAATCCAAAGGGCGCATACAATGGACAAAAGCTCACGAAGCTTGTCAAAGCAAATACTACCGCTAACACCAACAGTACCAGGCCTATTGTTCCACCAACAGTATTAGTGAAATACAAAACACCAATTACAGCAGCGACAACCAATCTAATGATGCGATCTGCACCTCCCATATTCTTTTTCATGATAATCAGTTTTAGTTTGAGAATGATTCTATGATGAGCACTGCCCCTGCTATGATCGAGATACACAGAAGGCATACTATAATCAACTTCAGGGCTTTACTCATGTTCAAGTCAAAGCTACTTACTGCATTAATGGCAAACGGTGACTAAAGTCACACCTCAATCAACCTGATACCTTGGGGGAGTTGCTCTAGCTTGCCCTCAAACTCCAGCTTCTTCATAATCCGGCTGACCACTTCTCGCGCTGTACCCAATTCGTTTGCTATCTCACGATGGGACATGCGGATAAACTGTTCATTAGTCTTCCCGATCTTATTGTTCAGATAGGACATCAAACGCACGTCCATCTTATCAAATAGTAAGTGATGAATCGTATCTAGCAATTCGATGTATCGCTGGTTGTATTGATCAAAAAAGAGATTGTTGAGGTCAGCGTATTGTTGCGTCCATTGGGCTACCTTATCAGAAGGAAGCAAGAGAATTACAGAGGTCTCTTCAGTTTTTGCCAATACACGACTTGGTGCATTTTTTAATGCCACCGAAAATGACATGACGCAACTCTGGTTGGGCTCGATATAGTATAGAAGAAGTTCTCTGCTCTCGTGCCTTGTATACACTTTCACAAGTCCTTGCAACACCACTGGAATCACATTGACATATTGCCCTTCTCTAAGGATTTCCGTATCGAAAGGTATTTCCTGAACCGTACCTTCCTTGATTATCTCGGCAACCAAGTCTTCTGACAAGTGGCTTAAAGCCTTTTGTATTTGCGCTTCGTAGTTCATTAGTCGATATATCTATTGACGCGAATCCGCTTATTCGACCAAAAAATCATTACACCGCCTGTGAGAAACATGATCAAACTGTAAATCGCCGGAGCAATTGCATAGGCCGGATTGGCTAACAAAACGGTGGCAATCGAAATGGCCAAAGTACCGTTTTGGATACCACTCTCGATGGAAATCGAAACACCCTGTTTTAGTGGTAGCTTGAACAAGAATGCAGTTCCTAGGCCGAGGGACATGGTACCCACGTTGAGCAGCAGCGTAATCGTCCCCGCCTGTTTTACTGCATCAGCCAGAAGCTCCCACTGACTTAATACAACACCAACCAGTACAAGGGTAAAGACAATTGCAGAGGCCGTACGCACAGGCTTTTCCATTCGCAAGGCAAAAGCACCCTTTTGAGCTTTGACTATCATCCCAATGATCACAGGAATCAATACGATCACGAATACCTGTGCGATCGTCTGCACTACGTTGAGTTGTACCTCAGTCGTTTCACCAAGTACGGTCTGCAAACCCAGGTTAACAATAAAAGGGATGGTCAGAAGTGAAGCAAAGCTGCCTATAGCTGTCAGACTGACTGATAAAGCAGTATCACCTTTGGCCAGGTGGGTGATAAGATTGGAAGTGGGACCACCCGGGCATGACGCCAGTAGGATCGTTCCAATGGCAATAGCCGGAGGCACATCGATGACCGTAATCAAGACAAATCCAATACAAGGCAAGAGAATCAGTTGATTGACCAACCCAATGACAATGGCCCTGGGATAGTAGATTACTCGCCTGAAATCTTCCAGGGTAAGCGATAGCCCCATCCCAAACATAATAATGATAAGAGAGATGGCAAGAATGAGCGTCGACAGTTGATCCATAACGGTACTACGGTTTTGGTAAAAGTATAAAGTTTAACAATGTCGATATCGCCGCTTACACAATTGCCAGATGGGCTTCACCATAATGATCCACTCAAACCAGAAAATGCTCAAAAAGGTAGATGGTGAGCATGCCCCAGGCAGTACCACTCACCATACTGAGAATGGCCAGCAGTATCGCATGCGGCATGAGTTCTTTCCGGTAGGCAGCCGTGACGGCCGGTGCGGTAGAGATACCCCCCAGATTAGCCATACTGCCTATGGGGACCCACGCGATATTGACACGGAGCGCCACCGCAATCAATATCATAGCTACAAAATGCAGTACGAGCCAGATCACTACCAGCAGCACCAGAATTAGCGGTAGCGACATCTTAGTAAAATCGAGCTTCAAGCCAAGGATCGCCATGATGACAATGATCAGAATCCCTCCGATCTTCAGTACCAACTTGGTATCCCAGGTCTTCACCAGATTGCCAAGTAGCAGGCCAATCACCGATAGGATGACCACACGCCAGAGGAAGCTGTCGATGCTCAGGCTAATGGCAGCTGCAATACCCACTACAATGGCCACCAGCTGCCATGATTTCATTACGGCATCTACACCATCATCCACCTTGTCGATGAGCTTGATTTGATTGGTAATTTTGAAAAATCCATTAATGCTATCACTGCGCTTGATAAACTGAAACATTAGTATCGTCCAGATATTGACCAAGGTATTGTCAAGCACGAGTATCGATAGAAAAAGAGCCTCATCAGTACCTGCCAGCTCCTTGAGTACCAACTGGCTAGTACTGCCCCCAATCCATCCACCGACGATAGGGACTAGTCCTTTCCAGTACTCCTGTCCAATGAACATTTCCTTGCTGGCAGGATCCAAAAGTCCAAAGATGCCTACCAGAATAACCGGCAGCATGGCAATCACAAACGATCCGCCTACAAATACTATGATCGGTTTGATACCCACGATCTTGAGTTGAGCAAAAGGGAGGGCACTCATTACCGTTAGGATCGTGATCGGAATAATCCAATCACGGCTGAGGGTGTGCAGGAAGACATTAGATAAATCCAGGCTAAAAGCGTGCGTAAAGATGGCCGGAATCGCGTAAGCGAAGAGAATGGCTGGGAACCAGTTGAGGACTGTCTGCACCCATCTGGTCTCGACTCTGGCTAGATAATAGACACAGGCCACTGTAAACGTGACAATGACGGCTGCAATGATTTCCGTGCTCATATCATTTGAAAGGTTGGGTGAGGATGCTCAAGCACATCTGGATGCCTTCCTGGTAGTTGCCGACGCGGATATTCTCGTTAGGTGCATGGATACTGTTGTCAGGGTTGGGTATCCGGATGGAAACCGCAGGTATATCGAGTGTGGTAATAAACTGCGCAATCGGCTGTGAGCCGCCCGTGGTTCGCATCTTCACATATTGATCATCATAGATGTGCTCCATCGCATTACCTAGCCACCTACCGATATCAGAATTCAGATCAGTACGAAACGGACGAGAACCGATGCGATATTTGAAGCTAATCAGTTTTGGATAAGTCATCCGCTCTTGTTCGGTTGGATCAGCTTCGATAATATGATAGCCCTGATCCTCGATATACTTGCGCACCAAGCTGATCTGTCGCTCCGCAGGTGTTTCGGTTACGAGTCTCATATCGATCTCGGCTATGGCCTCCGCAGGCACCAACGTACGCACTTCATCACCAACCCATGCCGCTCGCAAGCCTCGTACGTTGAGGGACGGGTACTGGAGTGCTTCCCCATAGTTTTCTCCTACCTGCTCTGCTTCTGCAATGCCCAAGGTCTTCATGATCTCATCCATGTCTTCGGGCATAGCCGCGATGGCTCTCTTATCAGAATCACTTAGTACTACACCGTCATAATATCCTGGGATCAAGACCCTACCCTGCTCATCCTTCATACCAGCCAGCAATCTGGAAAGACCGAATACCGGGTTAGGCGCGAAATTACCGTACTGACCACTGTGCAGATTATTCCGCGCTCCAAACACTTTAAGCGAAATAGTCGCTATTCCACGAGCACCAAAAGTCAATGTTGGCAGATTAGATAGATGTCGCGTTCCATCCATGATGAGCATCATATCAGCAGCAAATGCTTCCCGTTTAGCCTCTACTAGTTTCGGAAGGGTCGGCGACCCCATCTCCTCTTGAAAGTCCATGATCACCTTGATATTGTAGGCGGGTTTCTTCTTTTGCTCTTGCAGTATTTGCAGCGCCGTAATCAACGCCATGGATGGTCCCTTCGAGTCTGAAGACGATCGAGCATAGATCCGCCAATCAGGATTGATTGCACTTTTGAGATCAGGACTAATAATTTGCCATTCACCTCCTTGCTGCTCTTTCACTACCGGAATGTAAGGGCTAGGCTGGAACCATTCCGAGGAGTCCACGGGCTGTCCATCAATCTGCATGTAGAAAAGTACCGTCTTGAGTGACTTGCCATAGCTCTTTTGGGCCAGCACATGCGGTATACCATCCGACAGCAGCACTTCTGTTTGGTACCCCAATTTTGCGAATTCTGCTAAGCACCATTCGACGTTTTGCTGTCGATCGGATTCTACCCTGCCATTGTTGGGGATGCTGAGAAAAGCGTTTAGCTGTTGGGTTGAGCCGGGTAATGCCTTTTGGGCACTAGAGATGATCTTGTCTCTTGGCATTTGGGCGAATGTCACCAAACTGATCAGCAAGCAGGCCCAGAGGAGTGATATGGTCTTCTTCATAGGTTAACGTCCGATGAATTTACCAAAAGGGTGCATGATAACAAGTGAATATGCAGAAAAGAGGATGGGTGGAACTCCTCCCCCTACCCCCTCGATGAGTAATGGTGCTAACTTAATAATTTTATTATCTTAGTGGTGTGAAATACAAACTAAGATAAAATGATTGAAGTAGGCATTTAATAAATGTCCCAAATTTCGTGCTGAGCACCTTATAAGCACCTGAAGTCACTCCCGAAGGGAGTCTCTGTTGCAGGAAGCACAAGGTTGGATCATAGATTCCCTTCGGGAATGACTTCTAACCGC